>NZ_CP172951.1:220000-802500 GCF_050546175.1 Enterococcus sp. AZ119 | reverse complement strand
CTCTCGTGGTGTGACGGGCGGTGTGTACAAGGCCCGGGAACGTATTCACCGCGGCGTGCTGATCCGCGATTACTAGCGATTCCGGCTTCATGCAGGCGAGTTGCAGCCTGCAATCCGAACTGAGAGAAGCTTTAAGAGATTTGCATGACCTCGCGGTCTAGCGACTCGTTGTACTTCCCATTGTAGCACGTGTGTAGCCCAGGTCATAAGGGGCATGATGATTTGACGTCATCCCCACCTTCCTCCGGTTTGTCACCGGCAGTCTCGCTAGAGTGCCCAACTAAATGATGGCAACTAACAATAAGGGTTGCGCTCGTTGCGGGACTTAACCCAACATCTCACGACACGAGCTGACGACAACCATGCACCACCTGTCACTTTGTCCCCGAAGGGAAAGCTCTATCTCTAGAGTGGTCAAAGGATGTCAAGACCTGGTAAGGTTCTTCGCGTTGCTTCGAATTAAACCACATGCTCCACCGCTTGTGCGGGCCCCCGTCAATTCCTTTGAGTTTCAACCTTGCGGTCGTACTCCCCAGGCGGAGTGCTTAATGCGTTTGCTGCAGCACTGAAGGGCGGAAACCCTCCAACACTTAGCACTCATCGTTTACGGCGTGGACTACCAGGGTATCTAATCCTGTTTGCTCCCCACGCTTTCGAGCCTCAGCGTCAGTTACAGACCAGAGAGCCGCCTTCGCCACTGGTGTTCCTCCATATATCTACGCATTTCACCGCTACACATGGAATTCCACTCTCCTCTTCTGCACTCAAGTCTCCCAGTTTCCAATGACCCTCCCCGGTTGAGCCGGGGGCTTTCACATCAGACTTAAGAAACCGCCTGCGCTCGCTTTACGCCCAATAAATCCGGACAACGCTTGCCACCTACGTATTACCGCGGCTGCTGGCACGTAGTTAGCCGTGGCTTTCTGGTTAGATACCGTCAGGGGACGTTCAGTTACTAACGTCCTTGTTCTTCTCTAACAACAGAGTTTTACGATCCGAAAACCTTCTTCACTCACGCGGCGTTGCTCGGTCAGACTTTCGTCCATTGCCGAAGATTCCCTACTGCTGCCTCCCGTAGGAGTCTGGGCCGTGTCTCAGTCCCAGTGTGGCCGATCACCCTCTCAGGTCGGCTATGCATCGTGGCCTTGGTGAGCCGTTACCTCACCAACTAGCTAATGCACCGCGGGTCCATCCATCAGCGACACCCGAAAGCGCCTTTCACTCTTATGCCATGCGGCATAAACTGTTATGCGGTATTAGCACCTGTTTCCAAGTGTTATCCCCCTCTGATGGGTAGGTTACCCACGTGTTACTCACCCGTCCGCCACTCCTCTTTCCAATTGAGTGCAAGCACTCGGGAGGAAAGAAGCGTTCGACTTGCATGTATTAGGCACGCCGCCAGCGTTCGTCCTGAGCCAGGATCAAACTCTCATAATAAAAGTTAGAACAATCTTGCGATTGTTAAGCTCAATTTGTTTGCTAGCATATTGCTTGCTTGTTAAAAATGTTTGTTGTCTTGAATTGAATCAAGACGCCCTACACATTTGGTTCGTCTATTCTTTGTTCAGTTTTCAAAGGTCTACGTTACCTCGCAGCAACTTTTATATCATAACAAACTTTCGTTTGAATGTCAAGAACTTTTTTAAAAAAGTTTTTTTAAGTTGTTTTGCTCGGTCGTTGCCGTCTGCTGTGACAACTTCTATATCTTATCATTATCTCAGTTGTTTGTCAACAACTTTTTAAAACTTTTTTGTTATTTTATAACAAGTTTTTTTGATCAAATGATTGATTTAAAAGCAATCTCTTTAACGACTTTGTTATTCTAACATGTTATTTATCTTTTCGTCAAGAAAAATTTTTAACTTTTTAAAACTTTTTTCTTAACGAACTGTTTGTCAGAACAGATATTAATATACCAAGGATTTTTCTAAAACGCAACTATTATTTTGCAGAAAAATAACATTTTTTTCAATTTCGAACGATGAATATTTTCTGCAAAGAAAACATTCGTTTCTTTATCTTATAATCCCTTTTCTCTTACTGAAATGTTCGTTAATCATTCGTAAAAAAAGCAACGTACTTTATTGTACGTTGCTCTCTTCTTTTATTCCAGCGATTGGAATAAAAATTCTAAAGATCGTTCCTTGATGCAATACGCTTTCTGCATCAATACGTCCTTTATAGTTTTCGACTAATTGTTTTGCAATCGATAGACCTAAGCCATTACCACCTTTATTTCTTGCACGGGCTTTATCTACTCGATAGAATCGATCAAATATTTTCTCCAAGTCTTCTTCAGTGATTCCTTCACCAAAATCTTGCACAGCTATTTCAAATTCATTCATCGTTCGAGAAATGGAAATATGCACTTCTTTTCGATCTGTTGAATATTTAATCGCATTATCTAATAGAATAATTAGCAATTGTTCAAAGTGATTACGATAGATTTTCAGTTCAACTTCGGTTGGTAAATCGTCATCTAATGTGATATGAAACTCAGGATAAACCAATTGGAAGTTATTAAATACTTGGTAGACTACTTGTTTAGCATCTGTTCGTTCATTTGCATATTGGGTGTCCACTTGTTCAGCGCGTGAAAGGTCAAGCATTTCTTGGACCAAACTCTTCATACGACTAATTTCTTGTAAACTGGCCTTTAATGATTCATCTAAAATTTCAGGATCGTCTTTCCCCCAACGATTTAAAAGGTTTAAATGGCCTTCCATAATCGCAACGGGCGTTCTTAATTCATGGGAAACATCTTCAACAAACTGCTCTTGTTGTTCGATATAGCGTCTCATACGATCTAACATTTCATTAAAGATTTCCGAGATATCTGCTAACTCATCTCTCGTATTAATCTCCGGCATGTGGACATCTGATTGCGGGTCTTTGCGGATTGTATCCATCGTATCTCTCAATACTTTTAATGGTTTTAAGAAATAAGAAGAGAGGATAAAGCCTAAGACACTACTTACAATCAGAGAAATCACTTCTAAAACTACAAGTGTTAATAATAAATGATTACGAATTTCATAAAAAGAAGAAAGTTCATAAAACGCTTGAATATAGCCAATCTTTTCTCGTGTTTCTTTTGAAAAAATAGGTTCCACGGAATAAAAACCGGTTTTATCAAAAACGGTTCGAACAACAGGTAATTGTCGATCCAATTGTAATAACTTATCATATTCATTTTGTGTTTTAAAAACTAGCTTTTGGTTTGTGTCATACACAGATAAATAAAGTTCTGGTTGTCCTAGTTCAGATATGAAACTGTCCATTTCCATAAACGAACCTTCTACTGCTGTATGCTTATTATAGTAGTTTTCATCTCTTTCACTCGGCGTTTTTAAATAGTCAAAAACGTCTGTTACCGTTAAATTTTCATTGGCATTAGCTAATCGATTTGTTACTTCTGCAATCGTTGCTTCGACATTTTCCTTTTCTTTGGCAACAATAAGACTGACAGAAGACTTATAGGTAATCACCGCAAAAATGGTAAAAACTACAAATATAAAGAAAGAACTTGCGAAAGCCCACTTTATAGTTAAAGATGGGCCTTCCAGTTCTTTTTTAATCGTTCTTTTCATTAATTAGTTCTCACGAACGCATAACGTAGCCAGTTCCACGGACAGTTTGGATGTAGCTTTCTTCTCCAGGTACGTCAATTTTATTTCGTAAGTAGCGGATATACACATCCACAACGTTTGTTTCTACTTCTGTTTCATAGCCCCAAACTTTATTTAGTAAAACATCACGTGCCAAGACAACATTCACGTTTTCCATTAGCGTTAATAGTAATTCGTATTCGCGTTTTGTTAATTCAATCATTTCAGAATTACGACGAACGACACGATTTTCTTTTTCAATTGTTAAGTCACGATATGTAATCGTTGTTTGTTTTGCAACGTTTTTATCGCCCTCAATATCAATACGACGAAGTAACGCACGTAAACGAGCTAACAATTCTTCAATTGCAAATGGTTTAACAATATAATCATCCGCTCCATGGTCTAAGCCAGAAACACGGTCAATTACTGAATCACGCGCAGTCATCATAATAATTGGTGTATTTTTCACTTGGCGAACACGGCGACATACTTCTAATCCATTTAATTCTGGTAACATCAAATCAAGAAGGATAGCATCCCATTCGTTGTTAAGAGCGGCTTCCAATCCTGTACGACCATTGTAGTGTACTTCTGTCGTATACCCCTCATGTTTTAATTCAAGCTCAACGAATCTCGCTAAGTTCTTTTCATCTTCAATAATTAAAATGTTGCTCATTTGATTAATTGTCCTTTCTCTTTAAAAGCTATACTCAAGCTCAACCTTTTTATTCCTTACTACTTATTAGAGAATTACTACTCAATCTGTCTGGTTCTTTTTTAAGCCACAGTAAAACCATGAGCATGGTGAGCCACACTCATGGTCTCCAGCGTGTTTATTCTTCGTTGTACCAGCTGTAATGGTAGATTCCTTCTTTGTCTGTGCGTTCGTACGTATGAGCACCGAAGTAATCACGTTGTGCTTGAATTAAATTCGCTGGTAAGCGATCTGAACGATAAGAATCGTAATAAGCAATTGCAGATGAGAATGTTGGTACAGGAACACCTGCTTGAACAGCAATCGCAACAACTTCACGAACGGCTTGTTGATATTTTTTCGTAATTTCTACGAAGTATTCATCTAACAACAAGTTTTCAAGTGCTGGATTTTTTTCATATGCATCGGTAATTTTTTGTAAGAATTGTGCACGGATAATGCAACCTGCTCGCCAGATTTTTGCAATTTCACCAAATGGTAAATCCCATCCGTATTCTTCAGAAGCTGCACGGAGTTGTGCAAAACCTTGCGCATAACTCATTAATTTACTAAAGTATAATGCTTCGCGAATTTTTTCAATCAATTCTTTTTTATCGCCTGCAAAGTTAAAGGCTGCAGGTTTTGATAAAATGCCACTTGCTTTTACGCGTTCTTCTTTGTAAGCCGAAATAAAACGTGCAAATACTGATTCTGTAATTAATGGTAATGGTACACCAAGATCTAACGCACTTTGGCTTGTCCATTTACCTGTTCCTTTGTTGCCTGCTGCATCAAGAATAACATCAACGATTGGTTGGTCGGTTCCTTCATCATCTTTACGTGTCAAAATGTCAGCCGTGATCTCGATAAGGTAACTGTCTAATTCGCCTTCGTTCCATTCTTTGAAAATCTCTGCCATTTCATCAACAGATAAACCTAAGATTTGTTTCATTAAGTCGTAGGATTCAGCAATTAATTGCATGTCCCCATATTCAATCCCATTATGAACCATTTTTACATAATGTCCAGCACCATTTGGGCCAATGTAAGTCACACATGGTTCACCGTCTTCTGCTTTAGCTGAAATTTTTTCAAGAATTGGCGCAACTAACTCATACGCTTCTTTTTGTCCGCCAGGCATGATAGATGGTCCTTTCAAGGCTCCTTCTTCTCCGCCAGAAACGCCAGTACCAATAAAGTTAATTCCTGAGTTTGCTAGTTCTTCATTACGTCGCATTGTGTCTTTGAAGAACGTATTACCGCCATCAATTAAGATGTCGCCTTTATCAAGGTGTGGTAACAATTCTTGGATTGTCGCATCTGTTGCAGGTCCAGCTTTAACCATCAACATAATTCGACGAGGTTTTTCAATTGCATTCACAAATTCCTCAATTGAGTATGTTGCTTGAAAGTTTTTGTCAGGATGTTCTTCAACCACTTCTGTTGTTTTTGATCCTGTACGGTTATACAGCGCAACTGTATAGCCTCTGCTTTCAATGTTTAAAGCAAGATTTTTCCCCATGACAGCCATGCCGACTACGCCAAATTGTTGTTTTGTCATTTTATGACCTCCTATATTATAATCAACGAAAATTCTATGAGCATTCTCTTATAATCCTCACTATTATAACGCACTATCTTTCATATGAAAACAATATAGTGCCAATAAATTTCCAATTTCTTCATATTTTCTTAAAAAAATACAAATCCCCTAGGCTCCATGGTTAGCCTAGGGGATTCAACATTTCAAAAAATGTTTTTATGCTTATGCTTCTTTAGACATTACGTCTTTTCCATCGTAGTGACCACATGCTGGACATACGTGATGGCTTTTTTTCATTTCACCACAGTTTGAGCATGCATTTAAGCCTTTGATTGTTAATTTGTAGTGTGTGCGACGTTTTGCTTTTTTCGCTTTAGAAGTTCTTCTAGCTGGTACTGCCATTGTTGTTCCACCTCCTTGTAAAGATGCGTGTATTTACATACACAATATATTCCAACCTAGCTGTTATCTTCCTCTTCAGCATTATCGCTGAGTAATTCTGATAGTTTAGCCAGACGAGGATCCACTGTTTGTTCTGCTGCTTTCTGCTTACTTTCCAAATATGCTTCTTCTGAAATCACTTCCCAGTCATTGCCACTTGGCATTTCTTGACTGTTTTGTTCTTCTTCTGTAAGCACTTGAATTGGAATGGACAATAGAATGTTGTCTTCGACAGATTCATCTAAATCAATTGTTGGCTTGTCCAATAAAATAATCTCTTCAGCTGCAAATCGTTCATCTCTTGTATCCATTTGTTCTTTTGTCATAAAGACTTCATCGACCGTGATTTGCATTGGCAAAGCCACAGGTTCTAAAGAACGGGATGAAGGAACGGTTACAGTTACCTGAATAGTGTAATGAAGTAAATATTCTGATTTATTGACTGCTAATAAGCCTTCTACTTTGATTGGACTAACATCCAACAAGGTATCATCTCGTTGAAGAAGCTCTTCTTTAAGATGCAATGTTTCTGAAAACACTAGCGGCTCTTCTTTGTATTTATTTAATTCTAACAAAGACCACTTCATAATTATCACTCCTAAGCAACAAAAGCTATTATACAGGGGTATGAAAGCTTTGTCAATGAAATTTTCTTGACAGCCCTTTCTTATTTCCTGTTTTTCTTTCGTTTTTTTTATAATTGTTTTTCTGTTGAAGATAACTTAGCGCTTATTCAATTAAATAACAAAATTTTTGTGTGAAATAACATAGATAATTTAAAAATAAGACATAATTTTACTATTTGCGCCCAACTCTTTATTTACTGAATACGTGTTTTCTGAACATTTCGTACTACTGTCTTCTTTGTAAAAAAAGCTGAGACAAACTGACGAATCGGTTTGTCCCAGCTTTGCGTCCGAGTACATATTGCTTAAAATCAAATGATTGAATTAATTAGACTTAGATAGCTGTTGTTGCTCCGCGGTAAACAATACCACGACGAGGATCAACAGTAATCACTTCGTCATTATTAATTAATGATGTTGCATCTGCAGCACCTACGATAACTGGAATATTTTGCGCAATCGCTACAACAGCTGCATGAGAAGTTAAACCACCTTCTTCAACAACTAATGCTGATGCTTTTTCAATTGCAGGCATGTATTCTTTATCTGTTGTTTTTGTAACTAAAATAGCTCCTTCAGTCGCTTTAGCAACTGCTTCTTCAGCAGTTCCTGCAACAACGGCTTTTGCAATAATTGCTTCTTCACCGACACCTTGACCTTGAACTAATTTAGAACCGATCATTTGAATTTTCATTAAGTTTGTTGTGCCTTTTTCGCCAACTGGAACACCAGCAGTGATAATGATTAAATCACCTTCTGAAGCATAACCTTCTTCTTGTGATACTTTTGAAGCTAAATTAAACATTTCATCTGTGCTTGATGGTTTGTCAGCAACTGTTGCGTAAACACCCCATGATAATGATAAGCTACGTGCTTTTTGTTCTGAGAACGTAATTGCAACGATATGTGCTTTTGGACGGTATTTAGAGATCATACGTGCTGTGTGGCCTGATTCTGTTGCCGCAACGATTGTTTGGATACCCAAGTTACGTGCTGTATGGCCAACAGATTGTCCGATTGCTTCAGTCATATCTGTTTTGCTATATAATTTCAATGCGAATGAATCTTGGTTAACTAATGTTTCTTCTGTACGAACTGCAATACGAGCCATTGTTTGAACAGCTTCTAATGGGTAATCCCCTGCTGCAGTTTCGCCTGATAACATTACTGCATCTGTTCCATCGTAGATTGCGTTTGCTACGTCATTTGCTTCCGCACGTGTTGGACGTGGGTTACGTTGCATTGAATCTAACATTTGTGTTGCAGTGATAACTGGTTTACCTAAAGCATTACATTTTTTAATTAAAGCTTTTTGGACAACTGGAACATCTTCTGTTGGAATTTCAACACCCATGTCACCACGAGCAACCATTAAACCATCAGAAACTTTTAAGATTTCATCGATATTATCGATACCTTCTTGGTTTTCGATTTTAGGAATGATTTGGATGTGTGTTGCGTTTTCTTCTTCTAAAATTTTAGTGATTTCTAAAACGTCAGAAGCACGACGAACGAAGCTAGCTGCGATAAAGTCAATTCCTTGACCAATTCCGAAACGGATATCGTTAGCATCTTTTTCAGTGATCCCTGGTAAGTTTACAGAAACGCCTGGTACGTTAACGCCTTTTTTGTTTTTCAAGACGCCTTCGTTTTTAACAACTGTTACGATTTCGTTTGCATCACGGTCGATATCAGTTACTTCTAAATCGATTAAACCATCATCTAAAAGAATGTGTGAACCTACGTTTACATCATTGATTAATTCTGGATAAGTGATTGAGAATTTTTCATTTGTTCCTAAAACTTCTGTCATAGAAATACGTACTGAGTCACCAATTTTCATTGTGATTGCGCCATTTTCCATGTCATTTGTGCGGATTTCAGGACCTTTTGTATCTAGTAAGATCGCTACGCGTTTCCCTGTAATTTTTACAGCTTCACGAATGTTTTTAATACGAGCACCATGCTCTTCGTAGTCACCATGTGAAAAGTTCAAACGGCAAACATTCATACCTGCATTAATTAAGTTTACTAGCATATCAACGGATTCACTAGCTGGTCCAATCGTACATACGATTTTCGTTTTTTTCATTACTAAAACGCTCCTATTCCAAATTTGTTTATACAAAGCTAATAAGATTAGCTAATATACAAGATTAAAAAGAAATTTCATGATTTAACTCATAAAGAGATAAATCTGGTTTGTGTTTATTGTTTTCTAACGTGTCAATAATATCAGCTGCAACTACTTGGTTATCTAACATACCGATACATAAACCGCCTTTGCCTTCTTTTAGAAGTTCAACAGCATATGACCCAAATTTACTTGCTAATACACGGTCACGAGCACTTGGCGAGCCCCCACGAACCACGTGTCCTAAAATTGATACACGCGTATGGAAATCACCGTATTCAGAAAGTTTATCAGCAAATTCATTTCCGCCCATTACGCCTTCTGCTAAAATGATTAAGCAATGTTTTTTCCCGCGGTCGCGGCCTTCTTGAATACGTTTGGCAACGTTTTTCATATCAAAATCATGTTCAGGAATAATGATTTCATCTGCTCCGCCTGCCACGCCTGACCACAATGCGATATCACCAGCGTTACGTCCCATTACTTCGATAACGAATGTACGAACATGAGAAGTCGCTGTATCACGAATTCGGTCAATTGATTCCAAAACAGTGTTAATCGCTGTATCAAAACCGATTGTGAAATCTGTTCCAGGAATATCATTATCAATCGTTCCAGGAATTCCAACAGCGGGGAAACCACGTTTTGTCAAAGCCATTGCGCCATGATAAGAACCGTCTCCACCAATAACAACTAAGCCTTCAATACCGAATTTTTTCAATTGTTCGATTCCTTTTAATTGCCCTTCTTCAGTAGCAAATTCAGGATAACGAGCAGAGTACAAGAATGTTCCACCACGTTGAATCTTATCGCCAACGTCAGCAACATCTAAACGACGGATGTCGCCTGCGACTAAACCGGCAAATCCATAGTTAATACCGTAAACTTCGATTCCATCAAAAATACTTTTGCGTACGACTGCACGAATTGCAGCGTTCATTCCAGGGGCATCTCCCCCGCTGGTTAAAATACCAATGCGTTTCATTCGCTATTTCACCTCATATAATATACTTTCAACTGCCAAAAGAAACCTTTTCGCAAAAATTGATATACAAAAATATTACGTCATTCATTTTACCATTAAAGAACCAAAATGTCTTGAGTTAAGAAGAAAAAAATGAAAAAAGTTGAAAACAACTAGTATTTTTTACCGTAAATCATTTGAAAATGACGTTTTGCTCGCCTAAAACGTAAGCTAATTGTTGCTGACTAGCGCTTGTATGAGCGACCCAATTTTCTTCATTTAATACTATTTTCTTTCCTGTTTTTTCAAAATAGACAATCACTGGAATGTGTCCAGCATGACGACTAAGTACCTCTTTCATTTTCTGAAAAACGTCCGTTTGTTCGACATCTTTTGTAATTCTGATAAAACACGTTTCGTCACTAATTGATGTTTCTACTTGTTGCGCTTTTTCTATTCGTTGAACCAATATTTGCAATTCTTGATTGTACGTACTGCGTTCCACTTTTCCTTCCACATAATAAACTTGCCCTTTCTCGACACTCTGTCTTAACTGGCGAAAAACAGTTGGGAACAACGTTAGTGAAATACTTCCTGTTGTATCATCCCCATCAACAAAGGCCATTTGTTCTCCCTTTTTGGTCCGAATCGTCCGAATGTTTTTGACATAAATCAATAATTTCGTGGGCTGATTTTCAACAAGTTCATGAACAAGTTGCGTTTGCTTGGCTAAGCGTGTTTTTTTGAACTCTTCTGTCGGATGTCCTGATAAATAGACCCCTAAATATTGTTCTTCTTGTTCTAGTCGCTCTTCTAGCGGATAATCGGCAATTTCTTCTTCCTTTGGCTTCAATGTTTCTAACAAATCCATACTACCACCGCTGAGAAGAATACTTTGGATATTACTCTCTAAACCTACCGCTAATTGACGGCGATTAGGCGCAATTTCGTCAAATGCACCGATGGCAATCAATGGTTCGATATTTTCAACTTTCAACCACTTACGGTCAATTCGCAAAAGAAACTCATCGAACGTTTTGTACGGTCCATTTTCTCGGCGTTCATTTAAAATATTTTGAATGAAGTCTCGGCGGATTCCTTTTAAAGAACTAAAACCAAATAAAATTTGCTGTTGCTGATTTAGGTAAAAGCTGTAGTGACTTTGGTTAATTGACGGCTGCAAAATCGTCTGCTTGTTTTTTCTAGCTTCGCCAATATATTCTTTAATTTTTGTTGGATTATGACGAACAGAATGCAACAATGCGACATAAAAAGCACTCGGATAATGAACCTTCAAGTAAGCCATTTGAAAACCAATAAAGGAATAGGCAAATGCATGCGAGCGGTTAAAGCCATAATTAGCAAAGCGCTCTATATAATCGTACACTTGGTTAGCTGTCTCTTGGGGATAGCCTTGTTGTAGCGCACCATTAACAAAATGATTTCGTTCTTCATCTAGCACATCTTTTTTCTTTTTACTAATGGCCCGACGTAAAATGTCAGCTTGCCCTAAAGAGAAGCCTGCCATTTTCGCAGCAACTTGCATAATCTGCTCTTGGTAAACAATAATTCCGTACGTATTTTCCAAAATGGGGGCGAGACTAGGCTCTGGATAACTAATTTGTTCCAAGCCTTTTTTCCGGCGGATGAAAACATCAATATTTTGCATCGGACCAGGACGATACAGGGCATTGACAGCAGCAATATCTTCAATGCTAGTTGGCCCTAATTTTCTTAATACATTCCGAATTCCAGCAGATTCAAACTGAAAAACACCACTTGTTTCCCCTTTTCTAAATAAAGCCAGCGTCGTTTCGTCATCTAATGGAATCTGATTCAAACGAATGGTTTGATTATAGACGCGTTTAACAGCTGTGAGGGTATCATCAATGATGGATAAATTTCTTAAGCCCAAGAAATCCATTTTCAGAAGACCAATTTTTTCAACATCATTCATAGTAAATTGGGTCAATAAAATTTCATTCGATCCTAGTTGTAACGGAACCAAATTCAAAAGATTTTCATCACTAATTACCACACCTGCTGCGTGCGTAGAAACATGGCGAGGCAATCCTTCTAGCTGAACAGCTGTTTTATAGAGCAATTGATTATTTGGTGAAAAATTGACCAATTCTTGCATCCGTTTCGACTCTTGGTACGCTTCTTCTAACGTAATTTTCAGCTTGTTGGGGACAGCTGCCGACCAACGATTCGCTTCACTCTGGGACAACCCGAAAACACGTGCAACGTCCCGTAAAACCATTTTCGCAGCCATCGTACCAAACGTGGCAATTTGCGCCATGTGATAATGACCATATTTTTGACTGACATAAGCTAAAACTTCCTCCCGCCGATTATCAGGAATATCTAAATCAATATCGGGCATCGTGTAGCGTTCCGGATTCAAAAAACGTTCAAAGAGCAAATCATATTTGATTGGATCTACATCTGTAATTGATAGCACATAGGACACTAAAGAGCCTGCAGCTGAACCTCGGCCAGCGCCTGTAACAATTTGATTGTTATGACAGAAGTCCATCACATCCCAAACGATTAAAAAGTAATCATCAAAGCCCATATTGTGAATGATGGTTAACTCTTTTTCTAATCGTTTTTGGTAAACTTCATTTAGATGAGGCACTCTTTCTGGTAATTTTTCTAAACACAATGTGCGTAAATAAGAACCAGCCGTTTGATTATCAGGCACAGGAAAATGCGGTAATAATTTTTGATGTAAAGGAATGTCAACTCGGCAATTTTCAGCTAGCTGAATCGTATTCTGGACCACTTCTGCACCAGCTATTTGAAGCATTTGTTCCATCGTCGTCTCTGCTTCACGCAAGTAATTCAGACCTTCTATTTCCGGTGTTTGACTTGTAATATTCAATTGATTATTTTCTTTGATGCTCTCAAGAACAGTTACGGCAAAGCCTTCTTCCCTTGTTAAATGACGTACCTCTTGCAAAGCCACGCCAGGTAATTGTTCTCTTTGGTAAAAAGAAAAGAGCGCTGGATTACGTTGTTGATTCATTGAAAAAGAATGTTCAACAAATAACGACTGGGGATCAAAATATGAAGCAAGTTGTTGGAAAGCGTGAACCGCTTGTTGTTCATCTTCAAAAAATGTTTGGGCGACTTCTCCTTTGGCTGACAAAGTCACGGCAAATAAATCACTTAATAAGGATTGATGTTCCGCTAAGTAAAAGGGACCCTCTGTCGTCATTTTGCTGCTAGATAGTTGCATTAATTGCTGATACCCTTTTAAATTTTTAGCAAATAAAAGCAATTCGGAATGCCCTTCTTTTTCTGCTGGGGTATATTCTAATCTTAAACCGATAATTGGTTGAATTCCCGCTTCTTGGCATGCTTCATAAAATTCAACCGCCCCATGCAAGACATTGATATCGGTAATCGCTAATGTTTGATAACCTAACGCTTTCGCTTGTTTTACATAGGAACGAATCCTAACCGTACTAGATAAAAGCGAATAGGAAGTAACGGTATGTAATTGTGGAAATGACATTGGACAGCTCCTTTTTGAATCCTTGCTATTTTTTGCCTCTTCTCTTATTTTCCTATCGCGGATTCTTTACTTTTAAAGAAAATATGCTAAACTAAGAGCTAGAAAAGAGGTGCTCATATGCGTTATCTTGTTGTATTTTTCTGGACCTTCGCATTAGGCCAAGTCGTTGGATATATCGGCGGTGCATTATCTGGTGGTTCATACGACTTTAAAATGACAACGATTCTATCGTTGGCAACAGCCGTTATTATTTTATTAATTGCACACTTTGCAGTACCGAAAGAAACCAAACCTGTTAAATAAGAAAAAACCAGTTACTAAAGTTATTGTAACTGGTTTTTTTATCTTTTCAACTGTTTAGAGCTTTTTATTTAAAACTTTTCGGAAATTAAAGAAGGACAACCCAATGTTTCCTAAAACGAAACAAGCGGTTACCAGAAAAACAGAAGAATAGCCAAAACCATGGGCAACTGTCGACCCTACCATCGGTCCTAAAACTTGACCGAAATTACTACACATCTGATTGTAACTATAAACTCTACTTACGCCCTCTGTTGGCGTTATTTTACTAATTAACGTATTAATTGATGGCATTAAAGCACCTGTTGAAAAACCTAAAAGGAATCGTAAAACACCTAACTGAAAAGGTGTTTGCACAAACGCCATGGGAATGTAACAAATAAAAGAAAGAATTAATCCGCCTAATAAAACTTTTTGGTTCCCAATGCGGTCCCCAATTTTTCCCAAAGTTGGAGAAGAAATAATTGCTGAAACGCCGGCAATCGAAACAATCAAACCACTAACAAATAATACATTCTCTGTATCGCCACTTAAAGATCGAATATAAAGCGTTAAGATTGGGCTGATACTTGTAATTCCTAATTGTAAAATTAACGTAGTCACAAACAAACCAATCAATACTGAAACATGATCCATCTTACTAAAAATTTCTTTCGTCGTTAATAAATCCTTTTTCTCAACTGGTTGAAAATCTTCTTTAACTAAAAAGATAGTCAACAACGTTGTAATGAATAAAATAACGCCGGTAATAATAAAGACATTTTCCATTCCAAACCACTGTGCCAACGCACCGCCAATCGATGGCGCAATTAACGTCCCAGCAATTGCACCTGTTGATAATGTCCCTAGAGCCCAGCCATTTTTCTCTTTTGGCGCCTGCGACGCAATCATCGCTGTTGCGTTAGGAATATAGCCGGATAAAATCCCGTTCATAAACCGCATAATCAACAGCCAGTATACATTAGGGACAAATGCTAACGCCCCCATTGTGATCGTCATTCCTGCTGCAGCGCGAATCATCATAATTTTCCGACCTTTTCGATCAGCTAAATTTCCCCAAATCGGTGCAACAATCGCAGCAGCAAACGCCGTGACAGAAATTGCCAATCCAGAAAACAACTCTACTTGACTCTTAGGCGTCCCTAATTGTTCAACGTATACTGGAATAAACGGCATAACTAAGCTAATACTCGCCCCTGTAAAAAAGCAACCAATCCATGCGACTAATAAATTCTGCTTCCATTTTATTTTCATACTTTTATCCACCTTATCACCTCTTCACCTACCACTATACTCTAAAAGAGTGAATCTCTCAAAAGAAAATTCTTTAAAAAAAAGTCTGACAGACCGGTCAAAACGACCAATCTGCCAGACTTCTTAACACTTGGGCTTAAGATAAACAGCTGAATAAATACAACACCTTCAAAGCTAACCGCTGTTATCTTAGCCTCACTTCTGTTTACTATAAAATAGCTAAGATTACAAAGTTTAAGATAAACAACGCATCAATGACCCAAATAATTGGTGAAACTTCTTTGGCTTTTCCTTTGACTACTTTCACCACTGCATAAAAGATGAACCCAGCAGCAATCCCATAAGAGATGCTATAACATAATCCCATGAAAATTGAAGCAAAAAATGCTGGAATCGCATCTTCTAAATCCGTCCAATTGATGTCTTTGAAAGAAGCTAACATCATAATTCCCACTAAAATTAACGCTGGAGCCGTAGCTTGTGCTGGTACAATAGCAATAAGTGGTGAAAAAAGACTACTTAGGGCAAATAGAATTGCTACCACTACCGATGTCAAACCTGTTCGACCACCCGCACCGATTCCTGCTGCACTTTCTACATAAGTTGTCGTATTCGATGTACCAAAAATCGCACCGATAGATGTTGCAATAGCATCTGCAAATAGAGCTTTGTCCATTTTAGTGCTGAAACCCTTACTATCTTCTAAAGCTAATTCATCTTCTTTAGAGAAAATCCCTGTTCGACGTCCCGTACCGATAAATGTTCCAATTGTATCAAACGTATCTGATAAACTGAAGGCAATAATGGTCATTAAGACTTGAGGAATTTTTGAAGAATCACTAAACAATGACTGTAAGCCCTCAGCACCAAAAGCAGCGCCAAAAGTTGTACCTAATTCTTTAAATGAATTGCCCAACGAATTAGCATGCCAATCAACCGAAGCAGTGTCTACCACCCCCATTGGAATTGCGACTAACGTAGTAACCACAATGCCAATTAAAATAGCTCCACGAACATTCGTGACAACTAAAATCATTGTTAAAACTAACCCAATTACCGCCAAAATAATGGCTGGATTATCAAAATTTCCTAAAGCGGGCACGATACTCGAACCATTCACAACACCATTTTGAGGTTCTGCTTGTACTGTGAAACTTAGTAAGCCAGCATTTTTCAACCCTACATAAGCGACAAAAATTCCAATCCCACCACCAATAGCATGTTGTAAACTCTCTGGAATTGCTTTAATAATCATTTTGCGAATTTTTGTCACTGTAATCAAAATGTTAATCAAACCACAAATAAAAACCATTGCTAATGCTTGTTGCCATGTATACCCCATCCCAAAAACGACCGTAAACGTGAAGAAAGCATTGAGTCCCATCCCCGGTGCTTGAGCGTAAGGTACATTAGCAAACAGCCCCATAATTAATGTACCGATGATTGAAGCAATAATGGTCGCTAAAAAAACAGCCTGAAAAGGCATCCCTGTTTCTGAAAGAATGGACGGATTAACAAATAAAATATAACTCATTGCAAAAAAGGTCGTGACCCCCGCCATTATTTCAGTTGATACCGTTGTCTTGTTTTCCTTTAATTTGAAAAACGTATTCATAATTGCACTTCTCTCCCTTAAAATCCATGTTTTCGAATAATTACTCTTTGATTATAAGAGAATCGCTATCTTTTTACAACAAAATATTAACTATTATATATATTTTTCTATATAACGTTCGTGTTTTGTGGATATAAAAAAAGAAAAAGCTTTACATTGCTTCTTCTTTTCCTAATAATTGGATTAGCCCAAACAACAGCATCTGTAGAAACATCATTAATAAAATAAACATTAATTTTTGAAGGGACCAGTCAAAAAAGATAATTTTCACTGTTTCAATTGGACTCATAAAAAGATAGACACTGTGTAATCGATCAAAACGTCCAACATAAATCGCCAAAGCAGACAAGAAATGAAGGCTGGCTTGAAAGACTACAATTGTTCTATAGTCACAATAACTTTGCAATTTCTGACTAACAGTTGTTACTGTTTTCATCCCTAAAAGTCCATATATAACAATCCCGCTAGTTAAGCAAACAAACGCCCACCAATCACCAATTTGGTTTGCAAAAATCGTATTAAAGCCTCGATAAATAGATAGCGTTTCTAAATGAAAAAAATCCGTAAATAGGTACGGCGCATTAGGATAAAAAATTAACCAAGCAAAACCTATCAACCAATCCCTTTTACGTTTTTCTGCGTTTAAAAGATAACTAAGTTCAATTGGAATATAGGCTAACAACACGTTCAACGCCATAAAATGAAAATGCGTAGCAAATAACCACATATAGATACAATAGATTAAGGTGATCACTCGTAAATAATTTCTAGAATTTTTCAAGATGCTCTGCGCTCCTTTTTCAAACGGTTTATTTTAGTGTAGCATACTTCTTAAGCTTTTTTTTAAACCTTATAAATGAACATGCTTCTCCCCTTGATAATCTTCGGTTTTATGCTAGACTGAGTAAAAGGCATTTAGGAGGAATTTTTACTTGAAAAAATTAATTGCTATTGATTTAGACGGCACAACATTAAATGCACAGTCTTTAATCAGTCCAAAAACCGAACAAACACTAAAAAAAGCGATTGACAACGGTCATTACGTCAGTATTGCCACTGGACGTCCCTATAGAATGAGTCATCAATTTTACCAACAACTTGGCCTAACGACCCCTATGGTTAACTTTAACGGCGCTTTAGTCCACATTCCAGAGAAAAAATGGGACTTGGAAAGCGAAGCCAATATTGAACGTGACCTAGTCTTTGACATTTTGGAACAGAAAAAAGAATTACAATTAGATTTTGTTGCTGCTGAAAACAAAGAAACATTTTATATCGATACGTTAGATGGGTTCGATCCGAAATTTTTTGCTTCCAAAGCAACCTTAGATAATTTACTTACTGCTAAAAATTTACGAACCAATCCTACCTCAATGATGGTTCGGACCACACCAAACCAAGCTGAAAAAGTTGCTGATACATTGACAAAACAATATGGTGATTATATTGATGTCCGCACTTGGGGCGGTCCAATGCCTATTTTAGAAATGGTCGCAAAAGGAATTCAAAAGGCCCATGGCGTTGATCAAGTGGCGAACTTTTTATCTGTCAAACCAGCTGATATCATTGCTTTTGGCGATGAACATAATGACGAAGAAATGTTAAGTTATGCTGGTTGGGGTGTTGCTATGAACAATGCCACGGATAAAATTAAATCCGTAGCTAACGATGTCACTGAAAAAACAAATGATCAAGATGGTTTAGCAGATTACTTAGAAAATTATTTAGATCTATAAAAGGCTAAAATAAAAGTATTTCTTTAAAAAGAACTCACTTTGGTTTAGCTGATAATCTTAAGATTACGAAAGTGGGGCATAAGTCGAAACGACTTATGCCCCACTTCCGTTTTTTTATTCCTTCAATGAATTTTGAAACGTGCTGATTTTTTCAGCCAATCTTTGATAAGTAGTAAAAGACGGATGCTTTAGCTCTTGTTCTTCGTTAACGGATAAAGTTTGTTGTGTCGTAATGGCCTTTGTTAGTGCATCTACAAAATGAATAAAAGAATTGTTGGTTTGTTTATTGTATCCTGGTGAATAATATTTCGATTGACGATAAAAAGGCCGCAGGGCTGTTTCTGTGATTTTTTCCTGTTCATCTGAAAAGTATTCATCATAGCTGACATGTTTTATTTTCTGCTCTTCTGTTATCACTTGAAGTCGAGCGATTAGGCCATTGCCTAAATCTTCTGCGTAACCGATATACGTTTCTTTCGATGGCTCTTTTAGCCAAGTGTCCATCTCTGCTGCTAAAGGCATTAAACCTTCACGCGCAGAAGTTGATGAACCGCGTACCGTATAAAAATTACCTGTGACACGATTTTCGTCACGCATTTGTTTTTCTACATAAGTAATACCATTAACAACGGTGACTAACGTATCGTCTGTGCGCGTGTTGCTTGCTTGAAATTCAGGATAATCCGACAGGCGTTTGTTGACACCCGAATATCGTGTATCGTAATAAGGATCACTAGCAAACTCTGTAAACTCAACATTCAGAATCCGTTGCGTTTCAGGTTCCGTAATAATCTCTACAATGCCGTAATTTCCGCCAGTAAATACACCTTCATTTTTATAATAGTTACCCGTCATTAATCCCAAAGGCGGTTGATTGGACCAAAACATTTTTTCCTTTTTTTCTTCTGGTGTATATTTTGCTGGTGGGGTTGTCCCAAATGTCGTTTGTGTGGCCCCTGTAACCACTTCGTACGTGTATTCATGAGAATCAAAAGTCAATTGATTAGCAATCAGTTCGTCATTTTTAGTCGGCGCTTGTTTTTCCACCGCAGAAGTCGTTTGATTGGTGACGGTAACTTGCTTCACTTGCTTTGTCTCTTGCGGACCACTTGTTGTTTTTTTCGTTGGCTCTTGATCTGGCGTACAACCGACCAAAACAAATAATCCGATAAAAACCAACATTCCTTTAATATGTTTCATTCACTTCTCTCCTTTTTATAAACGCTTAATTTCCTCTTATCTCCAGTGTAGCAAACATTTATAAACCAAAACTGACGGAAAAATGAATAAATAATAAACAAAAACGCTAAGCCTCCTGCAGCTTAAGAGACTTAGCGTTTTTTTATTTAATTGCTTGGCGCTTTTGGCGCAACCACTCTTCTTTAATGTGTTCAGATAGGCGAATCATTCGTTTACCAACTTCACTATATTGGTTAGTAGCTAAATTGGCTAAAGAAATTCGAACTGACCATTTGTCACTCCCGAAAGCATCCGCTTTTAAAAGCATTAATTTTTCTTTTTCTGCTAACGAAGTTAATACTTTTGTGATCGTCCACGATTTCGTTAAATAACTTGAAAATTCTGGGCCATAACGTTTTTCTGTCCAATCTCTAAAGTTAATTTCACAATAGTATGCTGTATTTAAACTTGCTAAAGGCTCTTCAATGCCTAAGGTGCGGAACAAGAGCTTTTCACGCGTATGACAAATATCCATCACTTCGTCTTTATATGCTTGACCGTCTTTTAACAAAGCATACAAACTAAATAAAGCCATCATTGCTTGCTGAATAGAAGAAAGTCCCGCTGCATGGTTCAACGCAATATCGCGGCTGTCTGCTACTAAGCGGCTGATAAAGTTAATTTGGCTTGTGTCTGCATTCAATGTAGCATAACGTGCCTGTAATTCCATTTTTCGAGCCACTGGCAATTCTTTTAATAATTGATCAAAGATGTTCTCTTGGCTAACCGCAATAGTCCCCACACGCCAACCGGTAGCGCCAAAGTATTTAGAATAAGAATAGATACAGGCTGTATTGTAAGGTAACTCCGTAAATAGTGAACGGAAAGCTGGCACAAAGGTTCCGTAAACGTCATCTGTTAAAATCATTAACTTAGGGTTATCCACTGCAACGATTTGTTTGATTTGTTCAATGGTAGGTTTTCCCATAGCATTAGCAGTTGGATTGCTGGGATTTACGACAAAAACAGCTTTGATGGACGGGTCTTTTAGTTTATCAATTTCCTTGTTTGAGTATTGATACGTCGTTTTTCCATCAATAATCATTTGCTCTGCTTTGATTTTAACCACGTCAAAATCATAACGTGGTAGTTCTGGAATTTCTAGATAAGGAGCAAACGTTGGTAATAACAACGCAATACGATCACCTTTTTCTAGTAAATAATTATTTGCCAACGTATCAAACAAGTAACAAATCCCTGCTGTACCACCTTCAACGGCAAAAATATCAAACGGTTGTGCTTCGCTGGAAAATAATTCTTGATTTAAATATGCTTTAATCGGTTGTTCACACGCCTTCAAGCAACGAACAGGATTCGGATAATTATCCCCAATCACATAGTCTAACATGGCATCTAACCACATTTCCTTATCCATCCCAAAATAGTTATGCTCTGCTGTCCAAATTTCTTGTAAAAAGGTTGCCCCTTTGCTAGGATTTTCTGCTAAAAAGTTTAAGAAGCGTTGCGTTCTACCAAAACTTGGCTGAATCATACCAGCCGTTTGTTCGCTCCCCTCTCTTAACGTTTCTTTTGTAGCAAATTGACCTAATAAAAAAAAGGCTTCCCTTGGTGTTGGCGCCGTCCAATTAGGATTGCCTCGCCCTGCATTTAACAATGTTTCTAAATTATGATTTTCTTCATGTAATTTCTTCTCTAAAAATAGACTTAATTCAAACGGACTAAGATTTTCTGTCAATTCATCACTTGTTATCATTTTATCCTCCTGAAGCACACGCGGTCATTTAGTATTTAGTATGTAGTCTATACTACTCTTCTACCTCCAGATGTCAACCATTTAAGCGGAATATTCTGACAATTAATAAAAAAGAAACAATCCTTTATAAAAAATAAAGGATTGCTTCTTTTTCGCTGATTAACCAAAGAACCGTTGCATCTCAATTTTTGCTGATTGGACAGAATCAGAAGCATGGATTAAATTTTTGGTGACAGACAACCCATAATCCGCTCGTAAGGTGCCACTTTCAGCATCTAACGGATTCGTTGCTCCAACTAATTTACGCACTTTTTTAACCACATTGTCCCCTACAACGACCATCACAACCACTGGGCCACTTGTCATATAGGCTAATAATTCAGGGAAAAATAGTTCATCTTTTAAATGCTCATAATGTTCCTTCACTGTTTCTACTGTTAGTCGTTCGAATTTAAGGTGCAATAAGTCAATACCTTTATCTTCAAAACGTTGAATGATTTTGCCAACTAACTTTCGTTCAACGCCATCTGGCTTAATAATTACTAAACTTGTTTCCTTCATTTTTTCCATCCCTTTCAAAACTTCCTTTTGCCCTTTCCCAAGGGGTAGCTACAGAATAAAATGAAAGCGGATACTTTGTCAATGATAAATTTTCTTTTCCTTTTGATTAAATAAAAAATTAAAGATTATTCACAAGGTTTGTGAATTGTTCTTTCAGTTCTGTATTACTTGTTTCTTTTAAAAACAAATAAGGTTGCTCCTCTACTGGCTGTTCTTTACTCACATAGACTTTGGCTTCACCATTCACTAAAGTAAATAAATAGACATGCTTCTGGGCAACTTGTGTCGCACTGTCAGAGTATACTGCCACCAGACAATAACCCCCTTCGCTGCCTGTTTCTGACCAATTTAACCAAATGGGATTGTTCCCAATAGCTGGTTGTATTTTAGGTTCATAACTCAATAAATCATCAGGCACTTGAATCGTGTAAAAAGCTACAGAGTGACCTGGTTGGTACGCTTGATAGTTCTGATTGCGTTCTTGACCCCAGGTTTCCATGTATTGTCCTAACTGTTTTGCTTTTTGCTGATTCCAAATCGTCCCTTCTTCTGTAACTAATTCAGTTAATTCTTGTGTTTGCGTTGTTTGCTCTAATTCCAACGCCGTAGTTTGACTAACTTCGGTTGCTGAAATTGCTCTTGTTTCTTCAGTATTTACATTGTTTGTTTGTACGGTTTGTACTTTCTGTGATTCCTCTTTCGATTTTTGCCAACCACAGCTAGATAAAACGCTTCCAACAACCGCTATCATAATAATCCCGTTTAGTTTCATTCCTTAAACTCCTGTTTTTATTTTTATTCTATCGAAATAAACCTAAAATCTCAATCCCTTTCTTTGGATAGTTGAAAACCATTTGGGAACTAGTAATTCTCCACAATTATAGTCCTCTAGTAATTGTTGGTATTGCTGTTCCATAGTCCTGATTTCTTTTTCACCAAAGCTCAGTGCCCAAACTAAAGAATAGAGTCCTGCGTGAAAAGTATAAAGCTTTTGAAACTGCCAAAATAAGGTAGGAACTTTCCCAGCAAAATAACCTTGTAATTGACCATAAGCAAACAATGGCGAAACATTTCTTGAAAAAAATTGTAACTTGTAAAATTCTTCATAAGGATCCCCAAAATCCCATCGATTAAAATCAATCACACCGACCTGCCTAGTTGGCAAGTAAATAAAATTTCCCACATGGAAATCTCCATGCTGATAAACCACAGGCCGTTGTTGCAATAACGGTAATTGTTTTTCTAAATATGAAATTATTGGCTGCTGGTACGGCATACAAAATTGAGATTCCTTATACTTATTTAGTTGGCTCTGCTTTTTTTCGTATAAATTTCGCGCAATCTCTCTTTGACTAATCCTTTCAGGCAACAAAAGCTTATGGATTTTGTTTAAATAGCGGCCTGCCTCTACGCCTAAGTTCAGTTGTCCTTTGGGAGAAAGAGCGGGTAAAACACCGCTTAAGTCTTCACCTTCTAGATACGTTAATAACATGTATCCTTGTTCACTTTCAGGAATAGGTGCACATAAAAAAGGTTTAGAACTGGGAAATCCTAACGCCGCTACTTTTTTGATAAATTGATATTCTTGTTGTTTGGCTAATAACTCTTCTTGTTGAAAAATTCGCAATAAAAAGGTTTCTTGATTTTTGGTAACTTTAAACTTTAAATCAGTTGACCAACCACGGTGAATAGCTTCAACTTTTTGCCATTGCTGAAACGCTGGAATCTTCTCAAACGCCCTCATTACTTTCGCCTCCATTTCCCTATTGGTTTTAGTATACCAAAGAAAAAAGGCTGGAGACAATTGGGGATAAATTGTCTCTAGCCTTCACTGGTTATCATTTTCTAGTTTTCCTTATATAAATCGTTCCACTCGTTACTAAGAAAGCTCCTCCTAAAACAACCCAGAAAGTACTAGGTACTTCTGCACCTGCTTTTGGTAATACTTTTTTGGGAAGCTGTTCTTGTTTCCCAATCATACTTTTATTAGAAAAAGCATGCGTACTTTCTGTTGATTTGGTTCCCTGATTTGCTGATGAATTCAGCGAATTATCTAAGGATGACTCACTAGTAGTTTTTCCAGCTTTGTCTGGGTTTTGGTTTTGATCTTTTCCTTCGATTGGTCCTTCACTTGTTTTTGTTTCTTTGTCTTTTTCTGGTTTGCCACTTGCATCTGAGTCTTTATCTTTTTCTGGTTCGCCACTTGCATCTGGTTCTTTGTCTTTATCTGGTTCGCCGCTTGCATTTGGCTCTTTGTCTTTGTCTGGTTCGCCACTTGCATCCGGCTCTTTGTCTTTATCTGGTTCGCCGCTTGCATTTGGGTCTTTGTCTTTGTCTGGTTCTTCTACATGTGGTTGATTTATCTTGTGGTTATTTTCAAATAAAGCACCTAATTGTAGCAACGTTCGGTCTTCATTTAATGCACTATTAAATTGAATCCCCAAAGGCAGTCCTTCTTTTGAAACGTAAGTTGGTACACTTAATGCTGGATGTCCAAATAAATTTGCTTGTTGTGTAAACGGTGTATATGTGAACGCCGTCAGCCATTGGTCATAAATCAATTGTTTTTGTTCTGCTGGTGACAATTGATCAATTTTTTCCATCTGTGCTGCATGTTCTGACTTTAGTAACGGATTATCAATACTAGGTGCCGTGGCAGCCGTCGTTGGTGTTAATAAGATAGGATACTGTTGATAAAATTCGTCCATCGCTTGTGCTTGTAAAGCAATATCTGTCCAAGCCGCAGTTGTCTCTTCACTCGTTATATTTTTTCCTGTTTGAAAAAGCGCCCATGTTAACAGTTCTACATCATTTCGTTCAAGCGGTCTTTTCAATTTCTGCCGCGCCATAAAATCGGCAATTCCTGCTGAGCCAGCAGCTACAGTATAATAATTTTTCATTAGACGTTCCCCATCAACAGGGTGCTTCACTTCAACCAATGTGTACCCTTGGTCTTTTAAAAAAGCAACAGCTTCAGCGACCGCCTCTTTTGCTTCGGCACTTACAGGCGTTCCGGCAGGAGATTCTGTTGTATAAGCAATGGGTTGCGCTTGACTTAAATGTCCCGCAGGAAGATCTTTTTTGGTTAATAAGGTTTCAAATAATGCATTTGTATCCGCCACGGTTCGACTTAAACCAAAGTGAACAGTTTGACCTTTTGCACTATTAGAATTACCAATGATTACTCCTCTAGAAGGTTTCAAGCCTACGGTGCCTGTCCAAGAAGCAGGGATGCGGATAGAGCCACCAGCATCACTTCCAGAGGCAATAGGAACAAATGCCGCGGCGACACTAGCACCCGCTCCGCCTGAAGAACCGCCTGAATAATGGTTAGGATTCCATGGATTGACGGAAACGCCATATAACTTTGAATCTGAAATATTCTTCCAACCTAATTCTGGATAATTCGTTTGACCAATGATTATGAATCCGGCATTTTGTAGTGCTTTGACAAAGGTCGATGTCCCACCAGCCACTTGATCTTGGAGAAAACCAAAACCGTTCGTGTTGCTTTCACCTTTCAAGGATTGTCCTAACCCTTTTAGTAAGAGCGGCACACCTAGAAATGGTTGACCTGTATCTTGTAAAGCTTTTGCTTCTGTCAAAGCCGCTTCTTCTCGTAAAGTAATGACCGCATTTAATGTAGGATTTTCACGTTTAGTGATGGCCAACGCAATTTTTACTAATTCTTCGCTCGTCACCTTTTTTTCTCTTACTAAAGTTGCTAACTCCAGTGCAGTTGCTTGTTTATAATCTGTTTCTGAAAAAGCATTCTCTGCAGAAACAGCTTTTTCATCTGTATCACTATTTTGTATCTCATTTGTGGTTTCAGTGGTTACTGCAACCACATTTCGGCTACTGCTTTCGGCGATTGCCGAAGAGGATTCTTTTTCCTGCATCACCGTTTGGCTAGTAGTTTCAGATTCCAAGTTAGCTACAGTCTGACTGGTTTCTGTTGTTACTGATTCCGTTTCTGTTTGAACGGTTGTTTCTAGTATACTTTCTTGTGCCAACATTGGTACCCCTACCAGTGTTTGGCTAATTAATAAAATAATCCCTAACTTTTTGAACAAAATCGACTTCTTCATAAGTCACATCCTTTATCTATTAATACAGATAAAAAATCTGTATTACTTATAGCATAAATGAAAGCGATTAAAAAGTAAAGTTCTCTTGAACATTCCAATGTTCAACTTTTAGGCTAGGTCCTTTTTATATGCTAAAATAGAATAGAAACGGAGGTTTTTTAATGGAATGGATTGAAATTAAGCACGCAACACAAAATAATTTGAAGAATATCTCTGTCAATATCCCTAAAAAGCAACTAACTGTTGTTACTGGACTTTCGGGTTCAGGAAAGTCCTCCTTAGTATTTGACACATTAGCCGCTGAATCACGTCGTGAACTAAATGATACATTTAGTTCGTTTGTTCAAAATTACTTACCCAAATATGGTCGTCCAGAAGTTGAAAAAATCGAGAATCTTCCTGTTGCAATTGTCATTGACCAGAAAAAAGTAGCAGGCAATTCTCGCTCGACAGTGGGAACGTATACAGATATTTATACGTTTTTACGTTTGCTGTTTTCACGAGCAGGTTCTCCATTTGTTGGTTATTCAGATACTTTTTCGTTTAATCATCCGGATGGAAAATGTCCAACATGCGATGGCTTAGGAAAGATTACCGAAATCAATCTTCATCAGCTAGTTGATTATGACAAATCATTAAACGAAGGGCCTATCGATTTCCCCACATTTACAGTTGGCAACTGGCGGTGGAAGCGTTATGCCCATAGTGGTCTATTTGATTTGGATAAAAAAATCAAGGACTATTCTCCTGAAGAGTTAGCATTATTTTTATATGCTCCACAACAAAAACTAGCTAATCCACCCAAAGAGTGGCCTCATACAGCTTTGTATGAAGGAATCGTCCCGCGTATGCAACGTAGCATATTGCATACAGACGAAGGCAAACGTCATCAAAAATACCTTAATCACTTTGTTACCGTAAAAAGATGTCCTGATTGTTTAGGAAGTAGAGTCAATGAACGTGTTCGTAGCTGCAAAATTAATCAGAAAAGTATTGCTGATGCTGTTGACATGCCACTCACTGAATTACATTCTTTTATTCGTTCAATGGACCTATCCTTAATAAAAAATATTCAAGAAGAGCTACTTGTACGTCTAGAAGCATTAATTAATATCGGTCTCTCCTACCTCACATTAGGACGAGCAACTGAAACACTTTCTGGTGGTGAAGCACAGCGGATTAAAATTGCTAAGTATGTAAACAGCGCCTTAAATGATATTATGTATATTTTAGATGAACCAAGTGCTGGCTTACATCCAAAGGACATCGAACGGATCAGTCGTGCGTTGCTCAATTTAAAAAATAAAGGAAACACCGTGGTTCTCGTGGAACACAATCCACAATTAATTAGAGAAGCTGATTTTATCATCGATATAGGACCTTTCGCAGGCGAAAATGGTGGCCATGTCCAGTTTTCAGGAACGTATGACGCATT
Organism: Enterococcus sp. AZ119; assembly: GCF_050546175.1. Lineage (NCBI taxonomy): Bacteria > Bacillati > Bacillota > Bacilli > Lactobacillales > Enterococcaceae > Enterococcus > Enterococcus sp. AZ119. Next base: position 775,022 of record NZ_CP172951.1, on the reverse strand, counting down.
TTTAGCCTCCAAAACCTTGACTAGTCAAGCCCTTCAAGAGCCGCTCCCTTTAAACGACCAACCAAGAAAAGCAAGGAAGTCTTTAACAATCGAACATGCGACACTGCATAATTTAAACAATCTATCTGTCGAAGTTCCGTTAGGAGTTTTGACTGTTATTTGTGGGGTCGCTGGTTCAGGTAAATCATCATTAGCGGAAGAAATTTATCAAAAAGCCCAGGCTGATAACCAAGAAATTATTCATCTTTCACAAAAAAGCATTACCGCAAATTTACGATCCACACCTATGACCTATCTTAATATTTTTGATAAGGTCCGCAAACTGTTTGCGGAAGAAAATCATGTTAGTCCAGCTTTATTTAGCTATAATTCCAAAGGCGCCTGTCCTACTTGCAAGGGGAAAGGCATAATTGTCTCCGATATGTCTTTTATGGAGGATGTTACTAGTATTTGCGAAACCTGTCACGGAACGCGTTACAAAGAAGAGGTGCTTCATTATCTGTATAACGGAAAAAATATCGTTGAAGTACTAGCTTTAAGCGTTAAAGATGGCTATGATTTTTTCAAAGACCAGCCTTTTGCTCTTTCATTAAAAAATTTACTGGAAGTTGGCTTAAGCTACCTTAAACTCAATCAATCGCTCTCAACATTATCTGGTGGCGAATTGCAAAGGGTAAAATTAGCAGACACACTTCACCAAAAAAAAGCTATCTATTTAATGGATGAACCTACAGATGGTTTACACTTAATTGATATCCAACAAAGTCTTCAACTTTTCAATCGAATGGTAGAAGAAGGAAACAGCTTGATTTTATTAGAACATCACATTGATGTGATTAAAAGTGCCGACTGGTTGATTGAACTAGGTCCCGAAGGTGGAGAAAATGGCGGACAGCTTCTTTTTACAGGAACGCCAGCAAATATGCTAAATTCCACTCATTCTATTACTAAAGGCTATCTGTAAAATAAAAAGTACAAACGGTGCAAGCAACAAGCACCGTTTGTACTTTTTCTATTTTAACCCAACTTCCATCTTCACAGGTTGGTGATCTGTATATTTAAATTGTTCGTCCTTTGTTTTCACGCTATGAACAGCCACATTATCAGAAACAATAAAACCATCAATTACATACACTTGAGATGTTTCATAAGAGCCAGTGTAAGGCTTATTAAGCACCCGCACAGTCGGTTGTTGATCATCATAAGCAAGTGAAAAATGTTTAGGTAAGTCTGCAGGATCAATTTCTCCTGGCGCCCAACCAGCTTCCCCTAAGTCAGGATATCGATGACTGCCTTTGAAAACTTGATTAAAGTCACCTCCAGCAATTACATAGTTTCCTTTAGCGTATTCTTGGGATAATACCTCAGCTAACTTTTTGCTTTGAGCAATCTTCCCTTCCCCATTGTCATAGGCTTCCAAATGTAAGTTAAAAACCACTAATTCTTTGTCTGTGCCTTTAATTGGAAAGCGCGTTTCTAGAAGCGCTCGTTTTAAGTTACTAATGCTAACGGGCCAACGAAAGGGATTGGGTAAAGCAATGCGTTGGGCCTCTGTTATTTTTTCATTTGATAATGTTAATAAACCACTTTCTACTCGTCCAATCGGCGGCCAAGGAATGGGCACATAATCTACCTTAAAATTATAAGCAAATGCGCTGTTCAGCTGTAGCTGTTTTTGTAACTCTTCCTCTTGATTGACTTCATAAGAACGTTGCGAGCGACGATCGACTTCTTGGAATAAGTAAATCATCGCTGGTAATTCTTTCAAGGTTTCTTCAATGCCCGTTAAATTCTGTTGGACCATTGCCTTATTAACTGGTTGGACAGTTTTGCCACCGTCCATAAAAAAATCTTCTGTTTGTCCTAGGCCAGCATAGCCTATGTTATACGTGACTAAAGAAATGGATTGCTTTTTTTCGATGGTTTGCTCTGAAAATTGTTTATTTATAGCAACTGGTTCAACCGCTCGTGGTCGAAACTCTCGGAAGGTTAAATATCCTATCAAAATTAAAGCTATGCTTAGAAGAAGGACCATCAAGCTACCGAGATATTTAAAAAACTTTTTCATTGATTCCGATGTTCCTTTCACATTATGTCAAACCAAAAGTAGCAATTATCTTCGTTGCTACTTCTTCTGGTGTCATGTTTGAATTATTTATTTTCGTTATTTTTACATTTGGAAATGTACTTTCTAGTTCGCCTTCGTGGCTTACTAACCGATGTTCTTTGAAGGTATTGAGTAATTCTTTTCGAGAAAAGTCGACATCGCGTTTTGAAGGTTTTGCCTCTAGCCGCTCTGGATGAACATTCCGTTCTAGGCGGATTTCTGTTGAAGAGACGAGTTCGACGAAATAAACGGACTCATGTTTACTAAGAAAAATTTCTGATATTTCTTCTAAAAATTGAAAATCCTGTTCTTGATCAAAAGCAATCACCACTGTAAAAATAATGTTTTTTGTTGTATTTGTGGCTGGATTTTCTACAAAGGCATGAAAAAGTTCCTTTCTAACGGAATCAGACAATTGAAACGCACGTTCCGTATACCCAAGATAGTTTGCAAATAAGTCAATGGTTTGATGATTAAATAGTAATTTAGCATCTAACTGCTTTTCTAAAGCCTTGCCAACGGTCATTTTCCCGACAGCTTGGGCACCAATTAAAACGATTAAAGACATCAACTTCTCCTCCTCTAGCCTAATTTTTTAGGTGGCTATCTTCTACTATATCACACTATATTACAACACCTTACAAAACTGTTCGGAAAATTTTCTGTTTTTTATTACAAAAAAAAGACAAAAGACTCTATAATGAGAGAGGACTCGATTGATTATAGATGAGATAGGTGACGGAGAATGGCAATAGAAAAATATTTTCAAACAATAGATGGCAGTCAAATTTTTTATCAAATTTTTGGCAAAGAAACAAATTACCCCCTTGTGTTACTTCATGGTAATGGCAATGATCATACTTTTTTTAATTATCAAATTTCTTATTTCTCCAAGGAGTATCAAGTTATTGCGGTGGATACCCGCGGACATGGACGTTCCACCAATACACAAAGTCAATTAACTTTTCCGCTTTTGGCAGAAGATTTAGCTGGTATTATTCAACAAGAACACTTAACAAAAATTAATTTATTGGGCTTTAGTGACGGAGCAAATATTGCCATGGTTTTTACCCATTTATATCCTGATTTCGTCAACAAACTCGTCTTAAATTCTGGAAATGTCACCATGTCTGGTCTGAAAAAATATGTAACGATTGCCACTTATTTTCAATATTGGTTTTGTCGTATTGGCGCCTTTTTTTCAAAAAAATTGCGCGCACGGCTCCCTATCGTGGCTCTGTTATTTGAAGATACTGGACTGACAAAACAAGATTTAGAACACATCCCCTGTCCTACTCTTGTTATTACTGGCAGTCGAGATTTAATTGCGCTTTCCCATTCACGGGCGATTGCTGATGCCATTCCTGATGGCAAATTGGTCTTGGTAAATAAACAGGGTCATTTATTTGCCAAAAACTCACCAGATATTTTTAATAAAACAATCGAAAAATTCTTAAAGGAAATGAAGGTGTCTAAATGAAACAAATTATTCATTGGATCAAAACGCATACAGGATTACTAAAAACACTGTTTGTTATTGCGGTCTCAATTATTGTTGTTGCCCAACTTTTATCAATTGGTAAAACGATCTCATTTGAACAGTTAAAACAGATTTTTGATGAGATTCCGCTATGGAAATTGTTATTGATGATGGTTATCGGTTTAGTTTCCGTTACTCCGATGCTAAATTATGACTTAACATTAAATCGCATTTTAAACTTGAAAGTCTCAAAACGGGAACTCCTTGAATCTAGCTGGATTGTCAATACAATCAATAATATTGGTGGATTCGGTGGTTTGGTCAGCATGGGACTTCGTTCTGAATTTTATGGAAATAAAACAGAGGAAAAGAAAATTTTACCTGCGTTAACCCATATTTTACTTTTTGTGTTATCCGGTCTATCTATTTATAGTATTCTTTGCTTTTTCCTTGTTCAGTTTGATCCAAAGATGGCTTATTTACAGCAATATTGGATTTGGTTATTAGGTGGCGGTCTTTATTTCCCATTACTTTATCTTATTTTACATTTCCAAAAAAATAGTTCCTTTGGTAACCTCGATGCAAAAAATCGCTTATCTTTAGTTGTTTCTTCGTTTTTAGAATGGACAGGTGTTTTAATTACCTTTATCAGTATTGGTTACTTATTAGATGTACCGATTCCTTTAATTGATATTGTTCCTTTATATGTAGCAGCTTCGATTATTGGGATTGCTTCGATGATTCCAGGGGCTTTAGGTAGTTTTGATGTCATGATGATTTTAGGACTGAGCAACTTAGGTGTCGATCGTGAAATTATTGTTTTGTGGTTATTGCTCTATCGTTTATTCTATTATATTATTCCTTTCTTAATTGGCTGTTTGTTCTTTACAAAACACTTAAGCCAAAAATTGGATACTCATTATCGACAATTACTGAAACAAATTACTTTGGAAATTGCCCACAAATTAGAAGTGGTTTTACTTTATTTTTCAGGAATTATGATGGTGCTCCTAGCCACTATTCCAGAAGCCTTCACTCAAGTGCATTGGTTAAGAGATATTAACCCCTTCCGTTCACATATTATTATTCAAATTCCGAGTATTGTTTTAGGCTTTGCATTATTAATTATGGGGCGTGGGATTGCTGATCGTGTTAAAAGAGCCTATTATCCAACGATTATTTTATTAATTGGTGCTATCTTGTATTCATTTGTTGTTGACTTTAGTATGTTTTCCATTTTCTATTTAGCTATTTTATTATTTATCGTTATTTTTTCAAAATCAGAATTGTACCGTGAACAACTGGTTTACTCTTGGGAGTGGATGACGATTGATGGGTTTATCTTTGGCTTGTTGACTTTGTTATACCTGGTAATTGGTGTTTATAATTTACCGAACTTCCCACACCATCGTCATCATTTTGTGGAATTTTTCTTGTTCCCTTCCGAACGGATCTGGTTGTCAGGATTTATCGCTATCCTCTTAGTTATGAGTTTTAACTTTCTATTTGTTCGCTACCTCCAAGGGAAAAAACACCAAGTGGGTGAGTTTCCAGAAGATAGTATCTTGCATAATATCTTAACAACTTATGGCGGGAATATTGACAGTGAACTTGTCTTTCTTCATGATAAACAGGTTTTCTTATATCCCAAAGAAGAACCGACTGTCTTTTTACAATTCAACACCATTAATAATAAATGCGTTGTGATGGGCAATCCTTCGGGGAACAAAGAAGATTTTCCTGCGGCGATTGATGCATTCCTTAAAGAAACAGATCGTTTCGGCTATGTCCCCGTCTTTTACGAAACCAATGAGGACAGCGTGATGTTACTACACGAATATGGCTACGAATTTATCAAAATGGGCGAAGAAGCCTTAGTTAATCTAGAAACATTTACGATGTCTGGGAAAAAATTCAAAGGCACCCGAGCAGTGTTTAATAAAATTACCAAAGCCGGCTATTCATTTGACGTACTCCAACCTCCTTTTAGTGCCGAACAAATGCACGAATTAAAAGCTATTTCAGATAGTTGGTTAGACAATCGAAAAGAAAAAGGCTTTTCACTGGGATTTTTCGATGAAGCGTATCTTCAAAGAAACCCAATTGCTGTTGTCCGAAATGCTGAAGGAGAAATGGTCTCTTTCGCTAATATCATTCCTAGTTACACAAATGAAGTTGGTACCATCGACTTGATGCGTCACCATAAAGAAAAAGCCCCTTCTGGAAGTATGGATTTCTTATTTATTCATTTATTTGAATATATGAAAACAGAAAATATTCATTATTTCAATTTAGGGATGGCTCCGTTAGCCAACGTTGGTCAATCAAGAAAAAGTTTTATTCAAGAACGGATTGCTGCGTTAATTTATGAATTTGGTTCAGAAATTTACTCCTTCCAAGGATTACGCGAATACAAGGAAAAATTTGCTAGCAAATGGCAACCCCGCTATACACTTTATTCTAAAAGCAGCTGGATTGTCTACGTGATGATCGCTTTACTCATTGTCGATCAAAAAAATATTGACTAACAAAAAGAAGCCCAATTAAGTATAAAAAACTTGGCAACTCCACTGAAATTTAGTGAGGTTGCCAAGTTTTTTTTTAATTTCTTTCATCTAGTTTTTCTTTAATTAAAAAGGCTGTTTCTTCGACAGATTTTGCGGTTACATCAATCACTGGGATGCCATACTTCGCAAAAATTTCTTCAGCATAAGCTAATTCTTGTTCAATCCGTTCAACATTGGTATAACTGGTCTCATTACCTAAACCTAAGGAAGCCAACCGACTGCTACGAATCTGACCTAATGTTTCTGGCGAACAAACTAAACCAATCATTTTTTGTGGATCCATTTCTTCCAAAATTGGCGGCAATGGAACTTCTGGAATTAATGGTAAGTTAGAAACGCGGTAGCCTTGATTTGCTAAATACATACTGACTGGCGTTTTTGAGGTCCGCGAAACGCCTAACAACAATATATCAGAATCAAGAAACCCTTGAGGATTTTTGCCATCATCATATTTTACAGCAAATTCAATCGCTGAGATTTTATCAAAGTAAGCACGATCTAGTTGGTGGCGTCGTCCAGGCTCTTCAATAGGATCTACTCCGGCTTTCGCTTGAATTAATTCAAAAAATGGCGCCATTAAATCTAAATATAACAACCCTGTTCGTTCACTAAATTCTTTCGCCGCTGTGATTAGTTGTTTACTGACTAATGTACTGACAACTAAGGCTTTATCTTTTAAGGCATCTTTTAAAATCTCCAATAATTCTTCTTCTGTTGTGACAAAAGAAAAATTGTATCGATTAAGAAAAGAAATATCTGGATATTGTGCGCTTGCTGCAGCTAACAATTTTTGTGATGTTTCTCCAAGTGAATCGGAAATAGTATAAACAATGATCTCTTTTTTCATAATTAAGCTCCCTTATCTATTTTGTGCGGCTTCTTTCGCTTGTTGCGTAATATAGGTTAAAATTTTCGTTTTCGTAATTTTTCCAATAACTTTTTTAGGATTTTCTTTTTCAACGACTGGCAAAGAATCCACTTCGTATTTTTGCAAAGTGTCAGCAGCTTCAAGAATAGTAAATTCTGGTGTGCAGGTTTTCACATGTGGCACTCTTGTCATACAAACAGCAACAGGTGTGCCATCAATATTTGTATTTAAAGAGGCCCGTAATAAATCTTTTCGTGACAAAACCCCTAATAATTCTTTTGCTTCATCCATGACATAAAGAGAACCGACATCATACATAAATAAGTTGGTAATCGCATCTCGAATTGAGGTGTCTTGGGCAACCATCAATGGTGGACTCATGATCTCCTGAACTTTTGTTTGAAAAACATCAAAAAAGAAAAAAGCCTCCATATTATCACTTTCGTAAGTATACCCAACTTTCGGACTTGCTTTTAAAATTCCTGAAAGTGTTAAAAAAGACAAATCAGAACGCAATGTCGCACGTGAAACGGCTAGTATGTCCGAAATGCGTTCACCACTAACTGGCTGATGCTCTTTTACAACAGCGATAATTTGCTCTTGTCGTTTACTTAATTTCATCATTTCCTCCTCAATTCCTCTTAAACAAATTGTGCATTCGCTTACAATTATACACATATTTATTGTTTTTTCAACATATTGACAAGAATTTTTTTCTATTGACAAACTTATTCCTGTCTATTATGATGTTTATTGAACATATAAGACACATATTAAACGGAGGTCACGCATGAAAAAGTTTATTTATTCTTTTAACGAAACACACAATGAAGGTAAAGAGACTCTTGGTGGTAAAGGGGCAAACTTGGCAGAAATGACACGCTTAGGTTTGCCGATTCCACAAGGATTCACGATTACAACCCGTTGCTGTATGGACTATTTGGCAGATGCTACTTTCTTTGAAGAACACTTACAATCAGAAATTTTGAAAGCGGTTAAAAATCTAGAAACTGAAACAGGCAAATCTTTTACCGCGGACAATGAGATTCTCTTAGTTTCCGTTCGCAGCGGTGCTGCCTTCTCGATGCCTGGTATGATGGATACTATTTTAAATTTAGGTTTAAATGATCAACGTGTGAAAAAATTTGCGACCTTAACCTCTCCTGGTTTTGCTTTTGACTGTTATCGCCGACTTATTCAAATGTTTGGAGACGTCGTCTATCACATTCCCAAAGAATTATTTGACCAACAAAAAGAGCGCTTGGAACAAGAGCTAAACAAAAAAATTACCGCTTTTCAAGAAGCAGATCATTTCGCCTTGATTGTCCGCTACCAAGAAGTTTTCGAACAATATCATGTGGTCTTCCCACAAGACCCTGTCGCACAACTTTTTGAAGCAATCAAAGCTGTTTTTGATTCATGGAATAATCAACGTGCGGTGGTTTATCGAAACTTACATCATATTGCACATGATTTAGGTACAGCTGTCAACATTCAAGAAATGGTTTTCGGCAATCGTGGACTAGACAGTGGCACTGGCGTTGTCTTTACTAGAAATCCGGTCACAGGGGAAAATCAACTGTTTGGAGAGTTTCTTTTGAACGCGCAAGGAGAAGATGTAGTGGCTGGTATTCGGACGCCAGAACCCATTCGTCGTTTACGTTTGACTATGCCAAAAGTTTATCAAGATTTTCGCCATTACGCAGAACTTTTAGAATATCATTATCGTGACATGCAAGATATTGAATTTACCATTGAAAATGAAAAATTATATATTTTACAAACAAGAAACGGGAAACGAACCGCCGCAGCTACGGTTAAAATTGCTTTAGACTTAGCCAAAGAAAATCGCATTACTAAACAAGAAGCACTGTTGCGTGTGACACCTGATACGATTGATCAATTAATTCATCCCGTGTTTGATCAAGAGAAACGACAACACATGGAACGTTTAGCTATGGGACTTCCTGCTAGTCCTGGTGCAGCAAGTGGCCAAATTGTTTTTACAGCAGAAAAAGCCAAAGAACTGACCAATCTAGGAAAGAAAGTCATTCTTGTTCGTCAAGAAACTTCACCAGAAGATATTGAAGGCATGGTTGTAAGCGAAGCAATCGTGACCAGTCGTGGCGGAATGACTTCTCATGCCGCTGTGGTCGCACGAGGAATGGGAACTTGCTGTGTGACTGGTTGTGAAAGTTTAACCGTCAATGAAGAAGCCAAACAACTACACTGCGGGCCACAGGTCATCTTAGAAGGAACAATCATTTCCGTCGATGGCTCAACGGGGGAAATTTATCTTGGCGAAATTCCTACAATTTCTGCTGATAATAACGATGACCTTCAAGAGCTCTTGTCTTGGGCAGATGCATATGCTGATTTAACTGTTCGTGCCAATGCAGAAACTACACAAGATTTAGAGACTGCTATCCGTTTTGGCGCAGCGGGGATTGGTTTAGCGCGAACAGAGCATATGTTTTTCGGTGAAGAGCGTGTCTTGGAAATGCGTCGCCTGATTTTAGCAGAGTCTGAAAAGGAAGCAACCTATGCGTTGGAGCAACTTCTTCATTTTCAACAGGAAGACTTTTATCAAATGCTGAAAGTAGTTCAAGACAAACCCATGGTGGTCCGCTTGTTAGATCCGCCGATGCATGAGTTTTTACCTCATGAAAAGAATGATATTCAATTATTGGCGAAGCAACTACAACGGTTCCCGGTGACCATCGCCAAACAAATTGAACGGTTACAAGAAACCAATCCAATGTTGGGCCATCGTGGTTGTCGCTTAGGTGTGACCCAACCACAAATATACAAAATGCAAGTTACAGCCTTATTTACTAGTGCCATTCGATTAGTCAAAGAAGGAATTACTGTTTATCCAGAAGTGATGATTCCTCTAATCGCCGAAAAAGAAGAACTTCTCTATCTCAAACGCATTTTAAAAGAAACGATTGACGGTCTCTTTGAAGAACATAAAATGACTCCTTTCCCTTACGAAATCGGGACAATGATTGAACTACCTAGAGCTTGTCTGATTGCGGATCAGTTAGCAGAAGAAGCAGACTTTTTCAGCTTTGGAACAAATGATTTAACACAAATGACCTATGGTTTTTCTCGTGATGATATCGGTAAATTCATTAATACGTATCGGGAAAAGAAAATCATTACCCAAGATCCGTTTCAATCACTAGATCAAACAGGTGTTGGTCAACTGATTCAATTAGCTGTAGAGAAAGCGCGTCGTACTAAACCAAACATGAGTATTGGCGTATGTGGAGAAGTCGGTGGTGATCCGCAATCCATCACATTTTTCCAAACACTTGGCCTAAACTACATCTCTTGCTCACCTTATCGGGTACCTATTGCGAAACTCGCAGCTGCCCAAGCCAAAATTTTAACCGAACCGGCTGTGACTGAAGAACAAATGGTCCTTCTTTAATTTAACGTGTGTAACAAATGATTCATCCTTACAAGATAAAAAGTGCTAGGAACATCAGTCGAAACGCTTGATGTTCCTAGCACTAAATTTTAAGATCAATGATTGTACTCTGGTTATTTTCTTATAAACGCGGCATCTTTTGTCAAGGGGTCTGTTACATCTGATACATATCTTTCTACTTTCATATGCAAATCATATTTTTCTCTAAGTTCCGTAATACGGGTCATCATTGGAGAAGCGTGGTGTTTGTCTAATGCTTCCTGATCTGTCCAACTATCAATCAGCAGAACTGTTTCTTCATCGTCCATTGGAAAAAAGTATTCATAGCGACTATTCCCTTTTTCTGCACGAATCGCCTCTACAATTCCGCTGGCAATCATTTCTTTGGCAAATTCTCTTGCACCTCCATTTGTCCCACTATAATAAATATTTATAGTAATCGCCATCTGTCTTCCCCCCTAAATTTACTTGCCTTTTTACGTTCCCGACTGGAATTGAACCAGCGACCTACCGCTTAGGAGGCGGTTGCTCTATCCTACTGAGCTACGAGAACAATCTGTTTTAATTTTAGAAGTCTTCACTACATCTGTCAATAGACAAAAAGAAAGTATCCTGCATAAATAATTATGCGAGATACTTTCTTTCAGTGAAACACGTCGTTCGTTTATCTATTATTTTTTTTGCCGCCGATCAAGAATCATTTTTCCTAAATAATAAAGTCCTGTCGCAATAGCTATATATTGCCCAATTTTATTATTGCGTGCAACTTTTTCTTGTTTCGTTTTCGCCATTGTCCCCATCACCTTTCTAAAATAATTCTTTTTACATTTTTATTATAGTAGGTTCTGTCATTTTTTGCGAATAAACACACTTTTAAAAATAATCTTCTAAAATTGGCATGCCTTTGACTAAACGTTGTCCTAAACGTTGAGCTGTCGTTGCGTCTCCTTGCAAGCGTTTATAAAAAGATAACGTCTCTGCTGAACGATAGCCCAAGAATAGTTGCGTCCACGTTTGGATATCTGCTTTCAAAGCAGCAGTCCCTTCTTTTTCCGCAGCACCTTTAGTCACTGTTGCTTTTCCTTGTTCGTCAATTGTGATTGTCCAAATGCCTTCATTCCATGGCCCATAGGAATCTTCAATCTCTAAAGAATACGTTTCTTTTTCTCCTGATTGAAATGGATATTTTTCCAGAAATGTTTGTAACTCAACGATTCGTGCCATCATGTAAGGTAAAATTTTTACAGAAGCTGCTGGCGTTGGCATTAAATCATTTAAATCTTTTCCAGCAAAACCATTAATCCAATGGAACGATTGAACGGAACCACTATGTGAGCCAATAAACCCAGCTAAAGCTTTAAAAGCTGTATTAGTTAAATAGTTCCATTCTACGATTTCAAAGGTGCCAGCAGCTATCCGATAAATCACATAGCCTTCTGCTTTCCCTTCTGACGAATAATAAATCGCTTGATTATTTGGTTTACTTGCACGATTCAGCGTATAATCCAGCCACCAAGTTTCACGGATCACACCACCAGAGTGCGCTCTTTGATTTTCAAGGTATACGTCTTTAATGACCTCTTTACCGTCAGCCCAAGAAACTCGTTTAATGGTACCCGGAACTCGTTTAACACGTGGCCAATCTTCCGTTTTAATTGTATACTCTGCTTGTTCAAATGTTTGTTCATAGCCATATTGACGATAAAATGGATATGAAAACGGTGCTAAGTAAGAAAGGGCAACCTTTTGTTTCGCTAAATCAGCCAACATTTCTTTCATAATAGCAGAGATGCCGCCTTCACCACGATATTCTGGATAAGAAGCCACATAGCCAATTCCAGCCATGGGATAGCGGACACCATGGAAATTCACTTGAAAAGGTGTCGCCATCACTTGACTTGTTAACTGCTCATCAATTAGGAAGCCATAGCTTTGCGTATGTGACAACAATTTTTCAAAACGTTCTTGGCGTTCCGCCGTGGGTTCCTGATTAAAAGCATAGATAACAAGATCAAACATCTCTTTCATTTCTTCTTTGCCCATTTTTTTGACTCTTTTAGTTGTCATTTTCTTTCCTCCTCGCACATTGTATCAATTCATTTTATCACAGAAACGGTTCTCTTTCTAAAAGCCGTTATTTGCTGTCATTTCTTTGAACCAACGACCGCTTTTCTTAATGGTCCGTTTCGCATCATCATCTAAATCCACAGCGATGAAGCCATAACGATTTTTATAGGCATTGAGCCAAGACCAGTTATCCATACACGTCCACATATGATATCCTTGAACATTACTACCTTCTTGAATCGCTTGGTGCACCCATTTCAAGTGATCTTGCACGAATTCAATCCGATAATCATCTTCAATGACTCCTTGTTCATTGACAAAGCGTTCTTCTCCTTCTACGCCCATGCCATTTTCTGAAATGTAGCAGCGAATGTTGCCATAATTTTCTTTTAAATTCATTAATGTATCATAAATACCTTTTTCGTAGATTTCCCAGCCACGGTAAGGATTCATTTTTTTGCCAGGCATATCGTAGACATCATAGAAATCTTCTGGAAGTAAGCCTTCTGGTCGTGTTTCAACAGGTGTTTCTTTTGCTTTGGCACGACGTGGTTGATAGTAGTTTACTCCTAATAAGTCCACAGTATTTTCAGCAATTATTGCTAAATCTTCTGGCGTTGTTTCTGGCAATAAGTCATTTGCTTTCGCCCAAGCAACCATATCTTCTGGAAAATGACCTTTAACAGCCGGGTCTAAAAACGAACGATTAAAGAAACCATCGACAAATTTAGCCGCATTTACATCGGCTTCGTTGTGCTCATCACGAGGATAAGTCGGCGTTAAGTTTAAAATAATGCCAATTTCACCTGATAAGTTCATAGAGTGATAGACGGCAATCGCTTTGGCACTAGCTAAAGCTTCATGATAGAGTACTTGAATCCCTTCTTTTAGATTCACTTTATCAGGATAATGCCAGCCATAGAGATAACCACCTTCAACTGGTACAATTGGTTCATTGTGCGTAAACCATTTTTTCACGCGATCGCCAAACAATTCAAAACAGGTTTTGGCAAAGTCAACATACAAATCAACCACTTCACGGCTTTCCCAACCGCCTTTTTCTTGAAGTACCATCGGCATATCAAAATGATACAAGTTCATAAAGGGCTCAATCCCGTGTTCTAATAAATCATCAATGACTTGATTATAAAAATCAACTGCTGTTTGATTGACTTTTCCTGTTGTAGGATCTGGAATTAAACGGCTCCATTGAATGGATGTTCGAAAAGAGTTATGTCCCGTTTCTTTCATTAACTGAATATCTTCTTGGTATTTTTTATAAAATTGTGAGGTCTTATCTGGACCGACTTGTTGAAAAAATTTTTCTGGCGCTTCTTGATACCAAAAATCCCAAATATTTTGACCTTTACCATCACCTTCAAAAACGCCTTCTGTTTGAGGACCGCTGGCTGCAGAACCCCACCAAAAATTTTCTGGAAATTGATATTTCATGTTATTTGCTCCTTTACGATTTAATCATTAAAAAAAGGATTGAACCCTCCGTAAGAGTCCGGACGATTCAATCCTTCGATTTTTTACTCAGCTGCTTCTGCGGCTGCTTCTTGTTTCAAGTATTGATCTGTTGCTACTTTTACGAAAGGCATGTAGATCAAAATAGAAATCAATAAGTTAACAGCTGCTAAAACTCCGCCGGCGATACTCTTCGTTGCTAAAAATCCGCCAATAATTGGTGGTGTTACCCAAGGTGGCATAAAGGTTGCAGCTGGTACTAAACCAGTTGCTGTCGCCACATACGCAACAGTTACAAGAACCATTGGGACTAAAATGAATGGGATAAACATAATTGGGTTTAAAACAATTGGTAAACCGAACATGACTGGTTCATTAATATTAAATAGTCCTGGTGCTAAACTTAAGTTTGTAATGACTTTGTATGGTTTGTTACGACGACCAACGATAAAGATAGCAATTAACAGACCTAATGTTGCCCCTGTTCCACCTAAGTTTACAAATGAATCAAAGAAAGGTTTGTTTACAATATAAGGAATTGCTTTACCTGCTTCTAAAGCTTTAATGTTCGCATCAATCGCTGGTACGTTGATTGTTTGCATTAATGGGTCAACCATGTTGGCACCATGTAAACCAAAGAACCATAAGAATGGTGTAATGAAAGCTAACAATAATGCTGATGGGTAGCTGTTTGCAAGTCCCATAAATGGTTGTTGAACTGCTTCATAGAATGAAATAACGATATTGTCAATTCCTAAAGCAAATAGAATTGATGTAATTAAACTAAATAAACTGATTGTAATCATTGCTGGTAATAATGCCGCAAATGATTTTGCTACTGCTGGTGGTACACCATCAGGCATTTTGATAACTAATTTAGGATTGCCAGATAAACGTTGGAATAGTTCTCCTGAAATAAGTGCAATAATCAAAGCAATAAATAATCCAGTTGCGCCCATGCCTTCTAAGCCGCCAACTGCGAAGAATGAAGCTACAGAAACTGTACCGGCTGCAATGCCGTCTTTTCCATAAGATTTAACTAAATTGTGTGCTACTAAAAAGGCTACTAAAACGGCAAAGATTGCGAATGTACCGTTCCAAATGTTACCACCAAAGCTTTTCCAAATTGGTGCATCGTTATACATCATTGGGAAAATTTTGTTTAAAAAGTCCTCATATCCTGGAATTGGAATATTATTAATTAATACCGCCAAAGCCCCTAAAATCATTAATGGCATCGTTACGACAAACGCGTCACGAATTGCTACCAAGTGCCGTTGCGCTGCGATAACTGACGCTTTCGGCATAAAGTGTTTCTCCATCCATTGAACAAATCCGTCCATTGTTATTCCTCCTAATTAACGCTTTCTCAAGCGCGTTTTTCTTATAAGACGCATTGACAACGAGATTACTCGTTATCAATACGGCGATAAAGATCGATAATTTCTTTTGCTAAATCTGTAAATGCAATCGCAGTCATTAAATGATCTTGACTGTGCACTGTTAACAATGTTACTTGCATGTTATTGCCTTTTGCTTCTTCTGTTAACATTCCTGTTTGCGAATGATGTGCATGTACAAGTGATTCTTCTGCATCTGCAATTTTTTTGTCTGCTAATTCAAAATCCCCCGATTTTGCTGCGGCAATCGCTTCCATTGCATCGCTTTTAGCATTTCCGCCATACATGATTAAACCCATGATTGCTTCTAAGTTCTGTTGTCCGTCCATTACCTCTACCCCATTTTCTGCTCTAGTTTGATGATCCCATTAATGAAATTGCTTGATCTAAAACTTTTTCGCCATTCATCATGCCATAGTCCGCCATGTTAATGACATCTAAAGGAATCCCTTTTGGTTGTAATTTTTGTTCAAATTGCCCTTTCATGAAACGAACTTGTGGGCCTAATAATAAAACATTTACCTCTTTATTTTCCAAGTTTGTATCTGCTTCAGAAGCCGATACTGCAAAGATGTCTGCTTCCATGCCACGATCTTCTGCTGCTTTTTGCATTTTTGTTACTAATAAACTTGTGCTCATTCCTGCGGAACAAACTAACATAATTGTTTTTTTTGCCATTTTCCTTCATCTCCTAAATTCTCTTTGTTTTGCTTTACACCTTTATATAAGCAAGAAGCGTGCCAAGTTTTAACACATTGAAAACCTTGATATGACAACATTTTTCAACATAGAAAGCGTGTACACACTAAAAATAAAACGATTACACACAGCTTTTTTGTGTGCGTTTCCAAAATAATAGGGCAACAAAAGAAAGTGAGCGATAAGTCGAAACGACTCATCGCTCACTTTCTAAAGCTGAAGAGAATCAACTGGACAAAAGCCGCTTTTTCCCTTTAAGCAGTTTCCATCATTTTAAGCATTTTATAAAACTGTTTCTTTTTAAAATAACTTAAAAAGATACCTAATACTGCATCATTCAGTTTTTGTAACGCCCCATAAGAAACCATTGTTTCTGTATAACGCAGTTCACAGCTTTTTTCATCAATTGGCTGGAGCTCATACCGCACCGAGAAATCATTTTTAGTTGTGGATGTTCGAAATTGATAGGTCTTATTTTCTACAGCTTCTTCAATAACTATTTTCGCGCGACTATTTTTACTATATTCTTTGATATATTCAAACTTACGCAACTGCTTTCTTGTAAGAGTTTTGCCTGTTTGCTTACGGATATCAAAAATAACAGAATTCATTAATTGCGTGTAAAATTCATCTGCTGAAATAGTTAATGTTTTCGTAATTTCCATTACCGTTTCACCTCATCCTTTGTCGCCTCTTCTTCAGCAACTTTTTTTCCTTTAAAAAACAGGTAACCACCAAGTCCAATGAAAAAAATCCCCGTTGTCAGACTTAATAAATCATAGTTTAAGGAGCTGGGATTCAACGAATACAAAACAATCAAGAAGCCAATACTACATAAAAATAATCCATTTCTAATCATTTTCATCCATCCTATCTTTTTAGACTACCGTTGCTTGGAAATATAAAACGCCACCCCAAGGTTGTTCCTTAATCAGCTGTTTTGCTACTTGTGCAGCAGTTTCAGGGTCTCCTTCAACTTCAAAAAATAACTTAATACCATTCTTTTCTTTAAAAGTAAATGTTTCATTTTCCCCTTGATATGCCTCTAATAAAGTAATAATTTCCTCTTGCTTCATTGCACTTGCAATCGAAATCATGCCGCTCGCTCCTTTCTATACAAGTAATTGCTGTTTTTATTGCCTATTGCTCACTTTCGCCTAATGCAGGATCCATTTTGTTAGCAGCGATAACAAACGGTGTCCAAATCAAGAAAGTGACTACCATACATACCAACGCTACGATTGGTGCGCGCCAGTCGGCACCTGTCGCTAAGAAAGATAATAGCAACGGCGGTGTCACCCATGCGACTTGTTGAGAAACTGGGGCGACTAGCCCAAGATACGTTGCAACCCAGCCAATTGTAGTAGCAACTAATGGCGCAATTACAAATGGAATAAACATAATTGGATTCAGAACAACTGGTAAACCAAACATAATCGGTTCATTGATATTAAAGATCCCAGGTCCTAATGATAATTTACCAACTGTTAAATAATCTGCTCGTTTGGAGAATAACAAGATTGCAATAATTAGGACAATTGTACCGCCTGAACCACCAAACCAAGCAAAAGCATCAAACGAACCACGGACCCACATGTAGGCTTTACCGTCGTCAATAGCGGCTAAAACCGCAGCTGTTCCTGTTTTTCCTTCATAACCTTTTTGGAAAATATCAATATTGATTAATTGTGCTTGCCCCCAAATTCCTTCAAGAACTGGTGCCAAAACGTTTGGACCGTGAATACCAAAGAACCAGAAAATTTGAACAAAAACCGTTACGATTAACACAGCGCCTAGTCCTTGTGATAACCCAAGGAACGGTTCCGCGATATATTTTTGAATTAAGTCAATTAATAATTGACCGCCTGAAAGTTTTGACACCGTAAAGTTAATAATTGCTACGACATACAATGCGATTGTTGCTGGTAAAATTGCCGCAAACGCTTTTGAAACTGCTGGTGGTACAGAATCAGGCATTTTTATTGTTAAATCCGCTTGCATTAATTTACAAAAAATAATGGTTGATAAAGCGCCCATAATCATCACCGTAAAGAAAGCGTTACCATTTAAATGGTTGAGATTTAACCAACCCCATGGATTGACAGTCAATTGATTATTAGCAATTGACGCACCAATTTCTGCCCCATTAATTGCGTTGGCAATCTTTTCTGGCACTTTCACAGCTAATTCAGCTGTGTTATTTGGTGCAAAAGCAACACCTGAAATTAAGGTAGCTAAACTGACAATCCCACCAGCTAGCTCATTCACATTGTATGCTTTCGCTAAGTTATAGCCCCAAGAAAAAGCGAAAATCAAACCAGCGATAGCCAATGTACCATTCCAAACAAAACCATTAATCCCAATGATGACATTCAATACTGCAAAAATACCTTTGTCTGCTTCCAAACTTGCCGCATAAGTTGAGACAAACTCTTGGGGAAGATCTCGAATAATTGCGTTAATCATTACGGCGACTGATCCAGCCATTGTCGCAGGTAATGTACCAATAAAAGCATCCCTTAGTGCCACCAGATGTTTCTGTGCACCAATTTTTGCGGCAGTTGGTAAGATATATTTTTCCATCCATGCCATTAATCCGTTCATTTTTATTCCTCCTGTATCCATTTATATTTATTAAAAAGGCAGTAGCCTCATTAAACGAATGAATCGAGCGTACAAAACAAAACCTTTGGTAACATGCACTATCCTTGTTTGCTATTCACTTTTCCTAAACGTTTTAATTCCTTATCCCATTAATGAGATTGCTTGATCTAAAACTTTTTCGCCATTCATCATGCCATAATCTGCCATGTTAATTACATCTAAAGGAATCCCTTTTGGTTGTAATTTTTGTTCAAATTGCCCTTTCATGAAACGAACTTGTGGACCTAAAAGTAAAACATTCACCTCTTTATTTTCCAAGTTTGTATCAGCTTCAGAAGCCGATACTGCAAAGATGTCTGCTTCCATGCCACGATCTTCTGCTGCTTTTTGCATTTTTGTTACTAATAAACTTGTGCTCATTCCTGCGGAACAAACTAACATAATTGTTTTTTTTGCCATTTTTTCTTCATCTCCTTAAAAGTTATGACGTTATACACTTTATTTATAGCAATAATTGTGCCAAGTTTTTTCCTCATTAAAATACTGATATAACAGCTTTTGTCATCGAAAAAAGCGTGCACACACTAAAAGAAAACGCTTACACACATGAAATTGTGTGTAACTTACAAAAAGAAAACATCAAGAAAAAAGAGAGCGTTTTCTCATTTCTTGATGTTTTTTTATTTATTATTGTTTACTTTTAATTTCATTTTCTAAAAACATTTGGGTAACATGCGCAACTTCCGCTTCTGGAATCGTCACACGATACGCCCGTTCAATTAACATAAAATTCGTGCGTACGACATCGATTTCTAAACGATGTGTTTTAACATATTCCGCTAAGTTTGGAAAAGTTCTTGCTTCTTCTCCTTTAATTAAAGCATCTACCAGAAAAGCCAAATGAATCATGATTCCGGCATCCACCCCTGGTTCAACAATAATATGCATGTCTGTTTGTATTTGATGAACTGTTTTTTGTAACATGAGAATTAATTTTTGTAAGGAGTCCACAGAAGTAATGACGCCACTTAGTGAATGAACAATTGTATCAATCGCCACTTCATCACTAGCAATCCGTTTCAGTACATTTAATTTTTCATCATCAAAAATATCATAGACGGAAAAGAAGGGAATATTTTGATATTCAACATCCACAGTGCCCGCAATGGCCTTAATTTCATATTCCTCCATCAAGTTGTCGATATGCTTTTTAAACGTTTCTCGTTCAATAAATTGCATTTGAATCAGTTCCACTTTTGTTTCATCAATAACGGGTAAGATTCGTTGGTATAGTTTTGCGGCGACCCCTTCTCCTGTAAAGCACGTCACGATTACTGCTTTTTTTACGTTTTGACGTTTTTGCAGACTAGAACGAAATTGTTCTCTCACAACGCTTTCAAAAGAAAGTTGAATATTTTGGTAAATGTCCTCTAAACTTCGTCCCACGCTTGCCATTCGAATAGCTTCTAAGACAATCATTGTGCTCGTCATTGTAATCGCCTTCGTTCGGATACCTGTTTCTTCAAACAACATATTTCCAAACGAATTTAATGAACCCATATCCGTCAGTAATAAAATCCCATTATTTAACGATTCTTTTTGCGTAATTACTTGGTTTCGTAATTGTTCATACATTGTTTGAACTTCCATCGTTAACGGCATATTCATCGCTGTTCCGATTGACGTTCCTAAAAGTTCTTGGGCGGTTTTCAACATACTTGAGGCAGTAGAATCCCCATGCATTAAGACGAACACACCAACATTATTTTCTGGAGTTCTTTCTTCTTTACCGACATTAATAGATAAAAACATACTAATAAAGCCAATTTCATCGAAAGGAATCTCTATGTTGTTCTCTTCTTCAATAATAGAAGATAAATCTAAGGCTACTTGAAATTCTTTTTTCATATTTTTACGGACATTATTTAAATCAGGATGGACAATCACGTGACCTTCTTTGACACGTTCAATCGTACTTTGTAAATGAAGCGCAAAGGCAAAGCGTGCTGTTTCGTTGTACGTGTGTTCCAAACGCTCTTCTGCGATATCATAAAGACGATTCGTTAAGTCCCAAATAGCTTCTGGTAATAACTCCTTATGTAAAGAATGTTGGGTTAATTCTTCGACATAATTTTTAAAATACGCATTCATATCTTTAGAAATCAATTCTTCTAAATCAACATTTTCTAAGTCAGCTTCAGACAAGTCAGCGACTTTTTCTTCGATTTCATTGTAAACTTGCATGTCTCTAGCTGGATCTTGCGACCAAACAATTTTGTTGGTACCTGGTTGGAAAGATAAATAATTACTTTTACTGTCGACAAATTGATCCAAGCGCTCAGGTACTTCTTTAATTTTTAATAATCCTTTTTGGACAGGTAACGACAAATCCCGTTTACGGATAACCAAATGTTCTAAATTGTGCGTCCGATAATAAAGAAATGACTTAGCACAAACTAATTTTAAGTCCCGCTTCACCTGACCAATATTTCCTTCTGCATCGTATAACATGAACGCCAAAACTGCTTCGCGTTCGATATCAATTTGTTGGCCCAAACGTGTTGCCTCTTGCTGAATAAATAACGAAATGATGGCATAACGCTCATCTAGCGTCCGTGCATCTAAAGATGGTAATGTAATCGACATCGGAATCCGCCGATTAAAAGTGGTTAAAAAGTTTTCTGAGGATTCCGTTGTCGCACCAATAATTTGAACAGAGGCTTCATAGGTTTGACCACTTTCTCCTAATGGACGGTACACGCCTTTATCAATAAACGTAAAGAGCATTTCTTGACCTTCTGGCGGTAAACGATGAATTTCATCTAAAAAGAGAATCCCGCCATCTGCTTTTGCCATTAAGCCTGGACTATCTTCATTCGCACCAGTATAGGCGCCTTTTTTTACGCCAAAGATATGACCAAATAATAATTGTGGGTTTTGTGCATAATCAGCACAATTAAAAGAGACAAAAGGGGCATCTTCATCTAAGGTTTTTGAATCAATGGCAAAACGGTACATACATTCAGCAAAAAGAGATTTCCCTGTTCCTGTTTTCCCAAAAATAATCGTATGCAAACCTCTTGGTGGATATAAAATAGCCGCCTTAGCCTGCTGAATACTCACTTTTAAAGAATCATTGGCACCTACTAATGTGTCAAAACTAACAGAGGTGGACTCATCTACATGGACTTGTTCTCCTTCATTGATTGTTGGCACTGAATAGATAACAGGACGTCCAGTACTTCTAGTAATTTTCTTTTCTTTGAATAATTCATTTAAATAACGGCTGGCATTACTGCGATCAATCATTAACTGTTCTGCTACCGCTCCTGCCGTTAAGCCAGTTTCATTTTTTTGAAGTAACGCTAAGATTTCTTCCTTCCGAGATTTCATGGAATCCTCCTCGATACAACGTTCTGCTTGAAGCTCGTAAAGCGTTATTTCTTCGCTTTACGAGCTCCTTTGTTTTTCGTGTTTTTCTTTTTGTTTTTCTTCTTTTTGCGTGTTTCTTGTGGTTCTTTGACAACAGAATTTACTGTTTCTGGTTTTCTTTCTTTCGTACTCTTTTTTTCTGAATACGTATCTTTGACTACGTTCTTTTTTTCTAGTTCATCTTTGGCTTTTGGCTGTTCATGAAGTGCACCATCATATAAAAAGATTTCCTGATAAGGAATGGCCAATTGTTTCATCAAACGTTGATAATCCCTTTTGGTGCCATCGTTGATAAACGTAATCACTGCCCCTTGTGCACCCATCCGGCCAACGCGACCAGAACGATGAATATAGCTCTCTTCGGTTAAAGGAACATCTACGTTTACGACGTAAGGGACCCCAGTGAAATCTAAGCCCCGTGCCGCAATATCCGTGGTTAATAACAACTTCACTCGTTCTGCTTTAAATTGATCGATCGCCAATTTACGCAACTGTTTACTTTGATCTGAAGCCAGACCAATAGCCGGAACATTCTCATAAACTAATTTTTCTTCTGCTGCACCTAAATCAGCAACTTGATTGAAAAAGACCATGCTTCTGAATGCTTCTGTATGGGCCAAACGACGTAAGTAATCAGCTTTTTTTCTTGGTGCTAACCGAATAAAGTAGTGGGCGACTTGGCCTGCTGAAGTATCTTCTTCCGTCACATCAATCACCTGTAATTTTTGGCTTAAAGATTGCGCTTGATTCACGACACGATCAGCAGTCGCTGAATAAAAAACAAGTTGGTATTCGGTTGGTGTGTGTGTCAAAATTTGCTTGGTTAAACTTAGCTCTTCCTCTTGGAAAAGTTGATCAACTTCATCCATTACAATTGTTTTTACCAACTGAGCTTTGACTTTTTTATTCTTCATTAACTCTAAAATCCGACCTGGTGTTCCGATTAACACTTCAGGACGTTTTTTTAACTTGTCAATCTGGCGTGAAACATTTGCCCCGCCGATTAACGTTTGAACCGTTAATTGAAGTGGCTTAGCCCAAGTCCGAGCAACTTCAGCAATTTGCATAGCTAATTCTTGAGACGGAGCAATAATCAACAATTGATTTCCCTGTCCTTTTTCAACAGTTAATAGTAAAGGCAGCATGTAAGCAAGTGTTTTTCCAGTTCCTGTCGGCGAAATTCCTAAAACATTTTCTCCTTCGCGAAGGGGCGTAAAACTTTTTTCTTGAATTGTTGATGGTTCGTTAAAGCCAGAAGCTTGCCACTGTTCTTGCCAAGCCTCTGGAAGTTGTTCTAAAAATCTCATATTGTTCCTTTCCTATCGCTTAATTCTTATTTATCAGCATCAAAAATAATGCCGGCACTATGACGTAAATCAGTGACTACTTTATTGACATTTCGAGCAAGCTCAACCCATTCTTCATACTTGGTGCCCCAATACTTATCTGTTGGGTTATTTAAAACTGCTGCAAAATCACGGGCTTCTTCAATCATTGGATTATCGGCTACTTGAATATCTAAGACATCACGTTCTTCATGTGCGCGATCATGGTACTCAGCCGAAGAAATAGCATTGACACTATCTAAAATCAAGGTCCCGTTTTCAAAGTAAATTTCGGATGGCGCAAAAGAATCACTAATTTTCCCAGTGTTTAACGTCACGTCAAACTGATCATATCGTAAAATAATTGTTCCTAAGCCATCGACACCTGTCGCAATTTTACTAGCAAAATAATGGCTTTCGTTTGGTACGCCAAACCAGCCCAAGGCTGCATAAACTAAATAAACGCCTAAATCTGCTAAGGCCCCCCCAGAAAAATGAGGAGAAAAAATATTTGGCTCTTTGCCTTCTAATACTTGATTATAGCGAGAAGAATATTTCATATACGTAAAATTCGCACCTAAAATTTGGTTTTTTAATGGCAATAATTCAGCAATTTTTTGGAAACTTTGCTCATGAATATTACGGGCCGCTTCAAAGAAATACACACGATTTTTATTCGCTAATTCAATAATTTCTGCCATCTCATCAGGCGTTGAAAAAGCTGGTTTTTCAACAATTACATTTTTTTTCGCTAAAATTGCTTGCTTCGCTTGTTCAAAATGTAATGAATTTGGTGAGGCAATATAAACCGTATCCATATGTGCAATACCAAAAAACGTCTCTAAATCAATTGCATATTCCACATCCCCATAGCGAGAACCAAATTCTTGTGCCGTTGCTAGTTTCCGAGAATAAACAGCCGTTAAATCATACGCACCCGTTTCTAAAGCTGCTGCAACAAATTGATGACTAATCCAATTGGTACCAATTACGCCTAAATGTATCATAATCAAAAACCTCCATTTTTTGTTTATTTACTCTCTTTATAATAGTAATCTCTCGTACAAAAGTCACGTAATTACCCTGCCTTAAAGCGCTAGGAGTTCTTCAAGTTATTTATTAGGATCATCAAATGCCTGTAATAAATCAAAGGTTACCTGTGACTTAAGTTCAATCGTTGCTGGTGTTACGTGGCAATTGTAAGCAAGGACTTGCACACCTTGATCAATTGCAGCACCCACATTTTCAGCAAAGGCAGGTTGCATCTCTTGGTGAATCGTTGCTTGCTTAATTTCTTCAAATTGGACCACAAACAAAATGTAACAGCGGTAACCCGCTTTAGTTGCAGCCATTAGTTCAGTGACATGCTTCAAGCCACGAAGTGTTGGTGCGTCAGGAAAAGCACCGATGCCTTTATTTTCTAAAGTCATGCCTTTCACTTCGACAAAAGCTTGTTCGTCCGCATCCGTTTCCACTAGAAAATCAAATTTTGAATGTGCAAATCGTTGCTCACGTTTAACAGTTTGGATCGTACCAACTAAACCAGGAAGCACAATTTGACCATTTTTTAACGCTTCATTGACTAATGTATTCGGTACTTGGCTATCAATATTAATCCAAAAAGAACCTTTTTTTACTGCAATCAAATCGTAATCTGTTTTTCTTTTAGGCGATGGTTGATAACTAAGCGCCACAACAGCACCTGGTAAAAAAACTTCTTTCCCTCTGCCAGTATTTTTGACATGTGTGATTACTTCTTCATTCGTTTCCATTAAACGACAGTGTGCAATAAACCGATTGGGTCGTTCGATAAAATAAGCAAGTTGGACATTCGGGTACTTCATACACAGACTTCCTTTCTTACACACTATACCATAAAAAAACAAGGAAAAGTATAGACCAAAACCAACAATTTTACTATCTTGTGTCAATCATTAAATATTTGTCAATTCTCAGCGATTTAGTCGAATATTTTAGACAAGTTCTATATAATAAAGGTAACGAAGACGAATAAATGAAAATGAAGGTTAGGAGGAATTTCTTTGAAAAAACATTGGACTTTCTTGGTTGGTGCATCTTTACTTACTGGATTAGCAGGCTCTATCCTCTGGAAAAAAAATAAACAGCTCCCTTCCCCACAGGAGCTTCAACACAACTATACTGGACATTGGTGGTTTGTAGACGTGAAGAAAGCCACGCAACACACCTTGGAAATCACCTCATCTTTCAATGTTTTCATTGATGGCAAACAAACGCATGCCTTGCTTGTTGAATTAACCCCTAAACGCTTAGTTATCTTAGACAAGTTAGGTTACCATTTAATCATTCAATGTGAAAATGGTGTCCCTGCGACGCTTTACGATGAAGCCGACGACGAAACCTACACACTAGAACGGGCCATTTACAATTAATAAATCACCCATGACACATAAAATGAAGTATGTGTGGTGGGTGATTTATTTTTTTACATCCCTTGCAAAAGCATTCAGAAAGTTTTCTTACAACTTGAATATTATTAAATAGTCAAATGCGCCTTTTTCTGATAAACTTAGGATGATGTTTTTTTGAAAGGATGAGCCCCTATGACACCAAATCGCGAAGACTATTTAAAATTAATTTTTGAATTAGGTGGCGACGAAGTTAAAGTGAATAATAAACAAATTGTTTCTGGACTCGATGTTTCAGCAGCTTCGGTTAGTGAGATGATTTCAAAGTTAGTAAAAGAAGATTTGGTTGAGCATTCTCCTTATCAAGGGGTTCAATTAACTGAAAAAGGCTTAAAAAAAGCGAGTACGTTAATTCGCAAACACCGAATCTGGGAAGTCTTTTTAGTAGAGCACTTAAATTACACTTGGAATGATGTGCACGAAGAGGCAGAAGTTTTAGAACATGTTACTTCACAGACGCTTGTGAACCGTTTAGCGGATTATTTAAATCATCCAGAATTTTGTCCACACGGTGGTGTTATTCCCGAAGATAATCAACCCATTCATGAGGAGAAACGCCAAACGTTAACAGACTACCCTGTTGGCACAAAAGTTCGGATTGCACGTGTCTTAGACGAAAAAGAATTACTGGATTATTTAGTTTCCATTGATTTAAATATTCAAGAAGAATATACGATTAAAGAAATTGCTGCATATGAAGGACCGATCACCATTTATAATGAAAACAAAGAATTATCCGTTAGCTTTAAAGCAGCAAACACAATTTTTGTTGAGCCGTTGATTAGAGAAAGTGAGGAAAACTAATGAATGAAAAAGTAGCATTATTTACTATTTTCGGGGGGACAGGTGATCTTGCCAAACGTAAATTGTATCCTTCCCTGTTCCGCTTATATAAAAAAGGATTATTAGCTGAGCGTTTTGCGGTGATTGGTACCGCACGTCGGGAATGGACAGACGAATACTATCGTGAAATCGTTCGTGAAACCATTCAAGACTTAAATCCCACGGCCGAAGAGGCAACTGAATTTTCTAGTCATTTCTATTACCAATCACATAATGTGAATGATACGGAACATTATAATACCTTAAAAGAATTATCTGATCGCCTAAATGAACAATACCACTTAGAAGGCAATCACGTTTACTATTTAGCTATGGCCCCTCAATTCTTTGGAACCATTGTTAATCACTTGAAATCACAACATATTATTTCGGAAGAAGGCTTTGATCGTCTAATTATCGAAAAGCCATTTGGTTCTGATTATGAATCTGCCTACGAATTAAATGAAGAAATTCGTGCTGCATTTCCTGAACAAGATATTTTCCGAATTGACCATTACTTAGGCAAAGAAATGATCCAAAATATTTCAGCCATTCGTTTTGCCAATAATATTTTTGAATCACAATGGAACAATCGTTACATTGATAATGTCCAAATCACCTTCGCTGAAAGCTTAGGTGTCGAGGATCGTGGCGGCTATTATGACCACAGTGGCGCACTAAAAGATATGGTTCAAAATCATATTTTACAAGTCGTTGCATTGCTTTCGATGGAGCCTCCTGTTGCCTTTTCTGAAAAAGAAATTCGGACTGAAAAAGTAAAAGCTTTACGTGCCATCCGCCTTTATTCTGAAGAAGAAGCCCTTCAAAATTTCGTGCGTGGACAATACGGCGAAGGTCAGCTAGCTGATCAAACATTTGCAGCCTATCGTGATGAACCGAATGTGGCAGAAACTTCATCCACTGAAACTTTTGTTGCTGGTAAATTTTTAATTGATAATTTCCGTTGGTCTGGCGTCCCTTTCTATGTTCGCACAGGTAAACGATTAACTGAAAAAGGCACACGCATTAACATCGTCTTTAAACAAGTACCTATTAATGTCTTCAAAGATGATACGTGCGAAGAATGCGATAAAACCGATTTACCACCGAATGTTTTAACTATCTATATCCAACCAACTGAAGGATTTTCATTAACCTTAAATGGAAAAGAAATCGGTCAAGGGTTCAATACAACTCCAGTGAAACTTGATTTCCGTCAAAGTGCTGAAATGACTGAAAATAGTCCAGAAGCATATGAAAAACTTCTATTAGACTGCCTAAATGGCGATAGTACAAACTTCTCTCATTGGGACGAAGTTGCCCAATCTTGGCGCATTGTTGACATTATTCGACATGCTTGGGATAAAACAGACGTTTCTTTCCCTAATTATGCCGCTGGCACAATGGGCCCGCAAGCTGCCTTCGACTTATTAGAAAAAGATGGCTTTACTTGGGAATGGCAACCAGATAATTGGTACCGTGACCGCGGTCAACTTGATCAATAAATAAGCCAAAAAAGATCCGCTAGTTAACGACTAGCGGATCTTTTTTCTTGTTTATTCGAATCCTTCAGCAACCGCTTCTGGATAATTTTCTTCAACAATGTGTGCACAACGGCCACAAAGTGTTGGTAATTTTTCATCTGAGCCGACATCTTGACGAACGGAACGACAACGGTCACACGTTTCGCCTTCTGCTTTTTCAACTAAAATAGCCATGTCTTCAAATTGAACAGCTTCACTAGGTGCTACTTCTTTTGATACTTCAAAGTCGGAAACAATTAGTAATTGAGCAATATCTGCATCAACAGCTGTCATTAATTGACGAATTTGTTCATTTGGATAAACGGTCACTTTAGCTTCTAACGATTTACCGATTAATTTAGAATGACGAGCTTCTTCCAACGCTTTTAAGACATTGTCACGGAAATCCATAAAGGCTGCCCATGTATCCATCAATTCTTCTTCATTAGTAAACGTTTCGTAACCTGGGAATTCAGCTAATTGCACATACTCTTCTTCTTCTTGTAAGAAACTCCAAATTTCTTCCGCTGTATGTGGAATAATTGGTGTCAATAGTTTTGTTAATGAAACCAATGTTTGGTAGAAAACAGTCTGCATACAACGACGTTGATAATCGTTTTCAGCTTCAATATAAACGACATCTTTCGCAAAGTCTAAATAGAAAGAAGATAGATCCACAGTTAAGAAGTTCATAACTGTCCGATAAATATGCATGAAATTATATTTTTCATAACCATTTTCACGGATTTCTTGAATGACTTGATTTAAACGAACCGTCATGTATTTATCTACAGAACGTAAATCAGCATAAGCTACAGTATGCTCAGCTGGATTAAAATCACTCGTATTCGCTAACAAGAAACGCATAGTATTACGGATTTTCCGGTACACTTCAGATACTTGGTTTAAGATATCCATTGAGACACGCACATCGGCTTCCGCGTCAACACTACTTACCCACAAGCGTAAGATATCTGCACCCATTTGGTTGATAACTTTTTCAGGTAAGATAGTATTGCCTAACGATTTACTCATCTTACGGCCTTCGCCATCGAGAACCATCCCTTGAGAAATGATTGATTTATAAGGCGCTACCCCATTGATAGCAACACTTGTTGTAATACTTGAGTTAAACCAACCACGATATTGGTCAGAACCTTCTAAATACATATCTGCTGGGAAAGTTAACTCTTCTCTTTCTCGTAAAACTCCTTCATGTGAAGAACCTGAGTCAAACCAAACGTCCATGATATCTGTTTCTTTGGTAAACTCGCCATTTGGTGAACCTGGATGTGTAAAGCCTGCTGGTAGTAACTCTTTTGCTTCACGCATAAACCAGATATTTGATCCATGTTCTGCAAATAAATTCGCTACATGTTCAATTGTTTCTGGCGTAATGATGGCTTCCCCATTTTCAGCATAGAAGATCGGTAATGGTACACCCCACGCTCTTTGACGAGAGATTACCCAATCACCACGGTCACGAATCATATTATACAAACGTGTTTTTCCCCAAGGAATTAGCCAGTCAACTTTCTCAACTTCATCTAAAATATCTTGACGGAATTTAGAGATTGAAGCAAACCATTGTGGCGTTGCACGGTAGATAACTGGTTTTTTGGTACGCCAATCATGTGGATAACTATGCGTAAAGAAATCTAATTTTAATAACGCGCCTTTTTCTTCTAATAACTCAGTAATCATTGGATTCGCTTTGTCATAGAAAATTCCTTCAAAACCAGGTGCTTCATCTGTAAAGACCCCACGGCTGTCAACAGGAGAAATAACAGGTAAATCATATTTACGGCTGACAATATAATCATCTTCCCCATGTCCTGGTGCGGTATGAACTAAGCCAGTCCCGGCATCTAGCGTCACGTGGTCGCCTAGCATAACAAGTGATGTTCGATCATAGAATGGATGTTGAGCTGTCATACGATCTAATTTTTCACCAGAAAATTCTCGCAAGACTTCTACTTCTTCCCAACCAACCGCTTCTTTAACTGTTGCTAATAAATCTTTAGCAATTACAAATTTACGACCGTCTGCCTTCACTTCAACATACGTAAAATCAGGATTAACTGAAATACCTAAGTTGGCTGGTAATGTCCAAGGGGTTGTCGTCCAGATGACGAAGGCTGTCTCGTTATCTAAAAGACCTTTACCATCGGCCACATTAAAAGCTACGTAAATAGAAGGTGATTTTACATCTTTGTATTCAATTTCTGCTTCTGCTAAAGAAGATTCACTTGAAGGAGACCAATAAATTGGTTTTAAGCCTTTATAAATATAGCCTTTTTCTGCCATCTTACCAAAAACACGAATTTCTGCTGCTTCATACTCTGGATCTAACGTAATGTATGGATGTTCCCAATCGCCTGACACACCTAAACGTTTAAAATCGTTACGTTGTTTATCGACTTGTGATAAGGCATACTCTTTACATTTTTCGCGATACTCAGCGACAGTCATTTCTTTACGTTTAACCCCTTTATTGGTTAACACTTGCTCAATTGGTAAACCATGGGTATCCCAACCAGGCACATAAGGAGAACGGAAACCAGACATTGATTTTGAACGAATAATAATATCTTTACTGATTTTATTCAAAGAATGTCCTAAATGAATATTTCCGTTTGCATACGGAGGGCCATCATGTAAAACAAAGGTTGGTTTTCCTTCGTTTAATTTTTGACGTTGTTCATATAAGCCTTTTTCTTCCCAGTCTTTTTGCCATTCTGCTTCACGGTTTGGCAAGTTCCCACGCATTGGAAAAGCTGTTTTTCCTAATTGCAATGTTTCTTTCATTTTCATATGCATTTGCCTCGCTTTCATTTTATCGATTTAATTGTGTTAGTTCATACTAAAGATGAACGATAGCTGATAAAAGTAGATAAAAAAAGAGTACTCCATCCCAAGGGACGAAGTACTCGTGTTACCACCCAAATTCAAAGTAGAGTTGCCCCTACTTTCTCTGAAATTGATAACGGTAATTATCCGGCAGTTCCTACTCAAGTGTTCAGAACTGCATCTAGGATAGAGGATCTGTTTAATGCCAGTGTCTGTCAAACTTTCACTATCATTGACTCGCTGCTAAGAATAAACATTAAACGTTCTGTTCTATCTATTTTGATTCTTCTTCAATTGTTTCTTCAGTGACTTCAATTACAGGCTTTTTTTCTACTACAGCATCTGTGTTCTCTTCAGAGTTTACAACAGTTTCATTTTCGTTGTCAAGGTCTTGTTCATCAAGAATTTCCTTAACTGCTGTATGTTTGTCTCCGACATAACTAGAAAAAGGCTTTAAAATCTCTTCCCACTCTTCACTCTTCACTTGCTCTAATTGAGTTTCAAGCATTAAGCTTAAGCGTTGATGGAAGACACGTGTTTTCTTCTTCAAGTCTTCTGTTTCCCCAGCTAATTGACGGGCACGTTCAATTGCTTCTGCTAAGATTTGTGTTGATTTCGCTTCAGCATCTGCAATCATTGCATTTGATTTACGTTCAGCTTCTACCAAGGTTTCTTTGGCTTGGTTATCTGCCGAAGTGATAATCATTTCTGATTCTTTATTGGCACTTGATTTCACTTTATCAGCGGTATCTTGTGCAACAATAATTGATTGGTTCAATGCATCTTTCAATTCATTGAAGTATTGTAATTTTTCTTCTGCGTGTTTTAATGATTTCTCAAGTTCACGATTTTTTTGTAATGCATCTTCATAATCACGTGTGACTTGATCTAAAAAGTCATCTACATCGTCTTGGTTATAGCCTCTCATTTTTGTTGAGAAGTCTTTGTTTTGAATATCTAATGGAGTTAATGCCATATTCCTTCACCTCTTTGGATTATTTTTGTAAAACCCCTTATGAACACATTCTCATACTAATCCTGAAATAGCAAATATCTTACTTTTTTTATTATACACAACTTCGTCTGAATGAACAGCCAAAATGGTTTTCTTAAACAAAAGTTCGAGATTATTTTCTCAATACCCCTAAGAGGACACGAAATTTTTCTTTCTTTGTTTTTCCTTCTAATTCTTGAATCTGAAGGCGCCCAAATCCCCGTATCGAAACAATATCTAATAAGTCTAAAGCAAAATCTGGTCGTGTCGTTTCTGTCCAATTGACTTTTACTTTACCAGATTCGATCAATTGTTTTGATCGCTGCCTTGAAATATTAAATACGGCGGAAATCACACTATCCAGCCGCAAAGAGCTCATAGTCGTTCGCTCTTCTTGCCAACCATCCTTCGGTATCAAAATTTGTGTATAATCCCGTTCTTCTAAGCGAACAGTAATTTTACCAATTTTGTCGACTTGGTTAACAACGAAGCCAGCTACTTCTTGTGCTATAAAAACCTGCCACTTATCACCATCGGAAATAATATCTCCAAAGGCTTCCCTACGAACCCCAACATTCATCAAGGTGCCTAAAATTTTCCCATGAGATAATGTCGCAAATTTAGATGGATAAATAATTTCAAATAATACAACACCAAAATCTGTCTCTTCTGGTATGTAATACGCTGGATAAATCAAGCAGCGTTTTCGTTCTGCTTGCTCATAACCACCATAAAAAGTAAACGATAAATCACTGTTTTGTCGAATCAACGTTTCCAAAATATACGCCTGTCTAGGATCAAGAAAGTCTGTCAAATAAGGCGCGTATTGCATCTCCACTTGCTCTAGCCAATCCCCGACAGTGTCAATAAAAGGATGTTCATCTTTGCGGAAATGTTGATACACATTTGCGTTCATAGATAAATCATCCTTTCTAAAAGTTATTAATAAACAATAGCTCGTAAAATGACTGCTAAGCCACCCGCTGCTAGGTTAAGGACAATAATCCCTACCATTACGTTAAATCCAACCATTCCAATCCTTAAATTCAAACGGTCAAACAAACTTAAGTATGGTTCACAAATTCTAGAGAGCAAACGCCCGAAAGCAGAATCATATGCTCCTGGAAACCATGAAAGTAGCGCGTAAATCACTAGTAATCCTGAATAGATTTGAACGCCTTTGTATAATAGAGTAATCAGTGTTGCGATAATAACACCTCCCTAAGGCTTAGAAATCAAAGAATTGTTTGTTGGCTAAAGATTGTGCTGTCGCACTATCAATTTCCATATTCGCTGGTGTGCATAAGAAGATTTCATTGCCAACGCGCTGAATATCTCCGTCTAAAGCATACACAGTACCAGTTAAGAAATCAACGATGCGTCGTGCTTGGTCTTCTTCTACTAATGTAAAATTAACTAGCACAGCTTCTTCAGCAAATAAATGTTTCGCAATGCTCATTGCTTCTGAATACACACGTGGTTCAATAATAGTAATTTTATGTGTTTTTGCATTGGCGGTGCTTTCTTGTGCTCGTCTTGTATTCGTAGTCGCTGATTGATTAGAACTACGCATAGAAACCACTTTTTTCTCTGTGTAAGCAGCTTGTTGTGTGTCTCTTTCTTGATGCGCTTCAGCAGAACGATAGCGTGCAGAAGGTTTTTCAACTACAGGCTCACTTTGTTGTGTATAAGCTGGCTGATTGTAACTTTCCTGTTGTTGAACAGGGCGTTGTGGTTTAGGCCGAGCTGCACGACGCGGTGGTTCATTAACTGCTTTGCGCTCTTCATATTCTTCGTAGTTATCATAATAATCATCTTCTTCGCCAGATAAGCCAAAAAAGCTCGATAACGCATCCTTGTTAAAAATTGACATAAATTCCTCTCCTTTACGCATCTCTGAATAACGCTGTTCCGATTCGTATAAAAGTTGCACCTTCTTCAACTGCGATTGGGAAATCGTTACTCATTCCCATGCTAAGTTCTGTACAAGGAGCAAAAGATAAATGTTTCTCATTTACGGTCATTTGCAGCTCTTTTAATTCTCTAAATGTTGCATGTAATACTTCTTCACTTGCCCCAAAAGGTGCCATAGTCATTAGACCGACGATTTGAATTTTGTCCAAATCAGCAAGTTCTTGAATGAAAGGTAAGACGTCTTCTTTACGAAAGCCGTGCTTGCTTTCTTCCCCAGTTATATTCACTTCAACAAAACAACGAATAACTTTCGTTGCTCTTTTTTGAATTTCTTTGGCTAGACTCAGACTATCTAATGCATGAAAATAATCTATCTCATTAATAATTAATTTTACCTTCCTACGTTGTAAATTACCAATTAAATGCCACTGAATATCATTAAATTTTTCCAATCCAGCTTTCTTTTCTAGTAACTTATCTACTCGGTTTTCAGCTAAATTCTGGACACCAAGCTGAACAAGCTCTGCTGCTTCCTCAATTCCTACTGATTTAGTGACGCCAATCATTGTCACATCAGCAACAGAGCGCTGTGAGCTTTTGCATGCTAGCTGAAGTTGATTATTAATATTTGTTAAGTTTTCAGCTATCATTTCTAATCGATGCTCCTTATCGTTTTCTGCGGAAAAATGGTGGCGTACTTAATTCGTCATCATTGTGATTTGGTTCTTCACGGTGGAATGTGTCAAATTCTTTTTTGTCTACTTGTTCTAATGAAGATTCATCAACTTTTGGACGTGTATTTTGTTCTCTGCGAATATCCCAATCGCCAAAAGCACTTGCTTCTTCTTGTGATTTTGGTTGATCCATTTCCACAGATTGAGTTGTTTGTTGCATTGGTTGAACCGCTTGTCTTGTTTGACGGTGCGGTTTTCTATCCTTTTTTGATTCATCAATACCTGTAGCGATTACTGTTACACGAATTTCGTCGCCTAAATCTTCGTTAATTGATGTACCTAGGATGATGTTCACATCACCTGAAGCAGCATTTGTAACGATATCTGAAGCATCTTGCGCTTCAAACAAGGTCATATCTAAGCCACCAGTAATGTTTAATAAGACTTGTTCCGCACCATCGATTGATGTTTCTAACAATGGTGAAGAAATAGCTTTTTTCGTTGCTTCAATTACACGTTCTTCGCCGCTCGCTACACCAATTCCCATTAAAGCTGTTCCTTGGTTTTCCATCACTGTTTTCACGTCAGCAAAGTCCAAGTTTACGTAACCTGGTGCAGTGATTAAATCTGAAATCCCTTGAACACCTTGACGTAATACATTATCAGCTTCTCTAAATGCTTCAAGCATTGGCGTTTTCTTGTCAACGACTTCTAATAAGCGGTTATTTGAGATAATTAATAGTGTATCAACGTTTTCTTTTAATAAGGCAATTCCTTCAGCGGCAAAACGACCACGTTTTGGACCTTCAAAACTAAATGGACGAGTTACTACACCAACTGTTAAAGCGCCTAATTCTTTAGCGATTTTTGCAACTACTGGCGCAGCACCTGTACCAGTTCCGCCACCCATACCAGCAGTAATGAAAATCATATCCGCGCCTTGTAATGATTCTGAAATCACTTGTTCACTTTCTTCTGCAGCTTTTTGGCCAACTTCAGGTTGTGAACCAGCACCTAAACCACGAGTGTATTTAGGGCCTAATTGAATCACTGTTTCTGCTTTTGAATGTTTTAATGCTTGAACGTCTGTATTGGCTGTGATAAATTCCACGCCTTTAACGTTTTCTTCGATCATACGGTTTACAGCGTTTCCGCCGCCGCCACCTACACCGATAACTTTAATGACTGCACCGTTGTTAATGTTATTGTCTAATGAAAATTCCATGATATCGTATCCTCCTGTTTATGTGATTAGTCGAAAATGTTCGAGAAGAAGTCTTTGATTTTGCCTGTCACTTTTTCACCAGACTCACGTTCGTTGAATTCTTCGTATTCTTCTTGAGGCTGTTCAGCATATGTGTCATAGCGAACTTCTTGTTGGACAGCGACTGATTGTGCTGGTTTCGATTTTTCACCAGGGATTGCATATTTGGCAATGTGATAAATATCGTTTAGTTGCGCTGAATATTCCACAATGCTAATGACATTAGCAAAGACTGGGTTACGTAAGCCCATGTGATTTGGTACGTATAGTTTTACGTTGGCTTCAAAAATCTCTTGCGCCAAATCGACAATACCTGGCATACTAGCGGCGCCACCAGTTAACACAACGCCTCCAGGTAATTCAAACGCATCAATTTCATCCAGAACTTCTTTTGATTTTCTCAAAATTTGTTCCACACGCGCTTCAATAATTTCTGAAAGGTAACGTTCGTCCACTCTTACAGGCTCTGACTTACCGATAACATCAACAGGAAACTCTTCGTTTGCTGAAGTTCTTTCTGGATAAGCATCCCCATAATTAATTTTTAAGGCTTCGGCGTTGTTAAAAGAAGTATTCAATACGATTGAGATATCTTTCGTGATGAACTCGCCGCCTTCTTGGTTAACATGAGTAAATTTCAATTGTTTGTCGTGGATAACAGATGTCGTTGTTTGACCGCCACCCATATCAATGACAATTGTTCCAAAGTCTTTTTCGCCATCTGTTAAAATTGTTTCCGTTAAAGCAAGCGGTGTAATCACTAATTCGTTAATTCCTAAGCCAGCTTTTTCAACACATTTACGGATGTTATGGATGATTGTTTTTGGTCCAGTATAGACAACGCCAAACATCTCCATGCGAACGCCAAGCATTCCACGTGGGTCTTTGATGCCTTCAAAGCCGTCGACGGTAAAGTCTTGCGGTAAGATTGCAACAATTTGACGTTCAGGAGGAGTTGAACGAACCAAAGCTGCAGATGCGACGTTGCGCACATCCTCATCTGTAATTTCTTTTGATTCACTGCTAACAGCTATCATTCCTTGACAGCTTTCTACTTCTAATAAATTCGCTGGTAATCCAACATTTACGCTTTTAATTTGAATGCCGGCTTTTTCTTCGGCTTGTCGAACGGCCCGTTGGATTGCTTGAACTGTTTGATCAATATCGACGACAATCCCTCGATTCAAACCGTCTGATTTTGCATTTCCAACGCCGATGATGTTCATTTGACCTTCAATATATTCAGCGACAACTACTTTGACAGAAGTTGTACCAATATCGAGGCCTACATACATTCCTGTTTTTGCCATGAACGGAATTCCTCCTCCTATTAATTCCAATATCTAAGCGGACAAAGGCGTCCGTTTAACTATCTCTTTTTTAGTATTATTCACTTCTTCCAATTTTACCATAAAAATGGGGGTTTTAGAAAGCAGATTATACGAATTTGTTCGTTAATTTTTGAAACATTTTTGTAAAAAACTTATTCTGCTTGTTGCACTTCTTGATTTTCTCCATTTGTCGGCGTACCGTTATTCGCTTCATCCGTTGCTACGCCTGCATTTGGGTCCACAACTTCTTGATTTTCAACCGCTGAATCTTCGGAAACTTCACTGCCCGTTTCTTCACTTTCTTTTT
Organism: Enterococcus sp. AZ119; assembly: GCF_050546175.1. NCBI lineage: Bacteria > Bacillati > Bacillota > Bacilli > Lactobacillales > Enterococcaceae > Enterococcus > Enterococcus sp. AZ119. The sequence goes on along the minus strand of NZ_CP172951.1, from coordinate 737,441 downwards.
CATACGGATAAGAAAAAATGCCGACTTCCATATCAACGATTCCAGGTTTGTCCATTTGCTCGGCTACTTGTGAATAATAAGCCATTTTTTCACTTAAATCAGAAATATTAACAATCACTCGATTTCCATCATTCATATAGACATTAATCAAGTCTTTATTGGTTTTTGATGGTGCATATTTAATTTCTGAAATTCCTTGTTTAATTTCTTGAGGTAATTTGTTGTAAGAGGCCATTAATTCAGGGATTAATTTATCCTCTTTGAAATTCTCAAAAATTGGTTTGCCACTTTCAGCAGCTTTGGTGGTTTCCGCCAAAGTTTTACCATTCTCTAAAATCGGATGATAGCCGCCTTTAGTCGCAGCAAGAGCGACAATTTGATACTCTTGAATATCAATTTTAAATGAATTAATACCATTTAACTTAATGTTCGCCTTTTTTATAATTGGAAACTTTTTCTGAATATTTGCAGAAAAATAATTTCTATTTGAATACTGCTCCCATAAGCCACTGCCCGTTTCAAGTTTTGACTGCTGAATAATCGCTTGACTCTCCACACTTTTGTTACCTGAAACTGTTACTTCACTCAATCGACTAAGAGGCGAAACAAAATACAATGCCACTAAAATGGCTGTCCCTAAACAAGTTAAAATAAAGGCTAAACGCCTATATAAGCGCTTGTTCCGTGTTTTCTTAACGTTCGGTAAACGATCTGCAAAATGCTCCTCTTCTTCCACTGTTTCTTGTGGAAGATGTTGTTGAGGCTCTTCTTGACTTTGTTCTTGTAAAGTGATGGTGACTTCTGCTTGTTCGTTTTCACCTTTTGAAGCAGCTTCTTCCGCTTGCTTCTTCAAATATTCTTGGTTTTGTTTTTGCCAAGGTGTCAGTTCAGGTTTAGACTCTTCCGATTTTTTTGGAGGTAATGGTTTTCTTTTTTTGAATATATCGTTCTCGTTACTAATCTTCCACACCTCCTATCTCAGACTAACGTTTTCACAACTTGATACAAACGATCACTTGCATCTGGGATGCCTTCCCCTTTGGACGCCGTTGCCATCTGTTGTCTTTTTTCATTGTTTAATAAAATATCATCAATTGCCGTAACTAAACGAGCGCCAGTCAATTCTGCATCTGGAATCATTTCAACAGCACCAACTTTTACTAAGCTTTGCGCGTTTTTCGTTTGATGATCATTCGTGACGTAAGGACTCGGAATTAAAATTGCTGGTAATCCTAATGCGGTGAACTCCGCAATTGAGGTTGCTCCTGCACGTCCCACCATTAAATCGGTATTAGCCATCACTTCAACCATTTTATCAATATACGGTTGCACACTTATGTTTGTCAATTTCTTTTCAGAAAGCTTTAGACTTTCTTGAAGTTCCTGATAATATCTTTCTCCTGAAGCGTATAAAACTTGATACTCTCTCTCTTCAAACAAAGGAAAGGCCTGTTCAAACGCTTGATTAATTTTCAAGGCGCCACGACTTCCGCCAAATAAAACCACCGTTTTCTTTGCTGGATCCAAGCCAAACTCTGATAAAATAGCTGACTTTTCCACCGTTACGACTTCTTGTCCCCGCGGGTTCCCTGTTAAAATTGTTTTTTCTTTCGGGAAAAAACTAGCGACATCCGGAAAACAAATCGCAATTTTATCCACATAACGACTTAAAAATTTATTTGTCATTCCGGGGATACTATTTTGTTCATGAATAATTGTCGGTATTTTTAATTGGTGGGCCGCATAAACCACTGCACCAGAAACATAACCGCCTGTACCAATGACCACATCTGGTTTAAATTCACGAATAATTTTTTTTGCTTTATTAATGCTTGTTAAAAATAAATAAATTGTTTTAAAATTTTGAGGACTTAGCGAACGCTTGAATCCTTGAATTTTAATCGTTTTAAATGGAATTTTCGCCTTTGGCACAATTTGACTTTCTAGACCATTTTCTGTTCCCACATACAAGAATTCTGTTGCAGGTGCTTCTTTTTTGACGTGTTCGACGAAGGATAACGCAGGATAGATATGCCCACCTGTGCCACCACCAGTTACTAGTATCTTCATTTTCTCACATTTCACTTTCTTTTAATTGTTGAACAGCTTGCATAAAGGCTTCCCCGCGTACTTCAAAATTCGGGTATTGGTCCCAACTTGCGCAAGCAGGTGATAGTAAAATAGTATCATCTTTTCCCGAATAATCAAAGGCAATGGTAACCGCCGTTTGAACATTTTCAGCAAATAAAATTGTTTCAATGTTCGCTTTTTTAGCAGCTTCCGCCAATTTTTCTTTGGTTTCACCAAATAAAACAATTGCTTTGAGTCCCAGCAGAGCAGGAACCAATTCATCAAATGAGTTACCGCGATCCAAGCCACCCGCAAGTAAAAGTAGCTTTTGGTTGTCAAACCCACTTAACGCCATCTCTGTAGCTAAAATATTGGTTGCTTTTGAATCGTTATAAAAACGTCTTTGCTGAACTTCGCCAACAAATTGCGTTCGATGGGGAACGCCTGAAAAGTTTGTCAAAGTTTGTCTAATCTGAGCATTCGATACATTTTTTAATTTAGCTACACAAATCGCTGCGAGTGCATTTTCAATATTGTGACTGCCAGGAATACCTAACTCATCGGCGGGCATAATATATTCTTCATTAAAATATAATTTCCCATCTAAAAGATAAGCCCCTTCTACTGCTTCTTTCGTTGAAAAAGGCAATACGTTGGCAGCTGTGGTTTTGGCTAACGTTTGAAGCTCTACTTGATTCCAATTTAAAATCAAGGTGTCCTCTGCGGTCATGTTTTTTTGAATGGCCCATTTTGCAGCAACATATTCTTTCCGCGAACCATGATAATCCAAGTGTGCCTCAAAAATATTTGTAATTACTGCAATTTGTGGGTGAAACGTCTCAATTCCCATTAACTGAAAACTAGAAAGTTCCATCACAAGATCATCCTTGGCCGTTGCTTCTTGAGCCACCGTACTCGCTGGAAAACCAATATTTCCCGCCAAACGCGCCTCACCAGCCGTTCTGTCAGCGTTTAGCAGTAAACCAATCATCGTGGTCGTGGTTGTTTTACCATTGGTGCCCGTAATGCCGACAATTGGACATTCGGCAATTTGACCTGCTAATTCCACCTCAGTTATGATAGGAATTTTCCGAGTTAGTGCTTCTGCCACAAGTGGATTTGTATAAGGAATACCAGGATTTTTAACGATTAGTTCAAATTCTTCATCCAACAATTCAATTGGATGCCCCCCTGTAACAACACGAATACCCAAGGTTAATAAATCTTGGGCGTCAGGGTTTTGATCAAATTGTTTTGCGTCATTAACGGTAACGAGCGCACCTAACTCATGTAAGAGTTTCGCTGCGCTGACACCACTTTTAGCTAGTCCTAAAACCAACACTTTTTTGTTTTGATAGGTTGTTATTTTTTTCATTGTCAATTTCCCCTTTGATAGATTAGAAAAGAATCCATAATGTGATTCCTGAACAGATTAAACCGACAGACCAAAAGACAAAATCAATTTTCCATTCAGACCAACCACACATTTCAAAATGGTGATGAATTGGTGACATTTTAAAAATCCGTCGACCAAATAATTTAAATGAAGCAACTTGTAAAATAACACTTGCTGTTTCACAAACGTAGACAAGTCCAATTAAAAGTAGCGTCCATTCTTGATGCAAAATAATTGAAATTGCTGCTAACAATCCACCTAATGCTAATGAACCAACATCACCCATGAAGATTTTTGCTGGTTTTCTATTATAAGGGAAAAAGCCAATCAGCCCACCAATCACACTTAGGCAGATAATCACAACATCAAATTGTTGTTGTTTCCAGGCAATAATTGCATAAGTACCAAATGAAATTGTTCCTAAACCAGCAACTAAGCCATCAATCCCATCTGTCAAATTCACGGCATTAGAAAAACCGACTAACCAAAAAATAATAAACACGCCATAAAAAATACCTAACGGAACTTCTGCTACTCCAAACAAATCTAAGGTGTCTGAAAAGCCTTCACTTCGATAAACAAAGTAGAAAACCAACCCACCAAAAATTTGACCAATTAATTTTTGACGAGAATTCAAGCCCATGTTCCGTTTTTTAAAGACTTTAATGAAATCATCTAAATAACCTAGCAAACCGTATAATACTAAAATAAATAGAGTAATTAGTAGAGACGGCGTAAATTGGTGGAAAAACAACCCCATTGCTAATGAAGTAATCAAGCTGGCTACAAGGAAAACGACTCCCCCCATTGTAGGGGTACCTGTTTTCACGCTATGCCAAGTTGGGCCATCTTCACGAGTAACCTGCCCTTGTTTTTTCATTTGAAAATAGCCAATGAATAGTGGCATTACGCTCACTGTAATGGCAAAACTCACCACTATGGGAATAAAAATCTGTGTCCACTCCATGTTATCTCTCCTAATTATTCTACGTTATTATTCTGTGCCTTCTAAAGTCACGGTTAATTTTTTCTCCGTAATTTCAGTTTCAGCAGCGATACTTTGTTTCGTCACATAGCCTTCACCTTTAAACTCGACAGTCAAACCTAATAGATCGCCAAACTTGGTAACATCGCTCTTCGACCAGCCGGTTAAATCAGGCATATAGTTCGTTCCATTTGTGATCAAAATCAATTTCTGATTAGGCATTAATGTTTGACCAGACGGTGTTGATTGTTTCTTGATTTTTTCACCATCACCGATAATCACAGGATCCACCCCGTTCACTTTGGCATTGGCCAACGCTTCCGCTGGTGTCATGTTTTTATAATCAGCAACTGTGACTTTATCAGAAGCTACTTTCGTTGTTTCCGGATCTGTCTCTTTAATGTCTAACGCTAATTTCATTAATGGGTTTGCAATTGCCGCCATTGCTTCTGAAGGCGAACCTGATTTTGCTTGTCTCAGTGTAATATACAAAACATATTCAGGATTATCCGCTGGGACCATTTCCACTACAGAAGACAAGACTTGACTTGCTCCATCAACGTACCCTTTACCATCTGAAATCTGGGCAGTTCCTGTTTTGGCAGCAACATGATAGCCTGGCACTTTATAAATATCATACGCAATCCCGTAAGTCGGGTCTTCAACAGTATCAATCATGTACGTACGAATCTGTTGAGCTGTTTGCGCTTTGATTGGGGTTCCTACGATTTGTGGTTCCGTAATCGTTTCTTTTCCTGTATTTTTGTCAACAATTTTGCTGATGTAATGAGGTTGCAACATTGAACCGTCATTTGCAATAGCTGAGAAACCTTTCATCATTTGGAAATTAGTAACCGTAATTGCTTGACCAAATGCCGACATTGCTCTATCTACAAAGTTTGTTCCTGGCAATTTACCAGCAGATTCACCACTTAAACCTGAATGCGTGCTCGTACCAAAACCAAATTTTTTCAAATATTCCATCCATTTTTCATCACCCATTTTTTGTTCTAGTTTTACCATACCAATATTACTAGACCAAGAAATGGCTTGACGATAATTCAAATATTCTTTGCCGTTCAACCGAGTGTAGTCATGGTCATTCACAGTTACATCCCCAACCTGAATTCCACCAACACGATTGAATAATTCATTAGGATTAAACTGTCCTTGTTCCATAGAAGCAGCTGTTGTAAATAATTTGATTGTTGAGCCTGGTTCATAAGGACTTTCAACTAATAGGTTCTGCCACGTGCCATTATCGTCTAACCCTTGTTTCGTTTCAGGATTAAATGTTGGCCGTTGAGACATGGCAACAATTTCGCCTGTTTTTGCTTCCATTAACATGGCAGTCATAGAAACTGGTTCATATTTTTCATTAACTTGCGTCATTAAATCTTCTAAGGTATTTTGCAAGCGACTATCTAGCGTCGTGTAAATATCTTGACCATCCACTGCTTTTTTCTCTTCCGCCACAGTTCCTGGTAAGGCATTGCCATAAATATCTTTTTCAAAATACACACGGCCATCGGTTCCACTTAAAATATCATTATAGGTCTGTTCTAGTCCCATTGCGCCTACTAAGCCTTCTTTATCATCATCTGGATTGGCTGCTTTTGTATAGCCAATAAAGTGAGAAGCAAACTGACCATTGGGATATAATCTGGCTGGATGTTCATTGAAATAAACACCTGAGATTTTTTTCTTTTTCAAATCTGCTTCAATTTTTTGGCGTGTTTCCAAGGTGATGTTTTGACCACCCGTACCAAATTCCACTTGATATTGTGTTGACCCATCTTCATGGATCCCATTATTCAAGTATTTCAATGCTGTTTTTTTGTCTAGTTTGGTATATTTCGCTAAAATTTCAGCAATATCATCGAAGTCTTTTTTCTCCGCATATAGCTTTTCATTATTTTGTCCCGTATATTTTTTTGATAATACGACATATAACGAATAGGAAGTAGCATCTTCTGCAATTGGATTACCATATCGATCTAAAATTGATCCTCGCTTAGCTTTTACCACTTGGCTTCCTTCATATAGAGAAGCTGTTTTTTCCTTTAGTGATACACCGGCTACTTTGCCTGTTGCCACAATGTATGTCGTTCTAAAGGCAAATAAAAAGAACAATCCAATACTCGTAGCGAATAAAATGATGCCTACTTTTTTACGATTGTTCATCGGATTTAAGTTTTTCTTTTTCATGAATTGTTTAAATTTATGTCTTTTACTCATTATTTAACAGTCCTAACATTGTCGCCGTTATTTTCTAGTCCTTGTTTTTTAGCGACATCTTTGATTCGATCTGATTTAGAAAGTTCGCTTCTTTCTTGTTCCAATTTCAAAGCGTTATCTTCCTTTTCTTTAATGACTGCTTGTGTTTCTGTAATATCGTTCATGGTTTGGACAATTGTCGTTCTTACTTGAATTGTCGCAATTGCAATACCAATCGTTGCACAAACTAATACAACACCGATTAATTTTTCTAGTAAAGAGACATTTTTTAGTTTCTTTTTGGGTAATAGAGTGGGGACAGGTAGTGTTTCCTCTTGCATTTTTCTGTCTTGCTCTGTTGCCACAATTGGCTGATCCATTTCTGGTGCTTCATAATGGAAATCATTTACTTTCTTCAATTCAGCCATGTGTCTACCCCTCTCTCTATCTAGATTTTATTTTTTCGGCAATGCGTAACTTCGCACTTCGTGAACGATTATTCTCAGATAACTCACTGTCACTTGGTAAAATTGGTTTTCTGGTAATTACTTTTAATTCTGGTTGAAATTCTTCTGGTACCACTGGAATGCCTGGTGGCAAATCTTGTACCGTACTGTATTCTTTAAACATTGTTTTAACAATACGATCTTCTAACGAATGGAACGTAATCACACTGATTCTGCCATTTTTCGCTAGCAAATCAATTGCTTGTTCTAGCGACTCTTCAACTGCCCCTAATTCATCATTAACGGCAATGCGAATTGCTTGGAAAATTCGTTTTGCAGGATGTCCACCTTTGCGTCTTGCTGGAGCTGGAATCGCCGTCTTAATAATCTCAACGAGTTCACCTGTTGTTTCAATTGGTTGCTTTTCACGAACACGTTCAATTTCTCGAGCAATCTGTTTCGAAAATTTCTCTTCCCCATAACGAAAGAAAATTTTTACTAACTCACTATAGCTATACGTATTCACCACTTCGCGAGCCGTCAAGGGTGCGTCTTGATCCATGCGCATATCTAAGGGCGCGTCTTGATGATAGCTAAAACCACGTTCCGCTTCATCTAATTGTGGTGAAGAAACACCTAAATCGTATAGAATCCCATCAACATGGAACACCCCGTGTTCTGCCAATTCTTCTTTAATATTTCTAAAATTTGATTTGATGAAGGTCACTTGACCTTTGTCTACATATTTCTGCAAACGAGTCTTAGCATGTGCCAACGCTTTTTGGTCTTGATCAAAGGCATATAAATGACCGTGCTCATTCAATTGTGTCAGTAAGTATTCACTATGTCCGGCACCACCGAGTGTGCAATCTACGTATACGCCATCCGGCTTCACTTGTAATCCATCCACTGTTTCTTTTAAAAGAACGGTGTAATGGCGAAATTCTTCAGTCATCATTTGCCTCATTCCTAAAATCCAAAATCAATCATTGTTTCTGCTAATTCATCAAAGTTTTCTTCAGCTTCATCAGAGAATGCATGCCAACGTTCGTCACTCCAAATTTCAATTCGGTTAGAGACGCCGATAACAACACAGCCTTTTTCTAAACTGGCATGTGTTCGTAAATTCGCTGGAATATTGATACGACCTTGCTTATCAATCTCACATTCTGTTGCAGCGGAATAAAAGAATCGTACAAAGGTACGTGCATCTTTCTTAGCTAAGGGCATTTCTTGAAGTTTTGCTTCAAGTTGTGACCATTCATTTAAAGGATAACCAAATAAACAGCCATCCATCCCTCTCGTTACCACAAATTTTTCACCAAGTTCCTCACGAAACTTTGATGGAACGATTAGGCGGCCTTTGGCATCGATATTATGTTGGTATTCACCCATAAGCATAGCCAATACACCCGCTTTTCCACTTGATAGAACAAGTCTACCACATCCCACCACTTTCTACCACTATAAATCTAAAAACTTCTATTTTTTAACTGTTATTTAAAATTTCTGTAATATTTACAGGGTTTTATGTAACAAGCATCACCCAACAAAAAATGTTATTATAACAAGGTTTTTACTATGTTTTTTTATAAAATAACCCCACAAATAACAAAAAAACCCCACGGAGTGGGGAGTTGTGGGGGACATTTTCCCACAGCGTATTTCCCCTATTGTCTCCACGCTTTATTACAGTAGATAATGACTGATATTTAGCAAGATAAGCAACACATACAACACAAACGTTAGTAAAAACGTCAACCGCCAAAACATCTTGAAATATCGTCTATATAAAATCTCTCCATAATAATAAGCTTGAAACAGGGCAACAGCGACTCCTAATAACAAAATAGAAATCACAAAATACGGCATAATCGATTCATCATAACTATCTTTGGATAACTCATGGATCCCTATGAATAAAAACGGAATGGCCAAATCCGGTGCTTTTATTTTCCAACGTTCCGTTAGGGAAAAAGTGGACACGAGAAAATTGCACGCAAAGAGCACAATTACCGGAAAAATATACCAAAATAACATTATTGCCGAAAACGACACCATTCTCTCAACAAATCCTTTCATTCCACCTGCTATAACTATACTTCATCAACGTTACACAGATGTTTCATTTCGTTTAAATATATGTGCTAAAAGCCCTTTTTGCTTGCTTTTTCATATAAAAAACGGATTACTTATCAAACCATTTTCAAAACGAGGCCTCACCTATCGCGGCCACTTATTTTTGAATGTTTTTTATAAGCTTTTCTTCTCGTATTGTGTCATACTTCTATTATAATGGATTTAGAACAAAAAATGTTGATTCGGGGTGAATCTTTTGATTAATTATTTATTATTGAAAAATGACTATTTTGAACCTTGTTCACCAGACGATGAAGCCCTAAGTTGGATTTCGGTAGAATCTCCTACAGAAGAAGAAATCGAGCGTCTCGTCAATCAATACCACTTACCAACAGATTATCTTACCGGCGTTTTAGATGATGAAGAAAATGCTCGAGTGGAAGGTTTCCGCCACGAAAAATTACAAACGCCTACGTTACTTTTATTTCGTTATCCCAAAGCTAGTATCAGTCCTAGTGGCTATCTGCAAGTAGAAACGGTGCCAATTGCTTTAATCGCAACCGTCGATAACAAACTAATTACTGTTAGCAATGGGCCTAACGACATCGTTCATGGAATTCAAAAAGAGGCGTTCACCCATCAAGATCTTTCTATTGAGAAGGCCTTAATTTTAGCCCTTTCATGGAAGATGGCCCTTTCCTTCAATAAAAACTTACAAGCACTTATCCAACAAACCAACAAACTTGAAGGAGAGCTCCAAGTAGCCACAGAAAATAGTCAATTGTATCAGATTATGGACATTCAAAAAAGTCTAGTTTATTTTGAAGCAGCTTTAACGGATAATTTAAAAGTATTAAAACGTTTATATAGCGCTGAAATTTTTAATCATCCAGAAAAACATTTGCCATTTTTAAGGGATATTCTGATTGAACTAGAACAAGGACTGAATACGACTAAAATACAACTAAAATTAGTTGATAACATTAGTAATACTTTTTCAGCAATCGTTTCAAATAACTTAAATAATGTCATGAAAATTTTAACATCCTTAACAATTGTCCTGACCATTCCAACCATCATCGGAGGAATTTACGGCATGAATGTGAAACTCCCTTTTGCAGAGCATGAATATTCCTTTTGGATTATTTTTGCCATCACTACCTTAATCTGCATAATTAGTATTCGAATTTTAAAGAAAAAGAATCTCTTATAACTTTAGGTTGCTGTTTTCAGGAAAAGGTTGTACACTATTAGCAGAAATTAAAAAGGACGTGTCATTTATGAACGACAAAGAACAAAGTCGCTTTTCAAAAATCACGAAAGTCGTGGTTTGGCTAATGCTGATCGCAATTGTAGGTTCAACTGTTTTAACAGCAATTCTTAGTCTTTAAACTGGAGAACTTTTTCACACATTAAAAGTAAAAAAACAGTCCCTTCTATCAATTGAAGGGACTGTTTTTTTACTTGCTCAAATAGAGCGGCTATTTTTTCGCCATCGCCAACAGCTCTTGTGCATGTTCAATGGTTAATTTCGTAATTTCACTTCCTGCGAGCATACGTGCAATTTCGTTTACTCGCTCTTTTTCAGATAAAATTCGGACGCTTGTTTCTGTCCGACCCGCCACAATTTCTTTTTCAATAAAATAATGTTCATCAGCAACGGCTGCCACTTGTGGCAAGTGCGTGATACACAACACCTGCGAATTTTCTGAAATTTGATAAATTTTATCGGCAATCGCCTGTGCTACCCGGCCACTGACTCCTGTATCCACTTCATCAAAAACAATACTAGTGATCCCTTGCGTTTGAGAAAAGATTGTTTTCATAGCCAACATCACTCGCGAAAGTTCTCCGCCAGAAGCCACCCGAACTAACGGTTTTAATGGTTCCCCTGGGTTAGTAGTAATATAAAATTCTACTCCGTCTAAGCCATTTTCTTGTAAATGCTCAAGTTCTGTAAAGCGGACTTCAAATTCCGTTCGCTCCAAATATAGTTCTTTTAATTCGGTTAAAATTTGTTGTTCGAGCTCTTTGGCTAGGCGCTTTCGTTCTTTTCGCAAAGCTAACGCTTGTTGATGAGCCGCTTGTTGTTTCTCTGCAAGCAACGCTTCTAAGTCACCTGTACCGCCTTCCAAAAAATCAGCCTCTGCTAACTCTTTGGTAATTTCTTCATAGTAAGATAAAATCGTTTCGATCGAATCACCATATTTACGTTTCATTTGACGGATTAATTCCAAACGATTTTCTACTTCATTCAAGCGGCCTTCATCTAGTTCTAAGCCATCAATCAACCTAGAAAGATCTCCACTAGCTTCTTGTAGTAAGTAGTAGGCATTTTGAACAGTATCTGACAATGATTTATATTCTGGATCAAGGGATTCAATCGAAGCGAGTTCATTCATACTTGTTCCGATTTTATCCAAACTACTATCGTCTTCACCATTTAGCGCGGCATAACTAATCGTCAGTGCATCAGCAATCTTTTGAAAATTGTTCAGTTTATTGCGTTCTTCTAGCAATTGTTCTTCTTCGCCAGCGACTAACTGTGCACTAGCAATTTCATCACTTTGAAAATGAAGCATGTCCATTCTTTGGGCAAATTCTTTTTCATTTTTTTGTCGCTTTCTGACTTTGGCTTCGAGTGCGCGATACTCTTGATACGCCTGTGTATATTTTTCTTTGACTGCTAAAAGTTTTTTCCCACCAAATTCATCTAACATATCAATATGGCGTTCACTTTGCATCAATTCTTGATGTTCGTTTTGGCCATGAATATCTACTAAATATTCTCCAATTCTTTTTAAATTAGTAATGTTGACAATCCGTCCGTTGACACGGCAAACATTTTTACCAGAAGCGGAAATATCTCGTTGAATCACTAAAGAATCTTCTTCTGTTTCAATACCTAATTCTTCTAATAATTGCTTTAATTCTTGACTTTTCGGCATTAAAAAAAGTCCTTCTAAGGTGCATTTATTTGCTCCTTGACGAATATAGTCACTGGAGCCACGTCCGCCTGTGAGTAATCCCATTGCATCAATAATGATGGATTTCCCCGCACCCGTTTCTCCCGTTAAAACGGTCATACCCATTTGAAACTCTAATTGTAACGAAGAGATAATCGCAAAATTTTTCACGGAAAGTTCTTGTAACATCTTGTTCACCTCATTCTTTATAGATAGCTTAACAGCTCTTTATGAAGTTTTTCTGCTGCTTCCTCAGTTCGTGCAATCATGAGAACACTATCATCATCGTTGATGACGGCAAAAAGTTTCTCTTGGTAATTCTTTTCGATTAAACTACCACACGCCGCCGCATTGCCAGGAATGGTTCGTAATACGACATATTTTTCCATTTGTTCTGCAGCTACAAAGGCATCTTTTAAAAGCTTTGCAAGTTTAGCACTCGTATTAGCTTGTGTTTCTAATGGAAGGCTATATCGATAACCCCCTTCTGCAGAAGGAACTTTGATCAGTTTCATATCTTTAATGTCGCGAGAAATCGTTGCTTGTGTAACAGCTACGCCCTTTTCTTGTAAATAGTGGACAAAATCTTCTTGCTTTTGAATATTTTTTTCAGTCAATAAACGTGTAATTAAACGGTGTCTATCTTGCTTTCTCATGGCGCCGCTCTCCTTTTCAGTTTACTCTTGCCCTCATCATAGCTTATTTTTATGCATTTTAAAAGATGAATTACTAGATTTATACAAAAAAGAAGCTTTCACCTATAGGCGTCCACTTCTTTCTTCTAACTTTTCTCATCATTCCGCTAATTTTTGATGCGCATGCGCGACAACTTCTTCAATGGATTCTGTCGCTTGATAGGATCCTTCTCCCTCAACAGAAACTAAATGTGCCAAAAATTCAATGTTTCCTTCGCCACCAGTGATTGGTGAAAAATCCAAGTTTTTCACATCATAACCGTTATTCATGGCAAAGCGTGTAATTTCCTCCACAACCATTTGATGGGTTTCTGGATCACGCACGATTCCTTTTTTCCCAACAAACTCTTTGCCAGCTTCGAATTGTGGCTTAATTAACGCCACCACACTACCACCTTTTTTCAAAATATCATGAAGAGGTGGCAAAATTAAGCGTAATGAAATAAAGGAAACATCAATCGTTGCAATATCCGGCACCCCTTCGGTGAAATCTTCAGGTTTACTATAGCGAAAATTGGTACGTTCCATTACCACCACGCGTTCATCTTGCCGAATTTTCCATGCTAGTTGGTTATAGCCAACATCTAAAGCGTAACTCAAACGAGCCCCATTTTGTAAAGCAACATCGGTAAAACCACCTGTGGAGGAACCAATATCTAGCATTGTTTTGCCTTGAACGTTGATTGCAAAAACATTTAGTGCCTTCTCTAGTTTTAAGCCCCCACGAGAAACATAAGGCATTACTTGGCCCTTAGTATGTAAGGGTGTCTCCACAGAAATTTTTTCCCCTGGTTTATCTAAACGTTCATTTTTATCATTGTAAACCAAACCAGCCATCACGCTGCGTTTGGCTTTTTCTCGTGTTTCAAATAGTCCTTGATTAAACGCCAAGACATCGACGCGTTCTTTTTTCATAAGTGCCTTCTTTCTATCTCAATTGTAACTGAGTTAACAAGTTTGCTAAATGTTCTTCTGAAAAGTTGGGAACATTTGCTTTGATTTTTTCTAAAACAGCGCTGCCTTCTGCTAATTGATGTGTTAGCGCATCTTTCGCGCCAGCAATCCCTAGAAGAGCTGGATACGTACTTTTATTCAACGCTTCATCTCGGCCTACTTTTTTACCTAAATCTGCTTCTGTACTTGTGGCATCTAATAAGTCATCACGAATTTGAAAAGCCAAGCCATAGTGATGCGCAAACTGTGTCAGTAAACCAATGACTTCTTCTGTTTGATTGGCTAATACGCCCCCAGCAATTAAGGCGAATTCAATTAGCGCTCCAGTTTTCTTTTCATGAACAGCCGCTAACTCTTCTAAAGTCAAGCTGACTTTTTCTCCTTCAATATCACCCATTTGGCCGGCAACCATGCCTTGATTCCCCGCTGCCTTTGCCAGTTGTTGCATCAGTAAAACTTTTTCACTTAAGCCTAATTGGCTCAAAGAAAGTAACTGAAATGCACCTGTTAATAAGCCGTCCCCTGCTAAAATGGCAGTCGCTTCACCAAACACTTTATGATTGGTTGGTTTGCCACGACGTAAATCATCATCGTCCATTGCTGGTAAATCATCATGAATTAATGAATACGTATGAATCATCTCTAAAGAGGCAGCCACTTGATAGTCTTGTGTTTCCATCTCTTTTTGAAAAGCGGCCACTGTTGTTAACACTAATAGCGGGCGTAATCGTTTGCCACCTGCGTGTATTGAGTAGAGCATTGCTTCTTTCAAACGCTCATTTTCAGTATATTCTGCGATAAAATCGACCATGACTTTTTCAACCAACGGTAAATGCTGTTGACTAAAATTCGTCATTACGCTTCCTCGCTCTCTTCAAAAACAATTTCTTCATTGTTTTCTGTCATCATTTTCGTTAAAGTTTTTTCCGCTTTTTCCAATGTATCTTGACATTGTTTACTTAATGCCATGCCCTCTTGAAAGGCAGCTAAGGCTTCTTCCAAAGGAACATCTCCTCGTTCTAAGCGCTGAACGATTTCTTCTAAGGCATTTAATGATTCTTCAAACGTTTTTTCTTTTGCTGGCATGTTAAAACTCCTCTTTTTTCGCTGTTATTGTTTCGACGTTTGCTTGAACTGTACCGTCAGCATAATGAATCGTTAATTGATCTGCTGGCTGTAACTCGGTAACAGTTTTAACGACACGGTCCTCTTTTGTAGTATAACTATATCCTCGACCCATAATTTTGAGTGGGCTGAGTAAGTCTAATTGTTGAACAGCAGACGTGAATTGCTTTTGTTTGTTTAGGAACAATTGTGTCATTTGTGTTTGCAAGTTTCGTTGTAAAAATGCCAATTGTTGCTGACTTTCTCTTAATTGTCCCTTTGGTGTCTGTTGTTGCAATTGAGCGATAATTCCTTGGGCTTGACGTTGTTTTTGGTGATGAATCGTTGTCATTGCTTGGAAAAGACGTTGCGTCATTCGATCTAATTTAATCGTTTGACCTTCATAAAGCCGCTCAGGTTGCTTAAACACATAAGAATTTTGTAGTCGTTGGAAACGTTCTGTTCGTTGTTGTAAGAGATATAAAAAGCTTTGTTCTAAACGACTACGCCGTTCACTAATTCTTAATAGTTCTTCATTTAAAACTGGTACCGCTAGTTCCGCTGCTGCCGTTGGCGTTGCTGCACGAACATCTGCTACCATATCGGCAATTGTCACATCTGTTTCGTGACCAACCGATGAAATAATCGGTGTGGTGGCAGCATGAATGGCCCGAGCCACTTTTTCTTCATTAAATGGCCATAAATCCTCGATTGAACCACCGCCACGGCCGATGATCATCGTATCAAAATCGCCTTGCGCATCGGCTCGCTGAATGTTCCGCACAATGTCATCCGCCGCCTGCTCGCCTTGAACCAAGGTTGGAAAAAGGACCAGTTGTGCAATCGGATACCGTCTTTTGACTGTCGTAATGATATCCCGAATAACAGCACCACTAGGACTTGTAACCACAGCGATTCGTTTGGGATAACGAGGCAACTGTTGTTTAGGCCCTTCAAAAAGTCCTTCTTTTCCTAGTTTTTCTCTTAATTCTGCCAATGCTTGATAAAGTGCACCTACACCATCTGGTTCCATATGTTCAATATAAATTTGATAGGAGCCGCTGTTTTCATAAAGCGAAATCCGCCCCACCACCATGACTTTCATGCCTTCTTTTGGTTGAAACTTCAATTTTTGAAAGGCTGATTTAAACATAATTGCAGAAATCTTCGCATGGTCATCTTTTAAACTGAAGTACTGATGCGCGTTCGCTCGGAAGCGAAAGTTCGAAATTTCACCTGTTAAATAGACACGTCCTAAGTAAGGGTCTGCATCAAATTTACGTTTTAAATACTTCGTTAAGGCTGTTACTGTTAAATACTGTTGCGTCATTTTTTCACCTTACTTTTGTTTTTTTGCTGCCTCGACTGTTTGATACATTAACATGGTAATCGTCATTGGGCCAACACCTTTGGGAACTGGTGTGATATAGCTTGCAATTTCAGAAACTTCATCGAATGCTACATCACCAATCAGTTTTCCTTCTTGATTGCGATTCATACCCACATCAATCACTACCGCACCTGGTTTCACGAACTCTTTGGTGACAAAATGCCCGCGTCCAATTGCTACAACTAAAATATCCGCTTCTTTTGCAACTTCTGCTAAATGTTCAGTTTTAGAATGGGCAATCGTCACGGTCGCATTTTTCATTAACAATAATTGTGCCATTGGCTTGCCAACAATATTACTTCGACCAATAACCACCGCACGTTTACCTGTTAAATCAATATCATAAGCTTCAAACATCTTCATAATTCCATACGGCGTGCAAGGAATCATTTCAGGTTTGCCTACAAACAAACGGCCTAAATTCATTGGATGGAACCCATCTACATCTTTTTTGGGATCAATCGCTAATAAAATCTTTTCTTCATCAATATGTTTTGGCAAAGGTAGTTGTACAAGAATGCCATGAAAGCGTGAATCTTGATTATATTTGTCAATCTCAGCCAATAATTCTTCTTCTGAAATAGTTTCTGGCAGTTTTTCGACCTTTGACAGAATGCCAATTTTGGCTGCTGCACGTTCTTTATTTCTCACATACGTTTGGCTGGCAGGATTTTCCCCAACTAATAAAACAACTAATCCTGGTTGGATGCCTTGTTGTGTCATCTTTTCTACATCTTTTTGAATCTCTGCTTGCATTTGATCTGCTAATTCACGACCGTTAATTACTGTACTCATTCCTTCGCTCCCTCTATTGTTTCTTTACTTCTTTAATAGTATTTATTTTAGCATATAACCCAGTATCTTAACACCAGTTAGATAGTAAAAAAAGATTCAGAGCTTACGCCTCTGAATCAATTTCTTTCATTACATTTGATAACACACCATTAACAAATTTACGTGAACGGTCGTCGCTGTATTTTTTACTTAACTCAACGGCTTCATTTAATGCCACAATGTTTGGCACATCTGAAACGTATAGCATTTCAAAAATAGCTAAACGTAAAATAACAATATCTATTTTTGCTAAGCGTTGCATAGACCAGTTATTACCTAAATGGTTCGTAATCACTTCGTCTAGTTCTGCTTTGCGGCTACACACACCGCCGACAAGTAAATCTAAATACGTAGGGACTAGGTCTTCGCCATCTTCACTGACGATTTCCCGATTATCATAAGCCAATGCATAATCAATGGCATCTTGTTTGGTTAAATCAGCATTAAAATCTAAAGGAAAAAGGGCTTGGAGCGCTTTTTCACGAATCTCGTGACGGGTTAATTCTGTTTTACTCATTCTCTTCTCCATCTTCATCTTCTGGGAATAATTCATTTAAGTCTGGTTGAGGGATTTTTTCAGGTACTACCGCTACAACATGAATATTCACTTCAACTAAATCAATATCTGTCATAAATAAGACTTGTTGTTTCACACGGTCTTGCATTTCTAATGCAACTTTTGGCACAGAAACACCGTAGTTCAAGTAACAATAGATATCGACTTTTAAGCCTTCTTCTTCTGTTCGTAAATATACACCTTTGCCGTGTGCTGCACGGCCTAATAATTCATTCACATTATTGGCAAACGTGCCACGCATCCCATAAACGCCCTCTACTTTTGAAGCAGCGATTCCGATAATTACTTCAATGACTTCAGGAGCGATCACGATTTCTCCTAAAGAATCGTTTGCATTGATTACAAGATTTTTTTCTTCTGACATTTGGTTGTCCTCCTTATCTATTACGCACAAAATCGTTAAATAACCGATTTATTTGATGAATCACTAAGTCTCTTAAGGATTCTCTTTTAAGCAACGGATGATTCTTAAAAATTAAAACAACACTGGTTTCTTCAGTTAGTTGTGAAAGAACGTCCAAATTTTGCTTATCAATACTCGTTCTTAGTTTATCATTAATTAGCCTATTTCGCTACCAGAAAAGCTAAGTTCTAACTAAAAGAACAGATAATTTCTTGTCATAAATTTCTAATTCAAGCCTTTAGACGTAAAAATAAGAAAGACCAAGTAATTTTGGCTTTCTTATTTTTACATCTTTATTCTTCAGGATAACGTTCCATTAGTTTCGTCCGATGCTTTTGCATAATCATTTCTAAAGAGATGTCATATTTATCGGCTAAAATAAATAAATTATCCAACACATCGCCTAACTCTTCCGTTAAATTTTCCAGATTCTCTTCATCCGCCAAAACTGTTTCATCCGGTCGATCACGGCCAATTTCAATTGTCCGAATGGCCCGACAAACTTCGCCGACTTCTTCTGTTAAAAAGTTGGAACGAATAAACGGATCATATTGATACCAGTTACGTTTTTTATAAAACGCACTAATAAACCGCTGATACTCTTGGATATCCATGTTCTCCCAACCTTTATAAAATGATTAATTCTTTTGGCGCATGTGTTAATACACGATTACCTTCAGCAGTAATCAATAAATCGTCCTCAATACGCACGCCACCAATTCCTGGCAAATAAATTCCAGGTTCGTCCGTAATCACATTCCCTGGTACAAACTGTTTATCTGCTCGGAATGAAACATTTGGTCCTTCATGAATTTCTAATCCAATGCCATGACCAGTACTGTGGCCAAACGCATCGCCATAGCCATAGGAAGCAATATGATCCCGTGCAATCGCATCTAATTGAATGCCCGTCAACCCAGGTTTAGCTTCTGCTAACACTTTTAATTGTGCTTCTAAAACAATATCATAAATTTCTTTTAGTTTTGGCTGAATACTACCAATAGCGAATGTCCGTGTCATATCAGAAACATAGCCTTCATAATAACAACCGAAATCTAAAGTGATTAACTCACCTTTTTCGATGACTTTATGGCTAGCAACGCCATGTGGCATCGCTGAACGTAGACCGCTGGCCACAATTGTCTCAAAAGAAACACCACTGGCTCCTTTTGAACGCATGAAGAAATCTAATTGATTAGCCACTTCAATCTCTGTCATTCCAGGTTTAATCATCTCTAAGACAAAGGCAAATCCTTGATCCGCGATGGCACACGCTTTTTCAATAATCGCTACTTCTTCTTCATCTTTCACTTCTCTTAATTCTTCAATCAAACCCATTACAGGAACTAATTCACATGGTAAAATTTCTTCCAATAAGCTATAATCAGCGAAACTAACTTGCGTTTCTTCAAAAGCTAAATTATCTAATTGCAAACGTTCAGCTAAATCTGCTACTTCGTCAAAAATATGTCCTGTGTTTTTAACGATAGTAAAACCAGTTGCTTGTTCCGCAGCTTGTTCCGTATAACGAAAATCCGTTACAAAAAAAGCTTTATCTAATGTAATCATTGCCAATCCTGTTGTCCCAGTAAAATTGGTTAAATAACGTAAATTATACGGACTTGTCACTAAAAATCCTTGTAAATTATTTTCTTTCATTAATTCCCGTAGCTTTTCGACTCTTGCCATCATTGGTTCGACCTTCTTTCTTTTTTCTCATTTTTCATTATAGCAAATTTACTTCAGAAAAGCATGAATCACCAAAAAACTTCATCGAGAAAGTTTACTGAAAATTTTACCTTTCCTTATTTTTTGCTTAACACTTTTGTAGTAAACTACTTTAGCGACTTCAAGGAGGAAATTATGAACGTTTATTTATTTCTGGCACTATTTTTCATTATTATCGGCATTTTAAGCTATAGTTTTTTTATTGAACCTAACTGCTTAGTCATACACAAAAATCAAATTAAAGTAACAGAATCAGGGAAAACCTTACGGATTGTTCAACTCTCTGATATTCATTTAAAAAAGAATTATTCTGTGAAGGCCTTAAAACAGATTGTTGAAAAAACAAATACATTACAACCAGACATAGTCGTTTTTACAGGAGACTTATTTGATGATTATGCCCGTTTCGGTATCGAAATTCAGGATGAAGTGAGTCAACTTTTCCGTAAAATTAACGCCCCTTATGGCAAATTCGCTATTTATGGCAACCACGAGTATAGCGGCTTAGATACCAATTTTTACGAAACAATCTTAGAAGCTGCCGACTTTACCGTACTAAAAAACACGGGCAAATTACTGCCTGTCTCACACCGTATCTCCTTGTACGTCGCTGGTTTAGAAGATTCGTTATATGGACAAACCGACTTAGCTGCAGCTTTAGTCAACCGCCCTACTGGAACGCCCACTCTGCTACTAACCCATGAGCCAGATGTCGCAGACTCAGCAGTCAACAAAAACATTGACCTCATTTTAGCAGGACATAGTCACGGCGGACAGATTCGCTTGCCTTTTTTCACTTACAAAAATCAGCTTGCTAAAAAATATACACATGGGCTTTATCATTTAGAAGATGAAACGCCGCTAATTGTTCACCCAGGAATCGGAACCACTAAAATCAGCGCACGCTTTGGTGTCTTACCAACAATTGAACTGATTGAGTTAACTATTTAACTATGCATTAAAAAGACCGCCCCACGTTAGAGAAAAATTCTCACGTTGGACGGTCTTTGATTATGTTCGATTAATGATGAAAATCTTGCTCGTGATCTTCTTCTACTTTCGCTTTTCCTAGCGTATAAAATTTGCTGCCATTTAACCCGAGAATAAATAGCACAACCACTAGTAAAAGAATTGATAAAGATAACAATAAAGTCTGCAAGCCATCGCCATGTGCAACCATTAATTGACGTAAAATTGCGGTTAAACAAATTAAAATCAAATAACGAATCGGAATATGGTGTCCTTCTTGAATATAGCGAAGAATCATCATAATAAACTCAAATAACATAAAGAATGAAATAATTTCTTGCATGATAACTGAAAAATTATCCGGCGTCATTGGCTTCATGAGATATGTAGCGAGGTCAACTAAATAACTAGCCATAAATACTAATAAGAAAACTCCTAAAATCCCTAATACAATATCCAAAATCAAATTCACGTACTTCTTTACTACACTAAAATTCTTCTGCATAATACCCTTCTTTCTTTTGACTCAATTATTTTATAACATGCTTGTTATTACATTAAATATATCATCAATTAACCTTGTCAGACAAGAAATATATTCTGTCACACTATCTCCTAACTATTCTGTACTAAATTAGATGCTTTAACATTATAAGTGTTTCCTGTTAGTCGTGAAACGAATATTTCATCTCCCAATATTTTTATAAATGACTTTGCTTTTCTAATTGAATTTATTTCAATTTCATTGTATTCATTAACTAAGTCGTATCCTGAAAACCCATCCTTCAAATAATTTACAACATGTATTTCATTCACTGTTTTAGAAGCACTTCGTAACCTATCCTTAGCCTTCAAAAACTGTTTAACTAGCTTAACATTATTAAATAAATATGTTTCTAACTGAGTACATGTTTTTTCAGACAAAAAATTATTTTCTTTAATGAATTTTAAAGTAGAACGCGCTTCTCTTATACGAAACGCTTCCAGTTCTTCCATATAAAGTTTTTCAAATCTATCAATATCTATTATATACAATTTATTTTCATAAATGAAAAATTCAAAATTTTGCGGAATACGAAATAAATTATTTTTATTTTTTTTATATCCTTTATTCCAACTTATTGAATTTTTCTTATAAATAGTTTGCACTGGATAAATAATCTTGAATGTTAACAAAGAATTTGTCTTTTCTAGTGTATCAAATCTAGTTACCATAAGTTTAAGATCATCGAATTCCTTATTGGCATAGTTATCCAATAACTTTTCTACATTTCTTATAATTTCAACTAAATTACTAAACTCATTTACATAATCATCCAGAACATAAATAGCTTTTTTTCGCTCATCAGCAGAAATTAAATCCACTAGCTCAAAGTCACTATCATTATCTATTTGTTTAAAATAACTTATTTGCCCTCTACAAAATTCCTCCCATACACCATCTTTATCATGTGAAAAATCCATGTGCTTCATCTGATTACTAGGCTTCGTCACAAAATAAAAACATTTATTTGTAGCTTGATCTATTACCTGATTTAATTTTTCAAATAGTTCTTTCCTCTTCCCCAACATTACAAACCACTCCTTTTTCAATTACAACGTAAGATATAAAATTTGTTTTTTTAGCATCATTAAAGTATCTACACAAGATTGTTTCCTTCTCTAATTGTCGCAAACTTTTTTTTGATAATAACACTACTGTCGAAAAATATTGATCACCTTCTTCAAATTCACAACTATAAATATTGTATTTAAGTACATAAAACATTAAAGATGAATAATATTCATCACTTCTAATGAATAAATATAAAGTTAATAAAAATACCAGTAGAAAAATACCAGTCCCTCGTAATCCATCAAACCCTAATGAAAATAAGGGTAAAAAATATGACGCCATGGAAGATATATAGGATGAATTTAAAGACTCTATACTTTTTATTTTCTTTTGTTCATTATTTTTTTCCTTTAGTTTATGATTAAAAACTACTAAAACTGCCATAGAATATATAATCAAAAATGCAAAAATCATAGAAAGTATATTCTCTATTGAATAGATACTTTTTTTTATATCAAATTTAGATATAATAAGCATTATAAATATAGGTATATTTGAGAACAGAAACAAATGCACTTTCCATAAATTGTTCATCCACTAGACTCCTTATTTAGATTCTTCATTATCACTTATATTATACACAATAATTACAATTTCTCCAATTTCATTTGAACATATTCCGTTAATATTTATTCATTATCACTTTAACATTATTGGGTAAACAAGTTATATTATCTAGCAAAATAAAAAAAGCTGAATCCGGAGATTCAGCTTTTTAATCGTATTAGTTAGCTACTGGATAAACTGATACTTGTTTTTTGTCGCGGCCTTTACGTTCGAAACGTACCACACCGTCAACTTTTGCAAATAACGTATCGTCGCCACCGATTCCAACGTTCACACCTGGATAAATTTTAGTTCCGCGTTGACGGTATAAAATTGAACCACCTGTAACTGTTTGGCCATCAGCACTTTTAGCGCCTAATCGTTTAGATTCAGAGTCACGGCCGTTTGATGTAGAACCGCCACCTTTTTTATGGGCAAATAATTGTAAATTCATAGTCAATAACATAGTCTGCACCTCCTATTTCTCAGTGATTGTTTTTATTTGAATAAATTCAGTATTTTCGTTCTCTATTGATTGTAAACCTAATAAAAGATTTTCTAATAGAATTTGGGCAATATTTTTTTGTTCCTGATTGACAGTTGTTAACATCTCGACATAAAGGTAGCCACCTTCTACATCGTCAACTTCGACAATCGGTTCAAAACCTGCTAAGGCATCAATCCCATTGACTGTGCTAATTGCTAAGGCAGAAACTGCCGCGCAAACCACATCGCTGCCATAAGGACCTGCTTCAGCATGCCCGGTTAATTCGAATGAAACGATTCGGCCGGAGCCTGTTCGTTTAAAAGAACCTTTAATCATTGATAGGCCTTCTTTCCTGTCAACAAGAGAGATTAAGCGTTGATTGCTTCGATCATAACTTTTGTATACGGTTGACGGTGACCTTGTTTACGGTGAGAGTGTTTTTTAGGTTTGTATTGGAAAGTCACGACTTTCTTTTGTTTGCCGTGTTTTTCAACAGTTCCTTCAACAGTTGCGCCTGCAACAGTTGGCGCACCAACTTTTGTAGATTCGCCACCTACTAAGATAACTTCGTCAAAAACAACTTTCTCGCCAGCCTCAACGTTTAATTTTTCAACGTAGATTGCTTGACCTACTTCAACTTTCACTTGTTTACCACCAGTTTTGATAATTGCGTACATGCTATACAGCACCTCCTTCTTCTAGACTTAGACTCGCCATCCCAAGTGATGATTACTCATGCTTAAAAACTTGTTCTGTGCGGTTGTAGCTGTGGAGACCACAATTACAACACTAACTATAATAACAGAACCAGAAAACCTCGTCAATATAAACTCTCTATTTTCTTCACTTTCTCTCTCCAAAAAAACTTCTTCTGTTATTTAAATTTCCGATTGACTTTCTAACACTACTTCCATTATAATTAGCTTTGTTGTGTTACAACTATTGTCATAGTAGCTCAGCAGGATAGAGCATCCGCCTTCTAAGCGGACGGTCGGGGGTTCGAATCCCTCCTGTGACGTAACGATAACAAAAGCGCCTCTTAGAAACCTTGGTTTCTAAGAGGCGCTTTTGTTATCCCAAGTTCATCCTAACCTAGTTTAACTTTCTACCAACTTGAAGTACCTCCACCTCCGCCAAAACTCCCACCTCCGAAACTGTCACCGGAGCCATCATCAGAAGAACCCTCGTTGCTTGTAACCCACCAATCATGACGATTCGCATACATACTGGTCTTTTTTAGTTGCCTGTCAGAACGTGAACTTGCTAGAAATTTAGCAATAGACACATTTCCATAAGCAAAACGCATATCATAGTATTCAGGAGACGTTCAAATTTCTATCTTTTTAACTAATTTCTGTTAACACGCATAAAAAAGAACGTAACGCTTAGTTGACAAACGTTACGTTCTTTTCAGATAACTAGTTAAACAAACACAAGAATATTGATTTTTACAGCTCGTTTTCTAAAATCTCAATCCGCTCATCAAAACTCAACTCTTGATAGATTTGGTGGAGCATCCACATGTACCCATACGGATCAATAAACAATGAATTTTTGAGCGCTCCTTCCATCATTTCAGTAATAGGCTGTACTTCTTGACAACCGTTTTCCATTGCCAGTTGATGTGTCTCTTCAATATTTTCTACTGTTATATTAAACCAGATAGTATTGGGATGTTCTTGGGTTGGTGATTTTAAACCATATTCTTCATTGGCATCTAACATGTGAAACCTCGTGCCATAAAGTTGAAAAACCGCTTCATTCATTCCGATAGGGTATTCGGTTGCTTCTACTACCTCTATTTCAAACACCTTTTTATATAAGGCAAGCGCCTTAAGGCTATCACTAACAATAAAATCGATTTCTGTCCCTTTAATCATTTGTTTTTCCTCCTTCAAAGCTACTAACTGTTGATTAATTTTTTTAATCTTTTGCTCCTCCATTTGAATTAAATGTCGCGATTGATCTCGTTTTCTTAACAAAATAGTTTCCAAAAAAGAAGCATCCTTAAGTTTTCTCAAAGTTTCCGCCATCTCTTCAACTTTAAACCCTGAATCTCTTAACAGTAAAATTTGTTTCAATAAAGGAATTTGATGTGCGCTATAATAGCGATATCCTGTTTTTTTATCAATTTCATTTGGAACAAAAATTCCTGCTTTTTCATAATGACGCAGCATCCGCGGGGAAATATCCATTAACTTGGCAAATTGCCCAATTTGATACATAGAGTCTCCTTTTCATTCAATTGATATTCTTATCATAAACCTTGACACCATGTGAAAGTCAATGAAAAAGTTTCTATTCATACACTTCTATTTTATTTGAATATTCCCGTGATCTTTTTCTTGTTATTTTCTAAAAATCTCCTTTACATTTACTAAAACAGTTGATACGATTAGTATACCTTTTTAAAATTAGAATTTTATAATCTTTAATTTACTAAAAGGCAATCTAAATGAAATCATCTAACCATTAACTTTATTCAGGTCATCAATCTCTTATTTTAAAAAAATAAAATACTCGACAGTTCATTCATTTTTTTCATATGCGTTTATATGGAATCTAGTTCCTGTGTTAAACTCTGATGGTTATAAAGTTTTAATCACGTTATTCAGTGTAGATGAATTAGAAAATAAAAGAAAAAATCACTTGATTGTAAAGCTAATACAAGCAATTAGTTTGTTATTGGTCATTGAAACAGTCATTAGTTGGTTTGTGTGAGGTGACTAAGTTGTTAGAACTAAATGATTACACATTGAAAATAAATAATAAATTACTTTTAGAACATACAAAAGTTTCATTTAGAAAAGGGGTGATTAATCATATCTTAGGGAAAAACGGTGTAGGGAAATCACAATTTGCTAAGGATTTATTGTTAAACCGGAGTGGTTTAATCCCTTCTGAAATAAGTAAAAATGTTACGATTATTTCAAGCTTTTCTAATGTCCCTAATGATTTAAAAGTCTGCGAATTATTTATTCTTCTAGAGAAAAGATTTGGTTTAGATTCAGTCGCACACTTGGCTCATTCTTTGCACGCTACAAATATTTCTAAAACTTCCTTAATTGGACAATTAAGTGATGGACAAAAACAAAAACTAAAATTACTTTCTTTTTTTCTGGAAGATAAATCAATTATTGTATTAGATGAAATTACCAACGCCTTAGATAAACAGACAATTAATGAAATCTATCTATTTCTACTTGCATATATAAAAAATCATCCTAAAAAAATTATTCTAAACATCACACACAATTTATCAGATTTAAAAAATTTAAAAGGCAACTATTACTTAATTGAAGATTTCAAAATGATTCGTTTTACTAATCAAACTGAAGTTATTCAGAAGTATATTGAGGGGTGAAATTTTGGAATTAAAAAAAACGATTTCCAACAAAATAATGATTATTTTAATTGCAATTATCGTTGCAATCTTTGCAATGGGATGGATTCTACCTATTGGCATCGATAAAGTAACTAGGTTAAGTTACCGAGAATACTTATTTAGTACATATACTGTATTTACACAATTTGGCTTTCTAATGTTTTCGTTTCTAGTATCTTTCTTTATTAATAAAGAGTACTCAGGAAAAACAATTTTATTTTATCGTATGATGAATACCAATAGCCTTACTTTTTATATAAAAAAAGTTTTGACACTTACGGTAGAGACCCTAGGCAGTATTCTAGTTCTGTTATTTATCGTTTCCTTTATTTTTATGGATTTTTCTGTAATTCTGCAAATGTTTTTTTTATTATCGATGATTTCAATTCAGTATATTTTAATTGTTGCGTTGATCAGTTTTTTATCTGCTAACGTTCTTTTATCTATCGGTTTTAGCATACTCTATTGGATTACAACAGTACTTTTTGTTGCAATTGGTGGATTTTTACGTTTTTTTGCAATATTTGATGCTTCAAACGAATTATATCTAAACGTCCAGAATTTTTTAGAAGGCTCAGAAAACTCAATTAGTTTTGACCACAATTTATTAATTATCTTGTATATTATAGTTCTAACAGTCATCGCGCTGGCTATTGCAAGGGTAAATAATAAACGTTGGCTAAGACTAGGAGTATAAACGACACCCACTTCGCAGATAGGATTCATCTACTTATTCGAGACAATAGATTAAATCAAATAAAATACAACTAGTTGAAACTAAAAAAGCATCAATTTTGATACGCCCCAAACTGATATTTTTCTAAACTTTGGGGCGTGTAATCAAAATACAAGCTTCTTAGTGTGGCACTGGATATTTCAACGCATTTTTCTTCAACTTTTCTTCGATAATTTCGTCCAAATCAAACCCTAAATTATCAGCCATCATGTAGGAGTAAATGAGAACATCAGCCAATTCTTCTTTGATTCGTTCTTCTTGTTTGATGCCTTCTTCTGCTGTTTTCCATTGAAAAAGTTCTAACAATTCTGCTGCTTCTAAACAAATTGAGAGCGCCAAATCTTTTTCATTATGGTGGGGGCGCCAATTTCTTTCATCACGAAATTGATTAATTTTTGCCATTGTATCCATCTGTTCCCCTGCTTTCTTATTCATTTGATGGCAACTGAAACCCATCGAACGTTTCACCATCATAGTATTTTAATAACTGTTCTGTAGACAATAATGAGGAGGTTATTTCTTCCTCTTCAACAACTGCTTGATTCTCTTCTCTATACAACAAATAAGCCTGTAAAAGCTGTTGGTAGAGTTTTTTTCGTGAAGAGGCTTCCGCTGAAAGAAACGTTAATTCTTTTAAGTGTCCGCGATAGACAGGCAAATCATCAACGAATTCGATTGGTAATTCTACTACAGTTAACTGAAATTCTTCAAAGACTTCTTCGTACATCTGCCATTCCCTCTTTCTGTCGATATTGTTTTGGGGTCATGCCCATTTCTTCTTTAAAACGTTTATAAAAAAAAGCTTTGTCTTGATAGCCGATTCGTTCAACAATTGTTTGAATCGATAAATCTGTTTGCTTCAAGTAGTTTTTCGCCAATTGGATTCGGTAGGCTAAGACAATTTCCGTAAACGTTTTGTTTGTTTTTTCTTTTAAAAAATTCGATAAGTAATTCGGATGAAAATGAAATTTAGCGGCGACTTCTGCTAAAGTGACATGCGCAATCTGTTGCTCAATATACGCTAAAATCACCTCAACACGTTGATGATTCGACAAATAATTATCTTGCATCTTTAAAGCTTCTCTAGGCAGTTGACCTAGTTCCACCACTAGCAAAACAAAGGCCGCTTTGGTCACTTTATTATTAAAATAGGCCATTTTCACAATTTGTTTCAGCAATAATAGCGAATAGACATGAACATCCGAATTTGGCTGGCTGGCAAAAACGAAATATCGAGGAATGTTTTCAAATTCACTGCTAGCAATTTCTGTAAAAAAACGATACATGACTGGTTCTTCCGCCAGCTGATTTAAGAGCGTATCAAGAAAATAGTGCTTTTTAAAATAAAATATAATCATAGACATTCCTTGCCCCTGATAGCTAACCGAGGTGGCCTCATTGACAATCATGACTTGGCCAGCCGAAAACGAACACCTTTGTTGATCCAAATAAGCATAGCCGTCTTGCTCTAAACAATAGAGCATCCGAATAAATCCTTTCGGAACGTCAATGGTTTCCGAAGATGCCAGCATAAAGCCCGCAATTTCTCGATGTGGATTTTCCTTAAATTGCGCTACTTCATTCTCAAGAGCATTGGTAGTGGTTAAATAACAATCTAAGGTCTCTAAAAACTGATAAAATGCTGCATATTGTTCTTCTTTGCTTGCCAATTAATCACCTCATAATCCAACACTTTTTACTTTACTCCCTCTATTTTTTTCTTTGGCGTTTCCTTCTATACTAGATACATGGTAACACGAAAAAAGAGATTCAACAGTTTTTAGGAGGAATTTTTTATGAAAATTAGTTTTATCGGTGCTGGAAATATGGCATCCGCCATTGCCAAAGGTGCGCTAAAAAAGCAATTTATTGCCGCAGAAAACCTTTATTTTTATGATATTCAAGTCGAAAAAACCGCCGCTTTTGCACAAGAAATTGGTGCACACGCGGTTGCTTCACCACAAGAAGCCATTGCAGTAGCTGACTTAGTTATTTTAGCGGTGAAACCGCAATTCGTTCAAGCAGCTTTACTTGAAGCAAAAGAAGCAATTTTAGACAAGCAACCGTTAATTGTTTCTATTGCAGCAGGTACGACTATTGCAGAATTATATCAACTGTTTGAGACTACCCAACCGCTTCGTCTTGTTCGTGTGATGCCCAATATGAATGCATTAATTGGCGCAGGTGCAGCAGCTGTCTGTGGTAACGCTTTTGCATCCCCTGAAGACATCCAGACTGTTTTATCGTTGTTTCGAGCAGTTGGCCAAGCCTGGGAATTAGAGGAACAGTATTTTTCGATTTTTACTGCTATTGCAGGTAGCACTCCTGCGTATGCTTTCTTATTTATTGATTCGATTGCCCGAGCAGCCGTTAAAAATGGTATGAACAAAGAGTTGGCCTTAGAAATTGCCACACAAGCTGTACTAGGCAGCGCTCAAACTTTGGCAAATAGCACAGAGAATCCTTGGACTTTAATCGACCAAGTCAGTTCTCCTGGTGGAACCACGGTTGCTGGGATTGTCGAATTAGAAAACAATGCGTTTATTTCAACAGTCATCAAAGGGATTGAGGCCACCATCCTTCGGGATCAAGAATTAGCCAAACAAGACTGAGAAGAATAGTTACATGAGGGAGTAAATAAGAAAAAGCGCTGAAAATTCAGCGCTTTTTCTTATTTTAGTTGAATGAGTAAGCCAAAATGATCACTGACTATCGGTGTTTTCCTACCATCAAAAATTACTTCATATTTTCGTACGTGCCACTGTTTTGGAACAAATGCGTAGTCAATCCGCAAGGCTGCTTCATTTTCTTCCCAGCCATCTATTTTTTTCTCTACTGTCGCTTCACCGCTTGTCTCTTCCGCTACAACAAATGCATCTTGAATCGGCAAGTAACTATTTTCCACTAATTGATAGCCAGTTGTACCAGCTGGGTTGTTTAAATCGCCTAAAATGACTAACGGTTGTTTCCCCATCGCTAAGTATTTCTCTAATTGTAGCCATTCATAGGCAAAACCTGTACAGGGTGTTTCCCACCAAGAAAAGTGACCAGAGACAACAGTAAGCGTACCTTTTGAACTCTCTGTCTCCGCTACTAAGATTTTTCTTGTTCGATAATTCGTTGGTTCTTGGCTTTCTGAAATAAGGAGAGCTTCACTAGTCAACGGACATTTCGAAAGTAGTGCGTTCCCTTCTTCATAAATAGCGTAACCAATGTGGCTCATTTCCCAACTCCAATAATAGTGTTGGCCTTTTCCAGCTAGATATTGAACGATTAGATATGCAAAATTATCTTCATGGATCGGCGTTTGGGTCGCTATGGGACAAAAAGTAGTTAACTGTTCTAACGGCACTTTCTTGGAAGCGACTTTCTGATTCACTTCTTGTAAGGCAATTATTTCACTTTCAGAAGATAAAATCACCTTGGCAATCTCCTCTAATTTTTTTAATGGTTCTTCTTCTAACCAGCTATGAGTATTGATTGTTAAAAGATTCATCTTTTCCCCTTCTCTTACATGTTATTAGGTCGGGCACAATTATTGATTGTGCCCGACCTAATCATTTAAATTTCAATCTGTCCGATCACAGTTCCCGCAGTGGTGGTTCCTAGTTGATTAATAACTACTTGTTCCACTTTGTCGCTGTTTGTAAAGGCGACAATAATCGTTGTTTCTTTGCCAGCTTGTTCAATCACATCCAAATTCATTTTAGCTAGTTTCGTCCCAGCTTTCAATGATTGTCCTTCTTTAACAAACGATTCAAAAGCAGGTGTTGCCATTTCGACTGTATCAATCCCCATATGGACAAGTACTTCGATGCCTTCTTCTGTTTGTAGCCCAATCGCATGTTTGCTTGGGAAAACACTTAGGACTTTCCCCGAAATTGGTGCCACCACCTCTCCTTCTAGAGGCTTAACTGCAAATCCATCCCCCATCATTTTTTGTGAAAAGACAGGATCATTGACTTGCGCCATTGGAATAACTTCCCCTGTCGCCACAGCCACGAAATCTTTTTTCTTGCCTAAGAAATTCGTTGTTGGCACTCCTGTTGTACTTTCTGCTATAACTGGTTCTGGAATGTCAACGCCGGAAGCTAGTAAATCTTCAATATCGGATTTTAAAACATCGGCTTTTGGTCCATAAACGGCTTGAACACCATTATCTTTCACAATCAAGCCCATTGCGCCTGCCCGTTTCCACGCCTCTTCCGAACCGACTTTTTCTCGATCCTTTACACTGACACGTAAGCGTGTCATACACGCATCAACTTCTTTGATATTTTGTTTACCACCAAGTAAGTAGACAATTTGCGCGATTTGCTGATCGACGACACCTGAACCAGCCGCGCCAGATGCGATTTCTTCGCCGTTATCATTGTCGTAGTTTCCATTTCTTCCAGGTGTTGCATAATTAAATTTTTTAATTAAGAAATTCGCTAAGAAATAAGTGACAACACCAAAAATGATGACCATTAAAACAAAATTGATTAAATCGCCACCTAAACCAGCTTTTATTGCTAGCGGTGTTCTTGTTAACAATTCAATATTTCCAAACGAATGCACACGCAATGATAAAATATCAGCCATTGCAAAAGCAGCACCTTGGATCACGGCATAAATCACATAAAGCGGCACTGCAGCAAACATAAACATGAATTCTAACGGCTCTGTCACACCAGTTAAGAAAACAGCTAAAGCAGCAGAAAAATACATTGATTTATATTTAGCTTTTTTATCTGCATCGACATTACGATACATCGCCAAAGCCATCCCCATTAAAATCCCTGAAGAACCAATCATTTGGCCTACTTTGAATCGAGCTGGCGTCCAATTTTCTAAGACAAACTGATACTTGCTCATATCACCAGCGCCTTTAAGATTCACTAAGTCTGTTGCCCAAGCCAACCATAAAGGATCTTGACCAAAGACTTGGGTTCCAGCTTGTGCGCCAGATAAAATTTCATACGTTCCACCTAATTGTGTATAGTTGATTGGAATCGTCAACATATGATGTAACCCAAAAGGTAATAACAAACGTTCCAACGTTCCATATAAGAATGGCGCTAAAATAGGTGCACTATCTTGAGATTGCGCAATCCATAACCCAAAATTATTAATTCCCGCTTGAATATTTGGCCAAATAAGTGCTAATGCAATTGAGACAATTGTTGACCATAAAATAACGACAAATGGGACAAACCGTTTACCATTAAAAAATGATAGCGCATCTGGTAATTTCCGATAATTGTAATACTTGTTGTAAGCCATCGCACCGACAAAACCAGCAATAATCCCTACAAAGACACCCATATTTAATGCCGGAGCTTCTAAGACACTTGTAAAGAATCCCTTCACCATAATCTTGGTGCCAAATAAGGTATGCGTGAAAGCTTGTTCATCTGCCAACATTTCATTTGTTACACCAAAAATGGCTCCAGTAATACGGTTGATTAAAACAAAAGAAATCCCCGCTGCAAATGCGCCACCTGCACGATCTTTGGCCCAACTGCCACCTATTGCTAACGCAAATAGTAAATGTAAGTTGCCAATAATTGCCCAACCGATACTCTCCAGAACTCCGCCTGTTGTTACTAACAAGCCTAAATTAGGATCGATTAAGGGAAGCGATTTCCCAATACTAATCATTAAACCCGCTGCGGGCATTACTGCCACAACGACCATTAAAGCTTTCCCGAATTTTTGCCAAAACTCAAAACTAAACATTTTTTTCATTCCTGCCACTCCTTACGCAATCGGTTTCGTTATGTTGCCATTATATACTCCTGTTTCCTTTTTGTAAATGCTTTAATTTCAAAAATATTGTGGAAAACAACTCCCTACTACTTAATCCTTTTTTATTTTGTCTTTTAATAAAGCAAATAAAGCTCCTTCTAACCTACCTTTGTTTCAGCTTTTATTCATAAGATTACACTTTTTAAGCATTGACTATTGACTAATGCAATCGGTTGCGTTTATGATAGACCTATCAATAAAATCACTGAGGGGGATTCTCATGAAACAAATCAAACGTTTATTCCAAATTGATCCTTGGAAAATCCGTACTACACACTTAGATAAAGAAAATTTACGTTTACAAGAATCATTAACGAGCATTGGCAATGGCTATATGGGGATGCGGGGAAATTTTGAAGAACACTATTCTGGCGACCACCATCAAGGAACCTATTTAGCCGGTGTTTGGTATCCAGACAAAACACGTGTTGGTTGGTGGAAAAATGGTTATCCTGAATATTTTGGCAAAGTGATTAACGCAATTAATTTCATCGCAATGGACTTACAAATTGATGGACAAACAATTGATTTAGCCACTACACCTTACGAAGATTTTTCTTTAGAATTAGACATGCAAAATGGGGTCCTTTCTCGGCAATTCACCATCCAAACACCGAAGAACAAAGTGCGCTTCTCTTTTGAACGTTTTTTAAGCTTAGAAAAAAAAGAAGCAGCTTACATCCACTTAACAATTGAAATGTTGGAAGGTACAGGCACAATCACTCTTCACTCAAAATTGGATGGCGATGTTCAAAATGAAGACAGCAATTATGAAGAACATTTTTGGGAAGAAATAGCTATTGAAACACAAGAAACACTTGGCTTTGTTACGACTAAGACCATTCCTAACAACTTTGAAATAGAGCGTTTTACAGTGACTGCAGGCATGCGCCATTTCATCGATGGAGCCTCTGTTGTGCCTACATATACACAACAGCCCTTGGCTTTAACCGCAGAATTGACAGTGTCTTTAAACGAAGGCGAAACGACCGCCATCACAAAAGAAGTGCTTGTCGTTACCAGTCGTGATGTGCCAGAAACGCAACAAATCACACGAGTAAACGAATTATTTTCAGAAATGACTACCTTGTACCCTGAAGCAAAAGCTGGGCAAGCTGCCGCTTGGGCAAAACGTTGGCAATTAGCTGATGTTGTTATTGAAGGAGATGATGAAGCCCAACAAGGCATTCGTTTTAATCTTTTCCAACTTTTCTCAACCTACTATGGCGAAGACGATCGTTTAAATATCGGACCAAAAGGCTTTACTGGCGAAAAATATGGTGGTGCCACATATTGGGATACTGAAGCATATGCTGTCCCACTTTACTTGGCGTTGGCTAAGCCCGAAGTTACTAAAAATCTACTGAAATATCGCCACAATCAATTGCCTCAAGCCATTCATAATGCCCAACAACAAGGGTTAAAGGGTGCGCTTTACCCAATGGTTACTTTTACTGGTGTGGAATGTCATAATGAGTGGGAAATCACTTTTGAAGAGATTCACAGAAATGGTGCGATTGCTTATGCGATTTATAATTATGTCAACTATACAGGAGACGAAGATTATCTAAAAGATGCTGGTCTAGAAGTACTTGTAGCAATCGCTCGTTTTTGGGCAGATCGGGTCCACTTCTCCCAACGTCATAAACAATATATGATTCATGGCGTAACGGGGCCAAATGAATATGAAAATAATATCAATAATAACTGGTATACCAATACCATCGCTGCGTGGGTTCTACGTTACACCCGTGAGTCTTATTTAAAAT
Organism: Enterococcus sp. AZ119; assembly: GCF_050546175.1. Taxonomy (NCBI): domain Bacteria; kingdom Bacillati; phylum Bacillota; class Bacilli; order Lactobacillales; family Enterococcaceae; genus Enterococcus; species Enterococcus sp. AZ119. The sequence goes on along the minus strand of NZ_CP172951.1, from coordinate 702,300 downwards.
TCCAAGAAGAAACAACGCTCAAAATTGCAGACGACGAATTAGCTAAATGGGCAGACATTGTAGAAAATATGTACTTCCCAGTGGATAATGAATTAGGCATTTTTGTACAACATGACACTTTCTTAGATAAAGATTTAATGCCTGTTTCTGATTTACCACTTAGTGAGCTGCCTTTAAATCAACATTGGTCATGGGATAAAATTTTGCGGTCTTGTTTCATTAAACAAGCCGATGTTCTTCAAGGAATTTATTTCTTCAATGACGCCTTTTCTTTAGAAGAAAAACGCCGGAACTTTAACTTTTACGAACCAATGACTGTCCATGAATCTTCTCTTTCACCAAGCATTCATGCTGTGTTAGCTGCTGAATTAGGCATGGAAGAAAAAGCAGTGGAAATGTATCAACGAACAGCGCGCCTTGACTTAGATAATTACAATAATGATACAGAAGATGGCTTACACATTACCTCAATGACTGGTAGTTGGCTAGCGATTGTTCAAGGTTTTGCCCAAATGAAAACGGACCATCAACAACTAAAATTTGCACCCTTTTTACCAGCGACATGGACAGCCTACTCATTCCACATTAATTATCGGAATCGTTTACTATTTGTTGAAGTTGCAGCAGACCAAGTGGCCTTCACTTTACTCGACGGCCCTGCAATTCCATTAACTGTTTACGATCAAAAATACACATTAAAAGATCGATTAGTTTTACCGATCAGAAAGGAAGAAGTTCATGTTTAAAGGCGTTTTGTTTGATTTAGATGGCGTTATTACTGATACAGCAGAATTTCATTACCACGCTTGGAAAAAATTAGGGAACGAAATTGGAATTTCCATTGACCGTGTTTTCAACGAACAATTGAAAGGTGTAAGCCGTGAAGATTCTCTGCAGTTACTGTTAAAATACGGAAAAAAAGAAGGCACGTTTTCTTCTGAAGAATTTGCCCAGTTAGCGCAACGGAAAAACGATTATTACTTGGAAATGATCCAAGCGATTACGCCTGAAGATGTCTACCCAGGAATTCTTTCTTTATTAACGGAATTACGTGAAGCCAATATTAAAATCGCCTTGGCTTCTGCAAGTAAAAATGGGCCTTTCCTTTTAGAAAAAATGCAATTGACGCCCCTTTTTGATGCCATTGCTAATCCAGCAGACGTCCAGGCAGGCAAACCCGCTCCAGATATTTTCATTTTAGCTGCGAAAGAAATTGATTTGACACCAGCAGAATGTCTTGGCATTGAAGATGCCAAAGCTGGGATTCAAGCGATTCTTGCTAGTGGAGCGCAACCTGTTGGCGTTGGCCGCAAAGAAGAGTTAGGCGAAGGGTTGCCCATCGTGCCAGAGACGAGCGCTTTAACGTTTGATTACTTAAAAAAAGTGTGGCTTGATCATGAAGGATAATCGTATCACCGTAACCGATATTCCAAACACAAACTTAAAGAAAATTACTTTGAAGAACGACTTTTTAGAAGTCGTTCTTCTCAATTATGGCGCGCGCCTCCATCAACTTTTGATGCCAAATAAAAATAATCATTGGGAAAATATCCTTTTATCGTATGATTCGTATCAAGATGTATTAAAGGATCAAAGCTTTTTTGGCGCCACTGTTGGACCAGTTGCTGGACGCATTCGTAATGGCCATTGGCAAAATGGAATATTAGAACAAAATAGCGACGGTCATCATATCCATGGTGGCTCAAAGGGGTGGTCTTTTCAATATTGGACAGTCGAGCCCTTTGAAAAAAAGGATATCATTGGCGTTGCTTTTCATTTAACCGACACCATTTCTGGCTATCCTGGACCAATTGAGGCCACCATCACCTACCAGCTAGAGGATAATCATTTACGAATGATCAGTACTGGACGGAGTAAACAGGAAACACTTTTTAATCCTACGAACCACGCCTACTTTAATTTATCTGGCGATGGAAAGTTAGACATTCTGTCGCATTTGCTATCTTTGAACTGTCAAGGTATGTTAGAATTAGACGATAATAAGCTGCCTACTGGACGGATTTTACCAGCTTCTGAACTATCCATACGTTTTAATGAACTGACACCTATCGAAACAATCCTCCAACGCTATCCAACTGGGTTAGATGATGTTTTCCCCTTAGTTGGCTCTGACTTAAGACAGCCACAATTATGCTTACAAGAACCTACTTCTGGAAGAAAAATGACGATAGCAACAACGAACCAAAGTATGGTATTATTTTCTACGACTGGTTTTGAGGCTCCATTTTCTATTAATGGACAAGCGATGCATTCAAACTATGGCTTAGCAATTGAACCACAAGAATATCCAGACATTGTTCATCATCCTCAGTGGGGCTCTATTTTATTACCAGCTAATAAAAAGCAAACCTACCAAACGGTTTATCAATTTAACCTTCTATAATCACTAAGAAAGGCGTGGCAAAAATGGCAATTACAGTAAAAGATGTCGCTAAGAAAGCGGGGGTTGCAACCTCAACCGTTTCGCGTGTCATTAACGATCATCCAAGTATTTCTGAATCGACAAAAAAGAAAGTTCGAAAAGTCATGGATGACTTAGGCTATGTGCCAAATATGACAGCACGGAATTTGGGTAAACGAATTTCAAGTGCCATTGGCGTAATTTTACCTCCTTTAGATTCGAAAGAACGGTTAGGGAATCCATTTTATTTAGAAATTATGGAAGCCATCAACGAGGAAGCCCGTCTTTATGATATGACTACTGCTATTGCAACTGCCAAAAGCTTTGATGTACTATTGGAAAACGTTAAAAGAATGCATCTTCAAAAACAAGTGGACGGTTTTATTCTTGTGTATTCAGATAGTAAGGACCCCGTCATTGATTACTTATATGAAAACAACATTCCCTTTACTTTAATTGGTCAACCTTACCAACATGAAACGGAAATAGTTTACGTGGATAATGATAATCAATTATTAGGGAAACAAGCGACGGAATTTTTAATTGAAAACGGCCATAAAAATATTTTATTTGTGACCAATACAACGCATGAAAGTTTGTACTTTGAACGTTACTTTGGTTATCAAAAAGCAATGATGATGCAAGGATTAACTGTTTTACCAAGCGTTGCGTTAGAAAAACCTGAAGATTACATGGCTTTTGATGACATTCTTCATCAAAATAATGCCACGGCGTTGGTGGTGATTGATGATATCTTTGCTTTGCGGACGATGCAACTTGCGCAAATCTATGGTTATCAAGTTCCTGAAACGTTATCCATTATTAGTTTTAACAACTCAATCTTTTCAACATTGACACATCCTTATCTAACAAGCATTGACATCGACACGTCAGAATTAGGTCGAATGGCGATGAAAAAATTATATGAATTAATCCACGAAGAATTGACGAATGGTGTCCGTCTCGTTATTCCTCACAAATTAATTAAGCGTGAAACAGTTATTCCTATTCATTAAAAAAGAAGCGTAAGCAGTTTAACACTGCTTACGCTTCTTTCTATGTGTACGCTCTTATTCGTATGTATTACTTTTATAAAATAACTTTTTGCGAAATTTTTTTCCAAAACGTTTCTTCTTTTGCATCAAATTGAGCTGGTTCCCCGTCAGACAATTTTTCATTTAATAATGATAATTTTTCTTGATGTTTTGCATACTCATCTTTTTTTATTAGCTCTAAACGATACGCACGATCCAAGATCGACTCTCGATAGTTAACATTCATTTTCGTTGCCTTCGCCATTTCTTACATTCCTTCCCAAAATAAATTTTCATTTTTTCGTTAAATTCTTCTATAATTATAACAAAAATATCAGAAAAATAAATATGAAACAAACGATAATTGCGAAAATTTTGTTTTTTCATGCAATTATCGTTCGATTATTTAAGAAATTAAAATTATTAACCAATAATTAATCAATCAGCAAACGCATTAAATGAACATCTAAAAATTCACCTTGGTCTGTTTTGGCGCCCCGAGGCATAATTGCCTCTGTTTCAAAACCTAATTTTTTATAGACATGAATCGCTCGTTGATTACGATCCTGTACCGTTAATTCCAAGCGACGAATAACATGACTTTCATGCGCCCAGCGAATAAGTTCTTCCATCAGGATACTGCCCAGTCCATAGCCCCAGTACTGTTTTAAAATACTAATGCCAATTTCACCAATATGCTCCATCCGCTTTTTAGAAGAAGCAGACACAGATGCGGTCCCAATGATCGCTTCTCCCGCTAATGCCACCAATAAAACATTATTTGGCGATTCATAGAGTGTTGCTAGATTTTCAGCCAATTCTGTTGTCGACATGGCCATTCCTCGCTCATCCATTACCAAATAGGGCGTTTCACTCCCAATTTTTGACATCACAGATAGTAATTGATCCGCATCAGTAGGCACTGCTTCTCGAATAGAAAATGTTTGTTCAGACATATTCGCGAGCCTCCCACGTTTTCAGAATCTCTGCTATTCTTTCTTCTGCCAATGGACCAGTTCCGCGGAATTCAAGAACTCTCTTGTCAGCTTCTTGAGAATCTTTATTTAAAATAATTTCTAAATAATCTTCTGGCAATTCTTCTTCAATCAAGCTGCCCCATTCTACAACGGATAGCCCATCTCCTTCAAAATACTCATCTAACCCTAATTCATCCGCACCCTCTTCAACACGGTAAACATCCATATGGTATAACGGAAGTCGTCCTTGTGGATATTCGCGGATAATCGTATAGGTGGGACTTTTAATCATTTGGGAAATGCCTAATCCTAAAGCAATCCCTTTCGTCATTGTCGTCTTACCGGCCCCTAAATCACCAGTCAGGACAATTACATCACCAGCTTGTGCCTTTTGTCCAATGATTTTAGCAATTGCTTCTGTTTCCAATGGATTGTTCAGGACAATATTCATTTTTTTGCCTCCCATCTGCAAGAATCTATGTATGAAAGTATACCGAAAATTCAATAAGTTGACTAGTGGCAGCTTCAAAAAAATAAAGTTGAGGCCCAAGTGTCCTGGGAACCTCAACTTCTACTTTGCTTATTTATCATGCTTCGACATAGTTAATTAGTCGTTCATTAATGTTTGAGCAGCTGTAATGATTGATAATTTATAAACATCTTCTTCGTTTGCACCACGTGATAAATCAGAAACTGGTTTGTTCAATCCTTGTAAGATTGGGCCAATTGCTTCAAAGTTACCTAAACGTTGAGCAATTTTGTAGCCAATATTTCCTGATTGTAAATCTGGGAATACAAAGACTGTTGCTTCTCCAGCAACTTTTGAGTTGGGCGCTTTTAATTGTGCAACAGAAGATACATAAGAAGCATCAAATTGTAATTCACCATCAATCGCATATTCAGGTGCTAATTCTTGCGCAATTTTTGTAGCTTCAGCAACTTTTGTTACTTCTGGTGCTTTTGCAGAACCTTTTGTTGAAAAACTTAACAATGAAACTTTTGGTTCAATGTCAAATAATTCAGCTGTTTTGGCACTATCAACAGCAATTTCAGCTAATTCTTGTGCAGTTGGGTTCACGTTAATCGCGCAGTCTGAGAATAAATATCTTTCTTGGTCACGACCACGAATCATTAAGAAGGCACCACTTGTACGGCTTACGCCTGGTTTTGTTTTAATGATTTGTAACGCAGGACGAACTGTATCACCTGTTGAGTGGATAGCACCACTAACCATACCATCAGCAATACCCATGTAAGTTAACATAGTACCGAAATAGTTGACATCTTTTAAGATTTTTTCAGCATCTTCTTTAGTAGCTTTTCCATTACGGCGTTCAACAAATGCTTCGACCATTTCATCCCATTTTTCATAATCATTTGGGTTGATAATAATAAAGTTTGATGTGTTGATTCCACGAGCCATAGCAGCATTTGCAATATCTGTTGGATCACCAATTAAGATTGGTTCTACTAATTCATCAGATTTTAAGCGGGCAGCAGCACCTAAGATTCTAGGATCTGTTGCTTCAGGGAAAACAATTTTGATATTACGGCGTACGACTTTAAATTTTAAGCTATCGAATAATTCCACGATAAACCCTCCAGTTTTATATTTACAAAATCCATCATACACTATTCTCAAAGAAAATAACAGTTTTTTCTAGCTGTATTAGTCAAAAAAACCAATAATCCGATAAACTTTTCACAAACTAACTCTTCTACACTATAACAGCATACACTGTTACATTACACTGTTTCAGGAAGTTGCCAATCAATCGGCGTTTCCCCTAAACGTTCTAGAGCGGCATTCGCTTGAGAAAACGGACGTGAGCCAAAAAAACCACGATGTGCTGACAATGGACTTGGATGTGGCGATTTGATAATCACATGCCGAGTCGTATCAATCATTTTAATTTTTTCTTGAGCTGGACGTCCCCATAAAATGAAAACAACGGGTTTTTCACGCTCATTCAACTTTTCGATAATGACATCTGTCAGTTGCTCCCACCCTTTACCTCGATGGGAATAGGCTTGACCTGCCCGAACGGTCAACACAGTATTTAATAACAACACGCCTTGTTTGGCCCAGCTTTCTAAAAAGCCATGGTTGACGGGTTGGTATCCTAAATCAGCTTGTAATTCTTTGTAAATATTCGCAAGAGATGGCGGCACTTTCACACCTGGCTGGACAGAGAAACTTAGTCCGTGTGCTTGATTGGGTCCATGATATGGATCTTGTCCCAAAATTACTACTTTTACTTCTTCAAAAGGGGTTAGTTCTAACGCTGAAAATAAATGATACATATCTGGATAAATCGTTTGTGTCTGATATTCTTTTTTCAAAAATTCCCGCAATTCTTGATAATACGGTTTTTCAAATTCAGCAGATAAAACGGTTTGCCAACTATTGTGAATAATTTCTTTCATAATGCTCACTCCTTCGCTCTCTAAGCATAACGAATTTCTCCAAACCTGACAAGAAATTTCTGGGTACTTTCTCTTGGAAAAACGTGGTAAACTATAGGTAAGCTTTAAATAGATAATGAGGTGTAGAGAATCGATGATTAAATTAATTGCTTCAGATATGGATGGAACACTTTTAGATGCAAAAATGAGCATCACAAATGATAACGCTTCAGCAATTCGCGAAGCGGAACGTTTAGGAATCGAATTTATGGTTGCTACTGGCCGCGCATATACCGAAGCGAAACCCGCGTTAGAAGAAGCTGGAATTGACTGCGCCATGATTACTTTAAACGGCGCCCAAGTGTTCGACAAAGATGGACACTCACTTTTCACGGCTGGGATCGAAAAAGAAACAGTAACCGAAGTACTAACTATTTTGAGTCAACACAATGTTTACTATGAAATCTCTACAAATAAAGGTATTTTTTCTGAACATCAAGAAAAAAGAATTGAAAACTTTGCCGCTCATATTGCAGAATCCATGCCCCATTTAACTTATAAAGTGGCGATCGCCATGGCTTCAGCACACCTATCTTTATTGCATATTACCTATGTTGATCGTTTAGACGACATTTTAAAAGATGATTCGATTGAAGTCCTTAAAATTATTGGCTTCAGTATGGATGGGCCGAAAGTATTAGGTCCTGCTGGGATGGAAGTAGAAGAACTAGATGATTTGGTTGTTACCTCTTCTGCGCTTAATAATATTGAAATTAACCACCGCCTAGCACAAAAAGGGATTGCAGTTGCGCGCGTCGCTAAAGAACGTGGGATTCCCGCTGAACAAGTCATGACTATTGGTGATAATTTAAATGACGTCAGCATGATTCAATGGGCTGGGGTAAGTTTTGCAATGGGCAATGCCGAACTGGAATTAAAAGAATACGCTAAATATGAAACAGCCACTAATTTAGAAAATGGTGTTGGCGAAGCCATCCTGCGTGCAATAAGAGAAGATTTGTAATAAGCACTACCAGTTACAGCACTCATTTATATATAGAAAGGAGATCGTGTCGTGTCTGAATTTTTTATTCAAGAACAACAGTTAGGAAAAGTTACGCGAACCATCGTGAAAGACCAAGCAGGCCGTTCACTTTTTCTATTGGTGGGGCGCTGGGGCACACGAGGAGATGCGCTTTCTTTATATGCAATGAACGGAGAAATTTTAGCCAGTATTAAACAAGTTTCTTGGACTTTTGGTACACGATTTGAGTTATATCAGCGTTTTGAAAAAGTGGGTACTCTACGAAAACTGTTCAATTTGAATGCTGATTTCTATTATGTTCAAGGCCTTCACTGGGCAGTTGTTGGTGATATCAAAGCGCATCAATATTCAATTTATCAAGTCCATAAAAAAATTATGTCAATGGATAAAACCATGCTTTGTACAGGCGACTATTTTGTTTTAACTGTTGCCAATGATGAGGACGCACCGTTGTGCATCTGTATAGCAGCTGTCCTTGACTACTGGTTATATAATAAGAAAAAACAAAAAACTTCCGATGATTTTGGATTAGATTTTGATCCTTTAACGGATTAATGAAAAATAACGAAGCTAAAGTGATTGACTTTAGCTTCGTTATTTTTACACTTCTTTTTGCATATGATTGTATAAGTGACCACTAATAGTCATTGTTGTGACATCTTTAAAGCCTTTGCTTGCGTATAACTTTCTCGCCCCTGGATTGTCAAAATCAACATTTAGACCCAAGGCTTGCTTCCCGCTAGCTTTGGCTACTTCAGGTAAAGCATCTAATAACTTAGAACCAATTCCCATTCCACGGAAACGTTCATCCACAGAGATCGTGTCTAAATACCATTCATTAGGCAAGGTTTCTTCTTCAATAAATAGCCGAACATCTTCTGCTAAGCCATGTTTTTTAAAGACTTCTCTTAAAGGTTCATCAATAATCTTTTCATCTTCTGCAGGATAGCCGACAGCAATCCCTGCAACTTCACCTGCATGTTCATAAACTAAAATTCGTTGATAGCCATAGCGATAGGTTGGATACGCCGTTGCCTCTGCTAACAGGTCAATCATTTGTTCTTCTGAGACTTCTTCTAAAATTGGTAACTCCATATCTTTTAAAATAACTAAGACCAGCCGAGCAATCGCTTGACCGTCTTCTTTTGTTGCTGAGCGAATCATTGTAATTCTCCTTTACATTTAACTAAAAAAGAACTGGCTACTATCATTACTGACTTAGCCAATTCCCTTTATCTTATCTTTAGTATAACAAATTTATTATTGAATTTCTACTGTAACCTGACGTCGTCCCCAAAGACGGCATTGGTCTACTGAATCAAAATGAACATCAATAATATTGCCTTGAATAGCGCCACCTGTATCCCCAGCAATAGCAAAGCCATAACCAGAGACTTTCACTAATGAACCTAGAGGAATTACACTTGGATCGACTGCAACTACATTGCTTTCTTTACTTAAGTCAATACCAGTAGCACTTAGATTACTTGCACCAGCTTCGCGCCAAGAATAAGCAGTTGATTCCATCTGAAGCACACGACCAGAGCCAGTTCCTGGTGTTGATGATTCGCCTGTCGATGATTCTGGCGTTGATGACGATTCGGATGAACTAGCTGAACTTGAAGATTCAGTGCTACTGCTTTCCGTACTTGTAGAAGAGCTTGATGCTTGACTGCTTGACTCTTCAGCAGCTTCGGCTTCTAGTTTAGCCGCCGCATCTGCTTGCGCTTGTTTGTCGGCAGCTGCTTGTTTCTTCGCTGCTTCTGCTTTGGCAGTTTCTGCCGCACGTTTTTTCTGTGCCTCAGCTGCTGCTTTTTCGCTGACTAAGCGTTGTTGCTCTTTCTGTTTGTCTGTCGAAATTTGAGCCAATAATTCTTCATTATTCGCCATTTTTTCTTTTAACTCAGAGACTTTATTATTCATTGAAGAAGCTTCAACTTGTAATTTCTCTTCATTTTGTTTTAAAGTTGTTTGCGTATTTTCAACTTTTTCTTGTAATGCAGCTAACTTTTCTTTTTCGCTAGTTAAGCTTTCAATCTTTTCCCGTTCAAAGTTTTGTAAAACGGTCATGGCGTAGGCCCGATTAAAGAAATCTGATAAATTTTCTGCATCTAATAAGGCTTGCCAAGTACGTTGGTCGCCATTTAATTGAATATCCTTCATACGATCGCCAACAGCTTCTTTACGACGAGAAATATTTTTTTCTGTTTTTTCTATTTCCTCTTTCGAAGTTTTCAACGTATCTTCCGCTTTCGAAATTTGCGTTTTTAAACGTTCGATTTCCGCATATTTAGCATTTACATCGTCTAAGGCTGAATTGATTTCTTTACTAATTAACTCCCCAGATTGTTTCGCTTGCGCTTCTTTTTCTTGCAACGAATCAAGTGATTCTGCTGCCGCAGCGACTGGAAGTCCAAAATTGATAAGCATCATTGTTGTTAAAAATGGTATCAACTTTTTAACCTTCACTAAATCCAACACCTTTCCTAACTTATCTAAAACACCTACTCATTATACTAGTCAGGAGGGCTTGTTTTATTTCAATCATGTTACAATTTATTACAATTTAAATGCAACTCTTTTTTTATCCTGCGTTTATTCATTAGTCCATTTCTATCTCAATTCTTTAAGAATTTCTTAAGACGGCTTAAAAACTAGCTTTTGACGATTTTTCTTTTTTTCATCCCATTAGACCATTGATTGAAATATTTTGTAATATTTTTTGTTAATTATTGGCCCTTTTTCTTCAAATCTTCTAAGAGATGCCGAACTTCTTTGGAATTTTTAATGTTTTTTAAAGTTAGTTTTGGGTAATTGTTAATAAAACGACGTTGTTGGAAATTTAACCGATTTTGGAAATGCTCTTTTTTGGTTCGTTCTTTTAACTTCTGCCAATCAGCTGTAGCGATTTCCATTTTTGTGTTCAACCGTTGCTTAAATTCTTGTTGGTTCGTTTCCAACGTTTGGCCCATCTCGGTAATAAGTTTTTTGAAACCTTGCATGTTCAGCAACGTATAAATTAAGTCAAGCCCCATTACAATCACTATGCAAAGTGCTAAGTAGTTGCCAAAGGTTGCTTGTAAAAAGCTGACAACTTTGGCGATTTCTGGTTGAATAACTTTGACAATCAAGACACACCCCAATCCCCAAAAAAGAGAAACCGGTAAAGCCACGCGACCGTTTAAATTAAAAGGTACATCATGATAATCCCACCAAGAGGCATGGAACAATTTTTCCAAGCCATAACTAGTGACATATTCTAAAATCGTCACTAAAACAGCCGATCCGACATACAATACCAAGAGATTGTTCTCAAAGGGTTCCACAAAATAGAGAACGCTTAAGACCCCAAATCCATAAATAGGACAATAAGGCCCTACCAAAAATCCTCGATAAACAAATTTTTTGGCTTTTAATGAACAATACACCGTTTCCCATAACCAGCCGATAAAGGAATAAATAAAAAATAACAAAATAACCTGACTCATTTTTTCCACGTTTCTGTCACACTCCACTTCTTTGCTCTTTTCTTCTATTTTAACAGAAGTTGAGAAAATGTAGCGAACAACTTTCTTTCATTGAAAGATTAGGCTACAATGAGAGCAGCAAAGGGAGGAATCTTATGTTTGGTTTATTGAAATACGCAAAAAATTATCGAAAACAAATTATCCTCGGTCCAGTCTTCAAATTTTTAGAAGCTTGTTTCGAGTTAGTCTTGCCCTTATTCATGGCTCACTTAGTCGATGTCGGTATTCGTCAAAACGACCGACAGACTGTCATAGAAATGGCCCTCTGGATGCTTGTTATGTCGTTAGTTGGTTTATTTTTTGTCATGATTTGTCAATACTATGCTTCAGTCGCTTCGCAAGGTTTTGGGACGGAGCTAAGAAATCAATTAATGAAGAAAATTAATCAGCTTTCACACAAAGAATTGAATAGTTTTGGTACAGATACCCTCATCACCCGGATCACAAACGATATCAACCAGCTTCAATTAGCTTTAGCGATGTTTATTCGGTTGGTCATTCGGACACCTTTTTTAAGTATCGGTTCTGTGGTGATGGCTTTTTACATTGACGTGCAGATGGGCTTTCTTTTCCTATTACTTTTACCAATTTTTAGCCTTATTCTCTTTATTATCATTAAAGTGACTGTGCCTTTATATCAAAAAGTCCAAGAATATTTGGATCGGTTAAACCGTCAAATTAGTCAAAATTTAAGCGGTGTCCGTGTGATCCGTGCGTTTGCTAGAAAGGAAACAGAGCAACGACATGTTGATAAAGCTTCAGATGATTTAGGCGATATTTACATTCGTGTATCGAATGTCTCTGCTTTATTAACGCCTTTAACCACTTTGATTATGAATGTTGGAATTTTATTTTTACTTTATTTTAGTGGCTTAAAAGTTTCTTTCGGTTCCCTGCAACAAGGGGAAGTTTTAGCATTGATCAATTATATGAATCAAATGATGCTCGCTTTAATTGTTGCTTCTAATCTCGTGGTAATTTTTACGCGAGCTGCCGCTTCCGCAAACCGTGTCAATGAGGTTTTAACTGTAGAAAGTCAGTTAACAGATACACCAGAATCAGCAAAAACATCTCCACAATTTGGTGATATTACCTTTGACCATGTAGATTTTCGCTATGAACCAGAGGCCGGTTTGGCTTTGGAAAATATCAATTTTACGATTCCTAAAGGCTCAATTCTCGGCATCACAGGACCTACCGGCAGCGGGAAAAGTACCTTAACCCAACTCATTCCCAGATTTTATGATGTGAGTGCAGGAAACCTTTTTATTAATGGTGTAAATGTGCGCGATTGGCCGCTCTTTACTTTACGCCAACAAGTTGCAAGTGTTCCACAAACTGCCGTCTTATTTACAGGGACTATTCGAGAAAACTTACAATGGGGCAAACCAAATGCAACTGATGAAGACTGTTGGGAAGCATTAGCTATCGCCCAATGTAAAGAATTTGTTGAACAATTAGACCAAGGGTTAGACACACCTGTTAACGAAGGCGGAAAAAACTTTTCTGGTGGACAAAGACAACGGTTGACTATTGCCCGTGCCTTGATTAGGAAACCACATTTACTTATTTTAGATGATTCCTTGAGTGCCCTCGACTATCAAACAGATTTGAATCTGCGCCGTGCTTTACAAAAAGAACGAGCAGAGACAACCGTTATTTTAATTTCACAACGCGTGAGTTCGATTGCTACGGCGAATCAAATTTTAGTCCTAGATAGTGGAAAAGTCGCTGGCCTTGGCACCCACGAAGAATTACTTACTTCTTCTAAAGAGTATCAAGAAATCGTTGCATCACAGGAGGAGGATACCCATGCAAACTAAAAAAATTCATTTTGGTGCCTTCTCACGTTTTAAGCCGTATTTACTACGCTATCCAAAAGAAATTATCGGCGCCTTAATCCTAGGAATTCTCAGTGGTTTTTCGACTGTCCTCATGACTTATTATATAGGTAAATCCGTTGATACAATGGTTGGTAAAGGACAAGTCAATGCTGCGCAACTCATCAAAATTTTAGGTTTATTAGCAGGGATTTTACTCGTAACCGTTCTAAGTCAATGGCTGATTCAACGTCTCGGTAATCGCGTGTCTTATTTATCGACCACACAGCTGAGAAAAGATGCCTTTGCCCATTTAAATCAATTACCGTTAAGTTATTATGACCAAACATCACACGGAAATATCGTCAGTCGCTTTACCAACGATATTGACAATATTTCAATGGCTTGCTCGGCTGTCTTCAACCAATTATTTTCCGGCATGGCCACCGTCGTTGTTGCTTTGCTCTTTATGATTCGGCTAAGTCCCCTGCTCACATTAGTGGTTCTTATCAGTACGCCGATTATTTTTATTGTAAACTGGCTTGTTGCAAAAGCTTCACAAAAAAACTTTGCTGCACAACAAACGATTGTTGGTGAAATTTCCGGTTTCGTTTCAGAAATGGTTGGCAACCAAAAAATTGTTAAAGCCTTTCAACAAGAACAAGCTACGCAAGAAACATTTGAAGCATTGAATCAAACGTTGTATGAAAAAGGACAGAAGGCTCAGTTTTCTTCCTCCTTAACCAACCCACTTTCTCGATTTATCGACCATTTATCTTATTTATCGATTGGATTAGTCGGTGGCTTGTTAGTTTTAAGTGGCAATCCTTTAGTCACAGTTGGTGTTATTTCCAGTTTCACCATTTACTCTAGTCAATTTTCTAAACCTTTTATTGAACTCTCAGGAATCACCAACCAAATCCAAGCAGCCTTAGCTGGATTGGAACGTACTTTTGATATGATGGATCAACCAGTTGAACGTCCTGATGCCCCGAACGCAATTGTTTTGAAAGAAGCGCGAGGCCGTGTTGAATTTAAAGACGTTGATTTTTCTTACACGCCGACGCGACCTTTAATCGAAAACTTTAATTTAATTGCTGAACCAGGAGAAACAATTGCCATTGTTGGGCGAACCGGTGCGGGTAAATCAACATTAGTGAATTTGTTAATGCGCTTTTACGAGGTCGACCATGGTCAAATTACGGTTGATACTCACGACATTACTCAAATTACTCGGGATAGCTTACGAAAAAGTTTTGGTATGGTTCTCCAAGATACTTGGCTATTCGATAGCTCCATTCGGGAAAATTTAACGTACGGAAATCCCGAAGCCTCTGACGAAGAAATTATAGAAGCCATGAAAAAAGCCCATATTTTTGATTTCGTCATGCGTTTACCTCAAGGACTAGATACCGAGATTGGTTCCCAAGGCGTTAAAATTTCTGAAGGACAACGACAATTAATGACTATTGCACGCACGATGATTAGTAATCCGCCGATGCTTATTTTAGATGAAGCGACCAGTTCAGTTGATACATTGACCGAGCAAAAAATTCAGGATGCTTTTTTACAAATGATGACTGGCCGGACCAGTTTTGTTATTGCCCATCGCTTAGCAACAATCAAAAGTGCTGAAAAAATTCTAGTTATGGACAATGGTCAAGTAGTTGAAATTGGCACCCATGACGAATTATTGCAAAAAGAACAGGGTTATTATCGTGACCTTTACGAAGCGCAGTTTAATCAAAAAGCACAATAAAAAAGAGTCACTTTTCTGGGATGATGAAAAGTGACTCTTTTAATTTTAAATTTATTGATCTAATTCAGATAATGGTTTTCCAAATAAACGTTTAAAGGGAATTTTATTGCCTAAATAATAAGTGGCAATTACTTGAATAGGAAAGAAAATAACTGTTTTAATTAAGCGTGGCACCCACCAAGCAAAATTTGCTAGATTGACGCCATACATTAAACTTAACCACAAAGGAGTTAAAATGATATTAATTAAAACGGTGACCAACAATGTCGCCAAAATCACTCGTTGCCATGTCATTTCTTTCTTATAATAGAAATAACCATAAATAGCACCAGCCAAAAAGGCATTTAAAGTAAACCCAGGAAAATAGCCTGCTTTTGGAAAAAGCAGCATTCCTACCACATCAGCCACCGCCGTGCCGATTCCAGCCCAAAAAGGTCCGAAAATCATCCCAATCAATGATTCTGGAATAAACGTGAAACTGATTTTTAAAAACGTTGTTTCATACGCAAAAAAGCGTGAAAAGACAACGACCACCGCAATGAGTACGCCCATTAACGCAATGGATTTTGTGCCAAATTTTTTCTTTGTCATTTTTAGCATCTCCTCTAAGAGCTGCTACATGACGAACCATGCAGCGAATGCGAAAACAAAACCGCGAACATTAAAAAGCTGAACGTGTTGTTCTGATGATAAGCAAAGTAAGAACCTTTGCTTTCTAGCAACACACTGTTTATGTTCTTCGTCCAAAAGGCAACATCCCATCCTTTTAGCACTTAACGCTTTGTCTCCTACTCTGTTATTTTATTTGGACAAAAGTCCTCATAAAATATACCACAAAATAGTCAAAATAACCATTAAGGTTCTCTAAAAAGCTAACGGTCGACGATCCCCTTCATGGATAACCTCACGGAAGTCCGCAAACCCCGCCTCGACACCTCTCAAAAGAATTTCAGCACTGCCGATATTGGTCGCTAAAGGAATTTCATAGACATCACTTAGACGAATCAAAGCCGTCACGTCTGGTTCATGCGGTTGCGCGGAAAGAGGATCTCTTAAAAAAATAACTAAATCAATGTTGTCTTCTGATATCATTGCGCCAATCTGTTGATCCCCACCTAATGGCCCCGATTTAAAGCAATGCACGGGTAAGCCAGTTGCTTCCATCACTTTCATGCCTGTCGTTCCTGTTGCATACAATTCATGTTTTTCTAAAATATGTTTATAAGCGGTTGCTAGTTTGATCATTAATGTTTTTTTACGATCATGAGCGATTAAAGCGATTTTCATGTTATCCAACTCCTGTCTTTGTTATATTATAACAAAAGTTTATCGATAAATCCGCTGAGAGTGTTTGCCCTTTGTCACCTTGACGAAAAAGTCTTCTTTTTCTTGTGCAACTCTCCCTTGCCGAAAGATAGCGTTTTCATTTAAACTATGAGTAACAAATCAAAAAGAAAAGAGTGACGTATCAAATGGTGGAAATGGCGCTTAGAAATGTGTATAAAAAATATGACAATGCAGAACATTATTCTGTTACAGATTTTAACTTAGAAATTACAGACCGTGAATTTATCGTCTTTGTCGGACCTTCTGGTTGCGGTAAATCAACAACATTGCGCATGATTGCTGGCTTAGAAGATATTACTGAAGGTGAATTATCAATTGGGGACAAAGTCATGAATGACGTTGCACCGAAAGATCGTGATATTGCCATGGTTTTCCAAAACTATGCGCTTTATCCGCATATGACTGTTTTTGATAACATGGCTTTTGGTTTAAAACTAAGAAAATATGATAAAGCTGAAATTAAAAAACGGGTGGAAAATGCTGCGGATATTCTGGGCTTAACAGAGTACTTACAACGTAAACCTGCGGCGCTTTCTGGTGGACAACGCCAACGTGTTGCACTTGGCCGGGCAATTGTCCGTGATGCCAAAGTCTTTTTAATGGATGAACCTTTATCAAACTTGGATGCAAAATTACGTGTAGCCATGCGTGCTGAAATCGCTAAACTACACCAACGTTTAGAAACTACGACAATTTATGTGACACATGACCAAACCGAAGCGATGACCATGGCTGATCGAATCGTAATTATGAAAGATGGCTTTATTCAACAAATTGGTTCACCAAAAGAAGTTTACAATACACCAAAAAATATGTTCGTAGCTGGGTTCATCGGCTCACCTGCCATGAATTTCTTCAAAGTTACCTTAAACAATGGGGTTATTTCTAACCAACATGGCTTAAAGCTAGCAATTCCTGAAGGAAGAAACAAAGAGCTTGTTGAACATGGTTATGAAGGCAAAGAATTAATTTTCGGTATTCGTCCAGAAGATATTCATAGCGAACAAGTGGCTTTAACGGCAATGAAAGATGCAGTGATTAAATCTGAAGTCGTTGTTTCTGAATTATTAGGGGCTGAATCCATGCTTTATACAAAAATTGGTGATACAGAGTTTATCTCAAAAGTAGATGCTCGTGACTTCCACCATCCTGGTGAAATGATTGACTTAGCTTTTGATATTAACAAAGGACATTTCTTCGACCCTCAAACAGAAGAAGTCATTAAATAAAAAAATCTCGAGGCATCCGTAATTGTGACGGATGCCTCGATTGTTTCTCTTTATGCTAATTTAACCTTCTTCTTTATCACTTTGGGTTGTTTCGCTTCTGTAAAAGTTGGAATATCTACATGTTTACTTAAGGTACTTGCTAAAAAGTAGGCAATACTGAAATCCACCAAACTATGAATTAATCCACCAACGCCCATCAAAAGAAAAATAGAATACATGAAGCCAGCTGTATAATAGGTTCCTGGCAAGTTGCCCATTGTGTAAAATACAGAAACAACCACTAGCTCGGCAGCGGAATGAATCACTCCAATTCCCACGTTAAACAACTGTAATTTCCCATTTAATAAAGTGAATTTCCCCTCTTTATTGATTAAAATTTCTGGATGCTTTTGTAAAATCACTGCGCCAATGACTGCAAAAATCAAATGAGATAAGGCCCGCAAAGCAATAATCGGTGTTGCGGATAAGAAAAAACCAAAACCTGTTCCTAGACTAACCGCAATTGCCACCACTGGAGAAATAAACATGGCAATAAAAACTGGGACGTGACTTGCTAACGTAAAACTGGCTGGACCAATGGTAATTCTTGGCATAACCATTGGAATGATAATCCCCATTGCAATTAAAAGTGCTGAAATTGTTAAACGTTTTACTGAGTTTGTTTTCATTAAAACTGCCTCCTAAAGGTGTCATGACACCTTTTTGTTTTTCTCAAGTGTAGCTGAACAGCCGCAATGTGTCAAGACACATAAAAGAACTTTCTGTTATTTCTCATAAAATAACAGAAAGTTCTTTTTTATACTGGTTTATTTTTTTCTAAAGCATTACTTAAACGAGCAAATTCTTCTAAAGACAATGTTTCACCACGTCTAGAAGGATCAATTTCTGCTTCAGCTAGGCTCTCTTTTAGCCAAGCCACCGTTTGTTCATCTTTCCCATAAAAATGCGTTAAGTTATTCCACAATGTTTTACGTCTTAATTGGAAACTTGCTTTGGTTAATTTGAAAAATTCTTTTTCATTGGTCACTGTCACTGCTGGTGTAGCACGGCGCGTCAATTTAATAATCGCCGAGTCAACATTGGGCTGCGGCACAAAAACCGTTTTTGGCACAATAAAGGCGACACTTGCTTCCATAAAATATTGGACAGCAATTGATAATGAGCCATAAGCTTTCGTTCCTGGTTTAGCAGCAATTCGATCAGCGACCTCTTTTTGCATCATCACAACCATTTCAGCTACATCTAAAGAAGATTCTAAAAAATGCATCATAATTGGCGTAGTAATATAGTAAGGTAGGTTAGCCACCACTTTAATCGGATACTTCTCTTGAAAAACTTGGTTGGTTGTCTCAACCAAATCAGCTTTTAAAACATCTTGATGAACCACTGTCACATTATCATAGCGACTTAAGGTATCTGCTAAGACAGGAATCAAGCGATCATCAATCTCAAAAGCCACAACTTGTGCCGCGTTCATCGCTAATTGCTCTGTTAATGCACCAATTCCAGGCCCGACTTCGACAACATTTGTCTGCTGATTAATTCCCGCTGTTTCTACAATTTTTCTTAAAATATTAGGCTCTGTCAAAAAATTTTGACCTAAACTCTTTTTAAATGAAAATCCATGCTTTTTTAGTATTTCTTTGGTTCTGGATGGTGTGGCAATTTCTTTATAGTCTGTCACGCTTGTTCCTCCATGTAGTTATTCTTCGTTTGCAAGTTCTTTTAAAATACGTGTCATGCTTTCTTTCAATTCTGCTTCTGTAATCCGAAACATGCTTAACCGTTTGACTAACTGTTTGCTATTTGTATAGCCAATTCTTAGGTCATCTCCTAATAATTCACGGTATTTTTTTGCATTTGCTCCCGCTATTAAACCATATTCAACCAGTGTTTGTCTAGGAATTTCTTGATAGTCTTCATCAGCTTGAACAGGTGTTACGACTTTTTTTAAGGCTTCAATAATTGCTTCATCACTAGCATGTTCAACCCCTAGGCTACCGCCATTTTTTTTAGGCACTGCAACTTTTCTTGATAAAAAAGCATGCTTTGCATCAGGAACGACTTCCATTATTGTTTTACGAATTTTTTCGCCCGAATAGTCTGGATCTGTAAAAATAATCACGCCTCTCGTTTCTTGTGCGTGTTCAATTTGTGTCAAAATTTCATCATTGATAGCAGACCCAATCGTTTCAATCGTATCCGCTGCAACTACCTCTTGAATGCGGCGTGTGTCGTCTTTTCCTTCAACGACAATGATTTCTGCAACTTTCATTTTTTCTTTCATTTATCTATCCGAAACAAGCGATGAGCGTTGACTCTCGTTTGTTCTGCCACTTCTTCAAAGGTTAGTTGTCGTAATTCAGCAATTTTTTCCACTACGTATCGTGTATAGCCTGGTTCATTCCGTTTACCACGATAAGGAACAGGGGCTAAATAGGGTGCATCTGTTTCCACCAACATTCTTTCTAGTGGTACCGCCATCGCCGCTTCTTGAACATCCAATGCCTTTTTAAACGTTACGACTCCACTAAAAGAAATATACAAACCTAAATCTAAAAATTTCTTCATCCACTCGGCATCACCACTGAAACTATGCATGATTCCACCAATATCTGAAATTTTTTCATCTTTTAAAATTCGATAGGTATCTTCTAATGCCTCTCTCGTATGCACACTAAACGGTAAATTCATTTCCCGAGCAATCGCAATTTGACGGCGAAAGACTTTTTCTTGCACCTCTTTAGGATCCTCCATCCAGTAATAATCAAGACCGATTTCACCTAATGCTACAATTTTTGGCAACGTTAATTGTTCTTGTAATCGTCGTTCAACCTCTGGCGTATAGCTACCCGCTTCTGTTGGATGCCAACCAATGATACTATAAATATTGGCATATTCCTGACTAAGTAAAAGAGATTTTTCAATCGTTGGTTCATCAAAACCGACCACGGCCATCTCTGTAACACCCAATTCTTGGGCATGTGCAATCGTTTCTGGAATATCATCATTAAATTGTTCTGCATTCAAATGTGTATGTGTATCAAAAATCATTATGATTGCCTCCTTTATCTCCTCTCTACTTTATCATATTTCTTGAAAAATCTGAATGACTAGGCGACAAGATTCGCCATTTCCTCATAAACAGCGCTTGCATTTATGCTAAAAGTAACGTATACTATTCAGTCATGTTATTAAAAGGAGGAATCTCCATGACCGATGAAAAAATTTATGAACAACAGCATTTAACAACGGTTTATCATGAGCTGCAAGCGGCTAAAAAAGTTTACGAAGAGCAATTGGCGAACACAATGAAAGATGGCAAACATATGCTAGAGGAATTTGGTCGCGATTCTAAGCTGAATTTTGATAGTTATGCCGATAATCTAGAAACGTTTGCCATGTTGGAAATGAAGAACCGTGAAATTGATCAGTGGAACTTAAAAAATGAAGCAACGGCTAAAAATTTAGACAAAGTGAAACGCCTATTACAAGTTCCTTATTTTGGCAAAATTGGCGTGACTTTTGAAGACAGCCCTGAAGAGCCAGAAAACTTTTATATTGGCGTAAACGATTTTACTTCTTTAGAAGAAGAAACGCGCATTCACGATTGGCGCTCACCGATTGCTTCGTTATTTTATGACAATGTTTTAGGGAAAACAGCCTACACGGCACATCAACAAACCATTCCTGTACAACTTGATTTGAAAAGACAGTTAATTATTGAAAAAGATCAATTAATCAACTATTTTGACACAACCATTGCGATTCAAGATGATGTGTTATTGCATTCTTTAGAAGAAGATGCTTCTCCATATATGAAGGACATTACGACAACCATTCAACAAGAACAAAATCAAATAATTCGTGACGAAACGCAGCCACTCCTACTAGTCAACGGGATTGCTGGTAGTGGGAAAACGTCTGCGATTATGCAACGGATTGCTTATTTACTTTATCAACATCGAGCAGAAATTACAGCGGATAATATTTTATTACTTTCACCAAATTCAACATTTATTGATTATATTTCTCAAGTTTTACCGAATTTAGGCGAACGAAATCCCTTGAATTTGACTCTTTTACAATTTTTACGCTTCACTACCAAAGAAGCATGGCCAATGGAAGAAGAAACGGACTATTTCGAACGCATTACTCGCTCTGAGGCAACGGAGCAAGAGCACGTTATTCGTTCAAAAGAATTTGCAACGTTTCTTTTAAGCAATCCTGAAAAAGCGGTTGTGCAGCCACATTTTTTCCGTCCTTTAACTTTTAAAAAGCAGACCTTATTTACTTCAGAAACAATTTTTAAACTTTATCAAGAAACATCAGCTGACTTGAGTATTCGCCAACGAATTTCAGCCACAAAAGAAAAATTAACCAGTCTTTGGACACGGTACTTATTAAAACAAGCCCATTCTAAAAAAATGTTGGATCAATTCCAAGATTTAACAGAAGCTGAACAAGTTCGTTATTTTGGCACAGTGATTACCGAAGATAATGAAAAACATCTGGCTGATTTTGCTTTAAAACGTTTGAAGAAAAAATATCGCTCTATCACTGCCGCTATTAAAAATGATGCTTGGCTAGATCAATGGGCCTTTTTTGAAACGTTTTATTCTTTATTCACTGAAAAATCGTATCAAAAAGAGACAGCTGTTTTCACAGCCGATGAAATTGTGGCCCTTATTTTGGTGAAACATGCATTTATTGAAAACCTCGCCAACCAGCAAATGGCTTTTATCCTAGTCGATGAAGTCCAAGATTATACAGAAGCCCAATTATTATTACTGCTGACACTTTTCCCTAAAGCTAGTTTTACTTTAGCTGGTGATGAAAATCAAGCCATTTTTAATACAGCCATTGAATTTTCTGAAGCCCATGATTTATTGGTTAACGAAACCAGCCGTTCTGTTGGAACCTATCAATTATTAAACAGCTATCGTTCAAGTAAAGAAATTACACGACTCTTCCAAACATTAGGCACTCAACCAGAGCAATTAACCATTGTGCCCATCCGGCATGATGGAGAAAAGCCGACATTTATTCCTTGTGACTCTGCGTCTGACTATCTTAAAGCAATCGTCACTTCCATTACAACCTTTGATTCGAAAGAAAGCACCGCCATTATTACTAAAACTTTTGCAGAAAAAGAACAATTAACAAAAGAACTCTGTGCTTCTCTTTCATTGGAAGAGCATCCGTCACTGCAAGTTTTATCAATTGATATGGCAAAAGGTCTAGAATTTGATAATGTAATTCTTCATAACCCAAATGTTAATCGTTATTCCGACAATAAACGAGATAAAAAAATCCTGTATACTGCTATTTCTCGTGGAATGAAACGGGTCGTTTTACCTTATACCGGCACACTTTCTGAATGGTTTACACCTTACTTGGCAGCCCGGTAACTGAGACTTAAGGCGGATTTTATTTTTAGAAAAACCACTTATAATAGACGAGTAGGTACTGCTTTTTAATTAGCAGACCTACTCGTTTGTTGTCTCTTAAGTTGAGAGGAGCGTGAGAAGGTGAAACAATCACCTGATTTAGAAAATTTTTTAAAAACCTTTATCCAAAAAAATGTAACTATTGA
This sequence comes from Enterococcus sp. AZ119, assembly GCF_050546175.1. NCBI lineage: Bacteria > Bacillati > Bacillota > Bacilli > Lactobacillales > Enterococcaceae > Enterococcus > Enterococcus sp. AZ119. The sequence goes on along the minus strand of NZ_CP172951.1, from coordinate 679,138 downwards.
GCGAAAACAACAAAACCAAACCATTTGGCACTGGCTACTGCTTATTTTATTTGGCTTGCTAACCTTTGGCTCACTGACACAGCAGTTACTCCTAATTGGCTTGTTTACACTTATTGCCGCTATTGTTAAAGGTCCCTTAATGCTCGTCTGGGGAACCATCTATTCGGCGTTAGCGGCTTTGTTTCCACCTTTTGCTTTAGTCCTATCTTTACTTTTTTTTATAATTAATTTAGGCACTGTTATGAAAAGTTGGCGTATTACTTTAACAAGTGCTTACTTTTATCTAATTCCTTTAGGTTTTAATCTCTTGAAAACGACCGACTGGGTATCAACGCCTTATTTCCTGACAGGCTTGGCTTTGTTAAGTATTTTAGGGCTGCATTTTATATTAGAGTGGCTCTATAAAAATAATAGCTTAGGCCGTTTACTCACGTGGCAAATTATTAGTGTCCCTTTTTCACTCTTACTGATCATTTTACCAAGTCGCCTAACGAAAGGCCGTTTTGGTAAAAAACGAATACCTAAAAAAGTGAAACTCTAAAATAGAAAAGCCTAGGAAAAATCGCAAATGATTTTTTCTAGGCTTTTCTTCGATTCTTTTAATTTAAAAATTCGTTGATTTTCGATTTTAGGACGTCGATAAAACTGGAGAAAGAGAGTTCATTTGTTTGTGAATAAGTCCAATGAGCCAATAACAGAAAAACTAAAATAACCAGTATCGCAACCACTAAAAAGGTTCTAATTCTTGCCCTTCTTTTTCTACGTTGAACTGTTAGCCGTGCTTGTTCCCTTACTCTCATAGCTTCTAAATAATACGGACGCCATTTAGGATCATTTTTTCGTTGCTCATAAAATTTAAATTTATGATAAGCCATCAAACTTCCCCCACATCAAATCACTTTTCTTCTAGTATACAAAAAAAGTAGTAAAGATAAAAGGTTACAATTCACCTTTTATCTTTACTACTTATGCTTTTATGCGATTCCTGCACCATTTGGCATTTCTTTTGGTGCTTCAACAATTTGAAGTTTCCCTTCTGGTGATTCAGCTGAAAGAATCATTCCTTGGCTAATTTGACCACGCATTTTTCTTGGTTTTAAGTTAGCCACAATGACTACTTTTTTGCCAATTAGCGCAGCTGGATCTGGATAAAATTCAGCAATACCTGAAAGAATTTGACGATGGTTTTCATCTCCAGCATCTAAACGGAATTGCAATAATTTATCTGCTCCTTTGACTTTTTTACAGTCAATAACTTCGGCAACTTTTAATTCCACTTTATCGAAATCATCGTACTTAATTTGTTTTTCTTTCGTTGAAACCAACGTTGTTTCTTCTGGATTCCATTTAATATCCTCTTCTGTAGCACTTTCGCTTTGGGACATTTTCTTTTGAATATACGTTACTTCTGTTTCAATTTCTAAACGTGGGAAAATAGGTGTTCCTTTACTTGTTACTGTTACGTCTGTTGGGAACTCACCAAAATGAATATTTTCCATGTTCATTGTTTCTGGATCTAAGCCTAATTGTTCGAAAATTTTCCCTGGTGTTTCTGTCATGACTGGTTGCAATAAGATTGCCACAATTCGTAAGCTTTCCGCTAAATGGATCATGACACTTTCTAATTCGTTGCGTTTCTCTTCTTCTTTAGCCAATACCCAAGGCGCTGTTTCATCAATATATTTATTTGCACGAGAAACTAGCGTCCAGATTTCTGCAATGGCCGTATTAAATTCCATTTTTTCCATTGCTTCATGATATTTTCCAATAACATTCGCCGCAGTTGTCGATAGTTCACTATCAAATGGGGTAACTTTTGAAGCATAGGCTGGTACTTTGCCATCACAATATTTATTAATCATCGCAATTGTTCGATTCAACAAGTTTCCTAAGTCATTAGCTAAATCATAATTTAAGCGAGAAACGAAATCTTCTGGTGTAAAGACGCCATCACTACCAAATGGAATTGCTCGTAATAAATAATAACGTAACGCATCTAGACCGTAGCGTTCTACTAACATTTCAGGGTAAACAACATTTCCTTTAGATTTAGACATTTTTCCGTCTTTCATCAATAACCAACCATGTCCAAAGACTTTTTTCGGTAATGGTAAATCTAAGGCCATTAACATAATTGGCCAATAAATCGTATGGAAACGCACGATTTCTTTCCCAACCATTTGCACGTTCGCAGGCCAATATTTTTGGAATAATGAATCATCTTCTGAGCCATAACCTAGTGCTGTAATATAGTTTGATAACGCATCAATCCATACGTAAACCACATGTTTTGGATCATTTTTTAATGGAATTCCCCAAGAGAAAGTCGTTCTTGAAACGGCTAAATCTTCTAATCCTGGTTTGATGAAGTTATTTAGCATCTCATTTTTACGAGATTCTGGTTGAATAAATTCTGGATGTTCTTCGTAATATTGTACCAAGCGATCCGCATATTTACTCATGCGGAAGAAATAGGATTCTTCTTTAACTAATTCGACTTCGTGACCACTTGGTGCTTTCCCACCAATGACATTGCCTTCATCGTCACGATATACTTCAGCTAATTGTGTTTCAGTGAAAAATTCTTCGTCAGAAACTGAATACCAACCTTCATATTCTCCAAGGTAGATATCTCCTTGTTCTACTAAACGATCAAAAATTTGTTGCACGGCTGCCATGTGATAATCATCCGTTGTCCGAATAAATTTATCATAGCTGATATCTAATGTTTTCCATAATTTTTGAACATCTGCTGCCATTTTATCAACGTACTCTTTTGGTGTCACATTCAACTCAGCAGCTTTTTTTTCAATTTTTTGGCCATGTTCATCCACACCTGTTAAATAAAATACATCAAAACCCATTAAACGCTTGTAACGGGCCATTGCATCGCAGGCGATTGTTGTATATGAATTCCCAATATGTAACTTCCCACTTGGGTAATAAATTGGGGTGGTAATATAAAATGTTTCTTTCTGTGACATACAGAAAAAACCTCCTTTAGTCATTTTCCTAAACCCTCAGGATTTACTCCTAAACAGTATACCATAATTAGACATTATTAAACTATATTTCTTGTCGGTTTTCTCTTGAAAATGAAGAAAATGCCAGAAAGAAAAGAGAGAAACACCTGTCTATTTGACAAGTATTCCTCTCTTTTTTCGTTCATTTTTATTCTTTTGTCTCGAAACGAACGATACTATGGTGTCGTCCATAAAAGAAATAAATAGCCAAACCAATCACTACGGCTATGCCAAATACTTGCCAAGTAGCTAAAGACAATTGGAACATCAAAGCCGCGCAAACCACGATTGAAATTAATGGTAGAACCGGCACAAGCGGCACTTTAAATTCACCTGCTTGCGGTTCTCCTTTCATTGTCCGTAATTTGATAATTCCTAAAGCGAGAAACATCAGATAAAAGAGTGTCACGATATTTGTAAGTTCAGCCAACATCTCCATTGGAACAATCCCAGCAAAAACCATTGCTAAAAATCCAGCTACATAGGTTGCATTCTTAGGTGTGTGCCGCTTCTCATCGATTTTGCTCATAAACTGCGGCAATAATCCATCTTTACTAATCGCATAAATCACACGGGCTAAACTGTACATCATCGCAATCGTCACTGTTAATAAGGTTAAAATAGCACCAACTGAAATGATTGTCGCGATTGCGCCATGATTAATGAAGCGCATCGCAAAAGCCACCGGATCCTTGACCCCTAAATCCGTAAATGGAACAATCCCAGTTAAAACTAACGTAACAACAATATATAACAATGTTGAAATAATAATGGAACCAATAATCCCTTTTGGAATATCTTTTTTCGGATTCTTCACTTCCTCCGCGGCCATGCTGACCGCATCAAACCCTAGAAAGGCAAAGAAAACTAAAGCAGCACCACTGAAAACGCCTGAAAAACCATAAGGAATAAATGGTTGCCAGTTCGTTGGTTTCACATAAAAGATTCCCACGAGAACAAATAATAAAATAATCCCAAACTTCACGAAAACCATTAAGTTATTTAAACGTAACGCTGTTTTCGCTTCTAAAGATACCCAAAAAGTTACGGCTACAACGACCAACATGGCAATCAAATCAATATATGTACCATTTGTTGGATTATAAGCGCCACTTAACGCTTGCGGCAAAGAAAAACCTAAGCTATCCAAAAAGCCATGGACATAGCCTGACCAACCTGAAGCAACGGATGAAACCGCCAAGAAAAACTCACAAATAATCATCCAACCAGTCATCCAAGCCACAATTTCTCCAAAGACCACATACATGTAGGCATACGGCCCACCAATGACCGGAATACGTGATGCAAATTCTGCATAGCATAAACCAGATAAAATAATCGCGGCTGCTGCTACCAGAAATGATAAGACGAGCCCTGGACCTGCATAGCGTTCCGCTGCGACACCTGTCACAACAAAAATCCCTGTTCCTACTACAGCCCCAATTCCTAGAAAAATTAAGTCCATCGTCTTAAGATTTTTTTTCATCCCACCACTGTCATTGACAGGCACAGTGATTTCTTTTTTTCTGAAAATAGACATGTGTTTACCCCCGTAAAAAAAATAAGCGTAAATAAACTATTTACGCTTTCATATACCCTAAAAGAATACCACCTAGAATAACAAAAATGCAACCAAAAATAACATAAAACATTTCTTTTTTTGATTTTCTTTCGCCTAAAAGGAAGATGCCCCCAAGAGTCGAAATAATAATCCCCATTTGTGATAAAGAGAAGCTAATAGCTAAGCCAATTTCACGCATGGTTAATAACATACAAATATTTCCTAAGCCCCAAAGCAGACCCGTCGTCATATTCATCCAAACAAAACGATCAACTGTGACTTTTTTGAAGGCAAAGAAACTAGCCCCCACTAACATACCAATACTTTGTGGCAAAATAATTCCCCACGGATCTAAACCAGTGGCATTAATAATGATGGTATAGACGCCATACCCAACTGTTGAGAAAATCAACGCCCGAATCCCTTTATTAAAATCTAACATACTGTTTGAGGTTTTCGGTTGACTATCATCATCTTGTCGAGCTGTTAAATACACCCCAAAAACTAAAAAGGCTAAAGCGATAAAGCCCACAACAAAGTCTTTTGTTTTTGTCCATTCATGGAAAAAAACAGCCCCTGCAACGGTATTAACAACTAACTGCATCCCAGTTGAAATTGGTAAGCCAACTGAAACGCCCATATATTTCATGCTATGAAATTGTTGATTCTGTCCCAAACTCCAGAATAAACCAGATATAAATCCAACAATTAATGTGGCTGTCGTCAACGTAGGCTGGATGACAAAAAAGACAACAATTGAAAATAGTAATGCGCCGATTGTCATACCTAACGTTTGTTGATTGGCGCTTCCACCAATTTTACCGCTGACTAAACCAATACTGCCCCACGCAATCATGGGCACTAAAGCGATAAGTAAACTCATAATATTCTCCTAACAAATTTATTTCATTTCATTCTAACAATAAAAACGTTTTCTAAACAACTAAGAAGAGTAAGAGAAGTTAGCAAGAAAGTTTTAATAAATAAAAAAAGGCCTATCACCTCTTTAGTTTGCTGATAGACCTACTTTTTATTTCACTTCATTATAATAACTGAGGGAAGGGAAAAACAATGTCATCGTCGTACCTTGCCCTTCTGTCGATTCGACTGTTAAATCATGACCTAACTTTTTCGCTAAGCTATGGGCCAAATACAGGCCTAGACCAGTCGAATGCTGTTCACTTTTTCGCCCGTTTTCACCAGTAAATCCTTTATCAAAAATGCGTCGTTGATCTTGCGTCGGAATGCCAATTCCAGAATCTTTTAAAGATAAATAAACACCTTGTTTATTTTTGGAAATTAGGACCGTAATCGTGCCGCCTTCTGGCGTATACTTGACTGCATTACTTAATAATTGGCGGAAAATAAAAATGACCCATTTTCGGTCGGTTAAAACCGCTTCATCTTCCCCTTCAATTGAGAATTGCAATCTTTTTTGGATAAAATAATTTGCTTGCGTACGAACAACAGATTGCACAATTTCTTTTAAAGAATATTCTTGGAGTAAATAATCTCGAGAAAAGCTGTCCAGTCTAGCATAATATAGGACTTGCTCGACATATTCATCAATTTTACCTAACTCATTTTCCAATAGATAATATTTTTTCTCTGGAATATCATCTTCGACAGATTGTACCAGTAACGTGATAGCCGCTAGGGGGACTTTGATTTCATGAACCCAAGAGTCAATGTAATCTTTTTGGTCCTGTTGGTTGTTAATTGCTTGCTGCATGGTTTGTTGGTGCTCTTGCAATAAACCGTTAATATACGTTTGGACAAGTAGTTCTTCTTCTTTTTCTGCTGTATTCAAATATTCTTGTAAAGAAGGCGGCTCTTTTTCCGTTGCCAACGAAAGCCACCACTTACGTTTTAAATAATAATCAATTGTTAAAAATAGCGATAAAAAAACACTTTGCAGTAAAAAGATATAGCCAACCACTGTCCAATCTAAGCGGACATTAGGAGCCAACCATAAAATAAAACAAGTTAAGAACAGAAAAAATAACCAACCAATTAGTAATAACCAGCGATCTTTTAAATACTTTAGAATGGTCATTGTCTACTCCTATCTAGGGCACCATATAACCGACGCCCACTTTGGTTTCAATATAGCCAGCAATGCCTGCTTGCTCAATTTTTTTTCGTAAACGATTGATATTTACCGTCAACGTATTGTCATCCACAAAACGTTCATCGTCCCATAAAGCGCGCAATAGTTTTTCACGTGTTAAAATTTTTCCGTGTTTTTTCATTAAAAGATACAGTAATCGGTATTCATTTTTACTTAAATCGATCATTTCACCTCTGATTTCCATTCGTCCATTGTCCACATTTAAAGTAATGCCATTATGTGAAAGCACTTCACTATCCGTATCGGAATAGTTATAAGAGCGGCGCAACAAAGCATTGATTTTAGCAATTAAAACATCTATCTGGAACGGTTTTGTAACAAAATCATCCGCGCCCATGTTCATCGCCATAATCATATCCATATTGGTACTACGACTCGAAATAAAAATAATTGGTACTTTAGAAACTTCACGAATTTTTTGACACCAATAGTACCCATCGTAAACAGGTAAATTAATATCCATCAAGACTAATTGGGGATTCTCCTCTTGAAAATCATCCAATACATCATTAAAATCGGTTGTTCCAATCGTTTCAAATTGCCATTTTTGTAATTCCTCGCTAATTAATTCTCGAATGGTTGTTTCATCTTCGACAATCATGATTTTAGCCATGCAATCCCACCTCTTTTATTTCTAAATTTTCATCTTTCTTATCCTAACAAACTTCATTCTTTTTGGATATAGGACTTTATGATGATTTTTACACTATTTCAAAAATAGGCGCTAATAATTCCCATTCTGATAACATGATGAATTTACCAACAAAAGCAAAAATACCATCTAATAATAACACAGACATATTAATTCCTAATACAATAGAAGCTTTTTCGACAATTGGCATGGACTTTTTATTTTTCAAAATAAGATATAAAACAAAGTTTGTTCCATAAGTAAAAACTGTTAACAACACAATTAACTCAATCATTTTACCACTTCCTATTTTGGACTTTTCATTTTTCCTTCAATAATTGCTACTCTTAATTATAGCATAATCTTATAAAAAAATCGGCAGAGTCCTAACCCTTAAGATAAACAACAGAATAGAAGTGGCTTCTTTGAAACTCGCAAGAATCGAGCCTTTTTTAAGAGTTGAAGGTCTTGATCCTTAAAAGACAAGTCCTTCAACTCTAGTATGTTCCATGTATTGGAATTGATACCAACGTAACGAAGTGTAGTGGATCAGACAACCTCAGTTTTTCTAATGATTATATTTGTCATACACTTCTTTTAACTGGTTTAAATCTATTTTTTTCATTTGGTACAATTTTTTGGTCACTTCATTTGCTCTAGCTGGATTTGAGTCAGATAAATAACGTTTCAGTTCAGGATTGCCTGTTTGCCAACTGACCCCAAATTGATCTTCCATCCAGCCACACGGCCATTCTTTCCCTTTAGCAGTCACTTGTTGCCATAGCCGATCTATTTCCTCCTGATTTTCACAATCAATATAAATGGAGAAGGCCATGGTAAAATCAAAGTCATGTTTATCTCGTGCATCCATTACTCGAAACGGTTGCTCCTGTAATGTGAAAAGTGCTTGCGCAATGTTCCCATCTTCATATTCAACTTTTTCAATTATTTCGCCTGGACCGAAAATCGCCAACCATTCTGATAGAGCTTTGGCTGCTTCGCCATATTTTTCATTAGCAAACATAAAGGTTGGTACAATTGTTTGTTCTTTTCCTGAAAAAGACACTTGCCAAGAGACACCAAATTTGTCCACTAACCAACCATATAAAGGACTAAAAGGATATTCCCCAAAAGGCATCAATATCTGTCCATCTGTTGTTAAATTTTTCCACAACGTTTCTGTTTGTGATAATGTTTTACATTCAACAAAAAATGAACTAGCTGGCGTAAAGGAAAATTCTGGTCCGCCATTTAAACCAATGATTGTTTGGTTCGCCAAGGTAAATTCAATGGTCATTAATGATGTTCCTTGAGGTTGATGCTCCTCATTAACGTAGTTCGTTTTACTTAGAATCGCACCTTTTTCAAAGATTGTTGTATAGAAGTTAGCAGCTTCTTCCGCTTGTGTGTCAAACCATAAACATGGTGAAAATTTAGGCATTGTGGTTCCCTCCTTCGTTTTCTTTAGTGTAGTCAAAGATTGATAAATAAACAAAGAGAACGTTTTAGTATTTATTCATTTCCGTCTGATAGAATCGATAAATTGCTTGTTTTACTTCTTGAAGCAAGGAGGATTTTAAATGTCCCCGTGTCAAAAAATAAAAGGAACGCCAGTACTTTTCACCTAACGTTTGGAAAGGAATTTTTTCAGTAATCGCCTTTCTTGAAAGCAACGATTGCCCCATGCCCAATTCCAACATTTTAACAATCATTTCATTATTTTTAACCGTCATGAGTGTTGGGCTTTGATTACTTTCTTCTAAATACTGTTGGGTATAATGAAAGACCCCAGAATCCTTTTCACGTACCAACCAATTCTGATTGGCAGGGTCCCCAGCTAAAACCAATTGATCCTGAATAATTTCTTCACGAGAGGCTCCTTTTGTAATTAATGGTTTTTCGATAAAGCCAAAATCAACTTGATGTTTTTCAACTTTTTCCACTACTTCTTCTGAATTGTTCATTTCTAAAACAAAATTGATTGTTGCATACTGTGTCTGTAAATGCTGCATCAGTTGCGGCAAATAATAAACTGCAAAAGTATTAGACGCAGCAATTCGGCAAGTTTCTTTAGGTAATCTCGCCTGATGAAGAGCTGTTAATGTTTCTTGCCAATCATCAGCTAAATTTAGCAAACGATTATACAAGACTTCTGCTTGCCTAGTAGGGACTACATCTTGTCGACCATTTCTTAAAAACAATGAACAGCCTAATTCTTCTTCTAATTGTTTGATTTGATTAGAAACGGCTGGTTGTGATATATATAGGCAGGTAGCTGCTTTGGAAAAGTTCATTTGCTCATACACAATTTGAAAAGTCTTTAATAATTTAAACATAGGTATCCTTTCGATAACTTTCTATTATAAATATTATTTTAACTATTTATTTCTCAAATGTAAAAAATTTCGTTATACTGGAAGTAATGAACAAGAAAGAGAGATTTTTTCAATGAAAAATTCAGAAAATGATTATATCCAATCTTTATTCCAAATTCTTCCCGGCTTGCTAACAGCTTTCCTTGTCGCCTGCCTTAGCAAGTTTCTTGCCATCTGGTTACCTAGCTTAGGCGCCGCTACGATAGCTATTTTACTAGGAATCTTTTTGGGAAATACCTTTGTTCGCGGTGCCAATTTAAATCGCGGAACCAAAGTAGCCGAAAGTAAATTACTAGAATTTTCTGTTGTTTTATTGGGAACCACCGTGACCTTTCAAACGATTGCCCAAATTGGCTTACAAGGTGTCGCATTTATTCTCATTCAAATGTCGCTGACCATTATTTTTGCCTATTTGATCGGTAAAAAACTGGCTTTTTCTGATAATATGTCTTTATTGATGGCTGGTGGTAATGCCGTTTGTGGGTCTTCTGCTATTGCTTCGATTGCTCCAGCAATTCAAGCAGATGAGGAAGAAAAAGGCCAAATCATTACTTTAGTAAACTTATTAGGAACCGTTTTAATGTTGACCTTACCCATTTTAAGTGGGATTCTCTATGGTACCAATTTGTTGGCTCGTAGCGCACTAATCGGAGGGACTTTACAATCAGTTGGTCAGGTTGTCGCCAGTGCCAATATGGTCAATGAGAACGCAGTTCAACTTGCGATGCTCTTTAAAATTATGCGGATTGTCCTACTCGTAGCAGTTGTCTATTTATTTGGACGTTTCAAGCAAAGTAAGACGGCAGAATCAGAGGCTGAGTTGGTAGAAGTCACCAAAAAAAGCAGCGCCCTACCTTGGTATGTAGTTGGCTTTTTCATTGCCTGTGTCTTTAATAGTTTGATTCATTTCCCCGTCGTGATCAGTGAGACTGCTCATTTCTTTAGTTCTTGGTTTGAAATTACTGCCTTGGCAGCAATCGGGTTACGACTCGATTTTAAAAAGTTTTTCCAAGAAGGCAAACGTTTCTTAATCTATGGTTTATCAGTAGGAACTGTTCAAGTCGTCCTAGCCATTTTGTTGTTGGCACTGCTACAGTTCTAATGAGGTCGGGACAGAAGCGTTTAACTCCGAGAAATAAGAAGGAATTTCCGAAAATTGTTCTGTAATTTTTGGAGAATTCCGGCTTATTTCCGAAGGAGTTGCTTTTGTTCCCGCCGTTTATCAGTTTTTGAGCGTGGAGCAAAAATCCAAAGTGATTTTTGTCCCACGCTCATTTCAGCTTATTCATGCTATTATGAATAAGGTTTTATTAACTTAAAGGAGTTTTTCGATGTTATTTAGTATTAAAAAAAGCGAATGGTTAGGCAATGAACGAAATGATCTCTTTGCCGGTCTCGTTTCTTCTGTCGCCATTTTACCAGAAGTAATCGGGTTTGCGATTATTGCTGGTGTTCACCCGCTTTCTGCAGTGTTTGCTTCAGCTGTTACTTTACTTGTGATTACTTTTACGGGCGGCCGTCCGGCAATGGTTTCGGCGTCTGCTGGCTCAATGGCCTTAGTCCTTGCAGGCTTAATTCAAGCACATGGTTTGTCATACATGCTTGCTGCGACTATTTTAACAGGCTTTCTACAATTTATTTTAGGTTATTTAGGTATCCACAAATTGATGCGCTTTATTCCCAAGACAGTGATGTACGGATTCGTCAATGCGTTAGCCATTTTAATTTTCATGGCGCAAGTACAACAATTGCCCCATCAAACACTGTGGTCCTACGGTATGATTATCTGTAGTATCTTACTTATTTATCTATTACCTAAGTTTATTACAATTGTGCCTCCTGCTTTAATTGTTATTTTATTCATGACTATCCTGTCCTATTTTTTAAAAGGTCATTTGCAAACGGTAGGTGATCTTGGTGAAATGAGTCAGTTTCATCCAGCGATCCGTTGGCCTAATGTACCCGTCAACTTAGAAACGTTGTGGATTATTTTACCTAGCTCTGTTGCCTTAGCAATGGTCGGGTTAATTGAATCTTTATTGACGATCCCCATTGTGGACAAAATGACAGCGAGCCAAAGTGATAGCCAACGAGAAGTTAAAGCACAAGGATTCGCTAATATAATTACCGGCTTTTTTGGTGGCCAAGCTGGCTGTGCGATGATTGGCCAAGCGGTCATTAATGTTAAATCTGGAGGACGAAAACGGCTTTCTACTTTGATTTCAGGTATTACCCTCCTTCTATTCATTTTTGTTTTTAAATCCGTGATGGTAGCCATTCCTACAGCTGCATTGATTGGGATCATGATGACAGTGGCAGTCGACACCTTTGATTGGGAAAGTTTGCAGCTTTTCCGAACTTTTGAAATTACTGAAATTGTTATTTTACTCGTGACAGTGGGTGTGATCGTCTATACGCATAATTTAGCGATTGGAATTATTCTAGGTGTTCTTTTAAGTGGTCTTCTTTATCATTTTTTCAAAAAAGAACCAAAAAAAAGTTGCTAGCTTTAGCAACTTTTTTTATTTTTCCCAATATTTCTTCAACGCTTCTTTTTCTATTTTCTTAATGAACGCATCTTTGCCATCCATATATTTATCAATGCTATCGGGGTGTGCTTGGGCCAATTGCTTTTTTAATGTACCATAGGTTGTAGCAATTGCCGGATTTTCTCGTAAATAATTTCGAAAAGCAAGATGGCGCAAAATTTCTTGCGTATTGTCAAACTGATAAATATGCACATGATGTGTTCTTTTTATCGGGCCTTTTCGTAAATAACGACGTCCTGATAGCCCAAATTCCCCCATATATTCATAACCGATTCTTTCAAATTCCCATTGTAACAGGTCTACTTTTTCAATTTCTTCAACAATGACCAAAAAATCAATAATTGGTTTGGCTGCTAAATTAGGCACAGATGTGCTACCGATATGTTCAACTTTAAGACAATTTTCCTTTAGAATCTGTTTCAACGCTTGGGCTTCTTCTTCAAACTGTTCCACCCAGGCTGGTTGGTATTCTGTAACGATTACTCGCATGGCTTCTCCCTTCTTTTCTATATCCGTTTCATATGTAAAATAGGAAACGGATTTCCTTGAGGATCTTCCTTTGATTCACCAATTACTTGAAACCCTTGAGATTGATAGAACTTCACTGCCCCTTCATTTTGTTTATTAGCATCAACAAAGATAATTGATTCTTGCTCTATTAACTTTTGGATAATTTCTCCACCATAGCCTTTACGAAAATAGACTGGGTCAATAAATAACATTTCCAACGTTTGTTGATTTGTTCCACTAAAGCCCACACATTTCTGTTCTTCATTTAACCACATACTTAATTGAACTTGTTGAAAATAATCAGGTAAAACCACTTCGATTTTATCAATATCTGCCTGACTCAAAAACAAATGGGTAGCTTCTACTGAAGAACGCCATAGAGAAATTAATTGAGTATAATCGGTTTTTTTTACTTCTTTTTGGTTCAGCATTTTTAATTCCTCCCTATCTAATAAACAAAGTATACCACATTTTGTCTCTCTCAATTCTATAAAAAATAGTCAAATCAACCGTGTTTTTTCTGTCGATTTGACTGCCTCTCTCTATTAACTCTGATGGCTAAACAAGTAAACTAATCAAAGCCACGATAGCTAAACCGCCTTGTGTTAAAATGATTTTTTTATCACTAGTTAAGCTACCGTACGCCGCCACTAAAATAATATAAATCAATAAAAATTTTGTCATCTCCATCGTTGCTTGCGCAAAATAGACACTATAAATAAGTCCTGCACCGATTAGTCCATTATAGATTCCTTGATTTTTAAACAATGTAGTGACTGATTTTCTTTGTAACTCTTGCCTATCCATTTTAAAAACACGGCTTGTTGTCTCAGATGTTGGTACAATCGTTTCTAAATACATAATGTAGAAAAATTCTACAGCCACCAAGGTTACTAAAATTGTTGAAATTAATGTCATCTGCTCCCTCCTCCCATTCCTTTGAACGAAGTAATTTTATGTAATTTTTGCTATGATGTAAATAGATATGCCTAGCCTTAACGAAAGGAAGAAACCTATGACTTTTCAAGAAACTATTAGCGCCTATATCCAAGAACGTTATCAGATAACGCCCGATTTTCCTTTTAAAAAACACCCAGACTATCTCGTCTTTCGTCATCCTAGAAATGCAAAATGGTTTGCTTTAATTATGCCACTGGATGCACAACTGCTCGGCGCTACCGAGAATAAGCAGCTCACTATTTTAACCGTTAAACTTGCGCCTGAATTGATTGCCTTATTAAAGAACCAACCTGGCTATTTTCCTGCCTATCATATGAATAAAGAGCATTGGTTAAGTCTTTCTGAAGAAATTCCGCTCTCACAAGTTTTTTCATTTATAGATGAAAGTTACCAACGGAGTTATTAAAAAAACACCCTACTCCTTGAGTAGGGTGTGAAAGATTGTTTAAGCTTATTTGCTTAAAGCGTCTTTTGCTTGTTCAGCTAACGCTGTAAATGCTGCTGCATCGTTAACGGCTAAGTCAGCTAACATTTTGCGGTTGATATCAATCTCTGCCAATTTCAAACCGTGCATTAATTTAGAATAGCTTAAGCCATTCATGCGAGCTGCCGCGTTGATACGTGCAATCCATAATTTACGGAAGTCACGTTTCTTTTGACGACGGTCTCTGAATGCATAGTAATAAGAGTTCATTACTTGTTCTTTTGCTGATTTAAATAAAGTATGTTTTGATCCGTAGTAGCCTTTCGCTAACTTAAGGACTTTTTTACGACGTTTACGGGTTACTGTTCCACCTTTAACACGTGCCATGTTGAATTCCTCCTAATATCTTGTTTCTCTTGACGGTAATCTAAAAGTCACCGAGTTGTTTTATTTCATTCTTGCTAATTGTTGGCGGATACGTTTGTAATCGCCTTTTGCAACCATGCTTGCTTTACGCAATTGACGGCGTTGTTTTTTAGTTTTACCGTGGAAACGGTGAGATGTAAAGGCACGGCCACGTTTTAAGCCGCCTCCACCAGTACGTTTTACACGTTTTGCTAATCCGCGGTGTGTTTTTTGTTTTGGCATGACTAATTTTCCTCCTCAAAATCTTTGCTTCAAGTGAAAGACTCTAACAGTCACAACTGTCGAATATCCTTCTTGTAGAAATTACCAAAAGTCCGAATGCTCGGTCTCTTCGTTTACTTGTCGTTTTTCGGTGCCAGCGTTAGAAACATGCTGCGTCCGTCCATTTTCGCTTTTTGTTCCACTGTGGCGATGTCCGCAGTTTCTTCAGCTAAGCGATCAAGAACTTTCTGACCAATCTCTTTATGGGTAATGGCACGGCCTTTGAAACGGATAGAAGCTTTCACTTTGTCTCCTTTTTCTAAGAACTTACGCGCATTACGAAGTTTTGTATTGAAGTCATTTACGTCAATTGTTGGACTTAAACGAACTTCTTTGACGTTGATCACTTTTTGTTTCTTGCGAGCTTCACGCTCTTTCTTTTGTTGTTCGAAACGGAATTTTCCATAATCCATAATTCGCGCAACTGGTGGTTTCGCTCCTGGCGCTACAAGTACTAAATCCAAGTTTGCAGATTCAGCGATTTGTAATGCTTCTGCTTTGGTTTTTACACCTAATTGTTCACCATCTTGTCCGATCAAACGTAACTCGCGTGCACGAATGCCGTCGTTAACCATCATATCCTTTGCTATGGTCATTCACCTCCAAAATTTTTAAGAGAAAATCCTAACGGAAGTCTGCTTTGTTTGCTAAATGCAATAAAAAAACAGGTTCCTATCCAGAACCCGCCAACAGTCTGCCTTACTTAAAAAAATAAGGAATACTTTATCTAGCCCAGCGATATACTCAACTAAGGCGAGAAGCGGGTGCTTCTGCTTTCATTTCTCAACTTCACTAGTTTACCTTAGTTTATCCTAGTTGTCAATATATTTCCTCAAAAAAAAACGAATCTAGCACTAGATTCGTTTGAACTCGTATTTTGATCATTAATAATTAGTGGACTGTCCCAATGTGACTTCCTAGAAACAAATGGTTCAACACATGGTGTACATTTTCTATCCCCTAGGCGATCCCTGTAGTCCCTACAGTTCTTCTATTTATAAGGTTTCTCGTTTAGACAAGCCACGTTCTAAGATTTTTTGGCTTCTAAGATACTCTGAATTTTCTGTACTTTCAGAAAAAGACAACTCTGTTTCTATCTCCTCTGACTCAATACAAATGAGTTCTTTGCCATACCATTGTGCTTTATACAACAGTTTAGCTAAAAATAAAGACCAAGCCAGTTCAGAACGATCATGTTTTGGCGGCCGCTCATTACTGTGATGGGCTTTTTCAATACAAATAACATCGTAACTTGAAACCAATTCCGTTGTAATTTTGTTTAAAATATCCGTTCGTTGGTTGGCTATTTTTTCGCGAATTTTTGCGACTTTTATTTTTTGTTTTTGATAATTTTTTGCTTGTGAAAGATCGACGCCTTTTTCCAAAGCAATCATTTTACGCTTGTTTAATTTTCGTTCTTCTTGACGTAGTTTTTGCTTTAAATGCTTTGAACAATAGCTTTTTTCGAAGCTTTCACCATTCGAAAGCAGCGCAAATTTTTCCCTACTGCTACAAATTCCCACCATTTTTTGTTGCTTTGTTTTCGTTTCAATCGGCGCTTCACACAAAATGGAAACATAATAATTGTGACTCGCACTCATAGAAATAGTTACAGATTTTATCTCCCCCAGCGGTTGGCGGTGTACCTTCATTTTAATTAAAGATTTCAATTTAGGTACTTTCAAATAACGATTATCCAAAATTTTGACCGTGCCATGTTGATTGTTCGTAGTGTAGGAATGCACCGTTTCTTTCTTTTTCTTTTTTGGAAAGCCCATCCCTTTTTCCCGATAAAAATTTTTAAAGGCTCGATCCAAATAAACTTGTGCATTTGCCAAAGCTAAACTATCAACTTCTCTGAGGACAGGGTATTGTTTCTTATATTTAGCTGGCGTTGGCATTTTAAACGTTTGTTGAGGATTTTTTCGCATCTCTTTGTAGATATCAATCCGGTCTTGTAACATTAAATTATACACCAAGCGAACACAAGAAAATGTTTTTTGAATAAACTCTTCTTGTTTTGAGGTTGGATAAAGTCTGTATTTATAAGCTTTCAGAGCCTTCATCTCATAACCACCCTACCAAGATAGTTAGAAAAGAAGCTGGTTATAAACCAGCTTTTCTTTTCTTCTCTTCAATTTTTTCACGGTACATTGCAACTTCGTCTTCAGCACAATAAACATAGTGTCCATTGAGAATTTCACGGAGCTCACGATCTTTTCCATCTGCCGCTGCAGGCTGGTAAACGATCCGTTTACGTGTGCGTTCATAGTCTGGATCTGGTAATGGAATCGCAGAAAGTAAACTTTCTGTATAAGGATGAACGCCGAAATTATAGACATCATCACTTGTGCCCATTTCCAATAATTTCCCACTGTGCATTACGCCAATTCGGTCACTGATATGTTTTACCATCGATAAGTCATGTGCGATAAACAAGTAAGTTAAGCCTTGTTCTTTTTGTAAATCTTGTAATAAGTTTACTACTTGGGCTTGAATCGACACATCCAAAGCTGAAATTGGCTCATCACAGATAATGAAACGTGGATTAACCGCTAAAGCACGAGCAATCCCGATCCGTTGACGTTGCCCACCAGAAAACTCATGAGGATAACGCGTACTGTGACTTGGATTTAATCCCACCGTTTTTAAAAGTTCATTGACTTTTTCTTCCCGCTCTTTTGGTGTTTTAGCTAATCCATTGACATCGATTCCTTCAGCAATAATATCATTGACTTTCATTCTTGGATTCAATGAAGCATATGGATCTTGGAAGATCATTTGAACATCGCGGCGGAATGCTTGCATGTCCGCTTTTGATTTAATTTTGCTAATGTCTTTTCCATCGAAAAGAATTTCACCAGCAGTTGGATCATATAAACGAATGACACTGCGACCAGTTGTTGATTTTCCACTTCCTGATTCGCCAACTAATCCAAAGGTTTCGCCTTCAAAAATATGAAAACTAATGTCATCAATGGCTTTTACTTCGTCTTTACGACCAACATTGAAATACTGTTTCAAACCAGTGACTTCTAATAGGACTTTTTTCTCTTCTGCCATTAATTACTACCTCCTGGATTTTTTTGACGCTCTGCATAAATTGCCCAACGACGAACAATCTCTGCTGGAGGCGTAACTTTTGGTGCTTGTGGTGCTAATAACCACGTTGCTGCTTTGTGTGTCGGTGATACTTCAAAATAAGGTGGTTCTTTTTCTGTATCAATTTTTAAAGCAAACTCATTCCGTGGATAGAAGGCATCTCCAGTTGGTGGATCTAATAAATCTGGAGGTGAACCTGGAATCGCATAAAGTTTGTCTTCTGTTCCTTCCATCGTTGGCATTGACCCTAAAAGTCCCCAAGTATATGGATGTTGTGGATTATAGAAAATTTCTTCTGCTGTTCCCACTTCAACCAGACGTCCACCGTACATGACAGCGACACGGTCAGCCACGTTTGCTACTACCCCTAAATCATGGGTAATGAAAATAATCGAAGTGCTAATTTTTTCTTGTAAATCTTTTAATAACTCTAAAATTTGTGCTTGGATGGTTACATCCAACGCTGTAGTTGGTTCATCTGCAATTAGAACTTCGGGATAACAAATTAAAGCAATTGCAATGACAATCCGTTGACGTTGCCCACCAGAAAATTGGTGCGGATAGTTTTTCAAACGTTTTTCAGCATTAGGAATGCCCACTAATTTTAGTAATTCTAATGCTTGCGCTAAGCCTTCTTTTTTTGAGACTTTATTATGTTTGATTAATGATTCCGCCACTTGTTTGCCAATTGGCATCGTTGGGTCTAATGAAGTCATCGGATCTTGGAAAATCATTGCGATTTCTTTACCACGAATGGCTTGCATTTGTTTTTCTGTTTTATGAACAATATCTTGCCCTTTAAACAAAATTTCCCCGTTATCAATATTGGCATTACTGCTCAACAAACGCATAATACTGCGAGTTGTAACAGATTTACCACTCCCTGATTCACCTACGATGGCTAACGTTTCACCTTTATAAAGATCAAAACTCACACCACGAATGGCGTTGACTTTACCTGCAAACGTATCAAAGGAGATTCTTAAGTCTTTAACTTCTAATACTTTTTCCATAGTCATTCACCACTCTTACTCTTTCATCTTAGGATCAAATGCGTCACGTAAACCATCAGCTAACAAGTTGAAACAAATCATGATAACTGAAAGTGTTGCCGCTGGAATCCACATTAAATATGGAAGGAAACGGAAAGTTTTGTATCCTTCGTTTAACAAGGTTCCTAAAGATGCGGTTGGTGGACGTAAGCCTAACCCAATAAAACTTAGGAACGCTTCAAAGAAAATTGCCGATGGGATACTGAACATCATTTGGACAATAATAACACTTGAGATATTCGGTAAAATATGTTTAATAGCAATTTTCCAACGAGATTCGCCCAATGTTTCTGCTGCCATGACAAACTCTTGGTCTTTTAGTTTCATGGTCTGGGCTCGCACAATCCTGGCCATTGATATCCAGTTTGTAATAACCATGGCCAAAACAATCGAAACAATCCCTGGATCAAAGACTGTTAGCATCAAGATCATAACAACTAAGTTAGGAATACCAGAAAGAACTTCTAAAATACGTTGCATTACTGTATCGACACGACCGCCGACTAATCCGGAAATCAGTCCATACGTTACCCCAATCGTAATATCTAGAATCGCCGCGATAAACGCAATTAATAAGGAAATACGTGTTCCCATAAATAAACGACTTAGGACATCACGACCTAAACCATCTGTTCCTAGATAAAAGTTTACGTTATCTGGAACGTTTGCTTGTGCATATTTATCAACTAATTGACCAGCAACTGTTGTTTTACCATTTAAACCATTCACGCTTTCCAAGCCAGGAATTCGTGGTGGTAAGTTAATGTAAGAAACATTTTGTTTCGTTGGGTTATGTGGTGAAACCCAAATGGTAATAATAGAGATAAAGATAATAACTGCTAAGAAACTCATTGAGATAACTGCAGCTTTATTCTTTTTCAAACGACGCCATGAGTCTTGTAAGAAACTTAAAGACGGTGTGGCAATACGCTCTCTTTCTTTTAGAGTTGAAGTGTTTAGAGGCTGAAACTCATCTGCCGGAATATCTTTAATCGCTTGTGGTAGATTATTTTTATTGACTGTTTCCATTAGCCTTTTGCACCTCCTGATACGCGAATTCTTGGATCAATTAAACCATAAAGTAAGTCAACAATCAGAATTACAACAACTAACATTGTTGAATACAAAATAGTTACTGCCATAATTGTTGGATAGTCGTTTGTCATAATTGATTTTACAAACTGTTCCCCAATTCCAGGGATGGCAAAAATATTTTCTACTACTAAAGAACCTGTCATTAAACCAACGGCTAAAGGTCCTAATAAGGTAATCAATGGAATTAAACTGTTTCTTAACCCGTGGCGGAATGCAACTTGCCAGCGACTCAAGCCTTTTGCTTTGGCTAATTCGACATAATCACTATGCAAGACCTCTACCATCTCGGTTCGAATAAACCTAGCCGAATCGGCCATTGGACTCATTGCCAAGGCAATAGTTGGCAAGATTGTGTAGGCAAAACCATTCCACATAGCAATTGGTAAGATTCTTAATTTCATTGCAAAAATGTATTGTAATAATACCGCGAAAACAAAGTTTGGAATAGAACGACCTAAAATGGCTAACAATGTTGCCAACGTATCTACCCAAGTATTTTGACGCATCGCTGCGATAATCCCCAATAAAATACCGACTAACGTACCAAAGATAATCGCTTGTCCACCCAGTTGAAGGGATGGTCCAATTCGACCAGCTAATAACTTAGCAACAGGTTGGTTTTTAAATTGGAATGAAATACCAAAGTCTCCCGTTACCAGGTTCTTTAAGTAAATTCCGTATTGAACAATCACTGGTTTATCTAAGCCAGATTGTTTATTCAACATAGCGATTGTTTCTGGACTAAGTTTTTCTTGGTTGGTATAAGGCGTACCTGGTAATAATTGCATTAAGAAAAACGTAATCGTTGCGATTAACCACAAAGTGATAATCATGAAAAAGATCCGTTTAAGAAAATATTTTCCAAAACTATTCAATAATGACACCTCCGAGATTTTTTTGACTTCCTCAGTTATTTTCGTTAAAGTAATGACTAGATAGACCACAATAATAGATAGGGTGAACACATGAAAACTTTTAAATGGCCAATTATTACAGCCGTTATTTCCAGTATCGGCATTTTTCTTTACTTATTAATAAGTAAAGAACCTATCACTACCTCCTCATTATCAGATACCTTCTTTATCGTTTCGCTTTTCTTTTTAATTATCGGCATTGCTTTATGGATTATGTCCTCTGGCTTTTTCGATAACTTTCAGCGCTCAATGAAAAACGCGTTTCGTTTTAAAAAGAAAAATGAACCGAAAGAGTTTATCCCGCTTTCAGTCATTGGCGATGCACATCGCTCTTTCTGGCTAAAAACTGGGGGCATCTTACTGATTCTGTCTTTAGGCTTTCTACTATTTTACTTGGTCTAAGACAAGATAGCAAGAGGACCGTTGCCTTTTATTCCATGGCAAAGGTCCTTTTTTGTTTGCTATCGATCTTTTGTCAGGTTATTCTGAAATGTATGCCCATTTGTAGTCATACGTTGCGCCAGCAGGATGAACTGCGACATCTTTGACTTTTTCAGCACGTAAATGCGCTTCTGATTTTTGGAATAATGGTACCACACCCATGTCTCCCATAATCGTTTTCTCTGCATTTAACATATCATCCCAACGTTTTTCAGGATCTGTCGCATCTGCACTACTTGCAGCTTTCACGAACTTGTCAAACTCTGGATTGTTATAACGTCCACGGTTATATGAGTTATCTGAAGCAAATAAGTCTAAGAAACTACTTGGATCAGCATAGTCAGCACTCCAACCACCGATTACTGCATCAAAGTCGCCTTTGTTTGAACGATCTAAACGAACGGAGAATGGAACCGGACTAACCGTTACCTTCACACCATCTAAAGCATCTTGAATTGACCCTTGAACAAATTCAACTGTTTTCTTAGAAGAATCTGCATCTGAAGAAAGAATATCCATTGTTAAGGTTGAAATCCCCAATTCTTTTTTCGCTTTTTCCCAGTATTCTTTAGCTTTTTTCGTATCATATTCAATTTGACTACCTGCTTCTTTAGCAAAGTCTTTGCCGCCACTTGGGTCTTTTGCCATATCTGCTGGTACTAAACCGTTTGGCTCGATAGAACCATCCCCTAAGATTGATTCAACTAACGCTTTACGGTCGATTGAGTAAGAAATTGCTTTACGTAAGTTTGCATTTCTAAATGGTGATTTTTCATCACGTTGATTTAGTTCCATATATTGTGTTGATGCTTCTTTTTGACTAACAAAAGCTGGGTCATTGGCCATTTGTTGGGCTAATTCACCAGAAAGAACGACATCGTCTGTTTGTCCATCTTGGAACAAGTTCAACGCGGTTGGTGATTCTTTCACGACATTCACATCTACTGAGTCCAGTTTCACTGTGTCTTTATCCCAATATTGATCGTTTTTCTTGAATGACCATTTTGTATCTGTACCAGGACCATCAAAGCCGTCTAAGACGAATGGACCATTGTAGACAGCACTTTCGCTGTTTGATGCATAATTTTTACCATATTTTTCCACAATATCTTGACGTTGTGGGAAGAACGATGGGAAAGCTAATAAGTAATCAAAGTATGGTGTTGCTTTTTCTAAAGTGATTTCTAATTCTGTATCACTGACTGCTTTAATTCCTAATTCTGATTTATCTTTTTCCCCTTTAGCAATGGCATCACCATTTTTTACAGAGGCATACAGATAAGCATATTCAGAAGCTGTCGCTGGATCAACTGTTCGTTGCCATCCGTAAACATAGTCATTAGCAGTCACTGGTTTACCGTCTGACCATTTTGCATCTTTATTTAATTTAATTTTGTATGTTAGTCCATCTTCAGAAACTTCTGCTTTTTCCGCTGCACCTGCAGGTTGGACTTTGTTATCTTTGTCTAAACGATAAATTCCTTCATATACATTATTTAATGCAATAAAACTAATTCTGTCTGTTGCTAGTGATAAATCAGCTGTTGGCATTTCTTGTTGTTCTGTGACACGTAAAACTTGTTCACCACTTGCCTTACCGCCACCAGACGCGCTTGAGCTATCTGACGTTCCGCCGCCTCCACAAGCCGCTAAAGTTGTTACGCTAAATAATGTAATCACACCGAATGTTAATGACTTTTTCAATTTCATAGTGTTGCCTCCTAAAATAATACAATCTGTATTTTCTGAAAAATCAGAATTTAATAATTATTTATTGCTATGGAATATATCTTACATTTTTCATATTAAAATTGCAAGTCAAAATGTTAACTTTTTTTAATTTTTCTTCTCTTCCTATCAGAAACCCCTCTTTTTCTTCCTGTCTTTTATTGCAATTCTTTTGTCAGTTTTCTAAACATTATGGTAAATTAGGAAGTAAAGGAGTGACAAAATATGAAAAATTCTACGTTTTTAAAGGATTTGTTTGCTATTGATAAAGCAAATGACGAATTATTTCGGTTAGTTGGTGTCGCAATTTGTATGGCAATTCCATTATTAATTGGTTATTTTTCCAATAATTTACTCATTGGGACCTTTGGCTCGATGGGCATTTATACGTTTATTTATTATCAGCCGCTTCCTTTGCCCCAATTATTGCGCAGACTGAATATTGTTGGCTTTTTTATTGTTCTGGGCAACAGCTTAGGAATGCTAAGTCACCATGTACCTTGGTTGATTCCCATTACAATTGCCATCGTCGCTTTTCTTGCACGCTTACTTTTTAGATTGTATGGCATTGAGAAGCCTGGTGCTCTGTTAGTTATCATGTCAACCGCAATGGGAACAAGCAACAATTTTCCTTTACATAAGATTCCTATCATGGCCAGTTTTGTTCTTTTAGGAGTAGTGACCGGCATTATCATGGGCATTGTGCTTCATTTCATCGACAAGCGCCCCTACGTTTTTCAAAAACGGATGTCTCTTCAAGAACGACTTTATATCGATCCCGCTTCTTTATTAGATGCTTTGCATTATGCGGCCATTTTATTTTTAGCGGCTTATTTAAGCCAATCGCTTCATTTAGTCAACGCCTATTGGATGACGTTTACTTGCGCAGCCATTTTACAAGGGGAAAATTTACATTCTGTGATGCAGCGAAATGTTCAACGGATTCTAGGCACGAGTCTTGGTTTGTTGCTTTCTGCAATTTTATTAATGATTCCCTTTACACCTTTACAAACAATCGGTATCATTAGTATTCTATATGCAGCTTTTGAAGGATTCATTAACAGAAACTATGCGATTGCCAGCTTTTTTATTACCCCGATGTCCTTATTATTATCAAATCTTGCACGACAGCAAGTCATTAGTAATCTTTTAAACTATCGATTAGTCGGGATTGTGTTAGGTAGTTTACTTGGTTTTGCCGGCGCTTATGTTTTCACAACTGCGCTACGTTTCTATAATCGGGCCTACTCAATTGATGAAACCTTTGAAAATCAACAAGAAGAAAGAGGCGTTTTATGAAAATAACTTATCCCTTGCCACCAAATTTGCCAGAACAACTTCCTCTATTAACGAACTGTCAATTAGAAGATGAGGCAATCTTAGAAAATCATTTGTATCAGCAGATTGATTTACCGAATCAAGAAGTTCGTAACTTAGTCTTTCGGGATGCTGTTTTCGATCATCTTTCATTAGCAAATGGCCAGTTTGCTTCTTTTGATTGTAGTAATGTGCGTTTTGAAGCTTGCGATTTTTCTAACGTCGAATGGCTGTCTGGCAGTTTTCATCGAGTGACTTTCCTTCGTTGCAATTTGACAGGAACGAATTTTGCAGATAGCTATTTAAAAGATTGTCTATTTGAAGATTGCAAAGCCGATTATGCTTCTTTTCGTTTTGCAAATTTTAATCTTGTTCACTTTAATCAGACACGTTTAGTCGAAAGTGAATTTTTCGAGGTCACCTGGAAGAAACTCCTTCTAGAAGCTTGCGATTTAACCGAAAGTAATTGGTTAAATACTTCTTTAAAAGGATTGGATTTTTCCCAAAACACCTTTGAACGCTTGACTTTCTCACCAAACTATTTATCAGGTCTTAAAGTCACCCCTGAACAAGCCATTTATTTGGCAAGTGCCCTTGGTTTGGTGATTACCTAAGAAAATTTTAAAAAAATAGCCGAATAACTGGTTCTGTCGGTTCTTTCTTATTAAATTGTTATTAATTTTTTGGAAAAACCAACGGAACCATTTTACTTGTGCCTTATTTTTAGGTAAACTATCTTAGGTTAAGCAATCTCTTTTTTTGGAACAAGAGAAACTTTTGGAATCATTTCCTATAAATCATGAAGAGATTATGACAAACGTTCTTCTAATCCAAGAACGTCTTTTGTCCTATACTCGATTCTACTCAAAAGGAATGTCAGTGAATGAATATAAAAAAACAAGGCCTCGGTCAAGCGACGGGAAAAATCATTTTAATGGGGGAACACGCCGTTGTTTACGGCGAACCAGCAATCGCCTTTCCTTTTCAAGCGACAGAAATCACAGCCGTCTTTACCCCAGCAAAAACTATGCAGATTGATTGTGCATATTTTACAGGATTGCTTGAAGACGTGCCCCAAGAGCTAGCAAATATCAAGGAAGTTGTTCAGCAAACCTTACATTTTTTAAAGGAAGATACATTTAAAGGCACTTTGACCTTAACAAGTACGATTCCCGCTGAACGAGGAATGGGCTCAAGCGCAGCAACCGCTGTGGCCATCGTTCGAAGCCTTTTTGATTATTTTGATTACGCTTATACATATCAAGAATTGTTTGAGCTTGTTTCCTTAAGTGAGAAAATTGCTCATGGCAATCCTAGTGGTATCGATGCCGCAGCAACAAGCGGCGCTGATCCCTTATTTTTTACTAGAGGATTTCCGCCCACACATTTCTCGATGAATTTATCTAATGCCTACTTAATAGTAGCTGATACGGGAATTAAAGGTCAAACACGTGAAGCAGTGAAAGACATTGCGCAGCTAGCTCAAAATAATCCCACAGCAATCGCTGAAACAATGAAACAATTAGGTTCTTTTACTAAAGAAGCGAAGCAGGCAATTTTACAAGATGATAAACAAAAATTAGGTCAGCTAATGACGTTAGCGCAAGAGCAACTCCAGCAATTAACCGTCAGCAACGATATGCTGGATCGACTAGTGGCTCTCTCTCTAGAACATGGCGCTCTAGGAGCAAAATTAACCGGCGGCGGTCGCGGTGGCTGTATGATTGCCTTAACAGATAATAAAAAGACCGCACAAACCATTGCACAGACTTTAGAAGAAAATGGAGCTGTTGCTACATGGATTCAATCATTAGAGGTGAAAAAGTAATGCTTTCAGGAAAAGCACGAGCGCATACAAATATTGCTCTGATTAAATATTGGGGAAAAGCCAATGAAGAATACATTTTACCAATGAATAGTAGTTTATCATTAACATTAGATGCCTTTTACACAGAAACAACTGTGACATTTGATGCCCATTATTCAGAAGATGTATTTATTTTAGATGGTATCTTGCAAAACGAAAAACAAACAAAAAAAGTCAAAGAATTTTTGAACCTTGTTCGTCAACAAGCCGATTGTACTTGGTTTGCAAAAGTAGAAAGTCAAAATTTTGTGCCTACTGCAGCTGGTTTGGCTTCTTCAGCGAGTGGTCTAGCTGCTTTAGCAGGGGCCTGTAACGTAGCCTTAGGATTAAATCTTTCAGCAAAAGACTTATCACGTTTAGCGCGACGTGGTTCAGGTTCTGCTTGTCGTAGTATTTTTGGTGGTTTTGCTCAATGGAACAAAGGCCACTCTGATGAAACGTCGTTTGCTGAAAATATTCCAGCCAATAATTGGGAAAACGAATTGGCCATGCTCTTTATCTTAATTAATGATGGCGAAAAAGATGTTTCCAGCCGTGATGGAATGAAACGAACAGTAGAAACTTCTAGCTTTTATCAAGGTTGGTTGGACAATGTGGAAAAAGATTTATCCCAAGTTCATGAAGCAATTAAAACAAAAGACTTCCCTCGTTTAGGAGAAATCATTGAAGCCAATGGGTTAAGGATGCATGGAACAACCTTAGGTGCTGTCCCTCCATTTACTTACTGGTCCCCAGGCAGTTTACAAGCGATGGCTTTAGTTCGCCAAGCACGGGCCAAAGGAATTCCTTGTTACTTTACAATGGATGCAGGTCCGAATGTCAAGGTCTTAGTCGAAAAGAAAAACTTAGAAGCATTAAAAACATTTTTAAGTGAACATTTTTCAAAAGAGCAGTTAGTCCCAGCTTTTGCTGGTCCCGGAATTGAATTGTTTGAAACGAAAGGAATGGATAAATAAGCATGATTGAAGTTACTACGCCAGGAAAGTTATTTATTGCAGGAGAATATGCCGTTGTTGAACCTGGCCACCCTGCCATTATCGTTGCTGTGGATCAATTCGTAACTGTAACTGTCGAAGAAACAACAGATGAAGGCAGTATTCAATCTGCACAATACAGCTCTTTACCTATTCGTTGGACACGCCGAAATGGTGAGCTCGTATTAGATATTCGCGAAAATCCTTTTCATTATGTTCTAGCGGCGATTCATCTAACTGAAAAATATGCGCAAGAGCAAAACAAAGAATTGTCATTTTATCATTTAAAAGTGACGAGTGAATTAGATAGTTCAAATGGACGAAAATATGGTCTTGGTTCAAGCGGTGCAGTAACCGTTGGAACTGTCAAAGCCTTGAATATTTTTTATGACTTAGGTTTGGAAAATGAGGAAATTTTCAAATTATCAGCATTAGCTCACTTAGCCGTTCAAGGAAATGGTTCTTGCGGAGATATCGCCGCCAGCTGTTACGGGGGCTGGATTGCCTTTTCAACCTTCGATCATGATTGGGTCAATCAAAAAGTAGCCACTGAAACATTAACTGATTTGTTAGCAATGGACTGGCCTGAATTAATGATTTTTCCGTTAAAAGTACCGAAACAACTACGTTTACTAATTGGTTGGACAGGTAGTCCTGCGTCCACTTCAGACTTAGTTGATCGAGTTCATCAATCAAAAGAAGAAAAACAAGCGGCTTATGAGCAGTTCTTAATGAAAAGTCGGCTTTGTGTCGAAACAATGATTAATGGCTTTAACACAGGAAAAATTTCTGTTATCCAAAAACAAATTACTAAAAATCGCCAATTGCTCGCCGAATTATCTTCACTGACTGGTGTGGTAATCGAAACAGAAGCCTTGAAAAATCTTTGTGATTTGGCTGAATCTTATACAGGAGCTGCGAAATCTTCTGGCGCTGGCGGGGGCGATTGTGGGATTGTAATTTTCCGCCAAAAATCTGGGATTTTACCATTAATGACTGCTTGGGAAAAAGACGGAATTACCCCACTGCCACTTCACGTCTATACCTATGGTCAAAAGGAGTGTAAGGAGAAGCATGAATCGAAAAGATGAACATCTATCATTAGCTAAAGCGTTCCACAAAGAAAAAAGTAATGACTTTGATCGTGTGCGTTTTGTTCACCAATCGTTTGCTGAATCCGCTGTTAACGAAGTGGATATTTCCACTTCGTTTCTTTCTTTTCAGCTTCCCCAACCTTTTTATGTCAATGCAATGACAGGTGGTAGCCAGCGTGCAAAAGAAATTAATCAGCAATTAGGCATTATTGCCAAAGAAACTGGCCTTTTAGTTGCGACAGGATCTGTCTCGGCAGCGTTAAAAGATGCTAGTTTAGCGGATACGTATCAAATTATGCGAAAAGAAAACCCAGATGGACTCATTTTTGCCAATATTGGTGCAGGCTTGGGTGTGGAAGAAGCAAAGCGAGCGCTTGATTTATTTCAAGCGAATGCCTTACAAATCCATGTAAATGTGCCCCAAGAATTGGTCATGCCTGAAGGAGATCGTGATTTCACTAATTGGCTAACCAAAATTGAAGCTATCGTACGGGCCGTAGAAGTGCCTGTTATTGTCAAAGAGGTTGGCTTTGGTATGAGCCAAGAAACCTTAGAAAAACTTACCTCTATCGGCGTTCAAGCAGCGGATGTGAGCGGCCAAGGCGGAACGAGTTTTACGCAAATTGAAAATGCCCGGCGGAAGAAACGCGAACTTTCTTTCTTAGATGATTGGGGGCAATCAACGGTCATCTCTCTTCTGGAATCACAAAATTGGCAAAAGAAGCTAACTATTCTTGGCTCTGGCGGTGTGCGTAACTCTCTTGATATTGTCAAAGGACTCGCTTTAGGTGCCAAAAGCATGGGAGTTGCTGGGACTATCTTAGCTTCCCTTATGAGTAAAAATGGTTTAGAAAATACCTTAGCCCTTGTACAGCAATGGCAAGAAGAAGTGAAAATGCTTTATACTCTTTTAGGAAAAAAGACGACAGAAGAATTGACGAGTACTGCACTTGTCCTCGATCCAGTTTTAGTTAATTGGTGTCATAACCGTGGCATCGACAGCACTGTTTTCGCAAAACGTTAAAGAGACCAGAACATTAATGTTCTGGTCTCTTTATTTGAGTTCTTTTATCCTACATAAGCATCTAAGATAATTTGTTTTAGTTCACTAATTAATGGTTCTTTCGGATTTGCAGTTGTACATTGGTCTTCATATGCAAGTTCTGCCATACGATCAACCGTTGTGTCTAATGTTTCTTGTGAGACACCTTGGGCTTTCAAGTTCATGTCAATTCCGACTGATTTACCTAAGTCTGCTACTGCTGTTGCTAAAGCTTCTACTAATTCTGCGGTAGTATTTCCTTTTAAGCCTAAGAATTTTGCAATGTCTGCATAATCAGTATCGGCGCGGAAGTAATCATATTTAGGGAACATTGCGTGTTTTGATGGATCTTTCGCATTGTAACGAATAATATGTGGTAATAAAATCGCATTTGTACGACCATGTGGAATGCCATATTCCCCACCAATTTTATGAGCGATAGAGTGACAAATACCTAAGAATGCATTAGCAAATGCCATCCCTGCCATGGTTGATGCATTATGCATTTTTTCACGAGATTCCATATCTGGACGTTTCACTGAATTTTCTAAATGATCGAAAACTAACTTGATTGCTTGTAAACTTAAACCACGTGTGTAATCTGAAGCCATCACGGAAACATAAGATTCAATAGCATGTGTTAAAACATCCATACCTGTATCTGCAGTGACTGAAGCTGGCACAGACATTACGAACTGTGGATCAACAATCGCTACATCTGGTGTTAACGCATAGTCTGCTAACGGATATTTCACGTGTGTTTCACTATCAGTGATAACGGCAAATGGTGTAACTTCTGAACCAGTTCCTGAAGTAGTTGGGATACAAACAAATTGTGTTTTTTCTGGTTTGGCAATTTTATATGTCCGTTTGCGGATATCTAAGAATTTTTGTTTTGCACCAAAGAACTCTGTATCTGGGTGTTCATAGAACATCCACATGCCTTTCGCCGCATCCATTGCAGAACCGCCACCCAAGGCAATCACTGTATCTGGTTGGAAATCAACCATCATTTTGGTACCTGCATAAACAGTATTTGTTGATGGGTTTGGTTCAACATCAGAAAATACTTCGATTTTCACATCATTTTTACGTTTTTGTAGCTCTTTACGTACGATATCTGCATAGCCAAATTGAACCATACCTGGGTCACAAACTAACATGACACGTTCAACATTTTCCATTTTTTGTAGATATTGTAAAGAATTTTTTTCAAAGAAAATTTTTGGAGGTAATTTAAACCATTGCATATTATTTCTCCGTTTCGCTACCGTTTTAATATTAATTAAGTTAATGGCTGATACGTTTTTAGAAACAGAGTTTTTCCCGTATGAACCACAACCAAGTGTTAAAGATGGAATCATTTCGTTATAAATGTTACCGATACCGCCTTCTGCTGATGGAGTATTCACTAAAATACGACAAGCTTTCATACGTAAACCAAAAGCAACTTGTAACTCTTCATCTTCTGTATGAATTACTGCTGTATGTCCTAAACCACCTAAGTTTAACATCGCTTCACATAGTTCAAAAGCATGCTCTGCATTGTTTGATTTCATCATTGCTAAAACTGGCGATAATTTTTCTCTTGATAATGGATATTCTGGACCTGCACCTTCTAATTCAGCGACTAAAATTTTTGTGCCTTTTGGTACGCTAATTCCTGCTAATTCAGCAATTTTTTCTGCAGAGTTACCGACAATCGCTGGATTTACTGCGTATTTGCCTTCATTCATCACTGCATCTTCTAGTTTTTGTAATTCATTCGGTTTCACGAAGTAAACATTGTGTGCTTCAAACTCAGCTTTGACAGAAGCATAAATTTCTTTATCCACAATGACCGCTTGCTCAGAAGCACAAATCATTCCATTATCAAATGATTTTGAAACAATTAAATCATTAACCGCACGTTTTACTTTAGCCGTTTTTTCAATATAAGCTGGTACGTTCCCAGGACCAACGCCTAGTGCTGGTTTACCTGTTGAGTACGCAGATTTTACCATGCCTGCGCCACCAGTTGCTAAAACAATGGCAATCCCTGGATGATTCATCAAAGCAGATGTTGCATCAATCGATGGTTGTTCAATCCATTGAATACAATTTTCTGGTGCACCTGCTGCAATCGCCGCATCTCGTACAATACGTGCCGCTTCTGCCGAACATTTTTGTGCGCTAGGATGGAAAGCAAAAACAATTGGATTTCTTGTTTTTAAGGCGATTAGTGATTTAAAAATAGTTGTTGACGTTGGGTTTGTTGTTGGTGTGACCCCACATACCACGCCAACTGGCTCAGCAATTTCCATTAAACCGGTTTGTTCGTCTTTGTTAATTACACCCACTGTTTTATCATGTTTAATATTATTCCAAATGTATTCAGATGCATACATATTTTTGATTGCTTTATCTTCATAGATTCCACGGCCAGTTTCTTCGACAGCCATTTTTGCTAAAGGCATATGTTGGTCTAACGCCGCCATCGCCATTTGATGGACAATGTGATCTACTTGTTCTTGTGTAAAATCTTCCATTGCTTTTAAAGCGACATTCGCTTTTGTTGCTAATTCATCAATCATTGATGAAACATCAACTGTTTCTGTCTTTTCTTTTTTTACTGTTTTAACCATGTTCATCCTCCTAAGAGTTTCATTTTAAAAAAACTTTGTTAACTATTTCACATTCACATCATACAACATAAAACGAATCTTGTAAATAGTTTTTGTGATTTTTTTCACAACTATTTATAATTTTTTTTTATCTCAAAAAAAAGACCTATTCTTTTTTCTAGAATAAGTCTTCAATATCATGCCAGTCCCTTAAAGGATTTTTTGATGTCTGTGCCAATAATTGTTGATAGTCAAAAAATTCATTCGGCTTAACCTTCTGAATGTCTTTGCGACAGTCTTTGACAGATAAATGGGTTTGTTTTTTCCAACGATAGGTGAGTAAATAAGTCAATAAATCTTCTTCGTTGATGGAAGAATAACCTAGTTCACGAAAATTTTGGCACTTCTTTTTAATACTTTTATTGAGCATTTTTTGTTGTAACCAACTTAATTTTTCCTTTGTCATGGGCTCTTCTCCTTCCAACCAAGCGAAAGATTGCTCACTTTTTAACTATCTTCCGACACTATAAAAAGGAACCTTTTTTGTAAACTTAATAGTTAAAAAGGACTTAGGACGTAAGTCCAAATGACCTACCTTCCTAGTCCTACATTTTAAGATAAACGACACGAGCGGAATAGGAATTATCTCTTCTTATTGGCTTTCTCGTGTGACTACTGGTCACAGTTTCGCCTTTGAAAAGCCTGTTCCGCTCTCTTTAACCATTAAATGAATCAGTTGATTCGTTTAGTCTTTCTTTTCTTTTGAAGGATCTGATGTTTCAGGAACTTCAGTTACTTCTTCTGTGACTGTCTCTTCAACTTCTGTGACTGGTACACTAGTTACTGCTGAATCATTTGTAACAGCAGTTCCAGGTGTTACAGTTCGAATTGCTGCACGGTCAAATTCTAAGACAATACCTTCGCAATCGATTAAAACTGTTTTTTCGTTGATTTCACTTAAAACACCATGTAAACCACCAATTGTGACAACACTATCGCCAGTTTTCATTGCGTTTAGTTGTTTTTGACGTTCTTGCTGTTGTTTCTTTTGAGAACGTGTCATGAAAAACATCATTCCTCCTAAAAGGACTAATGTAAAAATCATTGTAAATCCGCCACCCATTTGTTTCACCTCACTCTGCATTATTCACACTACTAACTGTATCAAAAAAATGCTTGAAGAACTAGTTTTTTCCTCTAATTTTTAGAAACTTTTTGCATTCGCTTTATTAAAGCCATATTCTTCAAAAAACGCTTGTCGGAATTCTAATAAATTGTCGTCCATAATTGCTTGACGGACATTTTTCATTAAGTCTAACAAGAAGTATAAATTATGATACGATGTTAAACGGATTCCGAATGTTTCATCACATTTAATCAAATGACGAATATAGGCCCGCGTATAATTACGACAAACATAACAATCACATTTTTCATCAAGCGGACGAAAATCTCTTGCATATTGGGCATTTTTAACAACCAAGCGACCTTGTGAAGTCATACAAGTACCATTGCGCGCAATACGTGTTGGTAACACACAATCAAACATGTCAATCCCACGAATCACTCCATCAATTAATGAATCAGGGGCACCCACACCCATTAAGTAACGTGGTTTATTTTCAGGAATTAACGGTGTCGTAAAGTCTAAGACTCGGTTCATTTCTTCCTTAGACTCACCAACAGATAAGCCACCAATCGAATAGCCAGGAAAATCCATACTCACTAAATCTTTAGCACTTTGACGACGTAAATCTTCAAATCCCGCACCTTGAACAATACCGAATAATCCCTGTCTATCAGGATTCGCATGGGCTTTTAAGCCACGCTCAGCCCAACGAGAAGTCCGTTCAATCGAGCGTTTGACATACTCATAGCTTTCATCAAATGGTGGACATTCATCAAAGCTCATCATAATATCTGATCCTAATTTATTTTGAATATTGATCGCTTTTTCTGGAGAAAGGAACATTTTTGAACCATTTAAATGATTTCTAAAATGCACACCTTCTTCTTCGATTTTCCGCATATCACTTAATGAGAAGACTTGGAAGCCACCTGAATCAGTTAAAATAGGTTGATCCCAGTTCATAAATTTGTGTAAACCGCCTGCTTCTTCGACTAAATCTTCACCTGGGCGTAACCATAAATGGTAAGTATTACTTAAAATAACACCGGCACCCATTTCTTTTAATTCTTCTGGTGACATTGTTTTAACTGTCGCAAGTGTACCTACCGGCATAAACATTGGTGTTGGAAATGTGCCGTGAGGAGTAATTAATTCACCTAAACGCGCACCTGTGTGTTTATCTTTTTTGATTAAACGATAACGAATGGCTGGTTCCGTCATTCATTTCCCTACTTTCTACTATAATTTGTCCTCCCATCATCATACTTTTTTTTTATTGAATTTGCAAGGATTTCTCAAGGTTTCTTTTTTCAAAAAAGGATCCTTAAAAAACAGCAACTAGTTCAAATAATTCAAATGAGCTAGTTGCTGTTTGGCACTTATTTTGTCGCTGTATATTTTTCTAAATCTTGCATCGCTGTTTTCACAATTTCAGGGGTAATTTTTTGTTTCATATAATGAATCGTTTCGCCTTCTATACAAGCACGTTCTGCTACTTCTTGATACTCGGCTTCAGTTAAGTCCATCTCCATTTCTTTTAAAGAAATAGGCAAACCTAGTTGGTGATAGAAAGGAATCAATTCATCGATTTCTTGCCATTTCTCTTCAATAGCTAATTGAACAAACACACCATACGCCACTTTGTTTCCATGTAATTGTCGATGGCTAGCTGGCAGCAAAGTTAGTGCATCATGAATGGAATGGGCACCTGCTGTCCGACCATAATCATCGCCAAAGCCACCCACCATTCCACCAATAATTAAATTCGTTTCGATGACATCAATAAACGATTGATTTAATTGCTGCTCTTCCATCGCTTTTAAAGCATTGATACTTTCATTTAACAAAATATCACGGCATTTTTCTGCGGCAAAATGAGAAACTTGAATAGGTAACACTTGGACGTCTAACTGCGAAATAATCGCATCTGCTTCGTACCATTTAGCTAATGTATCCCCAATACCTGCCACCATTAAGGACCGAGGCGAATGCAATAACACTCTTGGTTCTACCAACACCAAAGCGTTTGCTTGCGGAAAAACGTCATATCGTTCCATTGCTCCATCTTCTCGATACATTACACTCAATGGCGTGCACGGTGCACAAGTAGCTGCTAAAGTGGGCAAAATAATTACCGGTAACGCCATTTTGTGTGCTAAGGCTTTGCCCAAGTCGGCCACTTTTCCTCCACCAACAGCGACGATGGCCTCTAAATGATTGTCCAGCACTTGTGCTTCTAACTCTTGCACACGTTGATCTGTACAAACACCTCCATAGTTTTCAAAAACAACTGTTACTTTTTGAAACGTCGGAAAATACGGTTTTGCCGCTTGCCATGATTCAGTCCCATGTAAAATGAATACACGATGAATATTTCTGCATAATAGTTGTCCTTCTAATAATTCCCACGAACCAATTTCGCAAAGATACTCTTGTGGTGTCCCTCTCACAATTAATGATTGTTCCATCTTGAAAATCCCCTTCATTTTTGACTTTTGAAAATTTTTTTGAAAAAGTTGTATTTTTTCAACTCTACTACTTTTCCTTTTACATATTCTATGATATGATAAACCACATCATAACACAATAAATTTTTATACATTTATTCGCTTTTTTTGAATATTTATAAAAATAATACAAAAAGGAGTTTACGCAAATGACCAAATGTAAAAAATGGCTACAGACGATTTTACCAATTTTATTCTTGTTGCTCTCATTATTACCTATTAAAGAAACTTTTGCAGCCGAAAACGATCCAGTCTATGACAAAATCATCCAAAAGGGAGAACTAGTTGTCGGCTTATCCGCAGACTATGCCCCTTATGAATTTCATGCAAAAGTAGATGGTGAAGATAAAATTGTCGGTTTTGATATTTCTATTGCTCAAAAAATTGCCGACGATTTAGGCGTTAAATTAAAAATCGAAGAACTAGGCTTTGATGCTCTGTTAGGGGCCTTAAAAACTGGCAAGATTGACATGGTCATCTCTGGCATGTCGCCAACGCCTGAACGATTAAAAGAAGTAGCTTTTTCTCAACCATATATGAACGTTCAACAAAGAGTCATTGTTCGGAAAGAAGACAAAGATAAATTTCATTCCACTAAAGATTTCGAAGGCGTTCGTGCAGGTGCCCAAAAGCAAACGACACAAGAAGAATTAATTAAAACCGAATTAACCGGTGCTGTCCCTACTTCTCTTCAAAAAATTCCAGATTTAATTATGAATCTAAAAAATAATAAATTAGATGCAGTCGTTATGGAAGAACCGGTTGGCGAAGCCTATGTTTCTCAAAATGAGGATTTAGCTTTTGCTGATGTTACCTTTGAAAAAGGCTCAAAAGATACTGCCGTTGCTTTTCCTAAAGATGCGCCTGTTTTGACGGAGAAAGTAAATGCCTCTATTAAACAAATTAATGATCAAAAATTAATGGACGGTTATAAAAAAGAAGCCAATCAATTAATGTTCCAAAAAGATCAAAGCTTTTTACAAAAGTATGGAAAGTTCTACCTTAACGGTGCGGGCTATACCATTTTCCTAGCTTTCATTGGTGTTTTGTTTGGTGCCATTTTAGGGGCATTACTTGCCTTAATGAAGTTAGCCAATTCCAAAATTTTACGTGGCATTGCCATTGCTTATATTGAATATGTTCGTGGCACTCCTTTGCTTGTTCAAATTTTTATTGTCTATTTCGGGACAGGCGTTCTTGGTTTAGACTTATCAAAAGTAGCAGCTGGTTGTATTGCCCTTTCTTTAAACAGTGGTGCATATGTAGCAGAAATTATTCGTGCTGGTATTCAGGCAGTTAATAAAGGACAATTGGAAGCTGCTCGTTCTTTGGGAATGAATCAAAACCAAGCAATGCGATACATCATTTTCCCACAAGCTATTAAAAATATTTTACCAGCGTTAGGCAATGAATTTGTTACAGTAATTAAAGAATCTTCCGTTGTTTCAGTCATTGGTGTTTCAGAACTAATTTTCCAAGCTGGCAACGTTCAAGGAGCAAGTTTTAAACCCTTCCTACCTTACTTAATTGTATCGTTGATTTATTTCGTCCTAACCTTTACTATCTCGCGTCTATTAGGTGTTGCTGAAAGGAGAATGAGTACTAGTGATTAACATTAAAAACTTACAGAAAACATTTGGAAAAAATGAAGTACTTAAAGGAATTGACTTAGAAATTGAAGCTGGTGAAGTTGTCGTAATTATTGGCCCTTCTGGTAGTGGTAAAAGTACTTTTTTACGTTGCTTGAACTTATTAGAAACACCAACTGGTGGCAGCGTTGAATTTGAAGGAAAAAATTTATTAGATAAAAATACCAACATTGATCAACTTCGTCAAAAAATGGGAATGGTATTCCAAAATTTCAATCTTTTCCCGCATAAAAATGTCTTGGAAAACTTAACGATTAGTCCTGTTAAAGTAAAAAAAGAAGCCGCTTCTGAAGCCACAGAACATGCTCTTTCTTTACTGGAACAAGTTGGTTTATCAGATAAAAAAGAAAATTATCCCTCTCAACTTTCTGGTGGGCAACAACAACGGGTAGCGATTGCTCGTGCTTTAGCCATGCGCCCTGACGTGATGCTGTTCGATGAACCAACTTCTGCCTTAGACCCTGAAATGGTGGGCGAAGTGCTATCCGTTATGAAAAATTTAGCTATTGAAGGGATGACAATGGTGGTGGTTACCCACGAAATGGGCTTCGCAAAAGAAGTTGCGGACCGTGTCATTTTTATGGATGCAGGAATCATTCAAGAAGAAGGCACACCTGAAGAAATTTTTGATGCGCCACAAAACCCAAGAACACAAGATTTTCTAAGAAAAGTTTTATAAAAAGGAGCACCTGGTATGGATCGCAAGAATATCGCAACACGTTACCAACAACCTACTGAAAATTTACTCATGGATATTGCAACATTAGCGAAAAAGACCCCAAATTTAATCGATTTATCGATTGGTGACCCTGACTTAATTACCGATGAGCGGATTATCGAACAAGCAGCTAACGATGCCAAAAATGGGCATACAAAATATACCGCTTCTGATGGTAGCGAGGCATTCATTGAGGCGGTCATTCAGTTTTATCAGTCACATTATCAATTATCTTTTCAACCGAATCAAGTCCGGGCCACAGTTGGCGCTCTGCACGGAATGTACCTTGCCTTACAAGTTATTCTAAATCCTGGAGATGAAGTGATTATTCATGAACCTTATTTCTCTCCTTATAAAGACCAAGTCCTTTTAGCAGATGGCGTTCCGGTCTTTTTACCAACCTATGAAGAAGATGGTTTCCAAATTGATGTAGCTCTTTTGAAAGAAAAAATCACGCCTAAAACCAAAGCGATTATTCTTAATTCACCGAATAACCCAACAGGCGCTGTTTTCTCTGAAGAAACTTTCAGAGAAATCGCACAGGTAGCGATTGAACACAACTTATACATTCTTTCAGATGAAGTTTATGAAGCCTTTTGTTTCCAAGAAACGTTTACTCCCATGGCTACGTTTGCTCCAGAAAATACTATCACTTTTTGTAGCTTTTCAAAAGCCTTTGCAATGACTGGTTGGCGTATTGGTTATATGATTGCCCCAGACTATATTAACGAAGTAGCCAAATTAATTAATGAAGGCGTTACGTATTCTGCGCCTACGTTGTCACAGCAAGCAGGAATCTATGCGTTACAACATTTTGACGAATTTGTAGACCCAATCGTTGAAGTGTTCCAAACACGTTTAGAGTATGTGGCCCAACGAGTAGCAAAGATCCCTTTCCTTTCGCTTCATCCAGTCAAAGGAAGTATTTACGCCTTCATTAATATTCAAAAAACTGGACTAACTTCCGTTCCTTTTGTGGAAAAGCTTTTAAAAGAGACACAGGTATTAGTGATTCCTGGAAAAGCATTTGGTGAAACAACGGGCGATGAGTACATTCGTTTAGCCGCAACACAAAATTTAGATTTATTAAAGGAAGCGTTCGATCGAATTGAAAGAATGACCTTTGAATAAAAAAGCTTCTGCATTAGCTAATAATCATAGCTAATGCAGAAGCTTTTTAGATTTCTTCTATCAATTCAATCGCTTGCCCACCAACATGCGGTGGAATCGACATAGTCATCGGTGGCAAGCCCACGACTGTGAAACGGACTTTGGTCCCTTTTTTCAAGTGAGACAGTGGGATACTTTCCTCTAACTGTTCAACAAGTATGTTTAAAATTACCCCTTGAGAAAATAAGGGCACAATGGATTCTGGATCACTTTCTGCTTGGATATTTTCTAAATGTAATCGCATTGACAATGGCTGCGTCTCATTTAACACACCAGCCTCTACTAATTTCCCTGTAAAAACAGCAATTTTTTCAGTCATTTGTTTGCCTCCTTTTTAAACATCATATTGAAGAGAATTAATTCCATCCCCTAAAAATTCTGAAGCGTTGTTAAATTCGGCAGGATCATATTTGGTATAGGAAACTTGTAATGTCAAAGTAATATTCCTTAAGGTTTCAGAATGGGCAAATTTCTCTTGAGCTTGTTGTTTGAATTCTTTTCTAGTAGTGTATCCGTCATCCCCATCGCGGAAAATTAATAACGCCCAAGTCGGCGGTGTGCCGTCGATAAAGTATGGTAAGAAGCGATCATCCGTTGTCTCTTTAATCGCCGCTGTCACGATTTGTAGCAATTCATTCTTTTGTTCAGGACTTAATAAGTTACGAATACTTTCCCAATAGGCCACTCGGATCACGACTAAATATAACGGCGCTTCATAACGTGTAGAAATGTCAGAAAATAAATCGAATCCTTCTTCGTACATTTTTGCTGTTCTTAAATTAGTTACTGCATCTAACGCATTTAACCGTGAAGTTTCTTTACGTAAGCGAATATTTTCTTCTTCAATCGTACGAATTTGGTAAGTCACTGCATAGATTGTTAAACAGTAGAGCGGCGGCATGATTAGCCAAAATAATGAGCCATAGCTAAACAAATCATGATAGACATACTGATAGACAACATAAGTCAATTGTAGAAAAATAAATATAAGCGAAAATGTTAACCCCGCTGTAATTCCTACAAAATAGGTAACGATAATTAAGATAACTGAAATTAATAGACAACTTAAGTCCACAAAGAAATCATTCGTTCCTAAGGCCATAAAGATGGTTGTGCCGACAACCAAAACAATTCCTACTAACAAAGTTAAATCCAAAAGTAAGGTCACTCGTTTTTGATTCACTCTATTCCCCACCTTTCAAATTCTTCTTCACGATGAAGAACGCACTTAATCCAATAATAGTCATACCAATTAAGAAGACAAATAGATAAATCATTAATTTATGATTATTGACAATTCGTTTACCTAATGATTCGTTGCTAACGTTGCTTACACGTTTTTTGAAACGATAATCATAGCGACGATAGTTCGGATCGACCACAATGGCATCTCCTTTGTACATAGAAGTATTCTTCTCTGTATTCACTTGTGTAGAGGCTAAAAAGACACCTTGTGATTTAGCTCCTGTTAAGATTAACGCCGCGGCTTTCGCATTATATGGAGAAAACATTAACTGCGCCGTACCGATTTGTTTACCATAATCTTTTTCAATGCTCAGTTTCTCGTTTGAAACAAAACGTGTGAAGTCCTTATCATAATGGAAATATAACTGATCGTTTAACTTACGAATCATCGGATTATCCTTAGGCGTACCAAAAATAATCAAGTTATGATTTTCTAATGCCGCATTTTTAGGCGCTTTTTTATAATACGTAATCTCACCGACATTACTTTCGGCATAATTACCAATTAAGTTAAATAGATTGGTCAACACTTTAAAATAGTTGTCGTCCATTTTTTCTGGTAATAAAATCGCTAAATCAGCAAAAGAACGGCTTCTGATAAAAATGTTCGGATAGTTATTAAATAATATGTCATTCAGTTCTTCTGTTTGAATAAACGCATTCGAATTATTTTCAATAAAGGCCCATGGAGTCTGACCATTTCGTAAAACTTCTGGTGATTTAACATTCAAATCAAAAGCAACTTTTAAAACAAAACTATCAGCAATTTCTAAGTTCTTTGGAAATTCGAGATTTAATTCATCACCGTTCGCACGAGCAGCGGTTAATTTCTTGCTGCCAATTGGTTTATCATTGGCATAGACCGTCACTAAAGAAGAATCAAAATCTAAGTTTTCAG
The DNA here is from genome assembly GCF_050546175.1 of Enterococcus sp. AZ119. Taxonomy (NCBI): domain Bacteria; kingdom Bacillati; phylum Bacillota; class Bacilli; order Lactobacillales; family Enterococcaceae; genus Enterococcus; species Enterococcus sp. AZ119. The sequence goes on along the minus strand of NZ_CP172951.1, from coordinate 637,742 downwards.
CGTATTTAAAATGTAAATGCACGCGACTTCCATTGGCATTGTTTCGATCCACTGGTAAATTGACAAAGTACGTTTGTTCTTGGTGATAGGCCCCTTCTAGTTTGTCCCCCGTTGATGTTAATGGATAATTTCCATCAAATTCTAAAGTTGAACTAAACGTATCGGTATTCTCATCAACTGTTGTCTCTTCTTTATCTGTTTGGGTCATTAATTCATAGTTTGCTAAATAACGTCCCGCACGAACAAGTAAGTCCTCATCTTTAGAAGTAGCTACTAAAACATGCTTATCTGGTTGATTGAAAAATTTTAAGACAGCCTGGTCCTCCACGCGTTTGCTATCAATTTGACTTTTATACTGATCTGGTAATTTATCATAGCTGGCAATAATCAACTGATAGGGTGCAGACTGTTCTTTGTTCAAAGAAGCCATTGGCAACAATTCTTCTGAGGTAGTAATCAAACGAGCAGCGCCAGCTAACGCATGGGTCGCTGCAGCTAATTCTTTTTCCGATGCATTTTCTGGTGTCAAAATAACACTGTGTTTATTCGCAATCGTGTCTGCTCCCACAAAATGATTATAAAAAGAATGAATCGTATTCTTTGGTAATTGTAAATCGTATTGGAAGTTTACGTTAGATCCTTCATACATCGTTAACCAATTTGCTGGAGTTTCAATTAAATTATACATGTCGTTTCCTGCCTGATTAATAATTTGGCCTTCAACAGTCAATGTATTTGTCTCTTTAATCAGTTCCAAAGGGATTTCAATCGTCTTTTGTTGAATACCAGTCGTATTTTCAGGACGCCAAGAATAAAACTTCACACCATTAACCGCCACAGTTAAATCTGAGGTCTGATTATTTTTTAATTGTGTGATTTGGTAGGTCATATTGAATGATGCTTTTTTAACGTTCCAATAATCAATTTTTGTAAAATACATGGTGCTACGGACAGAAGTACCTGTTAAAGAGATTGTTTTATTTTGAAAAGGTTGTGTAAAGGTATGGTTGTCTTGTTCTTTGTTTTCGGCGTATACGGTCGGACTTGCGACACCAATCAGAATTGCCAGAAAGAACAACCCTATTAAAGTGACTGTTTTTTGTTTCATTGCACGTTTCCTCCTTATTTAAATCGTTCAGTTTTGTACCATTTTGTTTGTGTTTGTTTATGAAAAACATTTTCTTTAATATACATCACCATGCCATAAGCGGCGACTACTAGCCACATCTGACTGTATGTAATATACATCAAGGCAATAATTAAGATATTCTCTAAAGTCATTTCGCCTTTTTCGGTCGTAATACTGACAAAAGTACTGAAAATAAATAACAAAATCGCTAACAACCACAAGGAATTGCTAAATCCTTGCAGGGTCGTTGTTAAGTAACCAGACATTGATAAAACTAACATGATGTCTGACAAAACGAGCGATGTCATTAAGAGAAAATAAATGGACAAGAAATATAAAATATCAAAACGGATCCGACTCGCTTTAGGATTAAACAATAATTTAGCATTTTTAACAATGACATAAATATTGCCTTTGACCCATCGCGTCCGTTGTCGGAACCAAACTGACAAAGTTTGTGGCTCTTGCTCCCACGTCACTGCTTTTGGTTGAAACTTAATTTTATAGCCCATCATATAGATGCGGAAACTGATTTCTGTATCTTCGGCTAACGCTTTGTCATCCCAGCCGCCAATGGCTTCAATAATACTACGACGAACAATGAAATTTGTGCCAGGAATCGTGCATAACTTAAATAATTGAAAACGACCGGCTTGTGCCATCCATTGAAAGGCCAGTGTTTCGATATTAATAAAGCGTGTCAACAAGCTTGCATTGCGATTTCTCGTTCTAAATTTACCAATAACCGCGCCGTATTCCTCACTAGCGATTAACTCTCCAACTAAATAACGGAGTGCATTCGGTTCAGGTGTATTGTCCGCATCATAAATGGCAATCACGTCCCCCTTGGCTTGCTTGAAACCAATGTTTAAGGCATTAGACTTACCTTTCCCACCTGTTATATTGTCTGTATTAATAATCTGCAAATTTCGATTAACCGCCTTTTTTTGGACATTCGCTAAAAGCTCAGCACTATTATCACTTGAGTTGTCATTAATCACAATAATTTCATAGCGATCTTGCGGATAATTAAAATTCAATAACGCTTCAACTGTCCGCACAATGACAATTCCTTCATTATGGGCCGGCACCATAATTGAAACAAACGGCGCGTCTTCGTCCTCTACAGGTGGTGGTGCGACAGGATCTGTTTTTAAATAATAAACATAGCCAAAAATAACTAAGAGAATATTTACAATTAGTAGACTCCAAATAATGATAGTTGCTGTTAACATTACAATGTCAGCAATGGTCATTTGTCTTCCTCCTTATTAATATATTTCGACCGATAATTCTTTCGTCCAATCATAAACAAAATAATCAGGATGATTAAAGTCAGCGTGACAACGCCAATCAAAATATTGTTTGTAATACTGAAAAAGAATGAAAATAAGCCTGTAAATCGTTGTTTTTCAACTGTTGAGGCCCCTGTATCAGCCAAACCATTGACAATTTGATTGTTTAAGAAGAACCGATTATTCCGAAATTCGATTTTCTGCGTTTGTGTTTGAACAGTGAAATGTTGATCCGCTTCTGAAACACTAAACACTATTGGTGCTTCCTTGACTTCTTGAATTAGATGATCCACTTCTTTTTTAGAATTTGGAAATGAAAAACTAATGGTGGTCGGCATTGGAAATCGATAGTCATTCGGATTATCTTTATCCGTCCATTCAATCCCCGATAAATAATCATACGGTAAATCAAACAAAGCATTCTTATAAGTGATTGATTCTCCCGTTTGGTTCCGATAAAAAACGCGTTCAATCGGCGGATTTTCTCTTAGAATCACTGTATCACTAATTGCTAGACCATCCTCTTGGTATTGAAGGTCTTGATTCCAGTATCCTGGAGCAGAAATGCCTACTGGATAGACATGTCTGTCGACCAATAAACTAATCTGCTGCTCCATCAATTGTTTCAAGGCACGTTGGTCATTTAAATCAACATTGTTAACGACCGGTGTTTCTAAGAAAATAACCCCCGTCGAAGCAAACGCACGTAACGCATTCGTAAATAGTTTATAAGGTAAAATCGTATTGTTTTGTGAAACGCTCGTACTGGATAAAATATAAGGATACGTGGTTTTAACTAATTCTTCTTGCAAATAGGTTGCCACAGACATATCTCTTAACGGGTTAAAATCAGAAATCGTCAAAAACGGCCGTGACATTTTTTCACTTTCCAGCCATTGACTAATCACGTCCAAGCTTTCTAAAAAAACAGCGCCTTTGCGTTCAAACATTGGTAGAAAAGCATGCCCATTCTCAATTACACCAAATGGATATTCTTCTGGTGCTAATTCTTGTGTTTTTAATCGGCCAACTGTCTGACCTTGCGTATTTTCCAGCACAACTGATTGATCTTGAAAAGGCAATACTTGAGAAAAGCGGTTTTTTTCATCTTCTAACCGATATTGACGATGACTTAATTCTTTCCATGTACCGCTAAAATATTGTTTTTCATCGTCACGCATGTTTCGACCAATGTGTAATTGTTTGCCTTTAAAATGAACTCGATCTGCTAGAAAATTAGAGGCAATAACGCCGGCTTGTTCAGGCCAATTCACCATAGAAATCAAACTGTCATAGCCATCATTTAGCAATTCTCCAGGCACATAGTCTGACACCGCCACGCTCTGAACTTCTACTCCAAAACTCGTCAACACTCGTTGTAAAGCATCCACATCATTTTCTTTTTTCCCAGCAATATTCAAGCTGTCATAGACAAGTAAGACATGTTTACTTGGTGCAGCCAGCGCCGGTTTGGCAAAGCCAAAAAAAACGAAAAAGAGTAAGAAACACACCCAGCCAATAAGATATTGTTTATTTTTCAATTCCCTCTACCTCCCCAATGACTTGTGGTGTTGTATCTTGCCACATTCGTTTACCAATAACATCAGAAACAATTTGTAACAAGAGAAAATCTAAAAATACTGAGACTAAAAACAAATGACGTACTAAGTCACTATCCCCATCAATAATAATTGTTGAAATGAAAACAACTAATAAATTAAGATATATCCCTGTCATTAAAAAGAAGCGAAAAACTAATCTGGGTTCGTTTCTCTTGAGTCCTCTGTATAAACCAACGCCATATAAACCAAACAGAATCACGCCTAATAATAGATAGAAAGCAAAGTTTTTAGGGAAAAAACTGGCTTTAATACGGTTATACACCATAAAAAATTTAGATTGTTCCAGCGGTGCACGCCCCGTCGTTTTCTCAAAATTCCCCACATTATTAGGCTTTACTAAGTAAACATTTGGGACCGCTGAATTCAGTCCTTGCCATAATTCAGATGGATAATTTAAATAATTCAATAACACCCATCCAAAACTCGTTTTATCAAAAAAATCTTTTTTCATTTGTTCAGAAGTTGGTGATACAGGACTGTATTCTTCAAAGTAGGAACGTCCCTTTTGCAACCCATATTGCGGGTTGATTCCGCCCTCTGACATCCGTTTATCTGGAACCTTACTATCCTTCATTACACCGCGCGTCATACTGTGGTAGACATCACGTTCATAGATATCGTTAGGAACGATAAAAGCTGCTAACGTTGTAAAACCAATCAACGCAATTAAAAAGGCCGTCATTGACAATCGTTGGTAACGTTGTGACAAGTAGACAAAAAATCCTAATCCAGCAATAATTACGCCAATAATCAGCAAATATTCTTGGCGTGTTGTTCCTATTAAAAGTACTACTGCTTGTGCCAAGATAACTAAAACTATTCTTCTGAGCCAAGTTCGTGGTTTCGTCACCCGATAAAAATAGACTGAAAATGCTAAGACACTCACAGAAAGTAAAAAACTCGTCGCTTCTGTATAAAAGGAATTAAAATAAATCGTATAGGAGGTATCCCCCAAGATGAAAATAACCAACAAGGAGATAAGATAACTTTTTTTCAAAGATACGCCTTCGGTTAAGCCTCGTACCAGAATATAAATTGACACTAAAAAACAACTAAGATAAACGAAACCTAAGAAACGAATATCGAAAAGTGTTTGACTATAAAAAAGTTTATTAAGCCAAATGGCAATGGTGATGAAAAATTGTTGAGTGGAAACAAAGTGCGTCGTTGTTTCATTAAAATAACGCATAATCGAAAAGTCCTTAACAAAATAGGCCACATTGTCGTAGCTATCACCATTGACACGATAAAGACTATTTGAATTTAACACACGAAAATACTCGCCATTATCTCCCAAGCCATTAATCGGATAAACGAATAACAAAATGCTTGTCACTAACCCAATCCCTAAAACGGCCAAAAGACTTGGAGAAATATAACGACTCAACCATTCAAAAGCCGAGTTCATGTATTTTTTGATCTTTTCCATGCTTTCACCTCATCTAGAAATCATAGGCCAAAAGAGCCATTAAGTTATTATAGGAATAGACTTGTTTCGTAACTTTATCACCAAATCCTCCATAAATCGGACTGCTTGAATCCATAATTTGAAAATTATTAAGTACTGTAATTGCCGCACGATACAACTCTTTGTCATTTTCGGCAACACCAATTAAAGCCGCTATCGCATAACTGGCTGCAGATTGATTTTTATCCACGGGCGATCCATTTAAATCATACGAGTTAAATAGCGTTCCTTGCTGAACTTGTTTTCGTACAAAATCAATACTAGTCTGTTTCGCCATACCCACTTCACTTAAATGAACAATCGTTAATAAAGATTCAATAATATTAAGTGTTCCGTTGTTTTCGTATTTATTTGTTTGATGATTAAACTTCGTTTGATAAAGAGGTAAATCATCAGAAATATAGCCATCGTCTATTAATTGGTAATGATATTGCAAATAGTCTGCTGAAATCCCAAATTCTTTGTATAAATAACCCAGCGTAATTAAGTCAATATAAAACAAAGAAGTTTCTGAAGACTGTTGTTTTGATTTACTATCGTAAAAATCAATTAGAATATTATCTTTCATAGAGGTTTTCATAAAACTCTTGCCTAATTTTTTAATTTCTTGATCGTACTGATCTGTTTTAAAATGACCCCCTGCTTCAATTAATGAACGAATGATCCGTAAATCATCAATCGAGGCATTGACATTGTATTTATTGCCTTGTTCGTCAATTCGGTAACTAAATTGGACGCCGTCGTAAAAGGTGTCTTTCGTCTGCTTGTAAAAATTATCAAAACGTCCCTGCGTATCAAAAGCTAAATTACGCAAATATAGACCTGAAGACTCACTTAGCAGCTCATGTCCTGTGGCGACATCTTTGCGTTCAGCATCTGGTAAATAGTTGGTTAAAAAACCGCCGTCTGTTTTGAGCCGGGTTTCAATAAAAAACTTCAACAAATCTTTGCGTTCAGCGGTTTCTTTTGTGTGAAATTCATGTTTTGTTAAAAAATGTTGTTTGTCTGTCGACATTAAGCGTTGAATTTTTGGATTCACTTTTTCCACCTCTACTTTATAGGATTTTTCTCTAAACAAAAGAAAATATCCTCCCAGAAGCACCACGAATACCCCAATAAAAATCCAAAGTTTTCTCTTCATTGTTACGCCTCTTTTCCTCACTTCTTTATTGTCAGTGTACACAAAAGTACTTGTTTTTGCGAAACTTACGCTACCTCTTCAAGCACAAGAAAAAAAGCAATCCATAAAAATAAAAGGATTGCTTTAACCGTTTCGTCGATCATTTCCTGTCATCGTAATCTCTTTTGACAGATAACGCACACGTTCCATAATTCGTCTGGCTTTTAGCGGCTCTTGTTCTCCTCGTTGCGTCACGGTTAAATGCTCTTCTAAAGCTTTTAAATCTAGATTGGAAGAGAAAAAAGTAACTAATTGTTCTTGCATTCGGTATTGCAAGATTACGCTTAAAACGTCGTCACGAATCCAACTAGTCATGGATTCCGCACCAATGTCATCAATCATTAATATAGGGGATTTTTTTACTGCATCGAGCTTTTCACCAACTTGATCGCGACCAATGGCTTGCTTCATTTCTACTGTAAATGTTGGAAAATGAACAATTGTCGTAGTAAATCCACGTTCTGCTAAAGCATTAGCCATCGCACCTAATAAGAAAGATTTTCCTACACCGAAGGGACCTTGTAAATAGAGCCCTTTATGAAATTCTTTTGGTGTCGCAGGATATTCTCTTAAAAATTGCATTGCTTCTGCTAACGCTTTGGCTCGACCTTGAGAAGATGGATCGAAATCTCGTAAATTTGCTTCTCGGACATCTTTTGGCATGTCCATTGCCCTTACTCGATTACGAATTTCTTCTTCCTTCTGACGGGCGATTAAATCAGCCGTTGGGACATACGTTACATCAATGTAATGAAAATTCAACATTAATCTTGGCTCATAGCCTGGAGCAATCATTGCTGGATCGTTTAATTGAAATTTCTTTTTTTCTTGAACAAATTCATACAGCTTAGCATAACTTTTACGAATATCTTCATCGCTTAAACGCTCTCGGTTTGCTTGTATAAAGGCTTGAACATCTTGATCTTTCAATACTTCGTTAACCAGCTCTTCATATCGTTCATTGATGTCACGCTTCTGGATAATTTTTGACATTTCTTTTCCTACGTCTTCCATCATTGGTCACCTCCTTGGTTTAAAAATTCTTGAATTTGTCGATCTAACTCGGCTTGTTCTTCTGGGGAAAGTTTTGTTTCATCGTTTGGCTGATCTGCCCATTCTGGCAATCGCTCTTGTCGAACAGTTTGGCGTTTCCCTGAATAATTTTGTTGTCGCTGTTTTTGTTTGATTTGGCTTTGTTTTGCCAATTCTCTGACATGTTCAATTGCTTTTTCTGGTGAATGAATGCCACTTTGTCCCCATTCATTCGCAATTCGATTCACATACTCCGCTTTTAAAGTCGGTTGTTGTTGAATGTTGTAAACATAGTTAATCAAAATATTAATCACACTAGTCGGTAAGCCTGATTTAGCAATCAAATATTTCACTAATGAACGTTCTTGTGGTGTCGTATAGCCGCCTCGACTATTTTTTAAAGCTTCTAAATATTGAATAGGCGGATTCTTTTCACTATCCATAATCATTTGAATATCCAGTTCAGAAAAACCATTCATTTTTAATGCGTTATATCGATACGTTTGTTGCTCTTCCACCGTCAATTGTGCTTGCTTGTTTGTCACTACGTTTGTTGGTTGTGGTTTTTTATCAGGATCAAACGCTTGATGAATCGTTCGCACTAATTCCTTAGGCAAAATTCGACTTGTATAATAGTCAAATGATTTCGAAGCAAAGTCTACCATATCTAACTCATTGATGCCATATAATTGATGAAAAACATAGACTTCTTCTTGAAAACTAGCCTCATCTTCAGGCAGTTGTAAACCTAAACGGTGCAAACCTTCCACAAAATAGTGCCAATCAAAAGAATCCGTTGATACAGAAATTTTCTTCGATTTTTCTTGTTGAGAAAAAGTTTCTTGAATCGTTGTCAATCGGTTCGCTTCGGAAACAATTTGTTCTTCTTTAAAGGCATAAACCTCTTGAAAGCTAGCGGAAACATTTTGATAGCCCTCTGTTTTAGTAGGATGCGGTTGGAACTTTTGCACTAATTGATCAAATTTCCGTTGTCCAACCCGATTAAATAACACTAAAGCTAACACTTCATCTTTAAAAAAACGAGCGGCTGTTTCAGGTGCTTTTAAATAATATAAATAACAATCTCCTAATTCCCGATCTGTTTTTTTATACGTTTCTAGCAACCCAATGCCTTCTAATTTGTAGCAAGCTTCTTCTAATTGTTGGCAACTCAAGTCCAGCAAACTAATTAAATCTGCATGAAACAGCGAGCCATTCTCCTCTGAGTCTGTTGTTTCAGATAACAAAAGCCAATATAAACTAAACGCATTGGCTCCGACAATTGGTTGATATAAAAAGGTTAAAACCTCTTTCTCTTGATCAGAAAGCGGTGAATCAATAACCGCTTGAAAAATATTTTTTGGTTGGATTCTTTGCCGATTTCCTTTCAAAGAAAGACCTCCTTTTTAATTTTCTGAGTCAGGAGAAGAAGATTTTGCTTTGTCGACAATGTCCTGTAACTCTTTCAAAAACACGCTCATATCTTTGAATTGTCGATAAACACTCGCAAAGCGGATGTAGGCAATTTCATCTAGATTGACTAAATCTTCCATCACATATTCACCGATAAGCGTTGTAGAGACTTCATTTTCCCCTAAACTACGCACTCGATTTTCAACATTATCGACAATTTGAACCATTTGTTCCATAGCAACGGGTCTTTTTTCCGCAGAGCGAATGAGCCCACGCAAAATTTTATCACGATTAAATTCTTCACGATCCCCATTTTTCTTGATTACAAGTAATGGCGCCGCTTCAATTCTTTCAAATGTAGTGAACCGATAACTGCAATTTTCACATTCACGACGACGGCGAATTGCACGTCCATCATCTGCTTGACGGCTATCAATAACACGGGAATTATTATGATGACATCTTGGACAACGCATAACGTTCACCTCTTCTATTCTGTATAATTTTTGTTGCCTATATTATAACATGAAATTGCGCTATTACTAGGTCTTTAGAACTGGTTCTTCGTTGAATCTTTGCCATTTTTTAATAAAAACAAAGACTTTCACTGTTTTTTCTGAAATTTTCAAAACATTTTACGTCATTAAAAAAATATTCACTTCTCTTCAGTTTGTTCCTCTAGCCACTTCTTCACTTGTTGTTCCGTTTCTTCTCTAGTTCCTTGATTATCAAACACGATATCTGCTCGTTCTTTTTTCATTTCAATCGGCCATTGGCTAGCAATTCGTTGTTGCGCTTCTTCTTCTGTTAATTGGTTTCGGGCCATCAGACGCTCTTTTTGAATCTTTTCTGGTACATATACCACAGCAACTTGATCCATAATCGCCTCATAATGAGCTTCATAAAGCAGAGGAATATCAACAATAACAAGGGCGGCTTTCTTTTTAGCTTCTTCAATTTGACGTAAAATTTCTTTTCTTAAAAAAGGTTTCAGCGTTTCATTTAACAGCTCTCTTTTTTGAGGACTAGCGAAAATTAATTGTCCTAATTTTTTCCGATCCAATTCACCAGTTGTTAATACTATTTCTGGTCCGAAAGTTTCAACGATTGCGGCTAAGGCTGGTTGCCCTTTTGCAACAATTTCGCGGGCGATAATGTCGCCGTCAACAATTGGATAACCTGCTTTTTTAAAAAGAGTAACAACCGTACTTTTACCTGTCGCAATCCCTCCTGTAATGCCTAAAACTTTTGTCATTTCAATCGACGACCTTTCAATTGTTGGCATTGTGGACAATAATGCGTACCACGTTGTGCCACTTTTGTTTTAACAATTGGCGTACCACAACGATTGCAAGGTAAGCCTGTTTGCCCATAGACATTCAACGCTACTTGAAAAGTCCCTGCTTCTCCTAACGCGTTTAGATAGGTGCGGATGGTGGTTCCACCTGCTTCAACAGCGCGTGCCAAGACGTCAATGATTGCTTGATACAACGTAGCAACTTCCGCAGGTTTTAAGGAATCTGCTGGTTGCTCTGGATGGATTTGCGCTTGCCAAAGTGCTTCATCTACATAAATATTCCCCAAGCCCGTCACTAGCTTTTGATCTAACAGCAATGGCTTAATTGCTTTATGATGCTTTTTCAAGCCTTGTTGAAAAGTAGCTAATTGGAAAACGTCTGGTGTTGGCTCTGGCCCCAAAGCTAAAATCCCTTTATATTGATGACCTTGATTCTTAGGAACCAATGTCATACGCCCAAATTTCCGTACATCTAAATAACGTAATTGCGTGCCATCTGTAAAAGTAAACATTACATGGGTATGTTTGGCAATTTCATCATCAGCCTGATGAAACTCATATTTTCCTTCCATCCGTAAGTGAGAAATCATATCATTATCAGACAATTTAAAAATCAGAAATTTTCCTCTTCGCTCAATCCCTTCAATCGTTTGACCAGCTAATTGACCTTGAAATACATCAACTTCTGGTGATTCAATAATTCTTGGCCAAAAAACAATGACTTCTTGAATGGTTTTTCCTACAACAAGTTTTTCAAGTCCTTTTCGCACTGTTTCTACTTCTGGTAATTCTGGCATTATTTTTGCTCCTTTATATAAAGAGGTCTGAACGCTTAGATATCAACGTCCAGATCCTACTTATCCTTATTTTATTCATCGTTCTTAATGGGTAAGCTATTATTTTGCTTCATACCACGTTTTTCCCCAACTGCTATCGGTGATAAGTGGCACATGTAAGGAAACTGCGTGCTCCATCACTTCTTTGACGAGTTGATTTAATTGTTCTAATTCTGATTCTGGTACTTCAAAAACTAATTCATCGTGCACTTGTAATAACATTGTTGCTTGTAATTTTTCTTCTTTTAAACGACGCGCCATTTCAATCATCGCAATTTTTAAAATATCTGCGGCACTTCCCTGAATCGGTGTATTAATCGCTGTACGTTCAGCGAACGAACGTAGATTAAAGTTTCTTGAATTAATATCACTTAAATAACGACGGCGATGATACAATGTTTCCACATAGCCTTTGTCTTTGGCATCGCGGACAATCTCTTCCATGTACTGTTTCACGCCTGGATATTTTTCAAAATAGGTGTCAATATATTGTTGCGCTTGCTTTCTAGTAATGCCTAAGTTTTGGGACAAGCCATAATCACTGATACCATAGACAATTCCAAAATTCACCGCTTTAGCTTGACGACGCATGTTAGGTGTGACATCTTCTGCTTTTTCAACACCGAAAACTCGCATTGCAGTGCTGGCATGGATATCTTGTCCTTCCACAAACGCTTCTTTTAAATGCTCATCATTAGAAATATGTGCGAGCACACGTAACTCAATTTGAGAGTAATCAGAAGAGAAAATCAACCAATTATCCTCTCTTGGTACGAACGCTTCTCTAATTTTTCGGCCTTCTTCTAAACGGATAGGAATGTTTTGTAAATTGGGATCTACTGAGCTTAATCGTCCTGTTTGGGTCAGTGTTTGTACATACCGAGTATGAATTTTATTATCTGGCTGAATTACTTTTAAGAGTCCTTCAACATAGGTCGATTGAATTTTGGCAATTTGACGATAAGTTAAAATATCTGCCACAATTGGTGCTTGTTCTTTTAGTTGTTCTAAAACATCTACCGCTGTTGAATAGCCAGTTTTCGTCTTTTTGATCACAGGTAAGCCCATTTTTTCAAATAAAATAACGCCTAATTGTTTAGGTGAATTCAAATTAAATTCTTCGCCAGCTTCTGCATAGATTTTTTCTTCGATTTCTTTCAAGCGTTCTGAAAATTCTACTTGCATTTCTTTTAAGCGTGTGGCATCAACACGGATACCAGTTATTTCCATATCGCCTAAAATACGAGAAAGTGGTAATTCCATTTTATAGAATAAATCAGCTTGATTTTTTTCTGTTAATTCGCTATCTAATTTGCTTGTTAAAAATTGAATTGCTTTAATCTTACGTGCTAAATGACCAAAGAAAACTTCTTCGTCCTCTGGCAAGCCTTTTTTGGCCCCTTTTCCATAAATGGCTTCATCAGATTGAATCGCATCATATCCGTAATGTTGTGCTACACCTTCAATATCAGCGTTATTGTCATTGGTATCAAGTAAATAAGCAGCCAATAAAACATCAAAGGCAATCCCTGTCATTTTTCCTACATAGCGATTTAGTGCAACGTACGTCCGTTTTGCATCATAGACATTTTTTTTACGTGTCTCATCCATCAACCAATCGATAAATGGCTGACTTTCAAAAACAGCTAAATTATTCGTGGTATAAATCTTCTTGTCGTTGCCCCAAGCAAGGCCGACAATCGGTGACGTATGATAGTTATCTTCCATCATCTCAACATAAAGAGCCATATCGTCTGTAAACATTTCATTGGTTAACTGATCTTCGACTACTTCAAATAAAATATCTTCCATTTCAACAGGTTCTTCTGTAATGTCCAACTTAGCTAAAAATTGTTTAAAGTCCATTTCTTTATAAAAAGGAACCAATTTTTCTAAGTTCTTCCCTTCATATGCCAAGTCTTCCACATTGACTTTGACTGGTGCATTGACTTCAATTGTCGCTAAACGTTTAGAAAGAAAGGCTTGCTCTTTATCATTAATCAAGTTTTCTTTCATTTTGCTTTTTTTCATTTCATCGATATTCTCATAAATCCCTTCAACTGAGCCATATTGTTTTAACAGCTTAATCGCGGTTTTCTCACCGATTTTCGTTACACCTGGAATGTTATCCGACGTGTCGCCAGCCAACCCTTTCATATCAATAATTTGCTTAGGCGTTAACCCATCATATTTTTCAGCAATATGCTCAGGCGTATATGATTCAATATCGCTAACTCCTTTAACAGTGATATCTACTTTGACAGTGTCCGTCGCTAATTGTGTCAAATCTCGGTCCCCTGATAACACGACAACATCAAATTCATCTTTATCAACTTTGTTGGCTAATGTACCAATAATATCATCTGCTTCATAGTTAGGTAGTTCATAATATTTTACGCCTAAACCTTCTAAAAGTTCACGAATATACGGCATTTGTTCTTTAAATTCCCCCGGTGTTTTTGAACGTCCGGCTTTATATTCTGAATAAAATTCTGTTCTGAATGTGGTTTTCCCTGCATCAAAAGCGACTAAAACATGAGTAGGCATTTCTTTTTGCATTACATTTTCAAACATATTGTTAAACGCATAAATAGCATTTGTATGCAAGCCGTTCTTATTTTTGAATCGTTCTAATGAGTTATGTAGCGCAAAAAATGCACGAAAGGCTACACTGTTTCCATCAACGAGTAATAATTTTTTTTTGGTCATTTTTTTCCCCTCATCTTTAGCAAACTAGTTTCCTTTCTATTTTAACAAAAAACTACAGAATTTGCAGTAGACGGCGATTGCAGAATGAAAGAAAAAGGTATTTGACATAGTTCCTTAGTGACAACTATATCAAATACCAAAATCAATCAGCAATACACGCTGAATCTTCACAAGTATGAGAATCTTTTTACGGCAAAACATTTCCCGCTGCACGATAAATATCGTACCAATCTTCGCGACTAATCACAATGTCTGCTGCTTTAGCAATTTCTTCAATTCTACCAAGATTCATACTTCCTGCGATGACTTGCATATTAGCAGGGTGGCGCAGAATCCAGCTGCTGGCTAAACCAGTTGGCGTTGTTTGATATTTTTCAGCCAATTCGCTTAATTTTTGATTTAACTCAGGGAATTTTTCATTTCCAATAAAGACACCTTCAAAATAACCATATTGGTACGGTGACCATGCTTGAATAGTCATTTGTTTCAACCGTGAATAATCTAAAATACCATGATCATAATCAATGCTTCCTGATATTTCCATATTTGTTTGTAAGCCTTGATCTACCATGCCAGTATGCTTGATGCCAAATTGTAATTGATTGGCTAATAATGGTTGTTTAACAGCTGTTTTTAAAAGTTCAATTTGTCCTGGCGTTTGGTTACTTACACCAAAATAGCGAACTTTCCCTTGTTTTTCTAATAAATGAAAAGCTTCAGCTACTTCTTCTGGTTCCACTAAAGTATCTGGACGATGCAACAATAATGCATCGACTGAATCTACACCTAAACGCTGTAAACTCCCTTCGACCGCTTCTAAAATATGTGCTTTTGAAAAGTCAAAAAAGCCCTGACGAATCCCACATTTCGTTTGTATAAAAATATCTTCACGACGAATGGTACTTTCTTTTAAGGCCTTACCAAAAATGGTTTCGCAGTCGCCGCCACCATAAATGTCGGCGTGATCAAAAAATGTAATGCCATGATCATAAGCAGTTTCAATTACCTGTTGAGGATTTTCAGCACCATTTAAGCGCATACATCCTAAGATAACCGAAGAAACTGTTTCGTCACTTGTACCAAATTGCAGTTGTTTCATTTTAATATCCTCCTCATCCATTCCTCTTACTTCTTCATTTTAACACTATTTAGACAAAATTGGACTTCTTACGATAGATTCGCTTCGACTTTTTCAAAAAAAGCAGGAGATAATTCCTCTGGCAAATAAACAACTGTCTCAGAAGAAAGCGCTACGTTCATCTGAAACAAATGATTGACAATTAAGAGATGTGCTTGGTGAAGTTGATACGTTGGTTTTCCATGAATAATTGTAATATTCTTTTTTTCACTGAAATAGCTTTTTATAGATTGTCCCAACGCTTGTTCCTTTTCTGGAGGAAAGTCCGTCAATAGGCAAATAATATATTTTTTTTCATATAAAATCGGGTTAAATAAATCTAGGATGTGATAAAAATAGCAACTCGTCAATTCCCGTTCTTTTACTGAAGTAAAGACTGGATATAGGCGCTTTAAAAGCCTAATTAGTTTCTGTAATCTGTGCCAGGTTTGTTGATAACGAGCAGCGAGTGTTTGTTCCTGTTTATGAGCTGGCAACCATGCTTGTCCGTCTAATAAACTATTCATATGCGTACTTAAAAATCGACATAAATGAATTTCTTGATAATTAAAATGATGTTGTGTAAAATTTCTCCTAATTTCTTTCATAATAAAAATAGCTGTTTTTAAGCATAAACTTTCTATTTTCATTTGCTCATGAATAAAATACTTTCGCGCTCTCTTGCCAAAACAACCACCAAAATGTGCTTCAAGAATCACAAATAACGCTTTTTGTTCTTTAAGAGACATAAAAGAAGTGCTCAACACTTCCACACGAAATAAATAAAAAAAAGCACTTGTTTGTTGAAATAAATTAGCATTTGGCACTGAAATTTCATGCCCGCCTCTATATCGTTTCTCCCAAATATAAATTAGCCAACTAAGATGATTCTGTTGTGCTACATTTAAATCCAACTCAAAAAAGGTAATGATTTTCCGAGTCATTTCTCTGTTTTCTTCCAGACAGCTTTCTTGGAAAAACAAATAAAAACAAAGGATTAACTGTCGAATTTGCCATTCATTACCAGTTAAATCGTAATGTTTTTGACGTACAATAATATCAAAATTAACTAGCCAACGTCGAATATTAGAAAGTTTCTTCCGAAGAGTTGATTCCTGTAATCCCAATACCTGGGTCAATTGCGCATAATTGATTCGCTCTTCAATTAGACAACGTAAAATATAAAATTCGGGAATAAAATAACAAAATTTTTGTCTAAATCGAGCCAAGCCACAAACGCATAATTCACGATATTTTACAATTCCTTTGGTCGTTGTATAAATCTTACAAAGCCCTTCTATCTTAAACGTTTCCTGCTTTTTTTCAAAACGTTGAATGTAACAATGGATGGTTTTGTCGCTCACCTTTAGTTTTTCTGCAGCCATCAAAACAGAAAATGTCTGCTCTTGTTGCAGTAAATCCAACAATTCCAACATATTTTTATGTTCAAAAGACAATAATTCCTTGAAATCCATATATCGTCCCCTTTCACTCCCTTGTTATAAGAATACGTCAAATAAGGCAAAAATTTTTTTAAGAAGAAAAAAATAGAGAACAAAAAGTATTGATTACTTTCCGCTCTCTACAATTATATCGAATTATTTTTTTGAAATATGCAGTGTCATAGCATTTGCTGCTACAATAATTGTACTTAATGACATCAAGACAGCACCTACAGCTGGATTTAAAACAATCCCAAGTGGTGCAAGGACCCCAGCCGCTAAAGGAATGGCGACAATATTGTACCCAGCTCCCCACCAAAGATTTTGGATCATTTTACGTCGTGTTTGTTTGGCTAAATCTAAGAACCTTAAAATATCTTTAGGATCACTATCCGTCAGTACAACATCTGCCGAATCAATCGCTACATCTGTACCAGCGCCTATCGCAATGCCGATTGAAGCACGGGCTAAACTTGGTGCATCGTTAATACCGTCTCCTACCATCATGACCTGATGTCCCTCAGTAAGATATTGTTGCACAATTTTTTCTTTATCTTCTGGTAAGAGCTCTGCGTAGTATTCCTTCATTCCTAAATAATTAGCAACTGCACTGGCGGCTGTTTGATTATCCCCTGTTAACATGACTGGCGTAATTCCTTGCGCTTGTAACTCTGCAATAAATGTTTTAGCTTCTGGTTTGACTTTATCTCCTAAAGCAAGCAGTGCGACTAATTGACCAGCGATGATTAAATAGCTCAAGGTATTTCCTTGCTCTTGATAGTTTGTTTTAATTGTTTCATCGAAGGTTAACTGTAACCGTGCAACTTCTTTTTCATTGACTATTTTGACTTCTTGGTTTTGAACAGTAGCAACCAGTCCTACGCCTGATAAAGCTTGCAGATTATGGGCTTCATAAGGTTGAACGGCTTGTTTATTTAAATAGTTCATGATCCCAATTGCCAACGGATGATTTGCATTTTTTTCCAATGCCCCAATATATTTAAGTGCTTCTTCTCTAGTAAACTGCTTACTCATTAATTCTAAGCCAGTAACTGTAAATTGTCCTTCTGTTAAAGTTCCAGTTTTATCCAGCAACACATATTCAACCTTATTGGCTTGTTCTAATGCATTCCGATTTTTTAAAAGTAAGCCATTTTTAGCAGCAATGGAGGTACTTCTAGCAATCACTAAAGGAATTGCTAAGCCTAACGCATGGGGACAGGCAATAATAAAAACTGTAACCATTCGTTCAAATGCTAGAGACAAATCTTTCGTTACGAGTAACCAACCGATAAATGCTAACACACCTACGAATAAGGCAATATAGAATAACCACTTGGCTACACGGTCTGAAATGGATTCTAGTTTTGATTTTTCCGATTGCGCTTGTTTAACCATCTCCATAACTTTTGACAGGTAACTATTTTCACCCGTGCCAGTTACCGAAATTTCAATCATTCCGTTGCCATTGACAGCTCCACCAATCACGGAGTCACCAATGTTTTTTTCTACTGTTTTTGATTCCCCTGTAACCATCGATTCGTCGACTGTTGTGCTTCCTTTCAAAATTTTACCGTCTGTCGGAATTTTATCTCCCGAACGAACAATCAAGCGATCGCCTTCTTGGACATCTTGCAAAGGAATTTCTTCTTCCCCATGTTCAGTCATTCGCTTGACTGTGTCAGGCAACAGTTCAGCCATTTTTTTCAAGGCATCACCAGCATTAGAAATAGCATTCATTTCAATCCAATGGCCTAAAAGCATAATAACAATCAGAGTGGCTAATTCCCAGAAAAAGTCCATCACGTGGGCCTGATTCGTAAAATGATTCATGTAAAACGCATATAAGCTGTAAAAATATGATACCGAAATCCCCATCGCAATTAACGTCATCATTGCTGGACTCTTTTGCTGTAATTCCATTCTAGCGCCACTTAAAAATGGTTGTCCACCATAAAAAAATAGCACAGTTGCTAAAATTAAGACCAACCAATCAGAACCTGGAAAAGTAAATTGAAAAGGTAATTGAAAACCCATCATTGGTGAAAGAACAATAATCGGAATAGCTAAAATCAATGACAGCCAGAATTTTTGTTTAAAATTCCCCATATGCATTGAATGATCCATTCCCTTCATTCCTTCATGTTGGTGTGACATAGCCATTTGTTCATGCGCCATGTCATGATTCATGTGATTCATTTTATCGTGGGACATTGTTGGCTGTTTTTCCTGGTGTTGTTCATGATTATGTTTTGCTGACATATGATCCCTTCTCTTCTTAAGTATTTTCATCTTAAGCATAGCACAAGATGAAAATTGTTAGAAATAATTACTTTTTTTAGTTTAGAAAAAAAAAAGAGCCGAATTTTGCGTATGTATATTTTAAGAACACCTTATCCTCATATTTATTACAAAAGGAGTGTTTCAATGAAAATTACTACAAAGCAAGTCGGGGCGCGCATGCGTGAAGCTCGAAAAAAGAAGAAGTACACTTTACGTTATTTAGCCAATAAAATTGGTTTATCTAGTGGAAGTACAATTAGTAACTGGGAATTAGGTTTGAATTTACCCAATAAACGATACTTAAAAAAAATCGCTAAAGCCTGCGATACAACAGTAGATTGGCTACTTTATGGTGATTTCGATCGATTTGTGCGCCAGCTATTAAAAGAAAATTTTCAAAATAAACAACTGCTAAAACCACCTTTTTTTACTCAGTTGATGGGACGTTTATCTGAAGAACAGCTATCCTATCACGATTCCTTAAAAATCATGATTCAAGCGCAAAAGTTACAGCAGTCCTTTTATGCTTTTCCTTTAACAGTAGAAGCCCCCTCTCATTCCCAAGAGAGTATTTCTATTTATGAACCAACAACTGCAGAAGAACAGTCTGACCAATCTTATTATCATCCGTTTATTTTGTCAGAACTCCATGAATTATTTACACATTCTCAAAATCCAGAATTGGATTATTCTCTGATTATCGCTTTTCTTCCTTTGTTAAAAGTAGATCAATTAACTGAACCACAAAAAGAAGTCTTACTGGCCATCTTTAAGCGAATGAATTCCTTTAAAGACCAAACACTTTTAAATGAATTCTTTGTGGAATTACAGTATTTACTCTGATTCTACAAAAAAGATTGAGCCATGTATCTCAAGGACCTAGGCTCAATCTTTTAGTTAAATTTCTTCTATTTATGAACGATTCTTTCGTTCGACTAAGTGCGTTTTCCGTTGTGGGCCAATGATTAAAGGAACAGATTCATATTTGACTTCACTGTATTCCAAGCCAAACCAACTTTCAGGAGAGGTAGTTAAGTTTTTAATAGCTAATTTTGCCTGCATAATTTGTCGATCCCATTTTTTCAGTTCAGAAACGTTAGATAATTCTTCTTGAATTAATACAAATTGGAAATCGCCAACTTCTCTCCCTGGCGTTAATGAATAACGTTGTGGCTGTTTTGGCAAGCGGCCTGTTTTCATCAAGTCATGAACAATTTGTCTTAAATATACATTCACTTCTTGAGAAATATGGAAGCCTAAATATAGCTGAACTTGCACAATAAAATCAGTTCCTAGCATGTCAACAGAATACTCTTGAGTAAAGGGTTCATCTGTTACCTGAACATTAACAAACCAATAAACGTTCGCTCGTTTTGGTTGTTTGTCCAAAATCGAATAAATAATATTACGATTAATTTCGCCGTCCACTCGATCGGAGGTTAAAAAGACCACGTTGGTTTGATACATAGGTACAGATGTATCTTCTTTCAAAGCTTTAAGTTGTGGTACATATTTTTCCAGCGACACTTGTTCCGCCGTTGCTTCCTTAATCTCGTTGCCGCGTTCCCAAATAATCATGATGCATAACAAGAAGACTGCCATTCCCACAGCAACATATCCACCATGGAAAAACTTCGCAGCACTTGAAAAGAAAAAGACAACTTCAATGGCAGCAAAGAACAAGGAAATTAGATACGCAGACCAAGCTGGAATTTTATCCAAAAGATAAAACAACAATAAAATGGTTGTCATTAACATCGTAATCGTAATCGATAGACCATACGCAGCTTCCATGTGTGTCGATGTTCTAAAAGCCAGCACGATTGCTGAACAAGCTAACCACAAAATTAAATTTACCGCTGGAATATACATTTGACCGATATTGCTCCCAGGATAAATAATTTTAAGTCTTGGTAATAACTTCAATTTAATCGCTTCAGAAACTAAAGTATACGAACCTGATATTAACGCTTGCGAAGCAATCACTGCGGCGATTGTTGCAAAAACAACGCCAAATACGAGAATACCTCGTGGAATCATTTGGAAAAATGGGTTAATTTCAGCTAATGCCTGCATTTCAGGGTTTTCTTTGACCGTTAACAACCACGCAGCTTGCCCTAAATAATTAAGAATCAAACAAATCTTAATATACGGCCAGCTAATGCGGATATTCATTTTTCCTACATGCCCTAAATCAGAATATAAAGCTTCAGCACCAGTTGTAGCCAAGAAAATATTCCCTAAAATAAATAGACCTAATTTATTTTCTGGACTGACTAGTAATTGCAAAGCATAATATGGATTTAATGCACGAATAACTGTCCAATCTTGGCTAAAATTCATTAAACCAATGATGCCTAAAAAAGTGAACCACAAGAACATAATCGGCCCAAAAGCTTTCCCGACCAATTCTGTTCCAAATCGTTGAACAGAAAAAAGAATTAAAATAATCGTCAACGTAATAACCACTATAATCGTTTGGTCATTGCCAAAACGTTCAAAAAATGCCGGAATCCCCCGTAATCCTTCAATCGCTGTCGTCACTGTCACAGCTGGGGTCAAAACGCCATCAGCCAGTAAAGCGGCGCCGCCAATCATTGCGGGAATAATCAAATACTTACTTTTTTTACGAACCAATGTATAAAGAGAGAAAATCCCACCTTCTCCATGGTTATCAGCATTTAAAGCAATAACAACATATTTAATCGTGGTTAAGATAGTCAATGTCCAAAAAATTAATGAGACCGAACCTAAAATAAACGATTCAGAAACCCGTGCCAAGCCACCATTATCTCCTACAATGGCTTTCATTACATATAAAGGGCTCGTTCCAATATCTCCATAGACAACGCCCATGGCAACTAAGATCCCTGCCATCGTAAATTTCCGACGATCAAACCCCTCTGCTTTGTGTAACACAATACTTTCCTCCTACAAAAGAAATGACTTCGTTTAGTTTAACCAACAGCTCCATAAAAACTTTTAAAACTCTTTATTATATAACGTTTTATATATCTTTTTCATTAGTCAAAAAGCGCTTTTTGACTAACGATGCTACTCACTATAATACGTTTTAAATCGTTTAGCAAGTCTTTTTATTAGAGAATGTTCATCTTAGATAAGAAACCCACCTATTTTGAAAAAAGGAAAATCAAAAATAAGTGGGGCAGCAGTCGAAACGACTGCTGCCCCACTTACTAACTATTAAGATAATTCCCTGAACAAAAGTAGCTCCTTTTATTCCTGTTAAATTTAAATCACTTCTTCTTCCTCTTCAACTTCAGAGAAATGGAACTTAATCATTTCATTGACGAAAATTGGCACAAAGGATAGGAAAATTGCTAACATCCAATGATTTAAACTAATATGCACTAATCCAAATAGTTCTTGTGTGAATGGTAATAAAGCAATGGTTGTGGTAATTAGTAATGCTAAAACGACCATTTCAAAGAGCGACTTGTTGCTTGATAATTTTACACGGAAAACAGAGTTCGCACTACGAACATTAAAGACATGTAAGATAGAGGAATAAGCTAAGATTAAAAATGCCACTGTTTGTCCAACTTCATAGCTGTTTGAAACATAGGCTGAAACACCTGGTACAAAGGCACCTAGGTAAAAACCAAACAAAGTAATGACTGTGAACACTGCTGCATTAATCCCAATCTTTTGCCACAAGCCTCGTGCAAAAATCCCTTCATTTTTAGGGATTGGTGCCTCATCCATAATTCCTTTTTCTGCTGGTTCTTTTCCTAATGCAAAACCAGGTAACCCATCTGCGACCACGTTAACAAACAACAATTGAACTGCAGTAAATGGCGCACCCCAACCAAGTAACATGGCAATTAAAACAATAAAAATCTCAGAAATATTACAGCTTAACAAGAAGTTAATGGCTTTACGAATATTTCGGTACACGGCACGTCCTTGCGCAACCGCATCAACAATAGTTGCAAAGTTATCGTCCGTCAAAATCATATCTGAAGCGCCTTGGGCCACATCTGTTCCAGTAATCCCCATTGCGCAACCGACATCACTAGCTTTCAAGGCTGGCGCATCATTCACGCCATCTCCGGTCATTGCTACAACAGCGCCAGAACGTTGCCATGATTGAACAATTCGAATTTTATCTTCAGGGGTTACACGTGCATAAACGGATAAATCTTTAACCCGTTTATCTAATTCTTCATCACTCATTTTTTTCAGTTCTGAACCAGATAAGGCTTCACTTTTATCTTTTAAAATTCCTAATTCTTTAGCAATTGCACTGGCTGTTACCACGTGATCACCAGTAATCATGACTGTTTTAATTCCAGCTTTTTTCGCACGAGCAATGGCGCCCTTACTTTCTGGACGTGGTGGATCAATCATGCCAATTAAGCCTAACAAGCGAAGATTTTTTTCTAAAGCCTCTGATGTAATTTCCTTGGGTGGTTCATCATATACGGCATAACCGACAGCAATAACTCGTAACGCTCGTTTTCCGAAACGATCATTAACAATAGCCGCTTGATCGACATCTCCGAAACCAAAACGTGGTAGTAACACATCAAAGGCTCCTTTAGTAATTGAGATGTACTTTTTCCCCCATTGATGGACCGTAGTCATCATTTTTCGTTCTGAATCAAAGGGAATTTCACCAATACGAGGATATTTTTCTTCAAGTTCTTCTTTCGTATGATAATTTTCTTCGACAGCACGAACAATTGCCGCTTCTGTCGGATTCCCTGTAACAGTTAGTTCATCGCCTTCTTTTTCCACAATGACATCTGTACATAAGGCAGCCATTTTCAGTACTTCCATGGCTTCATCGGTCATGGCATCTTCCGTATCCGTTACTTCATCACCACGATGCCATACTCGGCGGACACGCATTTTATTTTGTGTCAGTGTTCCTGTCTTATCAGAACAGATAACATTCGCAGTTCCTAGCGTTTCTACTGCTGGCAATCGGCGAATAATTGCATGTTTCTTAGCCATTTTTTGAACACCATATGCTAAGGTTAACGTTACAATCACGGTTAGTGTTTCTGGTACAGCTGCCACCGCTAAGGAAACGGCTGTCATAAACATTTCAAGAAGCGGTTCTCCTTGCAGTTCACCAATAATGAAAACAATTGCTGCAGCCCCTAAGGCTAACAAACTAATACGTTTGCCTAATTGATTCAAGCGTTTTTGTAATGGTGTTTTTTGCTGATCGCTGTTATTCAGTAACCCAGCAATTTTACCCATTTCCGTATTCATTCCTGTTGCAGTTACTACTGCTCGTCCGCGGCCATTCACAACGGTACAACCTTTGAAAATCATATTTATTTGATCTCCTAAGCCATCATCGTCATGCCCCACGTATGTAGGATCTTTTTCAACAGGTTCACTTTCACCTGTTAGTGCTGACTCTTCTACGCGCATTTGAGAAGCTTGAATAAGTCGTGCATCGGCTGTAATCATTGAACCAGCTTCAAGAACTAGAACATCTCCTACTACTAGTTCTTCAGCATCGACTTCGATTACCTTGCCATCTCGTAAGACTGCACTACTTTGCTTGTTCATGTCTTGTAAAGCCGCCAGAGATTTTTCAGCATTTCCTTCTTGAACAATGGCCAAAACAGCATTGATAATCACAATTGCAATAATTAAGATTCCTTCAAAATATTCGCCATGTTCTGTTACGATTGCTGTATAAAACGAAATTGCCGCAGCAACTAATAAAATAATCGTTGTAAAATCAGATAAACTGTGAATAAATTTCTTTAACACAGAATCCTTCTTAGCCTCTTCAAATTGATTGCGGCCATTTTCTTTCAGCCGTTGTTGGGCCTCTTGTTGTGTTAAACCAGTTTCAGTATTGACTGAAACTTCTTTTGTGACAGTATCGACAGTTTGCTTGTAAGCTTCCATCCTATTCCCCCTCTAATTTTTTCTTCCTATATAATAGTGTCTCTATTAAATATAACATGATTTTTTTTGAACACGCAACTTTTTTCATCTTTGGCTTAGCGTTCTCTCATATGTCCAGAAAAAACTGGTATTTTCGTTGTTGCTACAGCAATGTTTCTATTTGATTATGGGAATTTTATGAAAAAAGAAACGAATTCAGCCAAAAAGCAATGGACATTTTTTTCATTTTGTCTGATAAAAAAATAGTTTATTTCTATATATTCAAAACAAAACAACAAAAAAATACAATGTTATTTGGTTCGCACGATTATTTATTTTACATGTTATAAAATAACCAGAAAAATATTATATTTAATCTTATTAATAAGTGTTATAACTTGCAAACGCTTTCAAAAAGTGCTATTCTTTAAGTGTAAGGAGGACATGCTAATCAATTGGTTGAAGATTTTCTCAGTAGATAAAAATCGGTAAACTCAAAGTTGTTAGAATTGCAAGATTCACCTGTAAACAATACGTGTAGAGTAATTGTTAGTGATAACTCGTATCGGAAAATAGGGAAAGGTTATAGAAGGATGGAGTTTCTATAAAGCATTTACCCTATCTGTTATCACCTAACGCAAGTTATCCACCATCCAAGCGTCGAAACTGTATGAAAACAAGGTTTTAGTTTCACCACATCACGTTCACCTTTTGCTTTACATGTATCGCGAAATGTAAACACTTATTCAACCAATTGATGTCTTCCCGTTAACAAGGCCGAGCTTAAATTTAAGCTCGGTTTTTTCTTTTAGGCAATAAAATATATTTGTATCAAATAATCATATGTGTTATATTCAAGGTGCACATTCTATTTTATCTTCTTTTAAAGGAGGGAATGCTATGCGAAAAAAGAAAAAATCTTCGTTTGAAAGTTCAATTCATGTTTATCGTGCTATGGCTCGTATGACCCAGCAAGATTTGGCCAATCGAGTCGGTGTCTCTCGACAAACAATTATTCAACTGGAACGAAACAAGTACAATCCTTCATTACTTCTTGCGCATGACATCGCGAACGTCTTTGGCGTAACCATTGATGATGTGTTCACCTTCAAAGAAACACTGAATGACGATGTAGAACAAGAAGCCTAAACAGTATAAGCTGTACTTAACAAGACAATTTTTCTGATTGTACTTGGAGTTGCCGAGGTACAACTTAGTACCGGCAATACGAAGAAAGCACTTCTTCGTATTGTTGTTTCAATAATTAATCTTTTCTTACATAAAAAAAAGAACGGCGCAACCGTGGTTGCGCTGTTCTTTTTATTCTAAGATTGTCTACTAAGCATTTTCGTCCTAGTAGCGTTTTGGTTTCTAACTTTATTATTTACAGGGGAAGAAAAAATAAAGCACACCTTTACTGTGATTCCAAAAATCACGTGTTTATCATAATATATTTTTGTTTCAATCCCAAGTATTCTGCTCACAAAGTGTCGCTTATTTAATAAACATTGCATCGCCAAAACTAAAGAAACGATATTTTTCCTCAATTGCATGTTGGTAAGCAGCCAATGTTAAGTCTTTTCCTGCAAAGGCACTCACAAGCATCACTAACGTAGATTTTGGTAAATGGAAGTTCGTTGAAAAAGCCTCTACGACTTTAAATTGATACCCTGGTGTGATAAAAATATCGGTCCAGCCACTGTCAGCCTGGATTTCACCATTAAATTTTGTGCCAATTGTTTCCAACGTACGAATAGAAGTTGTTCCAACCGCAACAATCCGACCGCCTGCTTGGCGTACTTCATTTAATTGCTTAGCCGCTTCTTCAGTTAAACGATAGAATTCGCTATGCATATGATGTTCTTCTATATTATCAACGCTCACGGGACGGAATGTTCCTAAACCGACATGTAAAGTTAAATAAACGAGATGAACACCTTTTGCTTTGATCTCTTCTAATAGTTCTTTTGTAAAATGCAAACCCGCTGTTGGTGCTGCAGCTGAACCATTTTCTTCAGCATAAACCGTTTGATAACGATCTGGGTCATCTAGACGTTCTTTGATATATGGCGGCAATGGCATTTCTCCTAACGATTCTAAAATTTCTAAGAAAATACCATCATATTTAAATTCAATGATTCGACCACCATGTTCCAACTCTTCTTTAACCACCGCTTTTAGGCGACCATCGCCAAATTGAATTTCCGTGCCGACTTTTGCACGTTTCGCGGGTTTAATCAAGGTTTCCCATGTATCGCCTTCTGTATTTGTTAAAAGTAAAACTTCCAAATGACCGCCTGTTTCAGGTTTTTCTCCATATAAACGGGCCGGCAGTACCCGTGTATTATTCATGACTAATGCATCCCCAGGCTGTAATTCATCAAGAATATCATGGAAATGTTTATCCTCCATGTCCCCTGTTTCTTTATTTACAACTAATAATCGTGAACTAGCGCGATCTTTTAGTGGGGTTTGAGCAATTAATTCTTCTGGTAAATCAAAATCAAAATCTTCTGTACTTAGCATTTCCGTCACTCTTTCTACTAGTTTTTATCTTGGTTATTCTAACACTTTTTCTTGTTTCTGGCTATGTCAGCCTTCTGAATCAAACTAAATAGTTGTCAAAAAATGTCAGAAGCACTATACTTACTTTAAGTAAGTATACATAGTTATTTAGAGGAGGAACTCAAAATGCATGCTCAATTTCATCATGTTTCACTATTAGCGCGTCATGGTCAAGAAAACCAATCATTCTATACAAAATTGTTAGGCTTACGCTTTGTCAAAAATACCGTAAATCAAGACAACAATCGCATGCCTCATTATTTTTATGGCGATTATCAAGGCACACCGGGAAGCTTAGTAACTTTTTTTATCGTGCCCTTATTAGGCAACCGCTATGAAGAAAAAAATTATTTAGCCACGATTGGCTTAAAAATTCCCCAAAACAGCCTTTCCTTTTGGGAACAACGTTTAACAGAAAACAAAATTCCATTTAACAAAAAAGAAAAGAGCCTACATTTCAGTGATCCAGATGATACGCATATTATCCTGACAGAAGTTCCTGAAAATCCATTAAAAGAAACACTCGTTGTTTCTAACGACATTCCAGCAGCGGTTCAAATTATCGGTTTAGCCTCTACTGAATTTCATGTGCCAGATTCTGAAAAAACCTTGGCCTTTTTTGAAACATTTCTTGGTTGGCAAGCAGTTGGTAATACGATTATTTTAAGTGAGACGGAAAGCTTTTCTGTTCATCAAACAACGTCGGATAAAACAAGCCGAATGGGGCGTGGCAGTATGGATCATATTGCTTTTTCTGTGGCTGATGATGAAGCATTACAAGAACTACACACGCGCGCTTTAGCGCAAGGCTGGGAGATTGAAATGTATGTAAGTCGTGGATATTTTAAAAGTTTATACATTCGTGAACCAGGCGGGAATCGGGTTGAATTTGCTACTTTGGCTCCTGGCTTTACATTGGATGAGCCTCTGGAACATTTAGGGGAAACGTTGGCTTTACCGCCTTTTTTAGAACCAAAACGGACTGCAATTGAAGCCAACCTCTACAAAGACATGTAACCAACGCTTTAGAAAACAACGGAAGACGGACGTAATAATCGGTGACAAAATTACGTCCGTCTCTCTTCCCCTATGTTTGAATGTTTGAACAAGAGAATAAAAAATGACCTTCAGATTTTTCTGAACGTCATTGCACATTCCATAAAAAGCATCCTTCGTTCTTCCACTTCTTACTTCTTAAAAAAACTGGTAATTTTTTCAAAAATTCAGTAAAATAAAAGTGATCAATGGTTTCCATTGATTGAACGGGCAACTTGATGGTCCACTTGCACAGGTGACTATTCAAGGCTTCGTGATTTAGTTGCCGCTAAATCATGAAGCGCCTTTTTTTATTTTATTCCCTTGTTCTCTTTCCATTCTAATGAAAAACTCAGCTCCCGTCAACTTGCTACAAAGGACACTTTTCTTTGTTATAGCGGCTTTTCTTCCTTCTCAGAATACTCTTTTTAACATCTTGTTTCGTTCAGATAACTTTTACTAAACAATAGTTATCTTTTCTTTTTTTTAGAACGAATTAAAAAAATTTTACCGCCTTCTTTTTCCCATTAAAAATAGATTACATTTGTCGAAATCGCATTTTTATAGCATACTAGTAATAAGATACATTTTCAAAATATTTAGTTGAGGTGAGTAAGTTGATAGAATTTCAGCATGTATCAAAATTTTATAAAGGCGGAAAAGTCGCCGTTGATGACATTAATTTGTCTTTCGATAAAGGTGAATTTATCTGCTTCATCGGAACAAGTGGTAGTGGAAAAACAACATCAATGCGGATGCTTAACCGCATGACCGACCCTTCAAAAGGAAAAATTTTAATTGATGGCCAAGATATTCAAAAAATCAATCCTGTAGAGCTACGTCGCCAAATTGGCTATGTCATTCAAAATATCGGCTTGATGCCTCACATGACCATTCGTGAAAATATCGTTTTAGTGCCTAAATTATTAAAAGTACCTGTGGAAGAACGCAATAAGATAGCCGAAAAAATGATTGATTTGGTTGAGTTACCACGAGAAATGTTGGACCGCTATCCCAATGAACTTTCTGGGGGACAACAACAAAGAATCGGCGTTGTGCGGGCTTTAGCTGCCAATCAAGATATTATTCTAATGGATGAACCTTTTGGTGCTTTAGATCCTATCACCCGTGATTCATTACAAGATTTAGTGAAAGATTTGCAAGAACGTTTAGGAAAAACTATTGTCTTTGTTACCCATGATATGGATGAAGCGTTGAAATTAGCAAATAAAATTGCCATTATGAGCGAAGGCAAAGTAATTCAATTTGACACACCAGATAATATTTTACGTCATCCAGCCAATGAATTTGTAGAAGAACTCATCGGAGAAGATCGCTTATTACAAGCCAAACCTGATTTCACCACTGTTGATGAAGTCATGTTAAATTCAGCTATTACTATCACGCCGGAAAAATCTTTACAAGAAGCGATTAAATTGATGCGTGAAAAACGGGTTGATACCTTATTAGTTGTTGATAATTCCCATGTGCTTAAAGGCTTTATCGATGTTGAAACATTAGATCAGCAACGTGGCAAAGCTTCTAGTGTTGGTGATATCTTGAATAAAGATGTCTTCTTTGTTCAAAAAACCGCTCTTTTACGTGATGCTTTACAAAGAATCTTAAAACGCGGCTTAAAATATGTGCCAGTCGTTGATGAACAAAAACGAGTGGTGGGCATCTTAACACGTGCTTCCCTTGTTGACATTGTTTATGATGTTATCTGGGGCGATGAAACAACGATTAGTGAAGCTGTAGAAGCAAAACAAAGCGAGTCCGAAACTGATAAAGAGGAGGCGTAAGCAATGAGTAGCTTCTTTCAAGAATATGGATCAGAAATGATTTCAAAAAGTATTGAACATATTTATATTTCATTCTTTGCACTTTTATTAGGGGTCGCTATCGCTGTGCCCGTTGGCGTTTGGTTAACACGTTTGCCCAAAGTAGCCAATATTGTCATTGGTTTAACAAGTGCCTTACAAACGGTTCCTTCGTTGGCTTTATTAGCTTTGATGATTCCAATTTTTGGTGTCGGCAAAACACCCGCTATTATCGCGCTATTCATCTATTCCCTTCTACCTATTTTAAGAAACACGTATATCGGAATGAAAAATGTCGATGAAAATTACCGAGATGTTGCTAAAGGCATGGGCATGACCAATTTACAGTCTATTTTTAGTGTTGAATTACCCATTGCCATGCCAACAATTATGGCCGGCATTCGTTTAGCTGCTGTCTATGTCATTGCTTGGGCTACACTGGCTTCTTATATTGGTGCAGGTGGTCTTGGTGATATGATTTTCAGTGGATTAAATAACTATCAGCCAGAATTAATCTTTGGCGGGACTATTCCGGTAACTATTTTAGCGCTTTTAGCAGATGTTCTTCTTGGATTATTAGAAAATCGTTTAACGCCAAAAGCTTTAAGGGAGGGCGAATAATGATGAAAAAGAAACTCAAGTTAAGCTTACTCTTCTTAAGCAGTTTACTTTTATTGGCAGGTTGTTCTTTACCTGGTCTCGCTTCAACTTCTGATGATAACACTGTTGCCATTACAGGTGGGATTACTTCAGAAGCGCAGATTTTAGGGAGCATTGTAGCGGATATGGTTGAGCATTACACAGATAAAAAAACAAATGTGATTAACAACTTAGCCACTACTACCATCAATCACCAAGCAATGTTAAACGGAGATGCCTCAATTTCTGCAGCTCGTTATACTGGTACTGACGTGACTACTACGCTGGGCTTACCAGCGGAAAAAGATCCTAAAAAAGCGTTCAATCTAGTTCAATCAGAATTTGAAAAACGTTATCAACAAACTTGGTTCCCTTCATATGGATTTGAAAATACTTATGTATTCTTAGTTACAAAAGAAACGGCTGAGAAATACAATTTAAAAACAGTCAGTGATTTAGGGAAAGTCGCAGACAAATTAGTTGCTGGTGTCGATACTGCGTGGATCACACGTGAAGGCGACGGTTATGAAGGCTTTAAAAAGGAATACAACTTCCAATTTAAATCTATTTTACCAATGCAAATTGGCTTGGTGTACGATGCAGTCAACGCTGGAAAAATGGACGTCATCTTAGGTTACTCAACAGATGGCCGGATTGGTAGTTACGATTTAGTCATGTTAAAAGATGACAAGCGCTTCTTCCCGCCTTATGATGCCGCTCCTGTGGTTAGTGACAAATTATTAAAAGAAACGCCGGAAATTAAAGATGTCTTAAATCGCTTAGATGGTAAAATTTCTACCAAAAAAATGCAAGAATTGAACTATCAAGCAGATAATGATTTAATTGAACCTGCTGTCGTAGCCGAACGTTTCTTAAAAGAAAATAACTATTTTGAGGGGGAGTAACAGATGAATAATATGAATTTATTCCAACAATTTATCTACTATTTCCAACAAAATGGCGGCTACGTCTTTCAACAATTTTTACGTCACTTTTTAATTTCGATTTATGGCGTAATCTTTGCTGCAATTGTCGGGATTCCTATTGGGATTATGATTTCACGTAAACGTAGCTTAGCCAACTGGATTATCCGTTTAGCGAACATTATCCAAACAGTACCAGCTTTGGCAATGCTTTCGATTTTAATGTTGGGAATGGGCTTAGGCGTCAACACGGTGGTTGTAACGGTCTTCCTTTATTCTCTCCTACCAATCATCAAGAATACGTACACTGGCATGATTCAAGTGGATCGCAATATTTTAGATGTTGGTAAAGGAATGGGTATGACAAAAGTACAACTTCTTTATATGGTCGAGTTACCTTTATCTGTTTCAGTAATCATGGCAGGTATTCGAAATGCGTTAGTCGTCGCAATCGGGATTACTGCGATTGGTGCTTTCGTTGGTGCTGGTGGTTTAGGGGATATTATTATTCGTGGAACCAATG
The DNA here is from genome assembly GCF_050546175.1 of Enterococcus sp. AZ119. NCBI lineage: Bacteria > Bacillati > Bacillota > Bacilli > Lactobacillales > Enterococcaceae > Enterococcus > Enterococcus sp. AZ119. The sequence goes on along the minus strand of NZ_CP172951.1, from coordinate 605,537 downwards.
CCACAGATGGTGCTTCTATCATTTTAGTCGGTGCCTTACCAACGGCCTTTATGGCGATTATCACAGATTGGGTTCTAGGGATTATTGAACGGCGTTTAGACCCAGCTAGCAAACATTCCAATTAATAAAAAATACAGAGCAGATCCAACATTGTTTCTTTTCAATGGGATCTGTTTTTTTATCTAGGAGATCAATAATGTCTAACTATACTATTATCGATTTAAACCAACAACCACACTTAATTCCGTCAGCTGCTCAATGGTTTAGCCAAAAGTGGCAAATCCCCGCTGAAGCGTATCAAGCAAGTATGCAGGAAATGCTAACTAGCGAAAACCACGTACCATATTGGTGGGTCTGCTTGAATAAACAGCAGGACATCGTTGCAGGCGTGGGCGTAATTGATAATGACTTCCACAATCGTGCAGACCTTACACCAAACCTTTGTGCATTGTATGTCGAACCAACATTTCGTCACCAAGGCTTAGCAGGAATTCTTTTAACAACAGTTGGTGATTTTCTAGCTAATTCTGGATTTAAAAAGCTTTATTTGCTCACAGACCATATTACTTTTTATGAAAGATATGACTGGGAATTTTTGACAATGGTAACCACCGAAGAGCAGTCTTGCGCTAGAATTTATCAAAAACAATTACGTCAATAAAAAAATCTGCCATCAAAAGATAGCAGACTTTTATTTATTTTTTCAAGTGATAACTATAGGTAGCCACAATAATATTTTCCCGCCACGCTAAACGAATCCGCAAGCGTAAACTTGTTTGGTTATGCAAAATATTTTGCCAACGTTTATTCGGTACAAATTGTGGTACTAAAACCGTTGTACTGTAGTTATGCTTCGTGGCATTTTTACTAACCAAATCAACATAACGTAAGATAGGATTTTGCAGTGAACGATACGAAGAATGGACAATTGATAGACGAACGTCCGGGAAGTGTTTTTTAAACTCTTCCTGAATTTCTTTTTCCTTCTCAACATTTTCATCCATTGAGACATGCATGGCAACGACATAATCGCCAATGGAACGCGCATAATTCAAGGCGCCGACATTTGCCTTGGTTACGTTCCCTACTAGAACAATAACTGTATTCCCATCAAACTCATGCAACTGTGCCCCGTCTTCTAAACGTAGCTGTTCCGCCACATTTTTATAGTGAGTGTTGACCCGATAAAATGCATAAATCAACACCGGCATAATAATAAAGAACGGCCAGATGTCCCCTAATCGATAAATAAACAAAATGGCGATAATCGCGAAAGAGATAAAGGCGCCGACAATGTTAGCAATTGATTTTGGCAACCAATTTTTAGTTTCTTTTCGCCATTTTACAACCATCCCCGATTGAGACAAAGCAAACGGAATAAACACACCAATTGAATACAATGGGATTAAACGTTCTGTGGAACCTTGGAAAATCAATAATAAAACAATGGAACCAGCAGCTAAAGTTAAAATACCGTTTGAATAGCCTAAACGGTCGCCACGATCCATATACATATGCGGCATAAACTTATCTTTGGCTAAGTTATAAGCCAAAACTGGAAAGGCTGAGAATCCTGTGTTAGCAGCAACCGCTAAAATTAAGGCTGTCGCAAACTGTAATAAATAATATAAAATATTTTGACCAAAGACCGCTTTCCCAATTTGTGAAAGAACTGTCACTTCTTCTTTGGGCACAATCCCATACCAATAGTTAATAAATGTAATCCCCACGAAGAAGAACCCTAAAATCGTTGCCATTAACGCTAACGTCCCAGCAGCATTTTTTGCTCGTGGTTTCTTAAAGAATGGCACTGCATTACTGATTGCTTCAACCCCTGTTAAGGAAGAAGAACCAGATGAAAAAGCCCGTAAAACCAAGGCAATAGAAATTCCTGGAACCACGGCTCCTGGTAAAGCTGTCGCATTCAATGGCTGTGCGCCAGTCACAATTTTAAATAGCCCAACAACAATCAGTAATGTAATAATTGCGATAAAACTATACACTGGCAACATTAAGAACGAAGCAGATTCTCGCAGGCCTCTCAAGTTCATTAAGGTAATCAATATCACAATCCCAATAGAAATTGCTACTTGATGACCATATAACGCCGGAATCGCCGATATAATCGCCTCTGCGCCCGCTGAAACTGAAACGGCTACTGTTAGCATATAATCGACTAACAACGAACCACCAGCCAATAAACCGGCATTTCTGCCGAGGTTTTCACTACTAACAACGTATGCGCCGCCGCCATGCGGATACGCATGAATAATTTGTCGGTACGACAATGTTAAAGAAATAAGTAAAATAATAACAAATGCAGCAATTGGTAATGAATACCAAATCGCAGCCGCCGACAAAGTAACCAGAACCACCACTATTTGTTCTGTACCATACGCAATGGATGAAAGTGCATCAGAAGATAACAACGCAAGCGCTGCAAATCTGCTTAATTTATGTTCATCATTTTCGGCTGATTTCAATGGTTTCCCAATGAACAGTCGTTTTAAATCCGCCATTTTTTTCTACTCCTTTTCTCTAGAGTGACCCGCTCACTTTTTTCATTATTTTTTATCAAACAAATCCATATGCTACGCTTCTCACAATGAAAAGTCAATTGATTTTTGTTACTGAAAAAGATAAAAAAATCACCATCTTTTTTTAATCAGACACTCATTTAAAGTCCCCCGCTTCCTTTATCTTATCAAGAGAATCCAGATAACAAAAGGATTTGCATTCTCTAAACAAAAAAGCGAGAGCTAAAAGTCTATTTGACCTTTTGGCTCTCGCTTAAAAACTTAGTTAATTATTCCCTTTTATTGTAACAAGTACGTATGATCGAAGGTAATTTCCACTTTATAACGACCAATTTTTTCATAAACTTGCCGTTGAATTTCCACACCCAGTTCAAATTCAGATAATTTTGATTCTGTAGGTAAAACCAAGTCGAACAAAATCTTCGGTTCTTCGCCATGGGTAACTAAGCGGATATCATGGACTTTTAAAGACGCATCAAAAGAACGAATAATCTTTTTGATTGTTTGATGAACAAATTGTTGTGTTGGGTCATACAAATTCACTGGATCAATATGACAAACAAGGTTAACATCTAATTCTTCTTTAAACTTCGCTTCAATCGCATCGATTGTCTGATGGGCTTTATTTAAATCCCAGCGATCATCAATTTCAATGTGAACAGACGCAAACGTTTGGCTGGGACCATAATTATGAATCAGTAAATCGTGATACCCTACAATTGTTTCCATTTTTGATAAGACATTTTTCATTTCATCAATTTCTGTTTGGCTCGGACGCATGCCCATCAACTCATTAATAAATTCGCGAATTAACTGCAAGCCACTATAAATAATATATGCAGCAATTAAAAAACCAATATATCCATCAATTCGCAAACCAGTGACGCCTTCAATAAATGCAGAAATCAAAACAGCTAATGTAGTATAAACATCATTAAAGCTATCCTTAGCAGAAGCAACTAATGCTTGAGAATCAATTTTTGCTGATACTTTTTTGTAAAACAGCCCTTGCCAAATTTTAATCCCAATTGACAAAGCTAAAACAGCAAATAAAATGGGGGTCACCTTGATTGATTCTGGATGCAGGATACGATCAACGGAGGTCGTTAGAAACTCAAACCCAATAAACGTAATCACTAATGATACAAGCATTCCACTAATATATTCAAAACGTTCATGGCCATAGGGATGTTCTTTATCCGCTGGCTTACCAGCAATATAAAAACCGACTAATGTTAAAACTGAAGAAATAGTATCGGACAAGCTATTAATGGCATCTGCCATGATTGAAACACTACCTGAAAGCAAGCCAATCATAAATTTACTAACGAATAAAAATAAATTAGAAACAAGCCCAATCCGCCCGGCAAAAGCACCGAATGCTGTTCGTTTTTCCAATTTACGACGTTCAATTTTTTTCTCATATCGTTGAAGCAATGCTTGAATCATTTTACAACCCCTACCCACTTTTTATTTCTTAAAAAAATACTATAAAACCTTTTTATACATTTGTACACAAAAAACCTCACTTTCTGAGGGAGATTTTATTATTTAGCATTGCCAAAAAGTCAAAAGCAAGAGCCCCCAAAACTTCTTTGTTAGGGTTGCCTTGAAAATAAAGAAAAACAAAAAGCCGAAAACGCTAGAGATGTTTTCAGCTTTTTGTTTTTTAATGGAATAAATGGCTCTTTTGTGCTAAAGCCGCAAATTTTTTCGATCTGTGTTCCAGATGTGGATAAAGAATTGCGCCGCCAATACTAAAGACGACTGAAATCCCCACCATAATCCAAATGGCAAACCAAGCATTTGGCCAGTAAATGCCTCCTGCTGATTCCCTTAGCAAGTTCACGGCATGCGTAAACGGCAAGAACGGATTAATCATTTGGAAGAATTTACCTGAGACTTGAATTGGGTAGTTCCCACCCCCACCAGAGATGGATAGTACCAAGATTATTATCGCAATTCCTTTCCCTACATTGCCAAAGAGAGCAACAAGCACATAAACCATTATCATAAACGTAATGGCAATCAATACCGCAAACCAGACGCTATACGCTGGATTACGAACATCTACGCCTAACGCAAAATAATTACCTAAGGTTACAATCAGTGCTTGACCAATCCCCATGACAATGAAGGTAAACATCCGTGCTGAAAATTGTTCCCGTTTAGAGAAGCGTTTTTTATCTTTTCCTTCAAGATAAACATCCGTTGTCGCAACACTTGAGAATAATACAGCACCAACCCATAAACACAAAGCTGTATAGAATGGCGTACTTGCCGAACCATTATTAGCAATCGGATAAACAGCATGTTCTTTGACTTCAACTGGTTGTGTAAAGAAGTCACTTTCTTTATTGGCATCTAATTTTAGTAATTTAAGAATTTCACCTAAATCAACTTCTTTTTCACCTTTACGGATTGCATTCGCTGCTTTGTGTAATCCTGTTTTGATATTTGGCCAATCATTAATAATCAGTTCGTTGGCTTTGTCTAAGGCCGCTTCAACATCTGGCATTTTCTCATTGACTGTTTTCAAGGTATTCGTTAAATCTTTTCGGATACCTGGATAGTCATTTTGCATAAAGGCTGCCGCTTTGCTGACTTTGTCTTGAATGACTGGTAAATCGTTTTTATACAAATCAGCACCACGATTAATGCCATTGACAATGGTTTCCATATTGCCATTCAACATCGTATTCGCATCATGAATTTCTTGTTTAATTGCCGGCATTTCGGCTTGATATTTTTCTAATAAAGAAATCGCATTAGTGACCGTTTGACTTGTTGAACTCAATAACCCTTCAAAGTCAATTTGTTGTGCTTTGTTTAGTTGACCTTGAGCGTTTTGGATGGTACTAGTTAGTTTGTTTAAAATGGTTGAAACGGTATTACTAATTTCATCTGGATGAATCTTTGCTGCAGTATCCTGTACTTGTTTCGCTTGATCTTGAATTATTGTTAAGTCATCATTTGTTACTGCGTTGACGTCAATACCATCAACTACCGTTTTCAAGTCTGAAATAATTTGATTTAGCTCATTCAATTTATCAATTGAATCTTGCAATGCAGTACTTCCAGTTGCTTCTTGTAGTTGCGTAAACAATTGAATTAATTGCAGAATATTCTCATGCTGTCTCGCTAAATTTTCAGATATTTGTTGTTTAATTTGCTCTCTTTCTTCCACTGGCAAACGTTTATCCTTCAGTTGCTCTAATCCGATATTTATACCAGAACTAATTGTTTCAATTGCCTTGACAATCGTCGCAACACTCCGCGTAATCTCAGGTAAAGCCTTTTCCAATTTATTAGCGCCATCTAATGTGACATTCCCTAAATCATTAGCTTGATCACCTAGTTTACGAATATCTGGTAACGCCGTTTGGACTTGTTGAATGATTTCTAATCCTTGTTTTGCTTCTTGGATTCCTTCGCTCATTGTTTGTTCCACAGAGGCAAAGTCTTCATCAATCATAGCAATTTGTCGGCCAGCGTTTTGAATTTCTGGAATTTTTTCTTGTAACGTCAAAATAACACTAGCTTGTTCTTTGATGCTTGGCATTTTGCCATTTAGCTCAACAATCTTCTCTCCTAAAGCATCAACTTCAGGTAAATATTTCATCGCATCGTTGGCTTTCGCTAATTTTTCTTTTAGCTCAGGCATCTTACCATGTAAGTCTGTGACTTGTTTCGCGTACGTGTCAATGGTTCCAATGTTGGCATCTGTATCTAAAATCATGCTCTTAACTTTTTGAATGCTAACCATGTTTTTATCAATATCATAGCCAATATCATTGAATGTTTTGATTAACGTACTACTTGCCGTTTTAATGAATTCTTCCGAAATTTGTGACTGAATGGAAGAGGCGCCTTTTGACGTAATTTTCGGCGCAATTGCATTAATTTTTTCATTGATTGAGTATTCAATTTTAGGTTTATTGATGTCACCAGAAGTAAAACTTAGCAAATCTTTGGAAAAATCTTTAGGTAAATAAATCCCGGCAAAATATTTTCCTGATTGGACCCCTTTGTCTAATTCCTTTTTCGAATCAACAAAACGCCAACCTAATTGCTTGTTTTTCTTCAAGTTTTTCAAGACTTCATCACCAATATTGACCGATTTATCTTGAAAAGTTGCTGTTTGGTCATCACTATAGACCGCTATTGGTAACTCTCCTGTATTTGAATACGGATCCCATAGTGCTTTAATGTTAAACCATGCATATAATGATGGAATAATCATTAAGGCAACAATCAAAAATGTTGCTACTGGATTTTTAAAAATTCTTTTCCAATCTAAAATAAATAGTTCCCATGTATTTTTTATATGTTTCATAAAATCACCTGCTTTTTTTTGTGCCTGAATAACTTTAGCATAAAATACAAGAGAATAACAAACAAAAGCTTGAATGTTACGACACATTTTTAAAATGTCGTAAGTTCAAGCTAAGATTGTTTATTTCATATTTTTAGAAAATTCCGAAACGACTTGTTTAACTTCATCAATGGCTTCTGGTTTTAAATACGCCAAAAGTTTTGGTGCTTTTGTCATCAAGTACATTTTATCTAATTTGCCTGTTTGTTGGCGTTCAAACATTTCTGCAAGTAGCGCTTGCATTTTTTCTTTTTTATCTTCTTTTGTTCGATCTAGTATGAACGTTAAGAATTGTTCTTGTCCTTCTTTCATTCCCTATCCCTCCTTACAAACGGATTCTTTTCTATTATAAAACTTCTTTTTTAGAAAGGATAGTCCTTTTTTTAGGATCTATGATTTTGTGTACAGACTTAGCATGTTTTTTTTAGCAGATAAAGGTAAGCCGAGTCCCTCTTTTAAATAGCCCTCTACCGAACCAAATTCTTTTTCAATCGCCTGTAAAGCGGTCGCTAAGTACTCTTTTTTCACATAAAGCAGCGTTTCTAATTGTTGAATTTCTGCTGGAGGCGTTCCATTTGCTTGATATTGCGCAATAATTTGCTCGTTAGCGGTTTTTCTTTGCTCGTTCGTCTTTAAATAATCTTCTAAAATATAAGAATGTTCCACACCTAAAGCACTTAATATCAAGGCTGCGCCGATTCCTGTTCGATCTTTTCCTGCGAAACAATGAAATAAAATAGCTTCCTGTGGATAACTTAAAAAGTTTTCAAAAAATGTTTGGTAACCTTTGCGCCCCGAATTGGAAAGAACCATTTCTTTATAAGCCATGTCCATTGCTTCATCGGGTGAACCAACCGTTTTAAGCATTCCTTCTAATGAAGCAGTCTGCGCCTGAATATCGGCCAAAATATCTATATGTAGATAGTTGGTTCCTTGAATTGAATCATCTGGTCGTTCTTGCGTTTCCGCTGCACTTCTAAAATCATAGATTCGTTTAATTTGATAGTCCTCTACCAGTTTCTGTTGATCCGCTTGTGCAACATTGACGAGTTCACCACTCCGAAAAAAATGCCCTGTCTTGACAACTGTGCCTTGTTGCGTTGGAAATCCTCCAATATCTCTAAAGTTCACCACGCTGTTCATGTTCTATCGCTCCTTCATTTTAATTATTTTGTTGTCATTTAAATACTTTGTTTTTTCTTTTTATTTCTTTTTCTCAACGATAATAAAAAACACCTCAAAAAACAATCTTTTTATCAGTTGTTTATTGCCATTTTATCATAGATACAGTATTCTTAAAAGAGAGGTGAGTAACGATGCTAAAACGAGATTTTTTAGAAAAGCCTTATGATTATATGAATGATATTTTATTGTTCCTATATAATAATAAAGGTCAAGCGACACGAAATGAATTAGTAGATTTTTTCAATATTAGTTTACCAACATTGAATGAGTATCTTTCTTTTTTAGAGCAATTTTTGAAAGAAGAGCAACTTCAAGAAAACCTCACCTTAACAGTATTAGGTGACACTCTATATCTAAATAAAGCGCCTACCTTTTCCATGAAAGCAATGATCATGTTGTTCTTAGATAAATCTATTAAGTTTCACATGGTCCAGCAACTCTTCCATAAAAATGAAATAAATGGCGGGTATTTCCAACAGAATTATGCCATTAGCTCTGCTACCTATTATCGAAAAATTGTTGAATTAAATGACTTACTCAATGAGTTTAATTTACGTATCAAACGAGGAAAACTTGTCGGCGAAGAAAAACAAATTCGCTTTTTCTTTTTTAATTTTTTCTGGTTTATCTTTGAAGAAAAAACAGATTTAGAAAAAGAACTGGCCAATCAATACCTAGGATTAATCGAGATACTACAAGAAATCCCCAGAATTACCTTTGACCATACAGAAATTCTCCAAATTAAACTTTGGATGAAAATTTCTTTTCGTCGCATGGTTTTAGAACCCCTGCCAACGATTAGTCCACATGATGTCCAACTCGATCGACCTTTATTTGAAGAAATTAATTTATCTATACATACATATATGAAAAGAATCGACCGTCCATATACAATCAATGAAGCCTATATGTTTTATGACTTTTTTTGTTCCATGCATAACTATTCTGCGAATGCTGCTTTCGCCTTTCGTTTAGCAAAACAACAACGCATTGAAAAAACGTATCTTAACGAAATGAACCGGGTCATTTTAACGTACCTTAAAGCACGTGGTTATTTATCCCATTACGTGCTGCCTATTCGGCTACTTTATATTGAAAATTTACTTTTCCAATTACATGCGCAACTCTATTATTTTTCAGGATTTATTTTACCCTTTGATTATTGGACAATTCAGTCACTTTTGAAAGTCTTACGTCATCCTTTTAGCGAAAGTGAAGTTTACGAATTAGTGGAGATCGCTACAACGAACTTTGCCACAAAAGCCACTGCTTCTAAGTACCAAAATCAATTTACTGAAATTAATTATACACTTATTTTGAATCACATTGCTGAATTAAATGAAAAAAAAATAACGATTGGTGTTTATCACTCACTGAGCAGTGCTTATAGCGAGTTGGTAGCACAAAAAATACAACAGAGTATCGCTGGAAAATATCCGCTGAAAATTGAGCCTTACAACGCAGAAAACCATTATGATTTGCTTTTAATGAATACCAATAATGAACAGCTCGTTGCCCAGTATGACCATTACTATATTTTTTCGGATATTAGTAATCGTTACGACCTACAATCAATTGAAAAAATCATTCAATTGTTATTGGGCAAATAATCTCTAAAAAGAAAAGCTTAAGTGCCCTACTCTTAGATGGCTGACTTAAGCTTTTTATTTTACTTTCCCTATTTCCTTAAACGGCGCCATTTTAAACACCACGATTCCTTCAATCGCTTGTATCTCGACAAAGCCGAACGTACGACTATCACTTGAATGCGTACGATTGTCCCCTAAGACAAAGTAATGACCGGCTGGAATCTTCTGGAACAGGCGAAGTTGGGCTGCCACTTCTTCCGATAAGTCAAAACGACTGGCATTCTCAGGCAGTGCCTCATTATCGCTTGCTATAGGTTCTTCTGAAAGATAAAGTTTTCCCTCGTTTACCCAAATTCGATCACCAGGAACCCCGATGATTCGCTTGACGTACGTACCTTTGCTAGCTAGCGGTGCTTTAAATGCAATCACATCGTACCTTGCTACTTGCTTCGTCCGTTGTACTAAGACTCGTTCCCCTGCGTTAAGTGTCGGCTTCATGGATTGCCCAGCAATTGGGTAGCTAGATGTCTTTAACACAAAAAAGAACACAAAAATGGCGAAAAGAATAGCTGGCATAAAAAATTTAACGACTTGGACGCGTTGTTTCTTTTGGTAGGCTTGCCGCTTTTTTTTAATCTCTTCAGCGGTCATTTTTCTTTTCGGTCCTCTTATTGATTGATGGTTATCTGTTTGCTCAAGCAAATATTCCATTGCTGTGTTAGCCTTTTGCTTTTTTAGCTGATATGTCGCAGGCAACTTTTGCTTCAAGAAGGCGCGCTTAATGTGGCGAATTGTTCGCATAACGGGCTTTATCCATTCTTCCATCGTTTTCTTAAAAGGAAAAGCTTCTTAAATAAACTTTTCCTTTCTTGCTCCTTTTTTCTATTTAACTAATTGCGTTCCTTTTTTTATATAACTACTACGTAACTGGTTTTCCTTCATAAACTGATTCAATGGTTTCTGCGCATCTTGTGCCAGCTCCCAAATACTTTGATTTGCTTCTACAAGATATTCGCTCTTCTCTGTTACTATGTTTTTCCTGATAAGCGGTTGCCTTAGCGACTGCTCTTCCTTTGAGACAGCAGCAGCCTGTAATCTTTCTGCGGAGCTACTTAATGTAACAGCTAAAAAAAGGACCCCAAGACAATGTAGTTTCCTTGCTCCCATTAACTTTTTACTGACCATTTTATTAATAGTTATCTTGTTCAAGACGTGTCAGTTTAGTTAAACGTTCCTCTAATTCGCGATAAATCTCAAGTACTTCTACTTTTGATGCTTCGACTTCATTCGAAATACTTTTCGCTCGGTTACCAATATTTAACATTTCTAATTCTGCGGAATTGATTAGGTGTTTTGCTTCTACTTTTGCTTCATTAACAATCCGATTGGCTTCTTTTTTGGCAGAAACCATCACTTCGCCAATTTCTTGTTGCGATTTTAAAGCCTCTTCTTGTAATTGCTGATTTTTCATTAATAAATCGTTAATTTGCTGTTTTGCGCGTAGCAGTTCTGTTAACTGCTCACTACTCGGTTCAATATTTTTTGAAACGGCTTGTAGTGTCTTCAATTCTTTTTGAACTTGTTCTAAAGTGTCTTCTTTGGCCTCTACTTCTTTTCTTAGAGCAGCTAATTCCCCTTCGTAAACTTGCTTTTCAGCAAGATGTTTGTCATTGACACCTTGTAGTCGACCTAGTTTTACTTCTGCTTCATTTTTTTGCTGTAAACTATTTTGAAGCTCATTCTTTAACTCCTCCATGCGTTGTTTCACAATCACTTCTTGTTGGACAGCCTCTTGTAAGGCTTGTTTTTCGGCTTCTACTTTTTGTAATTGTACAGTTAGTTTTTCAATTTGTTCCTGCAATGCTTGTTGAGTCGTTGTGCTTTCTTCTAATTCTGTCGTTAACGTTTCTACTTGCTTTTCCATTCCTGTAATATCTCCTTTTTTCTCCAACTTTCCTTTTTCTTCTGCTAACTGGTTGTGTAATGTCTGGATATGTTGTTGCTGTTCAGCCGATTCTTTTTCTAATTCTGCCACTTGCTGTGTTAATTCACTTTCTAAACGTTCCATTTGATTATGTACAGTGGTTAATTGTTTTTCTGCATTTTGCAGATTTGTTTGAAGAGTGGTAGCCTCTGTCGTGGTTTCACTGTTCGTTTCCAGTTGCTCTTCCAATTCAAAAATTTCATGTTCTTTTTGATTTAGTATTTCAAGTAATGACTGATTTTTTTCTTCTAATGCTTGTTTTTCCGTTTCTTGTTGGTTCTTTAATTGCTCATTTTCTTCTTGAAGTTTTTTAAAGGCTGTTTCTTTTTTCTGATAGTAGGCGAGCCTTTCTCTTAACGTCGCCATTTCTTTTTCCTGTTGTTCTGGTTTGATTTCGCTAATTATTTTTTCTGGTTCGAATCCTGGCTGAAAAAAGACTTCTTTTTCAAGCGTATCATCCGAAATATCTTTAATTTTTTTAATTAAACGTCTTTTTGTCATATATATGTCCTTTCTCTCATCCTTTTAACTAATCACGACAGGCTCCAAATTTGTTTCAAGCGTCTCACGAGCATACGTATCAATGGATTTGACAAGGGTTTGCTCTTGATCTCGATAAGTAAAATTAAAATCAATCATGGTAATTTCTTTAACTGAATTCAACGCTGCAATAAGTGCTACAATATTGTCTTGGCCTGTTTGAAATTCATGGTAACTTAAGCCAACTGAAAAAACAGACAGTGTCAAGGTTTGTGTTTTTTCACTTCTAATCATTGTGATACTCGTCTCTCCGAGGTAAGGACGCCATTCACGCGCTAATTGTAATTCATAATTAGTCAAGACAGCGGCCGATTCTGCCGAAACAGCTTGCTTCCAGGGAAACTGATTTAAGGCTGTTTTTTTAATCGCTTGTTTTTTTATTTTGTCACCTTGAGTAGCTTGGCCTTGTGCCAAACGCTCGATCCGTTGTTCAATGCGGATATTTCGTTGATTTAATTGATAATATGTATAAACAATTCCTAACAATAATACGCTAAGTAGACAAACACTAAACAATAAATAAATCATTAAACGACTATTTTTCTGATACTTATAGAAATTTATTTTCCTCTTTAATGTCCGGTCCTCTGAATCCAGTTTTTCGACAAGTAATCGCAAATACAATTGATAGCTTACAAATAAAAATAAGCAACTACTCATTAAAAGTACAACAATCATCATACAAATATAATCTCCTTTATGTCATCGCTCGACAATCAAAACTTGTAAAATCATCTGTTACGCTCTTTAAAAACTCTATATAGTATTGATTGTAACATTCCGTTTGAGCCTTGCCAACAACTTTATTTAAAACACAATGATAAAATTTTATATTTTATATTTATATTTTAATTTTTAAAATATAAAACAAAAAAAGAGAGATGCCACTTGGCCATCTCTCTCGCTTTTACTCAAACTATGTTTAGCGAACCGAACTAGATCAGTCGCTTTTAAAAAAATCCAATTAGTCTTTGTTGATTTCATAGTAGCTATCGTTCTTTATGTAGCTGAATTTGCTTTTGCTGGGGCTGAATCGCTACTAAGTCCAACACTGATGCCTAAGGCACGATCAACTTCTTCCATAATATCAAGTCTCAAATGACAAACTTTTTCTTTCAAGCGACCCTTATCGATTGTTCGAATCTGCTCTAAAAGAATCACTGAATCTTTTTCAATGCCTGTTTCATCAGAATTAATCCCGATATGTGTTGGCAATTTTGGCTTTGCCATTTTGGCTGTGATCGCCGCAACGATAATCGTTGGGCTAAAATGATTACCTAAGTTATTTTGGACAACAAGGACAGGTCTGACGCCACCTTGTTCCGAGCCCACTACTGGGGAAAGGTCTGCAAAATAAATATCTCCGCGTTTGACCATAGTGGAACCTCCTATCTAGTTATATTCTCTGGGGATTCTTTGTGAGAAAGTACATGCAACTTCATAATGAATGGTTTCTAATTTTTCGGCTACCATTTGTAACGTATTTTCTTCATTGCCATCTTTTCCAACTAATGTAACGACTGAGCCGACAGGAACTTCTTCTGCTAAACGAATCATACATTGATCCATACACACTCGTCCAACGATTTCGCAACGCTTACCATTCACGAGCACTGTAAATCCTTGGAGATGACGCAACCAGCCATCTGCATAGCCGATTGGCACTGTCCCAATCCATTCTTCAGCTTCAGTTACGTAGGTTTCGCCATAGCCAATCCCTTCACCAGCCGCTAAGCGTTTTACATGGATGAGTTCACTGGTCAACCGTAAGGCCGGCTTTAACGCATAGCTTGGGGCCAGCTTATTACCTGAAGGGTTCAATCCATACATGGCTACCCCATAGCGAATCATGTTTCCTGGCACATCAGGATGCCATAACGCTGTCGCACTATTGCTAACATGGACATACCGAGGTAACTCTTCTAAAACTGCTAGAACAGCCTTAAAACGCCCTGATTGTTTTTCAAAATAGCTTGTATCGATTTCATCAGCTGTTGAAAAATGAGTAAAAATCCCTTCCCATAAAAATTCTTTGTGGGATTGAACAAACCGCACTGCTTGCTTAGTCTCTTCCGGGGTTAAAAAGCCAATCCGTCCCATGCCAGTATCGACTTTTAAGTGAACACGTAATGGCGTGTTACTCTCAGGCGTTAGTTGTTGAAGAGCAGCTTCTAACCATTCTTGTGTAGCTACCGTTACAGACAAATCATATTGAATCAATAAAGGCACATAAGCTAAGTCTACCACACTCAAAATTAAAATGGGGTCCTGAACACCTGCTTCTCTCAATTCAATTGCTTCATCCAATAAGGCGACACAAAAACCTGTCGCGCCACCTTTTTTCGCCGCTTTGGCGGATTCTACGGCTCCATGCCCATAGCCGTTCGCTTTTACAACCGCAAATAAAGCGGTTCCTTCTGGCAAACGTTGACATTCCTTTTGGACATTTTCAGTAATTGCTTGCGTATCGATATGTAACCGTGTAGGACGATGCCATCCAACGACCATTGTACATCCTTCTTTCTTCGTTGCTTCTATTATTCGCTTTCTAAAACAATTTGTGCAATCGCCATAGTATCTGTGTGCGTAATCGAGACAAACACTTTACCATTATGGGGCGAGTTTGCTACGTATGGTGCACCTGTTTTTTCAGTCAGCACCTCAATATCTTGTAAACCAACTTTACCAATCCCTGTGCCCCATGCTTTAGAGAACGCTTCTTTACAAGCAAAACGACCAGCTAAAAATTCTATTTGACGTTTTGTAGATAACTTTTCAAAAAGGGTCAATTCGTTAGGTGTTAAAACCCGTTGAATAAACGATCCTTGTTTTTCAACAATCGGTTTTATCCGACTTAATTCTACTGCGTCAATACCAATTCCCTTTATCATTTTCCGCCTTACTTCCTATTTAATATAGTTACTCCGAATTACCTTTCATTTTAACAAAATTTCAAAATTTTTCCACTGATTCGCTAAAAAAATAAAGAATGTTTTACAAGATCCTCACACAAATTGAAGTACCATACGTTTTCTTCCTATTTACATTTTTATAAAATTTTTCTGAATTTTTATAAAAGTAAGACAACAACTAAGAAGTATCGGAAAAAAATCAGGAAACTAAGCGGATGTTTTAATATTTTATAGCAAATTTTGGCTACTTATGGGAGAATAAAAAGAAAAAGGAGAAAAACGTATGACTTTAACTTCTCGGCAAAAAAAGTTACTTCGTTGCGCCCTATTTATTTTTACTTTGTTGCTCTACATATTTCCAATCTTCTTTAAAAATCCCAGCCTATTTTTTCTCTTGCAACTGGTTTGGATCGGAACCATTCATTTGCTACAACAAAAAATGAAACTCTTCAATCTAACTTCCCCGTTGAAAACTTGGATAATTTTGGCGTTTTTCTTTTTTTATATCATTTTGATGCCTTTTTTACTTTTTTTGAGTTTTTCTATTTAACGATTATCTACCAAAAAAGAGCGAGTGTTCCGTTCATAGACGGAACACTCGCTCTTTTGATTATTTGGCGTTTTCGCGAATGACGAAACCACGTTTTTTATCGTTATGACGTTTGCCGCCACGTTGATCTTTATTTTTGCGGTCGCTATTTTTGTAATTACGGTCGCCATCTTTATGGTTTTTGTTGCCACGATAGCTGCCACCTTTACCATTGCCACCACGGTTGCGATTACGGTTGTTACCACCGCCACCACCACGGCCATTTTTGTTAAAGCCTTTTTTATTTGAAGGCAATGGTCGTTCTGGGGTAATTTTTACAGGAACCGCATCTGCTGGATCTTTCGCTACTGTTTTTAATAATAACGCAGCTAAGTCTGTCGCTGAATATTTTTCTAATAACGCTTCAGCAGATTCTAGATATTTGTCTAAACCATTTTCTTCTAGATCACTTTCGATGGTTTCAACAGCTGCACTTAATTGTCCTTTAAATGCTTCCTTTTCGGTTGGTGGACGTAATGGTGTCATCCGCTTTTTCGTTAGGTTTTCGATGACATGTAAGTAACCCATTTCGTTTGGTGTTACAAACGTCACAGACATACCACCTTTACCAGCACGACCTGTCCGACCAATACGGTGAACATAACTTTCTGGATCTTGTGGAATATCGTAGTTATAGACATGGGTGACACCTGAAATATCTAACCCACGTGCTGCTACATCTGTTGCCACTAAGATATCTAAGTTACCATTTTTGAATGAACGTAAAACGCTCATCCGTTTTTGTTGTGATAGGTCGCCATGGATGCCTTCTGCTTTGTAACCACGCGCTTCTAACCCGCGGGCAAGTTCATCAACACGGCGTTTTGTCCGACCAAAGACAATGGTCAATTCTGGGGTTTGCACGTCTAGTAAACGTGTCATAATGTCAAATTTTTCAAAGTCTTTTGAACGTACATAATATTGATCAATTAAATCAGCCGTCATTTCTTTGGCTTTAATCTTCACATGTTCTGGTTGTTTCATGAATTTCACGCCAATATTCTTGATTGCTGGCGGCATAGTTGCTGAAAATAGAAGTGTTTGACGTTGTTCTGGCACTTGTGAGATGATTTTTTCAATGTCTTCCAAGAAGCCCATGTTTAACATTTCATCTGCTTCGTCTAAAACTAATGTTTCAACAGTTTCTAATTTCAAGGTACGACGATTAATATGATCTAGTAAACGTCCTGGTGTACCTACAACGATATGTGGACGATCTTTTAGTCCACGGATTTGGCGACCGATATCAGCCCCACCGTAAACGGCTTGGACGCGAATCTTTTTATCGCGGCCTAAACGGAATAACTCTTCTTGTGTTTGGATAGCCAACTCACGGGTTGGTGCAATGACTAATCCTTGAATAACGCGATTGTCTGCGTCAATTTTGTTAAGCATTGGTAAGCCAAAAGCAGCGGTTTTCCCTGTTCCTGTTTGTGCTTGTCCGATTACGTCTTTTCCTGCTAACGCTAACGGAATTGTTTCTGATTGAATAGGGGTTGCTTCCTCGAAGCCTGCGCGTTCTACCGCTGATAATAATTCTGGCGCTAAACCAAGTTCTTTAAATTTCAAATGATATCCTCCTAGATTTTGTTTCGGAAAGAACGATTTCTTCCTAGTTTCAGGTGTCTTCACTTTCAGTTGTTAAAAAGAAATCCATTATAGTGTGCCAACTATTTCTTCTTTCCTGATTTCACCGAAAAATTCACCTTATGGCATTAGAAAAGCCAAACGTGGTCGTTCAGCTTCACATTTATTATTAAACATAGAAATAGATCTATTTTATTTACTACGATTCAATTTTTCTCGTCATCTTCCGGCAATAGGTCATTCTATCATAGAATCCCATTTTCAGCAAGTTTTATGAAACTTATTTACTTTTCCAAAAGTGCATCGATGACTTCACGAAGTCCCATCCCGTTACTTCCCTTTAAAACCACCATGTCTTCTGGCTGTAAGACTTTTTTGACAGCTTCAATCAACTCATTTTTTTCTTCTTTTTTAAAAGAATGAATGTTAGCTGGTGCATAGGTTTCTTGCAATTTATCAGCTAAATAAGCCATTTCAGAACCATATAAAAAGACTTCTTCAATCGCATCTGGGGCTAAATGCTGCGCCATTGCTTGATGCATGGCAGCAGAATCAGGACCTAATTCCAGCATGTCTCCTAAAACAGCAATTCGTTTTCCTACTTTGGACATTTTGCTAAAACTGTCCAGAACAAGACCCATAGCTGTCGGATTGGCATTGTACACATCACTTAAAATTTCGGCACCATTCGCTGCTTTCAGCCATTCTGTCCGATTCTTTGTTAGTTCCGCTGTAGCCAATCCTTTTTGAATCTCACTATCCGTTAATTGGAAATACCGACCAATACCAATTGCGATTAATGCATTGGTGACATTATAGGTTCCTGGCACTGGAATCGTAAACGTCATTTGTGTATCACTGATTTTGAATGAGGTTTGCTCTTTGGCTTCATTTGTGACGATTCCTTGAAGTTGACTTTCCTGGCTAAAACCAAAAGTAATCACTTGTTGCGTGACTTTTTCCACCAATGGTTCTAGCAAAGGTTCATCGCTTGGCACAAATAAACTACCGTCTTTGGCTAAACCATCTACGATTTCCATTTTTGCTTGTGCAATGCCTGCTCGTGAGCCTAAATTTTCCACATGGGCTTCGCCAATCATTGTGATGGCAGCAACTTCTGGCTGAGCCAGATTGGAAAGGAAAGAAATTTCCTGAGCATGATCCATGCCCATTTCTAAAATCAGTTTTTCTGTTTCATCAGGCATGTGTAAAATAGTATAGGGTAAGCCAATTTGATTATTGTAATTGCCTTGCGTTTTGTAAGTCACAAACTTTTCAGATAACACAGCAGCAATCAAATCTTTAGTGGTAGTTTTTCCATTACTGCCAGTCACAGCGATGACATTCGGTTGCATTTTATTTAAATAATAGGTAGCTAATTTTTGCATAGCAACCAGTGGATCAGTAACATGCAAAACAGGCAATTGTTGCGGCGCATCGACTAAATCCTGTCCCCAAAAAGCGGCCTGACAGCCATTAGCCATGGCACTCTCAATAAAACGATGACCATCATTTTCACCTTGTAAAGGAACAAAGAGATTTCCTTTCACAATTTTACGACTATCAAATTCAATGCCTGTTAAAGGAAAATCAGGCCATTGTTGCCAATCATTACTGGCTTCAACCGCTTGCGCTACTTCCCAGAAGGTTAATTTCATTATGTTTTGCTCCTCTGACACAGGGACTGGGACATGCCAAAGTCTTGTCATGTCCCAGTCTTGTGTGATTTTTTCTTCTTAGTTATTATAAAATTCTTGGCGTTGTTTAAAACGATTCAAAGCTAACTGAATCAGTTCCTCAATTAAATCACTGTATTTCAAGCCCATATTTTCCCACAGTAAAGGATACATACTAAAGTCAGTAAAACCAGGCATGGTGTTCAATTCATTCAGGAATAATTCGTTTTTGCTTGTTAAGAAGAAATCACAGCGACTTAAGCCACTTCCATCTAACATAATATACGCTTTTTTAGCGTATTCTTGCGCTTGATGAGCTACTTCTTCTGGAACATGCGCTGGGATTTGCATTTCAATCGTGTTATTGATGTATTTTGCATCATAATCATAGAAAGCGACATCTTTCA
Organism: Enterococcus sp. AZ119; assembly: GCF_050546175.1. Taxonomy (NCBI): domain Bacteria; kingdom Bacillati; phylum Bacillota; class Bacilli; order Lactobacillales; family Enterococcaceae; genus Enterococcus; species Enterococcus sp. AZ119. The sequence continues at coordinate 586,156 of NZ_CP172951.1, read as the reverse complement.
CCACTTCACCAGGTAAAGTCGTACGGACATCTTCATTTCCTAAAATGGCTACTTCAATTTCACGTGCTTCAATCCCTTGTTCAACAATTGCTCGGGCATCATAACGGAAAGCTTCTTCCAATGCTTCTTGCAATTCTTCACGATTTTCCGCTTTGCTAATTCCGACACTAGAACCCATATTGGCAGGTTTAACAAAGACCGGATAAATTAAAGAACCTTCACATTTTTCAAAGACTTCTTTTGGATTTCCTTTCCAGTCACTTCTTAAAACTGGCACGAATGGTACTTGTGGAATGCCAACAGTTTGTAAAAGATATTTCGTCATGATTTTGTCCATTGCGTTAGCACTAGCTAAGACACCTGCGCCTACATAAGGCATATTAATGGTTTCCATGAATCCTTGAATTGTTCCATCTTCACCATTTGGCCCATGTAAAACAGGGAAAACAATCGCTTCTTCTTCATAAATTTCCGAAGGACTGATTCGTTTTCCTGAAAATTCGCCTGTTTCTTCAGGTGTTTGTGCCCAAGTTAAATGTAAAACTTCTTTATTTTGTGGTCGTTCAGATAAAAGAGGGCCTTTTACCCATTGACCGTCTTTACTAATAAAGACTAACTGTACTTGATAATATTTATAATAGATTGCATTTAAAACGGAATATGCAGACAAAACAGACACATCGTGCTCTTCACTTCTGCCGCCATACAACAAAATAATCTTCAAATGCTTGTCCTCCTAGTTTCTTTCCTGTCTTTTAGAAAAAATTATTTTTCAAATTATCCTTACTTATTTTAGCATAAAACCCAGTTTCATAATAGAAGCAAATTTAGTGAAGGAAAAATTCTTTGCTTGCCTTTTCCTTACTAAAGACTCCGTTCCACCAGCTCAATAAGGGCTTGTTTAAACATTGTTCTATCTTGGTCTGTAAAAGGTTTAGGTCCTTTCGTTCGGCCACCTTTTCGCCGAATTTGGCCACTAAAATAGCGTTGTTCTAACAAGCCATCAATATTTTCTTTCGTATATTGATAACCCAGTTGATGTAAAACCGACACTCCTTTTGGCAAAACCAAGGAAGCTAAGCCATAATCTTGTGTAATTAAAAGATCCCCTTTTTTTATTAACTGCACAATTTTAAAATCAGCAGCATCCGCTCCTTTATCAACATACACAAAAGAGACATTTTCTGGATAATCTTTTAAGGAATAATGATCTACACTAGTAACAATCACCACATCCAAAGCTTTCTCTACAGCGACTTCAATAACCGTCTCTTTCACAGGTGAACCATCGCCATCGACAAAAATTTTCATTCATTTCCCTCGCTTCTTCCTTGCTCTAACCATTTGGGATGACGTTGAAAGTAGTGTTGTAATTCGTCAAAAACGACTTCTTTAACCACTTCATATAACTCTGTATTTCTTAAAATGGTTTTCGTTGCATCAGTGTAGCGGGGCTTTGGTATCGTAATGGCTAAAACAAAATCAAATTCTGCTAAAAAACTATCTGCTGTCACAGATAATGAGTAATGTTGCTCCTCTAAAAATTGATTAAAGGCGGCCACTACGCCATCAAGAAAGCCCTCATAGTGGGTTCCACCAAGACTGGGATAATGCCCATTAACAAATGTTTTTTGCACTTGCGGCGCATGATTTTTACTCAAAATAAATTGAACAAGGGCCAATTCTGTTTGCTTGGCTTGAATAATCGGTGCAGCTTTTCTAGTTAATGGGTTATCTTTTTCAAATAAATAATTACTTAAACCTTTAGGGTAATAACAAAGATTTTTTTGTTCCTCTTCTTGTGTTAAGAGAATCTTTAAGCCTGGATTCAACATGGCAATCTGTTGACATTGCTGTAAAACACGCATATAAGAAAGTGATTCTGTACCAAAAATTTGCGTATCTGGCCAAAATAAGACTTCAATTCGTTCCTGGGTTTCTTCAATAGGTAACAATAATCGTTTTTTCAATTGCCCTTGATGGTAAATAAAAATAGTTCGCTGTTTTTCTTGATCGATACTGATCCCTACTTGTTTTGAGAAGGCTTGTAAAACAGATAAATACAGAAAAGGTGGTTCTAAATCGACTTGCTTTTGTTCAAAAACAAGCGGTCGTGTGGAAGATACCTGAAAAGAGATTTGTTGACGCGATAACTGTATAGCAATTTTCCCTTGATTCTTTTCAATGAAAAACTCTAATAAACCGTTAATTGTCTGAACAAGTAAATTCTCTAAGCCGACTAAGCCAGTCGTTCCAATGAACGCTTCTGGTCGTTTTTGAATCCGTTCAATAAATTCATCGTTTTCTAAAACTGTTAAAAGATGTGCAACACTCATCCTGCTGCCTCCTTTGCAATCTGTTTCTTTTAATTATAATGAAAAAAAGACCAGAAGAAAAGCCACACACGACTTTTCTTCTGGTTTTCTTCTTTAACGAATTAAATCAAGATTCGGATGCTCAAGAACGTGATTCACTTGTTTGACCGTTGTCAAAGGAATATCTCCTTGAATCGTATGTGCAAGGACCCCATTGACTGTGGCAAAGGTAACTGCCTTTTCTAACGACCAATTTTGGCTATAGCCATATAAAATCCCCGCCGCATAAGCATCACCAGCACCAATTCGATCAAGATTAAGAAGCGGTCTTTTTTCACTCTGTTGGTACTCATTTTGGGTATATAAATACCCACTTAAGTAGTTTTGATTTTGGGAATGACTTCTCGTTGTCCCAGCAAACCATTCCAAATTGTATTGAGACATGAAGCGCTGAATCAGTTCAGTTTCTTGTGCCTCACCTTCTAAATCTTCTCGCGGAATGAAACCTAATAGCTCGACCAAATCACGACGACTGCCAAAAACAATATCACAATAAGGTAAAATGCGTTCGTACTGTTGACGCATAAAGAGTGCGCTATTTGCTGTATTCAAACTAGGTCGATAATTAAAGTCAAAACAAACTTTCTTTTGATAGGCATGCGCCTTTTGAGCAAGTATCAAAGCAGCATCACGAGTTTTTTCAGTTAAACTTAACGAAATACCACAAATATGCACCATATCTACTTCCGCTAAAAAGGCCTCAAAATCGTAGTCCTTCGCCTCGCTGATGCCAAAAGCACTCTGATGGCGATTTTGATAAGTTACTTGTGTGGGTCGGATTCCATAACCCATTTCTGCAAAAAAACTACCAATATGATCGCCCTTTTCTCCTACCCATTGATCTGAAATTCCTAACTTCCTTAGCGCTGCTTTGCCAGCTTCACCAAGACGATTGGCAGGTAATTTCGTAATCAATGCTGTTTCTAGTTGAAAATGAGCCAAATTTGCTAAGAGATTTACGCCAGTCCCTACAAAGTTCATTCTTAACTGCTCTGTTTGTTCTAACATTAGATACTCTGGCGGAGTGAAACGAAGCATGACTTCACCAAACGCAGCAATTTTCATCTTTGCCACCTACTTATTCAATGTGTTTTTCATCATGGTTAGTAACGTTTTCACGTCTTCTGTTCTAGTGTCCCCTGTTTCTTGATCGATAATTGAGCTGTAGACATGAGGAATGATTTTTTTAACGCCGGCATCCACCGCAATCTGAACAATTTCTTCAAAGTTTTCTAAATCAATGCCCCCTGTTGGCTCTAAATAAAAGTCATACTTGGCACAAGCTGCTGCTACTGCTTGGTATTCTTCTTTGTGAGCCAAGCCTTTCATCGGGAAATATTTAATGGAACTGCCCCCCATGTCTTTCAACAATTTGATAGCGGTTTCGATAGGCACTTCCGCCGCTGGCGCACCAGAGCTTAACGGACCTGTCGCAATGTTGACATAGCCAACTTTGCCTGTGGGTGAAACCAAGCCATTAATCACTGTTTCGTCTTGACGAAGTAAGGCCCGCGAAGCGCCGACACCTGTGAAGACTTGGTTCACGTGTTGCGGTTGTAGAACTTCTGATAAGCGAGCCACCATTTGACTTTGATTAGGATCGCCAGCCCCTAAGCCGACAGATAAAGCGTTGTTGGTTGCTGCTTGGTATTTTTTCATATCGTCAATGGCTGCTTCATCGGTTTCATAGTTTTTTGAAAGGACGCCTAACACAACATGCCCTTCTGCTTCTTCATAACAGGCTTGGGCATTTTCTACTGAATTGGCTAAGACGTTTAAACAAATGCGTTCTTCTAAATAATTAGGTTTTAATGACATGACTTATTTCTCCTTTGTGTCCATAATTTCTTGTAATCGTTGCACGATTTTGTTCATTTCTTCTTGATTGACAGAACGAATGTCAAACTCAATGATGCCATTGTTTGCTTGATATTCTCGCGTATAAATGGCTGGACTTTCTGCTTTTAACGCTTGGATGACTTCCTTGGCGGTTTTTCTGCCGTCCACTTTGACACTGGCGCGATAAATGTCTCGTCCGGCGCCATCTTGGACGATTTTAGCGGTTAAATCTGACAGGTTGTTGATGGCTTCAACAAACGGTTTTAAGCGTTCTTGCATCGAAGCCCCTGATTCACTGCCATGCGCCAAGTATTCTTCCACTGCTTGCGTAAAGCCTAGGATATTGTCTTTGCCAATTTTCATTGCTCGACCAATGCCTTTGCCTTGTAGGCGCACCCAGTCAATGTATTCTTTTTTCCCGACCACTAAACCGGCACTTGGCCCTTCGATGGCTTTGGCGCCGCTGTAAATCACCAAATCAGCGCCTGCTTCGGTGTATTTGAAAAGATCTTCTTCTGCTGCCGCGTCAACAATTAGCGGCACCTTGTGGCGTTGCGCCACTTTAGCCGCTTCGGCCACCGTCAGCATACTTTTTTGCACGGTATGATGGCTTTTGATGTATAGAATGGCCGCTGTTTTTTCAGAAATCATCATTTCCACGTGTTCTGGACTACACATGTTGGCGTAGCCAGCTTCCACCACTTGGCCGCCGCCTTGCGCTACCATAACTTCTACAGGCGTGCCGTAGTCCACGTTGTGCCCTTTAGGTAAAACAATCTCTCGCTGTTCAATTTTTTCTGAATAGGGATGATACGCGTGGTACAAGCTGCCTTTTCCAATCAAGGCAGCCACCGATTGGGCAATCCCCGCCGAAGCCGAGGAAACGATTTGGGCATCTTCTACCTTCAACAAGTTAGCTAAAAAGGCCCCTGTTTGCACACTAAGTTCACTCATTTCAAAGAAATGTTCGCCGCCGAATCGTTGAGCTGCTAGGACTGCCTCCGAAACTTTGGAGACACCTAGAATGGTCATTTTGCCAGAAGCATTAATGACTTCTTTTAAGTGGAATTTTTCGTAACTAATTGTCATAGATTTGTCCTCCAATAATTGTTTTGATTGGGCGAATTTGCTCTTTGGCTACTCGTGTCAATCCATTAGAATCAGTCAATGTTTTTTCTTCTGCTTGAATCGTGAAAATCGTTAAATCAGCATCTTTACCTATTTCCAACGTGCCTTTTTGAGCTAAATGGAAATTCTCAGCAGGAGCCTTGGTTACCTTTTCAATAATTTCTGGCCAATCATAGCCGACCACACGGAGTTTTTCCATCGTTGTGGCTAAATCATAAACAGGACCATTTTCTCGGTTACGGATGTAGATATCTGTGCTAATTGATGCAGCTTTCATTCCCTCGCGCAACGCTGTTTCAGCTACGTGAAAATTGAAACTATCCGTACCATGCCCGATATCAAATACGACTCCTTTGTTGTACGCTTGCCAAGCGAAATCTTTTATTTTATCCGTTGCTTGGTCTAAGATGCCATTTTCTTTCCCATTAAAACAATGGGTTAGGACATCCCCTTTTTCCATCAAGGCTAAAATTTCATCTAAATGAGGCGGTGCTGATCCAATGTGAACCATTAAGGGAATTTCTTGGTTCTCTTGCTGAATCTGTTTGGCCAATTCTAAAGGCGTAATGCCGTTATCGCCAATAACGGTCCTACTCATACGGGCTTTAATCCCTACAACAAAATCTGGTAATTCTTGAATCGCTTTTTTGACTAAACTCGCTTGTACTTTACTTAAATCTGCGAGTTCGTCCTGAGCAACGATGCCCCATTTAGAAATATTGACTAATCCAAAAACATTTGTTTTTGCTTGTTGCGCTAAGTCATAAAATTCATGAATGTTTTCAGCACCTGTTGTCCCAGCATCAATCACTGTCGTAACACCCTTTTTGACCCCAATTTCATCTGGATAATCATAATAAAGAGCCATTTTTTCAAAACAATGAACGTGATCATCTATCCAGCCTGCGGATACATAAGTACCTGGTTCTAAGTGGATAGTTTCTTTTGCAGAACCTGAAATAGTTGCTGCAACAGCAGCTATTTTTTTCTCTTTAATTGCAATTTCAACAGGCATACCATCTACTGTCTGTCCATTTTTTATAAGTAAATCGTAGTCCATATTCTTCCCTACTTTTCTATAAATCTAAATTTTGTCCAAGGCTTAATGAATTCTAATAATACAAGTTCTTCTTCTATAATACGCCCTACTCGATTTTTGCGTGAGTCTTGATGTGGTTCTAAAACGACTTGTAATTCATTTTTGTATTTTCCAAATGCATCATTTCCCACAACAACATCTCCAGGTTGTAGCATTACTTGATTATCATGTGGGGGATTAGCTTCATTTTTATATTTTTTACGCACTTCTGTGGAACGAATCATCTGCTGAGTGATATCTCCACGGCGAAAATGTTGATTTTTTGTTACGATTTCTTTTTCAATTTCAGAAGTCGCTTCTTCAAAAACAATGGTCAATTCTGTTTGATAACGATTCAACTGACCCAATGCTTCTAATTCTTCGTTGGAAGCATAAGCATTTCCAATAACAACATCATCAATTAAATTTGTTGCAAATAAATGTTTAGCTTGAACAGTGACTGGCAACTGTCTATGCATTTCTAAAGTAGGTAGCCCATCATTCACATCCCAAGGACCAATTTCACCTACCTGTGATGAAATAAAAGCAGCTGTCCGAATACCTTCCTTTTTAAAACGGATGCTACATTTTTCAAAGAAATCATACGGCAATGCAGTTCCCGCTTGTGGATAAAAGTTATGACAACCATATAAGAAAGGTCGATTCGCTTCATACGTCAAAATGTTATCAAGATAAGCGACATCATTACTCATATTCAACTCAATAGCCACGCCGAATGGATTAAACGTCAACATGGCTTCTTTATTTCCATCAAACCCTGTATCCAACCGAATCCCATCAGCTCCTAATTCGCTGAAAAAAGTCAAATCATCATATGAAATTTCCAATTCATCAAAGATACTTGGAACGACATCTAAAATTGTTTCAAATCCTAAATTTTTCGCATAACTAATTAATTCTTTAAATTTTTTCTGAACCGCTTCTTTGCCATCGGTCACTTCTAACATACTCATAAAAATTCGAGTAAACCCACATTCGCTGGCTTTTTTTAAATACGCTTTATCTTGATTGATATCACTATGATCTGGATAAACTGATACACCTAATGCTCTTTTCATCTTCGTTCTCACACTCCGCTATTTTCAAATTTATTTCGAAATTTCCAAGCAATCACCGAGCTACACAGGATTGTTGTAGAGCCAACGAGCAATACTGGTTGATTTAGAAATCCGCCAATTATCATGGAAAGAGTAATACAAACTGCCGTAAAAACCAACGTCTTTACCAAACCAAATTGATAAACAACAGTAGGCAACTGCCCTTTTTCTATAATAATTTGACTAACGATAAAAAAGAAAATGAACCAAATAATCATCTTATACGCTCCTGACTTTCTTCTCTGACTTAGAAGGGGCAGGATATTCATATCAGAACACCCGCCCTAACATTTTTTAATTTTTCGCTGCTTGTTCAGCTGCTAATTCTTCTGCTTCTTTATCCAATTGTTGTTTTTCATAAACTTTGAAAAATGGATAGTAGATAGCCATTGTAATTAAGAAGTTAACAATCACTAATACTGCGGCCGAGAAACTCCAATTGGTACTCATCCAAGCAGCAATTGGTGCTGGAATTGCAAACGCTAAGCGTGCAGCCATCATCGGAATTATATTAGCGACTGTTAAGAAATAAGATAACGTTGTTGTAATTAACGGTGCCACGATAAACGGAATACCTAAAATAGGATTCATTACGATCGGCGTTCCGAAAATAACTGGTTCATTAATATTAAACAAGCCTGGTAAGAACGATAAACGGCCAAGACTTTTCAGATACGTTGATTTAGAAAACATCATTAAAACAACTAAAGAAAGCGTAGTTCCAGCGCCACCAATCCAGATAAACCATTGTAAAAACTGTTCTGTAAAAATATTAGGTAACTGATGAACGTTTGCACCATTGGTAAAAGCTTCAAGGTTTTCTGCAATCGACATATCCCAGAAAGGACGAATAACTGGGCCCATAATCGCTGGACCATGAATCCCTAAAACCCAGAAGAAACAGATTAAGAAGACTGTTAGTAAGCCGCCAAATAAACTGTTACCAGCAAGGATACCTTTAAGTGGCATTAATAACGTACTCAAGAAACCATTCAAATCAAAACCAATTACGTGGCGAATAACCCAGAATAATAAAAGAATAACTGCTCCTGGAATTAACGCAATAAATGAATTTGACACTTCAGGCGGTACGCCATCTGGCATCTTAATCATAATATCTTTTTCAATAAAGAAGCGATAAATTTCAACAGATAACAGCGCTGTTACAATCGCACCAAATAAAGAAGCTGAACCTAAATTTGCTAAATTAATATAGCGCCCTGCTGTAATGACGTTGTCAACATCTTCAAAGACACGTGTTGGTGGTGCCGCTGTTACTAAAAAGGCCATTAATGCTAAAATTCCACACGTCAAAGAGTCAAGCTTATAACTTTTGGCCAATGATGAAGCAATCCCAAATGTTGCATAAAGTGCAAGTAACCCCATCGTATAGCGGGAAGGAATATCTAAAATTGCTTGATAAGGTTCAATCAATTTTGTGTATGCCTCAATTGGAATATTTTGAAAAATTGTAAAGAATGAGCCCACAATTGTTAAAGGCATCGTTGCAATTAATCCTTTTCTAATCGCTGTCATATGGCGTTGCGAACCAAATTTATTCGCAATCGGCATTAACTTAACTTCCATCCACTGTACAAAACCATTCATTTGTTAATTCCTCCGTTCAACTAATAAAAATAATAATTATTTCGCATTTATAATAACATAGTAACATTATAATGTAAACGCTTATTCTTATTCATGACAGAGAAAGTGCAAAACAAAAGGCTTTTTCTTATTATAAAGAAACCGGGAATATTGCACCAAAAATCATTGCGCCTAAAATTGCGCCCCCAGCAATTGGTTTTTTCCAAATGTAAAAACCTAAAGCTCCTAATGTGGCACCAATCCCAATAGGAATCGAAGCACCCGCCGCACTCAAAATAATTAACGGGCCTAAGAAACGTCCTGAGGCATTACCAGCACCCATCATCACATCCGCACCAAAAGTGGAATTTCCTTGATTGATAGTAAATTTCCGAATCAACACAATTACGCCGCCAACTGCTAACCCTAGTATCGCACCCGTTAAAAGGGCTAAGCCAAAGTTTTCTACAGGCGCTTTAATTCCCATGCTGAGGAAAATTGCAGGTACGCCAATTCCAATCCCCGTTAAAATTGAGCCACCTAAATCTAAAATCCCGACTAAAGAACCTTCTAAAATTCGTGCAAACAGGAAACTTGCACCAAATGCTGCGGCAGCGCCATAAGAACCACCATCTAAACCAGCTTTTAGCATCGCAACAATTGAAACTTCATTAAAGGCGCCCACACCATAAACTACATACATATGTGTTCCTGCAAAAATTGCCGCTGACATAATCCCGACTAAAATCGGAAAGCCCCAATCAGCATACCAAAAACTTTTGCCTTTTAAACCTTCTTGAATTTCTTGTTCTTGTTGTGCCCATTCATTTTTTTCTTGCTGTTCCATCTATGAGACCTCCTTTTTTCTATTTAACGGTGAAGACATTGTGTAAATTATTTAACCATTGAGGAATAGACAAGCGGAAACTTTCGATCATTTCTAAGTCGAACCCTCGGAAGAAGCCACTTAAAATAAATAATAAGATAATGGCACCAAGCATGCCACGTGTCATTCGGGTCCACCCTAAATCATCGACACCTTTACCGATTAAGATCCCTAATACAACTCCTGGGACAGCATTGCCCATGACTAATTGAGATAATCCGCCAAATAACGTTCCCCAGAAACCCGTCCGTTTTCCTGCATCTAAAGCCGCTAGCCAGAATAAAACGGGCATCACAGTATTGATTAAAATCGTTGCTGCAGGTACCAACACCGCAACTGCTGTTACTTGTAGCGATTCTGGAATTGCTGCAGCTGTACTATTTAAGAAAGCCACAGTCGCCATTCCTACAAAGGCCCCGACAATCCCCATTTTTTTGGGATTATGCATCGTTTTAGTGACATCTTTATCCTTTACCAATAAAATTGCTGCAGCCCAGTTAGGCACAATCCGGTGGGTCACATCTTGTGTAAAGGCCCCTGCTCCGACGGCCGAAGCCCAAGCATTAAAGAAAAAACCTAAACCAAAAGAAAAGTGTGATGCTGGATCCCCTTGTGCCGCGTTCATTTCCCCTAATGTTCTAAATGCCCCTAACCCTTGCGTTTGTGGTGCATGAAACATCCGAGCAGCGCCTGCGCCAGCTGCAAAACCTAGTAAACCACCAATAAGCAATGACTTCAGCAAAATGATTACAAATTCCATTCCTTCTTCCTCCCTTTATACGCCTCTTTTTGAAAGAAACGGAACTACTACTGCGTTCGGTTCTTTAATTGTTTCCGTTAAAAAATCAACTTCTTCGACTGCAATGGCTTGGATTTCCACTTCTACAGCTAGTTCGACATGATAAATCACTCTCTTTCTAGGAAAGAAGAAGAACAGAAATTTTTCTGTATAAACTTGTTCTTTTGCCTGACGAATAGTTACTTCTTTCGGTTCAATCCGGATGAGGACCTCTGTTGTTTCTTTTAATACTTTTTTTGAAACATCATTCAATGCACTTGCAAAAGCTTCATTCTTCTTATTACCTTTTCCAGAAACAATCACGGTTTGTGTTGACCGTTTTGTGGCATCCATAATTACCGCTCCTTTCTAAGTTACTACTTTCTATGCTCCGTGTTTCTTAATAAATGCTTCAGTTACTCGTTTACCAAGTTCTTCCTGATCCATAAAACCAAATCCAAGAACAGTTTTCCCATCGTTAATTGCTGTTACCCCTTCTTCGATTGATCGCATGCCATGTCTTTCGGGATACCCGTATTTAGTAGCAGCCGTTAACGCTCCTGCACCACCACTGCCACAGAAAGAAATGCCTAAATCTGCCTTTTCTTGTTGCATCACATCTCCTAAACGCATATCAGCGCCCATTCCTGGAACAACAACCGCGCGACCACCGGCTTGCTCCACTCCTTTTGCAACATTTTGTCCTTTTCCTAAACGATCTGCGATAACTACTGTAATCATAACTTTTCCTCCTATTAATTGTTTTGTTTAGCAACTTCAAAATGAACAGCTAAAACATACCACTCATCTTCTGATAACTGACCAATTGCTTCTGTTGTTTCTTGTGCAATTTTCAACGTTTCTGGTGTTAGTTCCGTAAATAACGTCCGATCAACACCAGATAATGTCGTTCCTTCTCTTGAACGATTCAGCATCTCATTGAGATGGTTAATCAAAATCGTCCACTGTAATTCCGTTGGTTCAATTTGTGCTTCTGCTAATCGCGCACTGGTTTGTTTGATAATCGATTGTAGCTTTTCTGGTTCAGCACTTTGTCGAATGATCTCCTGTGCTTCCATTGCTAGTTCCATCCTCTTCCTCCTTTGGTTGTTCTAAATAATTAAGTAATGCTGAAATTTCAGCATGATTGACAGGTAACTCATTTTTAGCAAATAAACATTCAATTTGCCGAATTTCTTCTTGCCTTTCATGAGATACTTCTCTATTACAAGGAATCTCTTCGTATTGTTTATTAAACGTAATCCGATGTGTCATTAATAAAACGTGAAGTAAAAAGGCTTCTTGATATTCGCTCAGTAACTTTGTTTGAAACATTCGTTTTAACTCTTCATAAATAATATACGCTTTTACTAATAAATCTTGGCTTTGTATCCGTTCATTTTTTTCAATTACATCAGATTTCGTGGAGCGAGCGGTACCTTTCCCTTGACGTTTCCCTAATAAAATTTTATCGACCTCTTCCCGAATCAAACTTAAGTCTGTGTCCGTCAACAATGGACTAACTTTAATAAATGGGTATGTCATTTCTTCAATTGGGAAAATACTCAATACCAAATCGGGCTTTTCTGCTTGAATCACTTCAGTTGCATTTAAAACAGAAGCAAATCCTGCGAGTTCAACGTTTGGTACTTCCTCTAAAATTTTTTGTTCAATTAAACTGGTCACACCTAAGCCCGTCGAGCAAACATACACAATCCTAACAACTTTAGCTTCCTGCTGTTGTCGTTCCTGAGCTGCCAAAAAATGCAACGCAATATATGCGCAGAAAGAATCGTTGACTAACAAAACAGAACGTTGAATTAATTGTTTACAGGCACTTTGAATAGCTAAAAATAACGCTGGGTGTTTTCCTTTGATTTCTTCAGAAAACGGATTGTATTCATTAATAAATAAATGTTTCTTTGTAAAACGTAAGGACAGGTGTGCAAACAAGTTCGTAAATAATTGGCGATCATTTACAAAAGGATAATTCAGCTCTTTTGAAACGCTTTCAATCACTTGCTTTGTTAATTGAACCATATCTTGCCGTTGATGGGTTCCGAATAAATCACTATAAATATAAAAATATTCATCCGCTAATAAAGGCAAGTCATACCGTTCAAACACCTCTTGTAAAAGTAAAAGTGGTACTTCGTTCCGTTGTTCAAAGCGTGTTTTTTGTGATAACACTCGGTAAGTCCCAATTGTATGTGCCATCTGCATACGTGCTGCGGCAATTGCCACTCTCAACGTAATAGATAATATTTCGGCATAATCAAATTGATTTTGATCGAGTGGATTAATTAAATTTCGCATTTTTTTCAATGCACTACGATAACAACCTTGAAACAATGTCCCTGACCCAAATTTAATTTTAGGGATTTTTTCAGCCCCTTTTGTCTTTGTCACATAGTTCATAATTTGGTAAATATCGTATTCTGTAAGTTCTTTTTGAGTGATAAATTCCATCAGTAAGCGTACATTGCTTTCTTCACCACTGATTGTAAACCCTTGCCGTGCTTGGCGAATTAAGGTTAAATCATATGCTTGCAGCAACCGTTCGACCTGTTCCAAATCACTGACAATTGTGTTTCGACTCACTAATAATTCATCTGCTAGCTGCTGTGCCGTTAAGTACCCTTTGACTGACAATAACTGAAAAATCAATACATTGACTCGTCTTTTTTGATCAGGATAGGTTTCAAATCGATCGACATCGATAATTTCATTTTTTAACAGTAAGCGTTTAGAGTCAGGTAAATCTAGCCAGATTCCCTTATTTCGTTTTGAATAAAGTGTCTCATCGTGCTGTTCAAACCAAGCACGAATATCTTCTAAATCATACTTAATTGTTCGAACGCTGACAGTAAAGTTCTCAGCTAATTCTTGCGTGGTAATACTCCCTTCCAAATCCAAAAGCATCAATAAAATATTTATCGCTCTTTTGGACAACAACACGGTCATGACTTGTCACCTCTTTTCTTTTCCCTTTACACTTAAAACTATAGCGTTATTTTATCTGTTCCACAACACAAAAAAGTTGCACTTATAAAAGTGCAACACTTCTCTTTTCATACAAAAAAATCCCTTAACAGTTACTACTGTTAAGGGATACCACACTATTTATTTGCATAAATAGACAGAAACCTTCTCCACAAAAGTATTCTGTCCGACACGTTACAAATCCGGTAACTGATAGCCGTACTATCTGGTGTCGTTGTGTTTGACAATCACTAGCCGTCAAAACGGAATAGCCGAAGCTATCTGATTGAGTCAACTCGTCGCATAAAACACACTTTAACACAGAATAGTTTGGATAGCAAGTGATGATAATTATTCGTTATCGAACCATTCTTGATAAAAACTTTCAACAATTTTAACGGTTGCTATCGTTAATTCTTTCGTCATTACGGGGCTAGTTAACTTTTTGTCTTGTAAACATTGATTCACATGATTGATTTCATACGTAAATTCACTAGTGAATTGTTCAGACCATTTGACAGTGTTGCCTTGAGCATCTGTATAATAAGCACAATCTGTTTTCCAGAAATTAGGAATAACGATTTGCCCTTTTGTACCACAAATGGTCATTTCACTAGGTATCTTTAAACCAACATTAATAAAAATATTGCCCAGCGTCCCTTCAGCAAATTTCAAAGCTAAATTACATTGACTATCCGTCGCCCCTTGCTGATATGTTGCGGTTCCCGTAACCACTTGAATCTCTTTCCCTAATACGTATTGTAAGTATTGTAATGGATAACTTCCTGAGCCATGAAGCGCTCCACCACCCGCTTCTCTCGAGTAAAACCAGGGAATATGATCCACATTGGGATAGGCAGTAACTGACTGAACCCATAAAATCTCTCCCAATCCCCCTTCTTGAATCGTTGCCTTTACTTTTTGGGTAATTGGTAAAAAGACAGACTTCTGAGCTTCCATTAGAAAAACCCCTTGCTCCTGTGCGATTGCGAAGAGTTCTTCTGCTTCAGCAGCATTTAATGTAAATGGTTTTTCCAGTAGGACGGGTTTTCCTTGTGATAACGCAAGCTTAGCTGCTGAGTAATGTCCTTGATTGTAGGTGGGAATATAAATAATATCAATTGTTTCATCCTTACATAACTCTTCATAACTGCCATAAGCCACCGGAATCGCTAATTCTTTAGCCATTTTTTGAGCATTCTCTAAACGCCTTGATGCAATCCCGCGCACTTCAGCTTGCGCGCTTTCTCGAAGCCCTGCTACAAATCTTGGGACAATTTGGGCAGTACTCATAATTCCATAACGAATTTTATCCATGTGATCGCCTCCTCTTTCACTATACGAGAAAAACGAATATTTGGAAACCATTTCAACAAAAAAAGAAACCGTTTCCCCAAAACGATTTCTTTATATGTAAATTAACGGATACCAACGCTAACTTTTAAAGCTTGATTGACCTGTTCCATCTCTTCACGAGAAAGTTGACAAACCTTGTGTAGCATTCGTTCTTTATCCAATGTTCGAATTTGTTCTAACAAAATAAGTGATGGCGTCCTGCACTCGTTATGGGGAATTTCGATGAGGACTTGCGTTGGTTGCAGCCGCTTGCTTACGTTACGGGTAATCGGTGCAACAATCAACGTTGGACTAAATAAGTTACCTTTGTTATTTTGAATAATCAGGACAGGTCGAATCCCACCTTGTTCAGAACCAACAACTGGTGAGAGATTCGCATAAAAAACCTCACCTCTTTTTATCATTCAGATTCCCTTCCCTCCTTTTCCTTTAAAAAATTATAGCATATTGTTTCTTGCAATATTTTCAACTTTTTAGCTATCCCTTAAAATATTTGATAAAACCACCCTTTAAAAGTCAAAAAAAGCTTAAACAGTCGACTCTGATATAGAGACGGCTATTTAAGCTGACTATTACATTTTTGTTAAAATACTATCCACTTTTGTATTAATTAAATCAATAGCGACGTGGTTTTCGCCACCTTCTGGCACAATGATATCTGCATAACGTTTCGTAGGTTCAATAAATTGGTGATACATGGGCTTGACGACTGTCAAATATTGTTCAATCACAGAATCCAACGTGCGGCCACGTTCTTCCATATCACGCTTGATTCGACGAATAATACGGATGTCATCATCTGTATCCACATACACTTTAATATCCATTAAATCTCTTAAGCGTCGATCTTCTAAAATTAAAATCCCTTCAAGAATAATTACTTCTTTCGGTTCTTGGATCACCGTTTCTGTACTTCTTGTATGCGCAACGTAGTCATAAACTGGTTTTTCAATGGCTTGATAATTTAACAGTTGTTCAACATGTTGAATCAATAAATCTGTATCAAACGCAAAAGGATGATCATAATTGGTATTTAAACGTTCTTCAAAACTCAAATGGCTCTGATCTTTATAATAAGAATCCTGTTCTAACATCATAATTGAATGATCGGGAAAATTATTAAAAATCGCACGGCTAACACTGGTTTTTCCGCTTCCTGATCCGCCAGTAACACCAATGATAATTGGCTGACTATCTTTCATGTATAAACCTCTTTCTTTTCAAAAACTTCATTGTCTTTTACTATTATAATGAAAACTCTGAAGAATGCCAGACCTTTTCCAAGACTTTTCATGTGATTTTTATCTTCTTATGAAAAATCTGCCCACACTTCTTTCAATTACAGTATACTTATCAATAAAAGGAGAATCCTACCTATGATTAAAAAAGTCAAAAAAGAAGCACTTACAACTGCGCATTACGCTCTTCTTTATGAGGCAGATCCCTCAAAAAAAATGGTGGAAGATTACATTACCCGCGGCATTTGCTTTGACTATCAGACTGAAGAACTTCAAGGAATTTTAGTCCTGTTGCCGACTCACCCACGGACATTGGAAATCGTAAACATCGCTGTCTCAGAAGAAAGCCGAGGGCGGGGCATCGGACAAGAGTTATTACATTTTGCCATTGATTTTGCCAAAAAAGAAAAGTATGATTACTTGGAGATTGGGACTGGGAGCACAGGCTTTCAACAGCTATATCTCTACCAAAAAGTCGGTTTTCGAATGACACATATTGAACCAGATTTTTTTATCCATCATTATGATGAGCCCATTATGGAAAACGGCTTGCCTTTAAAAGATATGGTTCGCTTACGGTTACATTTAAGTTAAAAAACAACATTTCCTGTACAGGAAATGTTGTTTTTTAATGCCCAAGAATTGGTAACAACTCATCTAGCTGTTGAATCGTATAATTGGGTTGAATTGTTGGTGTTGCTGGAGCGGAGGTCGGATTGAGCCAAACAGTTTGAATTTTCGCTTGTTGGCCTCCTTGAATATCTGAATGCAAAGAATCGCCAATAATCATTGTTTTTTCTCGACTAAAATTAGGAATCCGTTCAAAAACAAAATCAAAATACTCTTTCATCGGTTTTTGATAACCCACTTCTTCTGAAACAAAAATATCTTTAAAATAAGGCATTAATTTCGACTCTTCCAACCGACGATACTGTGTTTTTGCCACTCCGTTTGTCACAATATATAAATCATAATGGGGTGCTAATTTTTCCAAGATACGTTGACTATTGCCAAGCAAGTCATGTCCTTGACTTAAATATTCTCGGTAGTTTTCTCCCATTTTAACGCTATCAACTTCTCGATTAAACGCGTCAAACAATAAACCAAACCGTGTATCAAGGAGAACATCTTTTGTTATTTTTCCTTCTTCAAATGAACGCCATAATCCTTGATTAATTCGGTGGTACGTTGACTCGACTTCAGATGTAAATGGTACATTTTCTTCTTCAAATAAGGCATGGAGCGCCTTCTTTTCAGCCAATTTAAAATCTAACAATGTATCATCAACATCAAAAAGCAATGTTTTCATTTCCGTTCCTCTTCTCTTTTCAAATTACTCGGTAACGCTTTGCTTGTTTGTTGTTTTTCAATAAAAAAATAAGGCAATAGCAATTGTAACTCTTCTCTTGTTAATGAACGATAAGCACCTAAAGGTAATTGCGGATCTAGCCGCAACGGCCCCATAGTTTGGCGTTTTAAAGCAGTCACTTTTTTCCCCACGGATAAAAACATTTTTTTCACTTGGTGAAATTTTCCTTCTTGAATAGTCAGGAAAACATGACTCTCCGTTTCAGTCGCTGCAAGAACAGTTATTTTTGCTGGCTTACATTGAATGCCTCCTTGCAAAACAATCCCATCTTTAAATTTAGCACAATCTTCTGCAGAGACCAAACCATTGACTTTCACTTCATAACATTTCGCTACTTCTTTATTTGGCCGAATTAATTGATACCCTAATTGTCCATTATCTGTTAATAGAAGTAACCCTTCCGTATCGCCATCGAGTCTGCCCACTGGATAAAGACCAGGGCGTCTGTCTTGTGGCGCAATCAAATCAATAACTGTTTTTTTAGATGCATCTGAGACAGCGCTAACCACACCTTTTGGCTTATTCAACATATAGTACACATGTGTCTTATGCGAAATTAATTGTCCTTTTACTTTAATCATTTGTAATTGCGCATCAACGTTTTGGCTTTCATTTAAAGTCACGATGCCATCCACAGTGACCTGCTTGCCTTTGATTAATCGTTTCACCGTTTTGCGTGATCCAAACTGAAGTTCTTCTAGTAATTTATCTAATCGCATTGTTCCGCTCCATTCTGGTATTAGTATAGTGGAATCCGTTAAAGATGAAAAGTAGAAAAAGGTAATTCCTTGACGTATAAAAATATAAGTGTTACGGTTAATAAGTAAAGTAAATAAAGGTTTCTCAAAAACAGCGTAATGACCTGGGAGAGAACAACGATAACAATGAACCATTCCCATGAGTGTTGCCTGGCAATATTTGTGGGGATTTTTTGATTATTGTTAGCATTTTTCTAGACAAGAACAACTGAAAAAAGAGTTTCTTTTTTCCATTATGTTTTGTTTCTGAGTTTAACCAAATCACTCATTATTTCAAGGAGGAATTAGGTTATGTCAGTACAATTAGAAGTTAAAGAAAGAGCTATCCGTCCACGTTCACTAAGAAATCAGCTACGTCACGAAGGGAAAGTACCTGCCATTGTTTACGGTTACCAAATTGAAAGTACACCAATCTATTTTGAAGAAAAAGACTTATCAAAAATTTTACGCGAACATGGTGCTAACACCGTTATTAAAATGACAGTTGATGGCAAAAACATCAACACATTAATGTCGAAAGCACAGTTAGATACCTTTACTGGTCAAATGCTTCATGTTGAATTCTTATCTGTAAATATGAAAGAAACAACAGAAGTCGAAGCAGAAGTTCAATTAATTGGTGAATCTGCAGGTGTGAAAGCTGGGGGTACCTTAGCTCAAAACTTGTACACTGTTTTAGTGGCAGCCACACCAGACAAATTGCCAGAATCAATTGAAGTAGATATTACAAACTTAGAAATTGGTGATGCTCTTACAATCGCTGATTTACCTGAACACAAAGACTATGAAATTTTAACTGATCCAGAAGAACAACTAGTTGCTATTGTTGAAGCACAAACTGCTCCTGAAGAAGAAGAAGGAACAGCTGCTGAAACGACTGAACCAGAATTAGCCGAATAAAGAGTACACTTTTGTTCAGCTGATTCTCTTAAGTTTTAGAAATGGGATGTACGTTGAAACAACGTACGTCCCATTTTCTTTTTACTGCATATCTTGATTTCTTCACATAAATGATGACACCTGCAAAGCTAGGAAGCTACAGAGGAATATTAAATTTTTGCTAATCTACGCAATATTTTCCAACGAAACAATTTCTTTTTTTTAAATTTGCAGTATACTAAAAGTAAGTAAACAAAAAGGAGGTCATCCATATGTTTGAACGTTTTGATAGTGACCGTAGCCGCTATGCTTCATTAGGTGTTGTTTCTAGCTTACCTAGTGGCTTAATTGATAGTATTTGGTTGATTATTGACTTAAATCTAAAAGGGGTTATCCCTTTAAACGACTTACTTCACTTTGATTTGTTGAACAATAATGGCAAAGTGACTGTCCATTTTTCTCAAGAAAATAGTTCAGTAGAAATGGCCATCGACTTACCATTTAGTTATTCTACGGCATATCCGTCGCGAATTTTTGCTTTTGATGATGGCCATCGTGAAACGATTTTATTACCTGCAGAAATGTTAGAATCTTAAATAATTTCAACAAATAAAAATACCACCGAATGAAACACTCGGTGGTATTTTTTAATTTTAAAATTTTACGCCTTGCGGTTTACAATAAAAGAGTAAATAGCGATACAGATAATCGCTCCTAGCAACGCTGAGATAATTGGAAACCCGCCGATGACTGGTCCTAAAGAAGGCAACAAAAGTGATGCTACCCAACTTCCTAAAAAGCCCACGATAATATTTCCAATAATGCCACCTGGCACGTCTTTTCCTAAAATTGCGCCAGCAATTGCGCCAATAATTCCTCCGACAATTAATGCCCATAGAAAGCTAAACATTTGAAAAACCTACCTTTCATAGTTGATTTTTTTAGTTAATTTTCCTACTTTAAGGATAAAACAGAAAGCAGACTTTTTCAAAAGATAGGACTTTTCAGAAGTCAATTTATTCTTCTACATAAGCTAAACGATAGGATACTGTGCGACCAAAAGAAAATACTTGCAAACCTTGTAAGCGATCTGATTTCAAGTAACCAATGGCTCCTTGGAATAGTGGTAAAACACCGGCATCTTTTTCAATTAATGTTTTTTCTAAACTTAGTAATTCATTCCAGCGTTTTTCAGGTTCATTGGCGTAATCTTTTCTAACTTTTTGGAGACCCGCATCATACGCCGAATCGTTATAACCAGAAGTATTTAAGCCACTTTTCGAGTCATAAAATTCTAAAAAATTAATGGGATCAGCATAGTCAGGTGTCCATGTTCCAAAGGCTAAATCGTAATTACCTGCTGTTTGTAAATCCAAACGATTTTGCAAAGGCAATGATTTTAATTTGATTGTTAAACCTGGTAAATTTTGTTGCAATTGCCCTTGAACAAATTCAATGGTTTTCTTGGCAATCGCTGAGTCCGCTGAGATTAGTTCCAATTCAATTTTATCTTTGCCCAACTCTTCTTTCGCTTTGGTCCAGTTAGCTTGGGCTTCTTTAATATTATATGGCAATAAATCACCATTTTCTTTACGGAAATCTTCACCTGTATCTGGATTTTTTGCAAAATTAGCTGGTACAAAACCATTTAAAGCTGTCGAGCCATCTCCTAAAATTTCTTTTGCAAAAGTTTCTTTATCAATCGCTTGTAAAAAAGCTTTTCGAACATGTTCGTTGCCGGTGATTTCACGGCGATGATTAGGGCTTAAATAACCTACCATAGCTTTAGGTACAAAATGCGCTTGTTTTGACTCTTTATACTGAAGTGCATAAGTATCTGCTAAAACAGTGTAATCTAAGTCGCCATTATCAAAAAGATTGGCTCCTGTGCCAATTTCTTTCACTACTTGAACATCAATTTCATTCAATTTTACGTGTTCTTTATCCCAATAATGATCATTCTTCTTCAATTTCCAAGTTTCGGAATTGCCATCCCAACCTGAAATTACAAATGGTCCATTGCCAACAAAATTATCTGCAGAAGTCCCATAGGCAGTACCTTTTTCTTTGGCAAAGGCTTCATTTTTAGGCATAAAAGGTGTTCCAACTAAGACTTGGGCTAAATAAGGAATTGGATTTTCTAATGTTAGTTCTAGTGTCTGGTCATCGATTGCTTTGACACCAAATTCTTCCATCGTGGCTTGTCCTTCCCGCACCGCACGCCCATTTTTAAAAATATCCATTTGATTACTACTACTTGAACCATACGCTGGATCGACCACGTTTCTAAACGCAACTACAAAATCCCCTGCTTTAACAGGATCCCCGTTTGTCCATTTTGCCTCTCGTAACTTGAATGTATAGACTAACCCGTCTTCACTAACTTGTGGCTCTGCTTTCGCCATAGCTAGCTCAGGATCTCCGTTTTTATCTTGTCGATACAAGCCTTCAACTACTTGACCAATCATATCGGAACTATAGACATCTGTATAATGAGCGCTGTCTAATGTCGAGAGTTCACCACCAGATGCGACGTTAATTTTCTGTGTAGCTGCTTCATTCGAGGTCGTTTTCGAACCGCCACTTCCACATGCTGCTAAAACCAAGCCCAGTGCAACAAGTCCGATTAACCACTTTTTCTGTTTCATACCAAAACTCCTCCTTCTGTTCAAACAACTTACCTACATTTTACATGATTTTCCATACATTTGTCCTTTTTCAGCACTTACTTTTTGAAAGAAAAATATTTTTTTAAGAATAAGAGTTGACAGATATTTTTTCTGGTGGTACAGTATTGAAAAACAGAGAACAGAAGAGTAACTGTTTCCTTTAGTGAAGAGAGTCTTTGGTTGGTGGAAAAAGACGTAAAGAAACAGCGAACCACATCTGGGAGTTGACTTTTTGAACCCTTAGTAGGAAAGTCCGGGACCACTCGTTAACAGGCGAAGTTATGAACTTCATAAGGTTCGTGTTGCGAAACACGAATAAACTAAGGTGGAACCACGATAATTGATTATTCGTCCTTTGGCTATTCAGCCAAAGGACTTTTTTGTTTTTTTAGATGCGCTTTTCAACCTGAGAGAGTGCCTCAACTGCTCAAGTCTGTTGTCCTCTTTTCTATATGCTTAATGGGATAAGCTAGAAAAGCAACAGGTTTTCTGTTCCGTTCGAACAATTTCATACTTACAATCAAGGCTTAGGACATAGTAATTTAGCTCTTCCTTTACAGAGACTTTTTCATTGGCTGAAAGAAAAAGATGGATTCTTCTTTACTCACACCTAAAAGATGTTTTTCTGAATCCTTTAGTAAGAAAAACCGGTGACTCTATCGTTAACAGAGAGTAGTTGTCAACGCAACTACATAAGGCTTATCTTGTGAAAGATAAGTAAATTGAGGTGGCACCACGAATGCGATTCGTCCTCTTGGCTCACAGCCAAGAGGCTTTTTTGTTTTTTTAATAAAAATTGTTGGAGGAAAAAATGATGGATTATATTTTAGAAATTTTACCTGCTTTAGTTAGCGGAGCTGGCATGACACTGAAAGTCTTTTTCTTTACACTCCTTGGCTCGATTCCACTGGGGATCATCATTGCCTTTATTTTACAAAGTTCGTTTAAACCTTTACGTTACTTAATTAACCTCTACATTTGGTTAATGCGCGGCACTCCGCTATTGTTACAATTAATTTTTGTTTTTTACGGCTTACCATTAATTGGTATTGTCTTTGAACGTTACGATGCAGCCTTATTCGCATTTATTTTAAATTATGCTGCGTACTTTGCTGAAATTTTTCGCGGGGGGATTCAAGCAATTCCCCAAGGTCAATATGAAGCTGCTAAGGTTTTACGTTTAACACGTTTTCAAACAGTCACGCGGATTATTTTGCCACAAGTTGTTAAAATCGTGCTGCCTTCCGTAGGAAATGAAATTATCAATTTGGTCAAGGATACTTCTCTTATTTATGTACTTGGCTTAGGCGATCTTTTACGTGCTGGTAAAATTGCGATGAGCCGCGATGTTACATTAGTACCATTAGCTTTAGTGGGAGTGATTTATTTACTCTTTACGGCAATTTTGACTGTTGCTTCTAAGAAAATTGAAAAATTCTATCAATATTATAAATAGGAGGACTCTACCATGTTAACTATTAAAAATTTAACCAAACATTTTGATAACCGGACCATTATTGATCACTTAAATTTAGAAATTCCAGATGGTAAAATTTTAACGATTGTTGGTCCTTCAGGCGGCGGAAAAACCACTTTACTTCGTTGTTTGGCTGGTTTAGAAACCATTGATTCTGGCGAGCTTTTGTTGGATGGTGTTCCTTTCAATCCTGCTGAAATGGACAATGCCGATCAAGTGGTTGGGGTCGTTTTCCAGGACTTCCAACTTTTCCCTCACTTATCAGTTTTAGAAAATATTACCTTAGCACCTACATTAGTACTAAAAGAAGAAAAAGCAAAAAGTCAGCAAGAAGCTTTAGAATTACTGGAAAAATTGGGCTTGGCTGGTAAAGAAAAACTCTATCCGTACCAACTTTCCGGTGGACAAAAACAACGAGTTGCACTTGCTCGTGCCTTAGCAATGAAGCCAAAAGTTCTTGGGTACGATGAACCAACGAGCGCGCTAGATCCAGCTTTACGCCAACAAGTGGAAGAAGTTATTTTAGATTTACGGAAACAAGGCATGACACAGATTGTCGTGACCCACGATATGGCTTTCGCTGAAAAAATTGCAGACAATCTTTTGACGGTTGCCCCCGTCCAATAGAAAGGAGTTTATGATGAAAAAGAAATATTCTTTAGCCTTGCTGGTTATCTGTTGTAGTTTACTCCTATTTGCAGGTTGTGGTAAAAGAAAAAGCAACGAAGATCAATGGACACGGATTAACGAAGAAAAACGGATTATTATTGGCTTAGATGACTCCTTTGTGCCCATGGGTTTTCAAGATAAATCAGGCAAAATTGTCGGCTTTGATGTCGACTTAGCCAAAGCGGTTTTTAAACTTTATGGCATTTCCGTTGACTTCCAACCGATTGATTGGTCTATGAAAGAAACAGAATTACAAAATCAAACCATTGATCTTATTTGGAACGGCTACACTAAAACGAGCGAGCGGGCCGAAAAAGTTCAATTCACACAACCTTACATGACGAACGATCAAGTACTTGTTTCTTTAAAAGAAAAAAACATTGCAACAGCGAGCGACATGCAAGGCAAAATTTTAGGGGTTCAAAACGGCTCTTCTGGCTATGATGGCTTCGAAAGTCAGCCTGACGTTTTGAAAAAATTTGTTAAAGACCAAACACCTATTTTATATGACGGCTTTAATGAAGCTTTCTTAGATTTAAAATCTGGTCGAATTGACGGACTCCTAATCGATCGCGTTTACGCCAACTACTATCTTTCCCACGAAGATAATTTAAAAAACTATACTATTTCTCATGTCGGCTATGACAATGAAGATTTTGCTGTGGGCGTCCGCAAATCAGACAATCAATTAGTCCAAAAAATCAATACTGCCTTTGAAACGTTACGAAAAGATGGCACCCTTAGTAAAATTTCTCAAAAATGGTTTGGAGAGGACGTTACAAATAACACAAAAATAAACTAAATAACGAATAAAAAGGTGTACTGCTGACTTAGTACACCTTTTTATTTGAATCAAATTCTTAGCAAATTCTAACTTATGAAGAACTTTTATTTTTGCTACACTAGTAAAAGTCGAGAGAATTTGTCCTTTTCTGCCTAGAACAATCATTACTCTCAATAAATGAAAGGAGAAAAAAATGCCTACTAATAAAAAAGAAGGAATGCTTTTTACTACGTTAATGTGCTTTCTGATGGTTTTCGGAATGAGCACCTATAATTTATTATTGCATGGAGAATTTTCATTGTACGCCTTATCAAAAGGTTTGCTTCCTGGATTTATCGTTGCTTTTATTTTAGACGTTTTCATCGTTGGTGTCTTAGCTAAGAAAATCGCTTTTTCTTTACCCTTTAATAAAGAAAAACGGCTATTACTTATTCTGACCATTTCGAGTCTCATGATTATCGGCATGGTGACTTGTATGTCTTTATTTGGCTTATTAATGGAAGGCCAGACGTTGTCACTAAGTGCGTATTTCCAAGCTTGGGGCCTGAACTTTATTGTTGCCCTTCCTTATCAATTGCTGATTGTCGGTCCCTTTTCACGTATGATCTTAACCAATTACCAACAACGACAAACTTAGAAAATAGATTTCTTATCTAAGTTTTAACAGTTGCCTAAAAAAAAGTTAACCTTTTTGATTTATCTTAGTGATAGTTCATTAAAGGAGGAACTGAAGTTGAAAAAATATCGTATTAGCTTATTTCTTGGCTTGATTAGTCTTTTATTATTTATGATCTCTATTTTAGTTGGATCAACATTATCTAGCGATGGACTTTTAAAAGAACCCGCCTTTTTCTGTACGCCGCTCGGTTACTTTTTTCTCTTCATCGCCTTGCTTTCGGTTATAACAATCACATGTAAAGAACATATGAATCAAAAAGGTAAAACAAAACAACCTTAAAAAGAGCCTGACGTTTTGATACGTCCGGCTCTTTTTTTAATAAAAACATATAACTTAATTTGCAACAATATTTACTAATTTATCTGGAACAGCAATCACTTTGCGCACTGTTTTTCCTTCAATAAATTCTTTAACAGCTTCATGGTTCATTGCAATTTGTTCTAATTCTTCTTTGCTTAACCCACGAGCGACATTTTGTTTGCCACGTAATTTTCCGTTCACTTGGAAAACTACTTCCACTTCATCTTCTACTAAGGCTGCTTCATCATAGGTTGGCCAAGGGACATAAGTTAAACTTTCCTCGTTACCTAAAATTTGCCATAGTTCTTCACCAATATGTGGCGCGATTGGCGCAAGTAATTGGACAAATCCTTCCACATATTCATAAGGTAAGGCATCCACTTTATTGGCTTCATTCACAAAAACCATTAATTGAGAAATCGCTGTATTAAAGTGCAAGTTTGCCATATCTTCTGTCACTTTTTTAACCGTTTGGTGATAAACTTTCGTTAAACGGCCATCATTAATTGTGGTAATTCGGTCACGCATTTTGCCTTCTTCATCAACAATCAGACGCCAAACGCGATCTAAGAATTTACGACTTCCTTCTAAGCCATTTTCATTCCAAGCAATGGAAGCATCTAATGGGCCCATGAACATTTCATAAAGACGTAACGTATCCGCACCATATTTAGCCACCACATCATCGGGATTTACAACATTGCCACGTGATTTAGACATTTTTTCGTTGTTTTCTCCTAAAATCATACCTTGGTTGTATAATTTTTGGAAAGGTTCTTTGGTAGGAACCACACCAATATCATATAAGAATTTATGCCAAAAACGAGCATAAAGTAAATGTAGCACCGCATGTTCGGCACCACCAATATAGATATCAACTGGTAACCAACGTTTTAATTTTTCAAAATCAGCAATTTCATTTTTATTATGAGGATCAATGAATCGTAAGTAATACCAAGAGCTTCCAGCCCATTGTGGCATAGTATTCGTTTCACGTTTTCCCTTCATGCCAGTTTCAGGGTCGACGACATTGACCCATTCATCAATGTTTGCTAATGGCGATTCCCCAGTTCCACTTGGGCGAATATCCGATGTTACTGGTAAACGTAGAGGTAACTCAGATTCAGGAACCGTTGTGGTTGTTCCATCTTCCCAATGGATCACAGGAATTGGTTCACCCCAGTAGCGTTGACGAGAGAATAACCAGTCACGTAAACGATAAGATACTTCTTTTTTCCCTACGTGATTTTCTTCTAGCCACTCATTCATTTTAGCGATGGCTTCTGCTTTGTTTAATCCATTTAAGAAATCAGAATTGATATGCGGTCCATCCCCTGTATAGGCTTCTGTTGTAATGTCGCCACCTGCGATTACTGGTAGGATATCAATGCCAAATGTTTTCGCAAATTCGTAATCCCGTTCATCATGCGCTGGGACCGCCATGATTGCGCCTGTGCCATAGCTTGCTAAAACATAATCGCCAATCCAAATTGGAATTTCTTGGCCATTGACTGGATTTATCGCATACGCACCTGTGAAAACACCTGTTTTTTCTTTTGCTAAATCCGTTCTATTTAAATCAGATTTTTTTGAGGTTTCTTCAATATATGCTTCTACAGCTGCTGTTTGTTCAGGTGTCGTAATTTTTTTCACTAGTTCTAGTTCAGGAGCTAGAACAGTATAGGTTGCACCAAACAAGGTATCAGGACGGGTTGTAAACACCGTGAAACTTTCTTCTGTGCCAGCGACTTTAAAGGTCACATTGGCTCCTTCAGAACGTCCAATCCAATTTCGTTGCATATCTTTAATACTTTCTGGCCAATCAACAAGCTCTAAATCTTCTAATAAGCGATCTGCATAAGCAGTAATTTTCAGCATCCATTGACGCATTGGTCGGCGAACCACATCATAACCGCCACGTTCACTTTTTCCATCAATGACTTCTTCATTTGAAATAACAGTTCCTAGTTCAGGTACCCAGTTAACCGCAACTTCTGCTTCATAAGCTAACCCTTTTTCATATAATTTTGTAAATATCCATTGTGTCCATTTGTAATATTCAGGATCAGTGGTATTAATTTCACGATTCCAATCATAGCTGAATCCTAGTGAATTAATTTGGCGACGGAATGTTTCGATATTTTTCTTAGTAAATTCAGCTGGGTCATTTCCTGTATCTAACGCATATTGCTCTGCTGGCAAACCAAACGCATCCCAGCCCATTGGATGCAACACATTATAGCCTTGCGCACGTTTCATACGTGAAAGAATATCGGTTGCTGTATAGCCTTCCGGGTGACCTACGTGTAAGCCTTGTCCAGATGGATAGGGAAACATATCTAGTGCATAAAATTTTTCTTTATTTGGGTCGTCCAATGTATTGAAACAATTGTTCTTAGCCCAATATTTTTGCCATTTTTTCTCAATCTCTTTGTGATTGTAGCTCATGTTATTCCTCCTAGTAATATAAAATTTTTCATTCTTAAAATTTGCCACCTGCAGCCATTGTCACTATTCTGACTTAAACTAGCCACTTAGTGATAAAAAAAAAGTCCTATAGGAAAAATTCCTATAGGACGTGAACATACAAATGCAACGTGGTACCACCTAAATTCGTCAAAGAAACGGTCAGTCACCGTCACCTTAACCTCAAACGTCTTAACGATCGTCACCGACTTTTCCTACTTGGTTTGTTCAAAAAAGTAACTTAAAGGCGAGTTCAAAAGCTTCTGTACGTATTTCCACCAGCCATACGCTCTCTATCACATGGTTCTTTCTACTATTCCTTCTCATTGTTTTTTTCTATTATAAGACTCATGTTACCAAAGATAGCTATTTTTTTCAATCTTAAATTAACCAACTTTTAAAGTTTGACCAATATAAATTGTATCCCCGCTTAAGCCATTTAATTGTTTGATTTTTTGGATGCTGATTCCGTATTGCATTGATAAGCCCCAAAGTGAATCACCGCTTTTAACTGTATGGCGTTTGCCTGATGCACTATTTGTTGAAGAAGCATTGCCACCTGCAGAAGCGCCTTTTTTCACGATGATTGTTTGACCAGCAAAAATTAAATCGCCTTTGATCCCGTTCCATGAACGTAGATTAGCAACACTCACGCCAAACTGTGCAGAAATTTTATTCAGCGTATCACCTGATTTAATCGTGTAGGATGTTGTCGCACCGCCACCATTATTCGTAGGCTTGTTCGTATTCGTTGAACCTGAGTTGGCACCTTTTTTCACGATAATCTTTTGACCAGCAAAAATCAAACTACCGCTGATGTTATTCCAGGCTTGTAAGTTAGCCACACTAACACCGAATTGTGCAGAAATTTTGTTCAAGGTATCGCCTGATTTAATCGTGTAGTACGTATTCGTTCCTGATTGATTATTGTTAGAACCACCATTGCTTGAGCCGCCGGTGTTACCTGAATTACCTTTTTTCACAATAATTTTTTGACCAGCGAAGATTAAATCGCCAGAGATGCCGTTCCATGAGCGTAAATTAGCAACGCTCACGCCATATTGCGCGGCAATTTTGTTCAAGGTATCGCCTGATTTAATTGTGTAGTACGTATTCGTTCCTGATTGATTATTGTTAGAACCACCGTTGTTTGAGCCACCAGTGTTACCTGAAGCACCTTTTTTCACGATAAGTTTTTGACCAACGAAAATTAAATCGCCAGAGATGCCATTCCATGAGCGTAAATTAGCAACGCTCACGCCATATTGCGCGGCAATCTTATTCAAGGTATCCCCTGATTTTACAGTATAGTACGTGTTCGTTCCTGATTGATTATTGTTTGAGCCACCGTTGTTTGAGCCACCAGTGTTACCTGAAGCACCTTTTTTCACGATAAGTTTTTGACCAACGAAAATTAAATCGCCAGAGATGCCGTTCCATGAGCGTAAATTAGCAACGCTCACACCATATTGCGCGGCAATTTTATTCAAGGTATCCCCTGATTTTACAGTATAGTACGTGTTCGTTCCTGATTGATTGTTAGAACCGCCTGTTCCTGGATTAACTGTTCCGCCCCCAGTATTTCCACCAGAAGATGGTGTATCATATTGAGTTAAGTTATATGCGGCAATGACATTATTTAATTTAGCATTGTAGCTAGGATCTGTCGCATAACGACCTGTTAACCAAGCAGTTGCATCGCGGTACGAGCTTGTATTGCTTTTCCAAGCCCCAGCATAATAGTAAACGCCCGCTTGGAAAGAAGTTGTTTTTAGCACGTGCGCATTATCTTGGAATGATTCCATATAAGAAGGATATTTACGGAAAGGTTCTTTTTTCACTAACCATTTGCCGTTTAAATATTCCCATGTATCCATATAGACAGATTGTCCATTGTAGCTGCCTTTAATCCCAAATAAGTTATAGTTTGGTGCCTTAGATAGCGTACTTGCTCCCCAACCACTTTCAACGATTGCTTGAGCCATCATCACTGATGCATATAAATCATTGGCTTGCGCAATAGGTTGTGCACAACGAGCTAACTCGGCAATAAATTCTGAAGGACTTTGCGTCGGTGATAACGCTGAAAAAGTTTGCGCAGAAGCTACTCTAGCTTCTGGTACTTTTACTTCATCATCGGGTGTAACTGCAGGCGCTGCTTCAGACTCGGTTGTTGAAGGAGCTACTGGCGCGATTTCTGCTACTGAAGAATCAGTCGTTCCTGATTCCACAGGTGTAGTTGAATCAACTGTTGGTTGCTCGGTACTTGGTGTTGTTGGTGTTTCTTTTGATGATTCAGTTGTCGATTCAGTCGTTGTTGACGAATCCGTTGTCGGTTGTTCCGTAGTTCCTGGCGTAGTTTCTGTGGTTGGTGTCTCTACTAAGCCAGTT
Organism: Enterococcus sp. AZ119; assembly: GCF_050546175.1. Taxonomy (NCBI): domain Bacteria; kingdom Bacillati; phylum Bacillota; class Bacilli; order Lactobacillales; family Enterococcaceae; genus Enterococcus; species Enterococcus sp. AZ119. Next base: position 555,350 of record NZ_CP172951.1, on the reverse strand, counting down.
TCCGTAGTAGGTGCTTGGGCAACTTCCGCATTTGTTGGCTGCTCTTCTGTTGCCTCAGCAGTCACTGGTAGTAACGCAACGGGTGTTCCTACAGATGAAACAATTAACGCCGAGCTGAATAAAGTAGTGCTCTTCTTCCATTGTACTGGCGTTTTCTTTCTTTGTTGTGCTTTCCTTCTTTCGATACGTGACATTGATTCTTTCTTCATTGATACGTCCCCAACTTTCCTTTTTTAACTTATATGTAAATGTAATTTTTTAGTTTTGTTATTATAACAAGTATACCTTTTTTTCTAGCGAATTAAAAACACTTCAACAAAATTTCATATTACTGTAACTAGATTGTAAAGAAGTAATGTTTTTTAACATGGATTTCCTCTCTTGTTACTACTCGGAAAAAAACTGCGACTTTAGTTGTAGATGCTTCTTTACCTTAGTCTGATTTTTTTAATTCCTCTTGTTATTCGCTCAAAAAGAAATTATAGTTTAAGATGAGAAATGAATCGTGTAGAAAGAGGGAGCGGAATGAATAAAGAACATTTTATTATTGAGCTGAAAATTTATTTAAAAGCATTAAATCCAAAAGATCAAGCTATTATTCTTGCGAAATACAAGGCGTTATTTGATGCTCGTGTTGCGGAAGGCGAAACAGAAGAACAAGTGGCAAAATCATTGGGGAAACCACGGGTTATCGCAGAAGAAATTTTAAAAGAACAAGGCATCGAATTGACGGAACGAAAAATTGAAAATAATGGCTGGCAAGAAATTCCAGCGGCTACACCTGCTTATGATCATCCCTATGAAGAAGAATCTGAATTTTACTATGATAATGATTCTCCATACTATCAACGACCACAGCATCGGTCGCTAACCCGATTTTTCCAAGTGCTTGGTATTTTCTGTTTAAATTTTTTCTTCATGTTTTGGGTTATTTTAGGGATTGCCTTAATGTACGTCGGTTGTGGCATTGCCGGAGCTGCAACTTTATTTTCACCAATTTATGGTATTTATAGTGTTATTACCCAAGCAAATGCCGCTTCCTTTTTCCAATTATCTATGAGTCTCTTTTTATTTGGTGCATCAATCATTGGTTGGTTACTTTTTCTACCAATTTTAAAATTTTCAGCACATGTCTTTAAGCGTTATTTCCAATGGAACATTGCTGTTTTACGAGGTGATATCTAATGAAAAAAACAACAGGGATTCTCTTATCCATTGCTGTCTTAGCGATGCTAATTGGTGGATCTGGCGCCGTCTATTATTACAAGCAAGCGGAAAAATCAGTCACACCGCTAAAAGAAAGTTATACACTAAAAAATAAACAAGCAGGCGAAGAACTTCACTTATCCTTAAAAGGCAAAGGCCCTTATACCATTTATAAAACTGATAGTAACAAAATGGGGTTACGATCACCGAATAATGCCTTTTATTCAAAAGCTGAAGGCACCTTAAATGTCAAAGAAGAAAAAAATAAAATAACAGCAACCATCAATACCACTCGCACACAAAACCAACCCGAATTGTCATTCTTTAATATTGGTATTTTTAGTGACTTCACACCGAACGTGAGTGTCCAGATTCCTAATAATGTGAAAAAGTTAGTAATTGATGGCTCAACCCATTCACCAGTTTCATTGAATGCTTTTAACGTAGACGAATTAACAACTAATCTACCAAATTCTTATGTTAGTCTATCGGGTGTTAAAGCCAAAAAAATGACGCTTAACTCTTCAGATGGTATCTACCTTTCAGCGGATACTTCCGCTAAAAAAGCAACAGTTGAAACCACTGACGGCGATATAACGTTGGATTCAGCCTATTTCGATGAAATCAAAAATACGACTATTTCTGGTGATATTCGAGTGCAAAATGCTCGCGGAAACATCCAAGCAACAACGACAGATGGCGATATTAGCGTCTATGATTTCAAAGGAGAAGCTAACTTTTCAAGTGAAAATGGTGATTTTTCTTTAGACATGCCTGCTGTGCCTAAAAAATTAACTGTCGCTCTTGTCCATGGAGATATTTATGTAAATTCTGGAGAAATTTTGCGTGACATTTCAATCAAAGGGGAATCAAAATTAGGCGATGTTCAACTTTTAAACAAAGAGCGAACATCTTATAAGAATGGTCGTGCGGATACAGAGTTTAACCTTTCTAGCGAATTCGGCGATATTACCGTTGATACTCCTGATGATGATAATCAATAAACATGCGCCATTTAAAAAAGTTCTGGCACCACAATGAGAGATTGTGCTGCCAGAACTTTTTTAATATCTGTATCCCCTCTAATCAGGCAATGAAATTATCTTTTAATTTTTTACCCTTTTGATGGTATAATACGGATTGTTGCGATTAAATTTTGAAAGGATTTTTTATGAAAAACAAACTTTATTATCAATTTGCAGGTAGTTGTTTTCTTTTAGTATTTATGTTTTTAGGCTACGTTGTTCGTTTTTATCCAACCTGGCTCAAAGGCTTTGATCAAACGATTACTTCTTTTGTTCGTCGTCCTTTTCCACAGCTAAATAACTTTTTTATTTGGTACACCAAATTTGCCAATTCATTGACGATTATCATCTTAGCAATCGTTGTCATTGCTCTGTTTATTGTTTGGAAATATTATGCTGAAGCATTATGGCTCTTTATTAATACTGCCTTAATTGCTGGCGTAGGTAATTCTTTATTAAAATTATTCTTTATGCGCCAACGTCCTACTTTGGAGCATTTAGTAACTGAACATACGTATAGTTTTCCTAGCGGACATGCTGTAGGAAGTACCTTGTTCTACGGCACTATTTTATTGATTCTGCCAATTTTTATTAAAAATAAAACGGTCCGCCTTTGTGTGCAAATTTTACTAGGTATTGGGATTTTCATGATTGGGGTTAGTCGAATCTATTTAGGTGTCCATTTCCCTAGCGATATCTTAGGTGGTTTTTGTCTTGGTTTAGCTTGGTTGTTATTAAGTTACCCTATTTATTTAGAAAAACGCTTTGTTTGGCGATTTCAAAGCAAACAACGCTAGAAAGAAGTCTTGATTATGCAAATTTTTCCTTATTCAGATGATCCAAATAAACGCTATCACACTTGGAACTATGCACTTCGTCAACAGTTTGGTGAAAAGATTTTTAAAGTGCCAATTGATGGTGGCTTTGATTGCCCCAATCGTGATGGGACGGTTGCCAAAGGTGGTTGTACGTTCTGTAGTGTTTCTGGCTCAGGCGACATGATTGTTGCACCTAGCGATCCCCTGCCGCTTCAATTTCAAAAAGAAATCCAATTGATGCATCAAAAATGGCCAACTGTCGATCAATACATTGTTTACTTCCAAAATTTCACCAATACACATGCGCCCGTTGACGTTATTCGTCATCGGTTTGAACAAGTAGTCAATGAAAAAGGCGTCGTTGGTTTATCCATTGGTACCCGTCCTGATTGTTTGCCTGATGAGGTAGTGAACTATTTAGCCGAATTAAATGAACGCTTTTATTTATGGGTAGAGTTGGGTTTGCAAACCACATTTGAGGAAACTAGCGCTGCCATTAATCGCGCTCATGATTATCAAACATATCTAGATGGCGTGGCTAAATTACGGAAACACGGGATTCGGGTCTGTACACATTTAATTAACGGGCTACCTGGTGAAACACCTGCCATGATGCGCGAAAATGTGCGGCGAACTATTCAGGATTCAGATATCCAAGGGATTAAACTGCATTTACTTCATTTAATGACAAATACCAAAATGATGCGAGATTATAATGAAGGACGCTTACAATTGATGAGCAAAGAAGCCTATGTTTCAGTGATTTGTGATCAGTTAGAAATGATTCCACCCGAAATTGTTATTCATCGCTTAACAGGCGATGCCCCCTTTGAAACAATTATCGGACCGATGTGGAGCTTGAAAAAATGGGAAGTTCTCAATGCGATTGATGCGGAAATGAAACGCCGCAACAGTTATCAAGGAAAATATACTGTCATTTCAGGAAAGGAAGTTTTCAATTAATGCTACAAACAGCCCTACATTTTAGTCACCAACTTTTAAAAGAAGTAGTGGAACCTGGCGACTTCGTCATTGATGCAACAATGGGAAATGGTCATGATACAGCATTCTTAGCAGAGCTGGTTGGCCCTTCTGGTGAAGTTTTCGCCTTTGATATCCAAAAAGAAGCGTTGATCAATACAGAACAAAAGTTAACAGAACTTAATTTACTCTCACAAACTACGTTATTTCCATTAGGACATGAACATCTTCATGCTGTCCTAGATGAAGAAACAGAAATCACTGCCGCTATTTTTAACTTAGGCTATTTACCTAAAAGTAATAAGGAAATTATTACAAAACCCGCTACGACTAAACAGGCGTTAGATGGGTTACTGCCTCATTTGGTAAAAGGAAGTCGCATTATTTTAGTCGTTTATTATGGCCACGAAGGTGGTTCAGAGGAACTTGATTTGGTCACGAATTACACGCAAGCCTTACCACAAGATGTTTACAGTGTCTTACGTTATGAGTTTATCAATCAAAAAAATCAGCCACCTGTTCTTTTCTGTATTGAAAAGAAATAAGAGAACATGGTCGGATTGTCTCCAGCAATCCGATCATGTTCTCTTTTATTTGTTTTGTTACTCTGTCAATTCACCATCACGAATACGAACCACTCGATCACAGTATTTCAACAAACGCTCATCATGTGTCACCATGATAATTCCTTTATCTTTCTCTTTAGCCTCTTTCGCTAGTAATTGGACAACATCAAACGCCTTTTCTGTATCTAAACTAGCCGTAGGTTCATCTGCCAAAATTACGTCTGGCTCATGATACAATGCACACGCAATGGCTACCCGTTGTCTTTCCCCACCAGAGAGATCACGAGGATAACTATTTCGTAATTCTTTTAAACCCAACGTCTCTAACAATTGCTCTTTTAATTCACTATTTTTACGTGACTTATCAACTTTTTCAATTAAGTGAAATTGATCTTCCACTGTTAAAAATGGCACCAAATTAGAGCTTTGTAAAATAAAGCCGATTTTTTGAAAACGTTGCGCCAAACGTTGCTTTTTCGTTAACTTATTTAGTGATTGCCCGCCAACAATGACTTCACCACTTGTCGGTGCCTGTAAACCAGCTGCAATCGTTAAAAAGGTACTTTTACCAGAACCAGAAGGACCAATTACTGCGACAAATTCACCTGGCTGAACCGCAAAAGATAATTCTTTTAACGCGATCACTTCTGTATGTTTTTCACCATATTTTTTATAAATATTTTTCATTTCTAAAACATTTGCCATGTCTCTAACCTCCAATCGCGATTAACGGATCAATTTTAGCAATCGTTCGAATTGAAAATGCCCCGCCAATTAATGCAGATAAAATCAATAGTACACTAAACAAAATCATGCGTGGTCCATTAGTTGCATAAGGCATCGCTTCTGGTAAAAAGAGCACGGTAATTCCCGTTAAAGCAAGACCAATCGCCACTCCTAGAACAGCCAATAAAGCGGTTTGTAGCATGACTGCCTTTGCTAAGAAACTAGTCGGCACCCCTTGAACTTTTAAGACACCGAACATTGCTGTTTTCTGTAAAGTCATCACAAAGATAAAAATACCGATAATGAACGCTGCAATCACAATCAAGAAATAAATCATGCCATCCAAGGTCAAGTTTTGAGCGCTGTATCCTGGCAGTTTTTCAATAAAATCTGAAATTGAAAGAACTTGGCTGTCTTTATTAGTCGTTTTAACTTCCGCGTTGTCCTTGCTGCGAACAATGAAACCATTAACCATTTTGGCCATTGCTGGATTGTCACCATATTTAATTGACCGCCAAGTATCCAGAGAAGTGTAAATAACCGGCACAATGTTATAGCTACTTTTAGAAATAAAGCCGACAATTTCTAATTGCTCATCATATTTCCCTGCAGTTAATTTGTCGCCAATTTTAAATCCTTGATTTTTCAATGTTTCTGAAGCAATCACTTGATTTTTATCAGTAAATGCGTTTCCTTCAATCACTTTTGGCATTAAAAAACTTTCTTTTTCAATCCCAAATAAGCTAACATTCGTTAATTCAGCCTTTTTGTCATCTGCTGGGCGGATGGCTAACGACTGTTGACCAATCGGTGCAATTTTGCCTCCTGAAATCGTTTCTTTCACGTTTTCATCTAACACTGATACATTTAAATTACTATTGGCCTCTTTTGATAAAACCACTTGATTCGCTTGCCATTGATCTACGGCTAAACGATTTCCTTGAGCTAAACCGTTCGCTAAACCTGACAAAATAAAAATTAACCAAGCAATCAAGACCATTACTAAAACTACAAGGACGTACCGTCCTTTTGAATACTTCATTTCATTAAATCCTAAAAACATGAATGGTTCACCTCTTTCTTCTTTTCGAAATAAACTATATCACTTATCAATCGATAAATCAATAATTATTTATCAATTGATAAGTGAATTTTACAAAAAAATAGAGAAGTCTGTTTTCCAACAGGGCTTCTCTATTTTTTATTTGTGACTTTTCAGAACGCCATGTAGCATAAATTGAATGAATTTTTTGACATCGTCATCCACTGTTTTTCGCTGGTACGTTTTTTCAATACTTAATAATGCACTAACGTTATATAAAATAAACCGAGTTGCATCATCTACACTGATGCCCTCTTGTAAGCAATTGGTTTCAGGTTCACTTTCAAAAATAGCCGCAATATTATTGATATAGGTTTTTTTGAAAATTTGATACAGCGTACGATTGTAATCAGGGCCCATTTCTTGAAACATGTCGTTCAACATTAAGAAAAGATTGGTCGGATGTTCATCTAACAAAACTTTGATTAATTGATAAAGTTTTTCTTCTACTGATGCATTTCCAGAAACAATTGGGACTAATTCTTCCTGAACACGGGACGTTAATTCTTCAATCACAGCTAAATACAGTTCTTTTTTATTTTTAAAATGGTGATAGAGATTCGGTTGGGTAATGTTCGCTTTTAAAGCAATTTCACGAGTGGAGGTATTTTTGAACCCCTTTGTCATGAATAATTCAGAAGCGACAGACAAAATAATTTGCCGTGTACGTTCTAAATCAGCTTTGCGTTTATTTGGCTTTTCCATGGTTTTCTCGCCCCCTGCTGCTTTTTATTTTAGCATATTCTCCGGCAAGAAACGAGAGACCTTTATACAAAAAACGAAAAATATACAATCAATGTGCCTGCTATTTGGAGAAGAATCGCGCAATAATACCACCGCTGCAAATGTGTCAACCAGCCTTTTTCGCCCCCAAGATAAATCAACCACTGCATTCCAGATAAAAAACTATTAGCCAACAACCAAAAAAGTAGTGCCGATTTTGTCCATCGATTCTCTCTGAATACACTCAGTACAAATAAAGTATTTAGCACCAAAAACGTGCGCCGTAATTGCCGTACATTCCTCATTTTTTCCATTGACATTTCTCCTTTTTCTATTTAGCATAGCAAAAAAAGAAGCAAATGAGAATGACTCATTTTGCTTCTTTTTCAACTTATTCAAAAACAAATTGATTTTTATAAAGTTCCGCATAGAATCCATCTTGTTCAACTAGTTCATGGTGGTTGCCTTCTTCAATGACTTCACCGTCTCGTAAAACAATAATCCGATCCGCATTTAGAATCGTTTTCAAACGATGGGCAATCACAAAACTGGTGCGCCCTTTAATTGCTTCGTCCATCGCTTTTTGGATTTTAGCTTCTGTTACTGTATCAACATTACTTGTTGCTTCATCCAAAATTAATAATTCTGGATTGGTAATAATCGTTCGTGCAATACTTACTAATTGCTTTTGCCCCGTACTGAAAAGGTTATTCTCTTCCGTAATCTCAGTATCGTAGCCTTGCTCAAGATTTACAATAAATTCATGGATATTCGCTTGTTTCGCTGCTTGAACAATTTCTTCATCCGTGGCCTCTGGCTTACCAAAAGCAATATTCTCACGAATTGTTCCTGAAAATAGAACGGACTCTTGCAAAACAATGCCTACATGTGAACGCAAGCTATCTAAATCCATTTCACGAATGTCCACACCATCAAACGTCACGGCGCCTTCATTCACATCATAAAAGCGATTCATTAAATTCATAATCGTTGTTTTTCCTGAGCCTGTCGGTCCGACTAAAGCGACCATTTCACCTTTATCCACATGAATAGAAACATCTTTCAACACAGGCGTTTCTGGATTATAGCCAAAAACAACATGATTTAAAGCCACAGCTTTGTTAATCTCTTCTAATTTTTCGCCATTTTCGGGACGAATTTCATCTGGTTCATCAAACATCTCATTTAAACGACGAGCGCCTGTAACAGCTAATTGAATCATGCTATAACCTGAAGAAATTTGCATTAATGGTTGATAATATTGTTGGGAATATTGGACAAACATAACGACTAAACCTAGCGCAGCGGCACGATCAACAGAGCCATTGATTGCTAACCAACCACCAAAGAAAATAACAATCGCCGTATTGACTAATGACATTCCTTGCATCATTGGGAAAAGTAATCCTGAATACACTTGACCTTTATACGTAGCTGCACGAACTTTTTCATTTTGCTCTAAAAAACCGTCAATGGTTTCTTCTTGTAAGCCATTAGTGATAATCACACGTTGCCCACTAATTTTTTCATCCATATAGCCATTTAATTTACCCACTTCATCTTGCTGTAAATCGACATATTTGCGCGCCTTGCTAATCACAAAGACCGCAATTAAAATCGCAATCGGCGTAGAAGCAATTGTAGCCCATGCCAGTTCCACATTTTGACGGAACATCATGATTAAGACACCAACCAATAAGGCAATATTGGTTAATACTTGTAGCAACGCTTGGTTTAAACTGTTTTGGATGTTGTCTAAATCACTAGTAAAACGACTTAAAATTTCACCATCTTGATGAGAATCAAAGAAACGAATCGTCAATTTTTCTAATTTGTTAAACAAACCAATCCGCATGCGGTTTGTCGATTTCCCCACAACTTGTGTAAAGAGAATACTGTAAATGAAACTAGCGGCACTAGTTAAGACATAAAAAATGAGTAGTTTCCAAATGACAGAAACGAACGCACTTTTATCGTCTTTTCCTTGCATCACATTAACCGCATATTTCGCTAATTCCTGAATAGCTTCCCCAACGAATTGCGGCGCTTTGACTTGTAAATAAGTCGCTGCGAAAATTGCTAAGAAAATAAAGAGGAAAGAAACTTTGTAACGTTTTAAATAATGATAGAAAAATTTACTAGCTTTTATTAAATCAGTCATTAAGCTTCCTCCTTTCCTTTTTGAGTTTCGTAAATTTCTTGATACACGGGGTTCGTAGCTGCTAATTCTTCATGCGTGCCTTCCCCGACTAAACGTCCATTATCCAATACTAAAATACGATCTGCATGGACAACAGAAGAAATTTTTTGGGCAATAACGATCGTGGTAGTCTCTTTTAACTCTTTATCCAACGCTTCTCGGACTAACCGCTCCGAACGAGCATCCAACGCGCTGGTGCTATCATCTAAAATCAAAATTTTAGGCTCACCAATCACACCTCTAGTAATTGATAACCGTTGTTTTTGTCCACCAGAAAAGTTATTACTCCGTTCTTCGACGGGTGCATCATAACCTTCTGCTAATTTTTCAATAAATTCCTTGGCTTGGGCGATGCCTGAAGCCCGTTCCATGTCCGCTTCAGAAGCGTCACGTTTACCATGGCGTAGATTTTGCGCAATCGTTCCAGAGAACAGGATTGCTTTTTGCAACACAAAGGAAACTGTTTTTCGTAAACTGTGTTCGTTCACTTCTCGTAAATCGACACCACCAACTTCAATCTTTCCTTCTGTCGGATCAAACAAACGTGGAATTAATTGTGCCAATGTAGATTTACCAGCCCCAGTTGCGCCCACAATCCCAATCATTTCACCTGGCTGAATAGAGAAAGAGATGTCTTTCAAGGTATCTTCTTCATCCCCAGGATAACGGAAAGATACGTGATCAAACTCAACACTACCAATTAACTCTTGTTCTGGGACTTTTTTGTAGGTAACATCTGGTTCTGTTTCCATCACTTCTTTAATCCGCTTAATGGAAACAGCGGCACGAGAAGTCATCATCATCATCATTCCGCCGATAATAATCGCCATCATGATTTGCATTAAATAGTTCATAAAGGAAGCGACACCACCGATTAAAGTTGGATCGTCCTTGACTAAGTTACTCACAAAGAAAATTGAGCCTACAACAGCTAAGTTCGCCACCAACATAAACGCTGGAATCATCACAGCAAATAAGCTACCTACGATTAAGTTATGGGTGGTTAATTCTTCACTCACTTTTGTAAAACGTGACAATTGATTTTTTTCTTGAACAAATGATTTGACGACACGAATGCCTAACAAATTTTCTTTTGCAATACCATTAATCTTATCAATCAAGTTTTGAATAATCATGAAATGCTTGCCCATTTGCGAAAAGGACAGCATAGAAATCAAAATAACTGCGATGACAAGTGCAACAATCACCCACCATAGTTGTGGCAAGGTTAGCATCGCTAAAATAAAACTCCCGATAAATAAAAAAGGAATTCTAAAAAGTGTCTGCAACGCAATCATAATGACATTTTGAATTTGAGTAACGTCATTTGTTAAACGAACAACTAAGTTACCTGCTGAAAATTTTTCGATATTGCCAAATGAAAAGGTTTGGATTTTGCGGAAAGTTGCTTCACGAATGTCAGCACTGACACCTTGGGCAACTTTGGCAGAAAAAATTGTATTAATAACCCCTGCAACGAGTCCTAATCCTGCAATGGCAATTAATTGAATCCCTAAGTTTTTCATTTTGTCGCTATCGTCATTCATAATTGCTTCCAACACTTGTTGTAACAATTTTGGTTGCCAAAGTGCTGAGACAACCATTACGATCACCGCCAACAAGGCAATAACTACCGAGCCTTTGTATTTTTTGGCGTGTTGAATAATAAGGTCCATCTTATCCCTACTTTCTTAAAATAGTTCCCTGCTTCTTCAGTGTTGGTCTGCGAATTCTTCCCCATTACAAAAAAATCAATTTGCTCATTGACTTCACTAATTTAACACTGTAAAATAAGGCCGATTCATAATTTACCATTTTTAGTGGTAAAATACAAGCGAACAAGTTAATTTTTCACAAGTTTTTCCTATCATAAAGTGTACCTTCTTTTTGATAAACTTACGAAGATAACGTTTAATAGGAGCTAAAATCATGGAACCAAAATTATCAAAAGACACGATTATTGCAGCCGCATTTTCTTTGTTAGAAAAAAGTCCCACTTTAGAACAACTTTCTATGCGTAAAGTCGCCAAACAGCTTGGTGTACAGGCGCCCGCAATTTATTGGTATTTTAAAAATAAGCAAGCCTTACTTCAAAGTATGGCTGAAGCGATTGAAGAGCACTTTCAAGAACCTGCATTATGTGGTGAATGGTATTCTGACTTACTGGCCTTCATGGAAAACTATTATGATCTCTATCAACAATTTCCCTGTGCCGTAGCTATCGAAATCCAAACCGTCCCTGCCTATCCCCAACGATTACGCCATTTAAATCAAATGATGGGCATTTTAAGAGAAGCAGGTTTTTCACCAGAAATGACTCATTTAGCAGTAACGTCTTTACAACATCTTTTATTTGGGATGATTATGGACGCAACGGAGGAAAAACAGCTCGTTTCGCAAGTATTGAACGGAGATGACTATTTAAAAGAACAAGTGCTGCACATGAAACAATATGTCTCCGACAATGAGTTAACGTACATGGAGGAAAGCATTCAATTTCGACACTCCATCCACCAAAAATCCGCCTTTATTCAAGCCGTTAAAACCTACTTAGATGGGTTGCAAGCAGACAACACCTCTTCATCTAAATAAAAAAAGCCCTTGGTCCGTCAGTCGAAATGACTGACGGACCAAGGGTTAACTTTTAAAATAAATAGCGAAAACTACTTTCTCTATTTTGGTATCGGTAGCCAAGCCAAGGCTTTTTGAATCCATTCATCCCAGAACACCCAGTCATGTTCTCCTGGTCCAGTTTCAAAAGTGTAACTTGCCTGTGCCTGTTCCAACGCTTGAGCCATCTGTTGATTAGCAGAAAGTAACATATCTTGCTCCCCACAACAAAGGTAAAATTGGGGCATTTCTGTTTGGCTTTCTACTAATTGTTGTAATAAATACAGCGGATCGTGAATGGAACCTTCAATTTGATCTAACGGGCCAAAAATACCTTCCCAATAGCTTCGCTTACGGACTTTTAATAATTCCCCAAAACTAGTGGATGATAAACTGACTGCCCCAGACAAAGAAGCAACGGCTGCAAAAGATTCTGGTTTCGCTAATCCTAATTTCAAGGCGCCATAACCACCCATTGACAAACCAGCGGCAAAGGTTTTTTCTCGTTTTGTACTTAACTGTGGAAAGAGTTGATGACAAATTTTCGGTAATTCTTCTGAGATAAACGTCCAATAGTTCATATCGTATTGCGTGTCCGTATACCAAGCTAAATCCGTGGACGGCATAATGACAGCAATCCCCAAATCAGCGACATACCGCTCAATAGAGGTTCTGCGAGCCCAGACGCTGTGATTTCCTCCCATCCCATGTAATAAATACAACACGGGAATATCTGTTAATGCTGCTTGGGTACTTGTGCCCACTTTTTTTACCGTTTCTTGTGGTAAAATTACGTTCACATTCACTTCCATTTCCAATACATTTGAATAAATATTTGCTTGTAAAAAGGCCATCTACTTTTCCCTCCAATACTCTTTCTATTAGTGTACCACTAAACCTTCGCTCGTTGCGCTTTTGCGAAAATATTTAACAAAAGAGCGACAACAACTAAGCCCGCACCGACTAAGTAAACATTATGCAGACCTGCATAGAGGATACCGCGTAATGGTTTTAACAACGCAGCTGGAATTAAATTTGCAGTATGTGGATTCACTAATTGATTCATGACATCTGCATCGACGTTTAACGCGCTCGCTTCCAATTTCGCAAACATTCCTGCATTTAAAATCACACCAAAAATTGACACCATCACAGTCTGCCCAATTGTACGCACCAACGTATTAAACGATGTTGCAACCCCCATTTTTTCAGGCTCCACTGTACTTTGTGCGGTCACCGTAGTCGTTGTGATAGTAATCCCAAAACCAACTCCTAAGACAGAAGACACTACAAAGAAAAGCCAAAACGGAACGGCCATTGGCATTACCACTAAAAAGATGGCCCCGACTAATAGAATCGATAACCCAATCGTTAAGACTTTTTTCATAGCATATTTCTCCATAAAGCTACTTGCTATAAATGATCCAGCCATCCAAAGTAACGACATAGGCGCTAAAACTAAGCCACCAATTCCTGCACTTTTTCCTAAGACACCTTGCATCCACATCGGAATGTAGACATCAATCCCCATTAAGAAACCGCTAATAAGCGCTGCAATAAGATTTACTAAAACAAACGTTGGTTGATTAAATAAATGCAAATCAATCACTGGGTCTTGCGCGCGTTTTTCTATCATCACAAATGCTACAAAAAAGAGCACACTCAAACTCAAACAACCAAATGTTACTAATGTAAAACCATTATCGCTAATCATTTGAAAACCTAGCAATAACGTTAGCAGCACTGCCATCAAAGTGACGCTGCCCAAAATATCCATTGGCATCTTGGTCCGTTCCCGCTTTGGTTCAACTAAGAAAATACTAATCAAGCCCAATAAAACAAGTCCAATAGGAACATTAATGAAGAAAATCCAATGCCAACCGACTGTATCTACAATAAAACCACCTGCTAACGGACCAAAAATACTAGCAATTCCCCAGGCGGCACTGTTTAAACCTAAAATTTTCGCTCGCTTGTCCAATGAATACATATCGGCAATAATCGTTAATGCAACTGGTAAAATTGCGCCTGCCCCTACACCTTGAATTGCTCGGGCAATAATTAAAGTCAACATATCTTGAGCAAAGCCACACAACGAGGAGCCCAAAATAAAAATGATAATGCCAATCATGAAGACAGGTTTACGACCAATTTTATCCGCAAGTTTCCCATAAATCGGTGTTAACATCGCATTCGTTAATAAATAAATTGAAAATACCCAGTTCATAATTTCCATGCCATGTAACGAGCCGACAATCGTTGGCATCGCAGTAGACACAATGGTCCCTTCAATGGCTGTCATAAATGTTGCCACAAAAACACTCACCGTGACTAACTTAACATTTGTTTCTTTTGCCATTTGTTCACATCCTTTTCTATTCAATTGTCAATTTTCTAAATTGCTCCATAGCTATTCTATACAAAAAAGAACAAAATGTCTTAAAAAAATGCTTTTTCATAAAAAAATTATTGCAAAAAAAAACAAGAAGTCAGCCAAGTATTGGCTGACTTCTTGTTTTTTTTATTTAATTATTCAGCTAAACTAGCTTTTAACGCTTCAACTTTATCTGTTTGTTCCCAAGGTAAATCAATATCTGTTCGACCAAAATGACCATAAGCCGCAGTTTGTTTATAAATTGGGCGACGTAAATCTAGCATTTCAATAATACCTGCTGGACGTAAATCAAAGTTTTTACGAACTGCTTCGATTAATTTACTTTCTGGAAGATCACTCGTACCAAACGTATTAATAGAAATAGACACTGGTTGCGCCACACCAATTGCATAAGCTAATTGGACTTCTACTTTTTTCGCCAAACCAGCAGCAACAATGTTTTTCGCGATATAACGCGCAGCATAACTAGCAGAGCGGTCAACTTTGGTTGCATCTTTTCCAGAAAAAGCACCGCCGCCATGACGAGCATAACCGCCATAAGTATCAACGATAATTTTACGACCAGTTAAGCCGGCATCTCCTTGAGGGCCACCGATTACAAAGCGACCAGTTGGGTTGATAAAGTATTTTGTTTCATCATCTAAAAGTTCATGAGGAATCACCTCATTGATTACTTGTTCTTTAATATCTTTTTCGATTTGTTCTAAGGTTGTTTCATCATCATGTTGTGTACTGATGACGATCGTATCCACACGTTGTGGTTGACCTTGATCATCATATTCCACTGTTACTTGAGATTTTGCATCAGGACGTAAGTAAGGTAAGACTTTTTCCTTCCGCAATTCTGCTAAACGGCGAACCAAACGATGACTTAACGCGATCGGTAATGGCATTAATTCCGGTGTTTCGTCAACGGCAAAACCAAACATTAAGCCTTGGTCACCAGCGCCAATATCGTCTTTTTCATCTTGATCACGCACTTCTAAGGCTGCGTCAACCCCTTGAGCGATATCAGGTGATTGCTCATCGATTGCTACAAGAACTGCGACAGTCTCTCCATCAAATCCATATTTTGCTCGTGTATAACCAATATCTTTCACAGTTTGACGAACAATTTTTTGGATATCTACATAAGCTGTTGTAGAAATTTCTCCAAATACTAGGACTAAACCAGTTGTTACGGATGTTTCACATGCCACGCGGGCCATCGGATCTTTCTCCAAAATCGCATCTAAAATTGCATCACTGACTTGGTCAGCTACCTTATCTGGATGTCCTTCTGAAACGGATTCTGATGTAAATAAATGTCTTTCTGTCATAATGTTATTCCCCCTAAATAGTTTCGGTTACAAGGCATCTTTAGTAAGTAACGACAATTACTTGCTAAATCCTTTCGGGAACTTGTAACAAAAACAGTATACCAGATATCTAAAAAAAAAGCTTAGGTTTTCAAGAAAATCATTAAATTACCTATATTTACTTTTCCTATAACAAAAAACTTCCAGCCCCTTTCATCTGAGCTGGAAGTTTCTTGCTACTGTAAAATTTTCTCCGCGATAAAGTGTGTATATTGCTCGCCACCTGCCACATTTGGATGAACTCGGTCATCATAAAACCAATCATCATGGGCGTTACTATAATTAAACCAGTCAATGACCGTTAAGTTATCGTATTTTTTGTCCATTTGACTAAGTAAACTATTCACTTGATTTTGCCATCTTCTAGTTGGGACGCGAACATTAATCCAATAAACTTTTCGATTACCTAACGCTTTCATAAATTCATCAAATTGTGCCTCTGTAAAAGGACCATTCGTACCTAAACTCACTAAAACAGTATCTTTGAGCATTTTCTTTTTGTCTAGTTCACCAATTAGTGAAATGCTACTATACAATTGACGGCCCACTTCCCCATCGATAATCATTTTAGGGAAAATATCTTGTAACCCGCTAGCACCATCTAGAACAACAGAATCACCAATAGTTGTGATTTCTAAATTCTGCGCTTTTTTTACTTGCTCTGGTGTAAGTTGTGTGGGTAGAACGTCTTGGCTTTCACTCGGTTTTGTACTACTTTCTGTGGACGTGCTACTATTTTTCGTGCCACTTTCTTGAACTTCTTTTTTACGTTCTTCAATTTTTTGCTGATTTTTCGCAATATTTTTTTCTAGTTGCTCTTGTTGCGCACTTTTAGCGTTTGCTGGAGCCACAATTAAACCGAATACTGCAATCACGCTAATCACTGTCATAAAGGCCATTGTCCCTTTTTCACGAAGGTCCCACGGTTTCCGTAAGAACTCAGTGAATTGAGTCCAGACATCCTTATAAGACAATCGTGTCAGTGGATGTTCGATAAAACGATAAGACAATTCGCTCACGACTAAAATTAATGCTATTTCAACCAATGAATGTAGAAAAACATGGTCCGATAAGGTCTTAATTTTGGCCTCATAAAAAATCATGATTGGGAATTGATACAAGTAAATGCCATAACTCCGTTTACCTATCCACGTAAAGACTGGATTCGTTAACCAACGATTCATATCTGCCCCTGGATGTGCAGTGACGGCCACTAAAACGGTGGCTGCCAAACTAATTAAAAACATGCCGCCGTAATAAACAAAATTTGTATGATCTGATAATGTTAAAAAGGCTAATACTAAAAGAATTAAGGCACTTAAACCAGCGCCATTTAAGATTTTTTTAGAGGCTTCTGGAATGTCTTCTTTCAAACGTGTGCTTGGCCAAACATACGCCAATGCACTACCTAGTAAAATAGAAAAAACACGTGTGTCTGTTCCATAATAGACACGTGTAGGATCTGCGCCAGGAACATATAAAACGGCCATCAGCGTCACCGAAATTAAGGCGCCGATCAAAACTAAACTGAAAATTCGACCACGCTTACGAACAAAGCGTTCCAGAAGAATAAAAAGTAATGGCCAAATTAAATAATTTTGCGCTTCAACTGCCAATGACCAAATATGTACAAATGGCGATTGTGTCGCAAATCCATCAAAATAAGAAAACCCTTTAAAAATTTGCCACCAGTTGTTGTAATAAAAAATACTACTAGCGACAACGCTGCGAATATTGTTTAATAAATCCTGCTGAAAGAGTGTAATATAACTAACTGCACTTAAAAGCATCACAATTAATGCTGGATACAGCCGTTTCATCCTTCGCACATAAAATCCTTTTAAATCAATGGTCTGATTTTCTGCCCATTCTTGCCGCAACAAGTCGTTAATAAGATAACCTGAAACAACAAAGAAAATCGGAACACCTAAGTAGCCACCTCGCATGACTTGGGGAAAAAGGTGATACAAAATCACGCCAATTACAGCGATCGTCCGAATGCCATCAAAACCTGTAATATAGCGTTTTTTCTTGCTATTTGCTGTCTGATTCATTTGTGCTTTCCAACTTTTCTATAAAATTATTCTTTTCCTTTATTTAAAGAAGCAAGTAACTTTAATATACGTTTTTTCCTAGGAAATGGCAAGCAAACTTTGTCTCCTTTAGGCTTTTTTTACAATTCAAAAAACCAACATTTTTTAAATTGTAAAAAAACAACCAAAGCTTATGAAAATCACTCATAAGCTTTGGTTGTTTACTCATATCGTTTTCGTTTAGATGAAGATGGAATCCCTAGGGCTTCACGATACTTTGCCACCGTTCGCCGGGATATTTCCATGCCTGAATCTTTTAATCGCTCGACTAATTTTTGATCAGATAACGGTTTACTTTTTACTTCTTGATCAATTAATTTTTGTAGTTGCTTTTTAACCATCGTTGTTGAGACATCCTCGCCATCTTCTTCTGATGAAAGAATACTTGTGGAGAAGAATGAGCGCAATTCAAAGACGCCAAACGTGGTTTCTAGATATTTTCCATTAACCGCGCGACTAACTGTCGATTCATGAATAGACAAAGCATCCGCAATTTCTTTTAAAGTCATTGGTTTTAATGACCGATCTGCTTCTAAAAAGAAGGCTTCTTGACGACGCACAATTTCTTGCCCTACACGTAAAATTGTATCCCCCCGCTGATTCACTGCGCGCTCTAACCATTCAAATTCGTTTTTCTTATCCTTAATATATTCTTGGACTTCTTTGTCGTCAGTCTCTTGCATTCGTTTGAAATAATTTTCTTGAAAATTTAATGTCGGTCGACCGGCTTTGTTGGAAATCACCACTATTCGATCTTCCTTGATTCGGACAGTTAAATCTGGTCGAATATACAATTCCTCGGTCGCATCAAAAATATTCCCTGGCGCTGGCGATAACGTTTGTATATAATCAAAGATCAATTGAATTTCTGCTAATTCAATTCCGAATTTTTTAGCTAACGGGCCCCATTTACGACTCACTAAGGCATCAAACTCTTCCTCCAATAAAATATACGCTAAATTAGGCGCGGTATCGTCTCGTTCTGTTTGTAGCATCAAACATTCTTGTAAATTGCGTGCCCCCACACCTGCTGGATCTAGCTGTTGTAACAAAGTTAATGCATCTAGCATTTGAATGGCGCTTGCTTCGGTTTTCTCTGCCGCTTCTTCTAACGAAATCGTTAAATAACCATTCACGTCTATATATTCTACTAAAAACAATACCAATGTTCGCAAGTATGTATCGCGGTAATTCAAATGAATTTGATCAATTAAAGACTCAAATAATGATAAATGATAGTCTGGAATTTGATTCATATAATTATTTTCTTCGTCTTGGTTGGTGTAAGAACGACTAGTTAT
Organism: Enterococcus sp. AZ119; assembly: GCF_050546175.1. Classification (NCBI taxonomy): domain Bacteria; kingdom Bacillati; phylum Bacillota; class Bacilli; order Lactobacillales; family Enterococcaceae; genus Enterococcus; species Enterococcus sp. AZ119. The sequence goes on along the minus strand of NZ_CP172951.1, from coordinate 536,246 downwards.
CGGAAAATCTGTGGTGTACTGCGTGTCTACTTGTAAATCAATTAATGGATTCTCTAGTGCTTTCGCTTCAACAAAGGCAGCCAGTTCTTCCGTATTAAATTGTAAAATTTGAATGGATTGTTGAAGCTGTTGAGTCATGGCCAACTTCTGGACTTGTTTTTGTTGTTGGGACATTCGTTGCTCAAATTTCATTATTTTCGTCCTCCCTCTTGTAATTTTTGTCAATATCAGCTAAACTAGTATTCGTGCCGCGCCCTTAGTGTAGTGGATATCACGTAAGATTCCGGTTCTTGAGACGGGGGTTCGATTCCCTCAGGGCGCGTTATTTAAATATGTTGATTTATCAACGTTTCTGGACACTCTTTATTCATCTAAAGAGTGTTTTTTTCTTGTTTAGGAATGATTTTTCTATCCGTATTTTTTTCAAATGTTGCTTGTGGCAAGCTCAATCGCACTTAACGCGACAACATTTGTTCTGCTTCAGCTACAAATCCAATAAGGTTAAAACTCCTCCGTTCCTATTGTAACGCATAACGTTTCCTTTTTCTATCTGCTAAACAAAGTATTACGACAAGCAAACACCTGCTTCTCTCTTAAAGATCCCTTTCTGATTATATAGTAAATTGCTTTTAATTTGTTAATTATTTTACCTAAAACTTGATACCCTAATTAAATAAAGAACCTGGGGCAAAAATCACTTTGGATTTTTGTCCCAGGCTTAAAACCTGATAATTGGCGAGAACAGAACCGTTCAGCTCCGACCTCTAAAATACTTAATTAGAAATATGCTACCCGCAATCACACCAATTATGATTACTAGCCAAAATAATCCACTTACAAGTAACAGCTCAGTTAAGGTCATCTTCAGATTCTCCTCCTTTAAATGGCCTCTGCTTTATTTTGCTATGTAATTAATGGCGAGATCAGACAACAGCTATCAAAAAAACGGACCAACACGTGGTCCGTTTTCATTCATTATTAAGCTTTTACGATGTTCGTTGCTTGTAAGCCGCGTGGACCTTCTTCAGTATCAAAAGTTACTGCTTGGCCTTCGTCTAAAGTTTTAAATCCATCTGATTGAATAGCTGAAAAATGTGCAAATACATCATTGCCATCTTCACCTGTAATAAATCCAAAACCTTTGTCTGCGTTAAACCATTTTACTGTACCGTTGTTCATATATATTTCCTCCTAGTGCATAAAAATATGCAAGTTATTGCAAAAAATGTTGAGTGGCAAAAGGAGAAGTATAGTTTTTAAATATATAACTCAAATTACTTATCAAAATTGATTACTTAATTACTATAACACATTTATTAGGAATAAACAATGCCCACGACTTTTCCTTGGGCTTTCTAAACTAATCAAAGATGCGCTTGACAAAGCCCTAGCAAAAGACACTCCTATTCTCTCTATTTCCAGTTAGTTTTGTTTAACTTTAAATAATCGCTACGCGCCAAATAATCAAATAGCGGAGCTAATCCTGGTGAAAAATTTACTTCCTCAAATCGCTTAATAAATTGTACGCCTTTAATTTTATTTGGTTCGTTCAGGGTAACTTTTCCTTGGGCTTGTTTGGCAAAATAAAAATGTCCTTGCCAAACGATTGAATCAAAAACAAGTGGTCCAGTAAAAATTTCTTCAAGTTCAGTAATTTCCACTGCTAACTCTTCTTTCATTTCACGAATCGCACATTCCAGCGCTGATTCACCAAGTTCTTGTTTTCCGCCAGGGAAATTCCATGTGTCTGGCCGATCTTTTAAGATAAGAATTTCATCAGATTGATTTTTAAGAAGTACTCGCGAAAATTCTTTTTTCATTTCGTTTAACCCTTTTCTTCATTTTTTATTGAGAAGCCACACTTGGTAGCATAAAAATATAATGCAAAATACGATCCGCATACGATGGATTTTTTTCAAAGTCATTGACTTCTTCATTGACTAACTCCAAATCATCGGTAATCACTCCAGCAACGTCCATAAAGAGCATTTTACTTAATACCTCTGAGTCATTAACTGTCCAAGCATAAACTGCTTTTTTCTGTTGGTCAGCTTTTAAAATGAAGGTATCGTTCAACGTGGTAGCTTCCATTGTATACAAATCAGCTTGTGTTTCTGGAAAAGTGAAATTATAGGGCAAAATAAAACTTACTTTTACTTTTGATTTGGCTTTTTTAAACGCTTTGATCACATTGTAGTCGAGAGATTGAACCTGATGGTTATTCTTTATCAAAGGACGTTCATATTTTTCAATAAAGTTAGATAGCGCACCTTGACTATCTTGTTTAGACGTTTTAATTTCTACTAGTAATTTTTGTTTGGCTTGGTTTGCTTTCGCTAAATAATCATCAAAACTGGCAATTGGTGCTTCTTGGCCATTTTCTTTAACGGTCATTTTTGTTAATTCAGCCAACGTAAATTCTTGCGGCGTGCCATCAACGCCGGCGAGTTCTTGAAGGTTTGCATCATGCATCACAACAAATTGATGGTCTTTGGTTTCTTGAACATCAATTTCAATATAATCTGGTTTAAATTTAATGGTTCTTTCCATAGCAGGAATAGTATTTTGTACGCCATTACTATTGGTGACCCCTCGATGCGAAATAATCAAAGGTTTTGATTCTAATAGCCCTGTTAAGTAAACAGCGTTGAAAATTATATAGCCGCCAAAAATGGTGAATAGTCCTAGGCCCATTCCGATAGTCACTAATTTATTACGTTTCGTTTCTTTGTCAAAGGCAACTTTTGTCGTCGTTTCTGCTTGAACATTTAATTGTGTATATAAGAAATTAATCAGTAATACTGAAAGCCAAGCATTAGAGACAAACTGTAAAAATTGGACAACCGTTAAATTTAAAATACCACCTAGCAAGCTAATGGTATCGCTCAAGGTATCTAACTTCAACTGTAGAAGATAAAGTAACACATAAATAACATACGTTGAAACAAATACCGCGATCGTCACAAATGCAATATTACGAATAATGAACCATAATCGTTTGTTTGTCATTGACCAACTAGCCTTAACTGCCTCGCCCGCTTTTTTTCTCTCCAGAATCATTAATGGAAGCGTGTAAATGAAACGAATAGCTAAATACCAGACTAATAACCCAAAGGCCAGTAACCCAACCAAGTAAGGAATTCGTTGGGACAAAAATTCAACAATAAAATCTGGAATCACAAATTTCGTCAATAGATTACTTTGGAAAATCAGGTTACCAAAAGGGACAATGACAACAAAATAACCTAAAAAGAATAACCACGAACGGGCACCTTGCTTTTTAAGAACCTTAAAAGATGCCTTGGTAACTCCTTTAAAATGAAAGCGATGGTCTTGCCGTATTTGAAAAATCCCTAATAATAAAAAGGTAAACTGATAAAAAACTGCACCTAAAAAAAGTAACAACAAGAGAATTAATAACACCAGAGCAAGCGGCTTTTCTAACAATAAATTCAGGTTATTAAACGAAAGATAAGGAATACCTTGAGTTTTTAGTGCGTTGGAAGTAGCCCAACTAAAAGCCCCACCCACCAATAATAATAAGACATTTAAAGTAAAAAATAACCATAAGTACTGCAAGATGTCTTTAAAAAATTGCCTTGTTCCATTTTTAAATGTTTGCCAAGCAGACATACAAACTCCTCCATTCTAAAAGTATCTGATTAAAGTTCTTCCATACGAATCCTAAATAAAACAACGGCAATCCAAATTGAAATAAATGATGGCACAATAACAATAATGATTGCGACTGGCTCATCAATAGTCCCTTGTAACGTATTTTTTACTTCTGAAGAAACAATAAACTGATCAAAAATCACTTGATAAATAGTAACATAAATCAATACCCATTGAATATAATATTCAATTATTTTCATTAAAGCGATGGGTAAAACAATTTTTTTCGTCGTTAAATTCAATAAAAAATATAACAAAAGACTCGTACTGATGATAACGACTATCCCTAAAAGAAATAACGACTCTAACCGCTGCCCTATTACGTTTGCAACGCCCATTGTTAATAATAAATACATAGCTACCGAAATTAAGATGCTCACACTTAGCATAACAGAAAACAAAAGTAATGCCTTAAGAAAAAGCCACTTATCAACTCTTTTATTTCCAATCAATAAACCTAAAAGAATCACCGACAAAAGTAAAATCAATTCAATCATTCGTTCCTCCTCCCAAAACAAATGAAAACAAATTCATATGTTCGCGTTTATTTTATCAAACCAAAATGGATTTGTAAAACATTTCACATGTTATTTAATAAACGACTATTACTAGAAAAAAGACAAGGCAAGTTTCCTTTATTTAGGAAACTTGCCTTGTCTTTTTATTCTTTTTACTTCGTTATTTTTTGATAGTTTGCGAATAATTGATTCGCATCTCCTTCTCCATCAATTTTCTTGAGATGGCCGTTATCTATTTTAAACATAGATGGCACATGTAAAACTTTATTTTCTCGGATAAATGTTGACCATTCCTTCATGGTCTCTTTGTTGGTTAATTCTACATAGTAAACCTGTTTAGGTGCTTGCAATAGTTTCTCGAAATCCTGACAATCTGAACAGTTTTTCTTTTTTAAAACAACATAAAATGTTTCGCCAGAGTGTTTTTTTTCTTGATACTCATTGAAACTTAATTCCTTTTTATGCGGAATAAATGTAAAACCTACCAACAAACTAAGTAACAAAATTAACAGACTGAACGAAATTTTTTTATTCATGTTTTTTCTTCCTTTTTAGTTTGTCTAATTTTTTCTTTTTTTATTTTTTGTTATGCCAAAGCTAATAGCCACTATAAGGACAATTAAACCTGCGATCATGTAAAGTGGATTTACTGTTATATTAGTCATTGGTAAATGAATTCCTTTACTTGCTGATTTTCCAAAATTGACTGGGTTCGTTGGCGCTTGATGATTTGTAGGCGTCAACGGTTTTTTCGGTTTTAGCGGTTGTTTAGGTTCAGGTTTTTTTGGGTCTTCTGGCGTTGGTGCAGGCGGTGTTACGGTTGGCTTGTTGGAATGCAACACGTCACCTTCGTTGCCAAAGTTTAAGTCGGCTTGGTTGGGAATGCCACCTTGTTCAATATAAGGTGCTAATTCTTCGTCCGTTGCGCTAGCTTTGATTGTTGTGGTAATAGTCATTGTGTATGTATGACCACTCAAATAGGCATAACTATCGTCTTTTTTGTTCATTTCAAAAGTTACTCTGTTATTTTCTTGTGTTACTGTGCCATTGGCTGTAACATCTTTGCCAGTTTCGTCAGTGACTTTCACGTCTGTAATGTCTAACACTTTATTAATGTCATCTACCATGCTAGCTTGGGTCCACGTGCTTGTTTCGTTGCCAAAGGCTGTTTTGACATTCCATTTAAATTCTTGGTCACGGTTGGTTAAATCTAAGTGATCTTGACCTTCGATATCTTTTGTAATCGTTGGATCTTCTGGCGTTGGTGCAGGCGGTGTTACGGTTGGCTTGTTGGAATGCAACACGTCCCCTTCGTTGCCAAAGTTTAAGTCGGCTTGGTTGGGAATGCCACCTTGTTCAATATAAGGTGCTAATTCTTCGTCCGTTGCGCCGTCTTTAATTTTAGTGGTAATAGTCATTGTGTACGTATGTCCAGCTAAGTATGAGTAGCTGTCTGCTTGTTTGTTCATTTCAAAAGTTACTTTGTTATTTTCTTGTGTTACTGTGCCGTTAGCTGTAACATCTTTACCATTTTCATCTGTGATTTTTACATCAGTGATATCTAGCACTTTATTAATGTCGTCCACCATGCTAGCTTGGGTCCACGTGCTTGTTTCGTTACCAAAGGCTGTTTTGACGTTCCATTTAAATTCTTGGTCACGGTTAGTTAAGTCTAAATGTTCTTGGCCTTCGATATCTTTTGTAATCGTTGGATCTTCTGGCGTTGGTGCAGGCGGTGTTACGGTTGGCTTGTTGGAATGTAACACGTCACCTTCGTTGCCAAAGTTTAAGTCGGCTTGGTTGGGAATGCCACCTTGTTCAATATAAGGTGCTAATTCTTCGTCCGTTGCGTCAGTTTTAATTTTAGTGGTGATAGTCATTGTATACGTATGACCATTTAAATAGTCATAGCTGTCTGCTTGTTTGTTCATTTCAAAAGTTACTTTGTTATTTTCTTGTGTTACTGTGCCGTTAGCTGTAACATCTTTACCATTTTCGTCGGTGACTTTCACATCAATGATATCTAGCACTTTATTAATGTCATCTACTAAACTGGCTTGGGTCCAAGTGCTTGTTTCGTTACCAAAGGCTGTTTTGACATGCCAATCGAAACTATCTTCACGATTGGTTAAATCTAAGTGCTCTTGATTTTCGATATCTTTTGTAATCGTTGGATCTTCTGGCGTCACGTCACACGCATGCGCATTGTCATTTTTAGGAATCGTCGCTTCTGGAAATTCCTTAGCAATTGTTCCTTGATTCATTGTCCCACTACTTACAAGGGTTGCTGCATCGATCGCTGTATTTTCTTTGACTTCGTAGTGAATCGTGATGTTTCCTACGTAACCTTCTGTACTAGTTGCTGAAATGGTTTGTCCGTTAATTTGAACAGGCACATCATTTCCAGCATCGTCCGTAGCGGTCGCCGATTGAATATCAAATTGATTGGCAATCGTTAATGAAGCTGTTGCTGGTGTCGATTGCGCCAGACGATCTTTGACAATTTGTTTTAATTGGGTTGTAAAATCATCAATAGATTGGCTTGTAATAAAATCTTCTGGTGTGCTAGACCCTTGTTGCAACTCTTGTTTTACAAAAGGACCCACTTCTGTTTTATATTTATCAAAGTATGAATTCACTGAACTTAAAGATTCAACACTTTCCCAATACGCATTAATCATTTCATAGCCTTGGTTAGTAATTTCTTGGTTTAACGCTAAAACTTCTGCTGCTGCACCTTGATAGTCATTACTATACTCAACCGAAACTTGAAAAGGATGTCTTGGATCTGGATATTCATTGATTGAATCATTGGTGTTGGTTTTATGCAAGTAACCATCTAAACGTGTATTAGCGACCCCATCTGTCACTAATAAGAAATATGTTTTTCGATTCGTTAAATCTCCGTGTGTTTGATTGTACGTATCTAAAGCAAGTTTCAAGCCTGAGGCAGTTGGTGTACCACCATACGTCCGAACATCTCCAAATCCAGAGACAAATTGGCTTTTATCATGGGTTAATTGAGTATCAACACGCACATTCATATCATAATCAGCTGAATTAATTTTTACTTTTCCATCAGGAAATATAAATTGTTTTCCGCCACGATACGAAGCCAGCATCACGCGGTCTTGATCAGATAATCCTTGAACCACTTCATCAATCGCTTGTCTTACATGTGGAAAATTATCTGAAAAACTACCACTGGCATCTTCAACAACCACTAAATCAACCGGTTCCGTTTCACCCGCTTGAACTGGGAAAGCAGCTTGTCCCTCCAATATCCGTTTACAATCAGCTAGACTGTCGTCTTTCACTTTCACCGTATTGGTCATTCCTTCTCTATCTCCTGCTTTAACCACTCCTTCGGCTAAAGCCAATGTGGGACTGAAATTTCCCACAACTGTTCCAGCGACAATCACCATTGTCGATAATAATTTCGTTGCTTTCTTAAACATTTTAATCCTCCCTATTTTCTTTCGCTAGTGTTTGGGACACTTGCTTCTCTTTACTTCAACTACAGCTCCTTAAATCTTTCATCAAGTCGATGTGTCTCCTTGCTTTTGTGACACATCTCTTACTCAATTTCTGATTCTATCACCTTTAAAGGCTAAAACTTGGCAGTATTCGGCTCTTGAAAACGTAAAATTTGTCTTTTAAAAATTAATGAAAAGACTATCCACTAACAAAGTTGGTTTTCACTTACTTTTTGCTACTTGATTCCTTTTAAGACTCTTTTTTTACACAAAAAAAGTAAAAGAACCTTTACAGTCCTTTTACTTAATTGTTAGATGCTATTCATAATTTTCTTAGTTTTGTTCTATAAGCTGAATAGTTTAGCCTGTTTATTTCAACAATATTTGACGTTAGTCAGCCGTTTCGTTATAGTTAAAGAAAAGGCTTTTTGGTAGGAGTGAATACGATGAATGAGTGGCCCCATCAGTTAATGACGCTTTTAACCCCACTTTTTGAGCTATGTATTTTAGGACTGAATGTTTTTTCGATTATTGTTTTAGTTTGGGGTGTTTGTTTAGCAGGAAAAGATTTCATTAAAAGTGAACGACAAAATCAAAGCCGCTTTACCTTAACCAAAATGAATACGTTCATCAAAAACTTCCTTGGTAGCTACATTCTGTTAAGTTTAGAAATTTTAATTGCTGCTGATATTATTGAATCCATTGTCAAACCAACTTTTCAAGATATTTTGAAATTGGCAACCTTGGTGATCATCCGTACAGTTATTTCTTATTTCTTACATAAAGAAATTGAAGACACTATGACCGATATGGAACAACAAGAAAAAGAACCAGATACCCAAAAAAATTAGCGGGTACGCTGGTTCTTTTTTATTTAATCGCTTTAAAATAATGAAGTGGTTCGTTAGACAAACGCTGCATTTTACGTTTTTTATCTTCAATAATTGCTAAAATCTCGTCTGAAAAATTTTCCAAAATAACACGGCCGCCTTTATAGGTGTGACCACCCATTTCAGCAACTTCGCTGGCCGTCAAAATGACTTTACGATGCGCAATTTTTTTGAAAAATTCTTCAATTAAGTACGTCGGTAAGTAAAAATTATTTTGAGCAGAAAATGATTCCAAATAAATAAAATCATCGATGCTGATGAAACAATCATCCATCGATAAGTATTCAATTGATCTGTCTATATATAATTCACGCTTTTGTAAAATTTCTTTGACTTTTTTATTTAATAAATTCAATGATTCAATTTCTTTAACCAAATGTTCTAGTTCACGATAACGTACTTCTTTTCGCTCTTTGTAAGATGAATGTAAGGCGGCACTTGCTGTGACTATTAGCGCACCGACGATTACACCGACCATTCCGGCGATAAAAACAAACATATTTTTCCCCTCGCTCTTTTCTAATTTTCCATTTTAGTATAACATAATCCAAAAGTTTCGGATAAAAAATGACACAAAATTTTTCAAGCGACTTCGTTGACCTTTATTGACCAAAGAGGTATACTTTTCATAGGCATTCAAAGTGCTTTGTGATAGAATGACTTTAAAAGTTTCTTTATATAGGAGGATTTACTTATGAATTTAATTCCAACAGTTATTGAACAATCATCTCGCGGTGAACGTGCTTATGACATTTACTCTCGTTTATTAAAAGACCGCATCATTATGCTAAGCGGCCCTATCGATGATAACGTGGCAAACTCAGTGATTGCACAGTTATTATTCTTAGATGCCCAAGATTCAGAAAAAGACATTTACTTGTACATTAACTCTCCTGGTGGTAGCGTTTCTGCAGGCTTAGCGATTTTCGATACCATGAATTTCGTTAAAGCGGATGTCCAAACGATCGTATTAGGAATGGCAGCTTCAATGGGTAGCTTCTTATTAACAGCTGGTCAAAAAGGCAAACGTTTCGCTTTACCAAATGCGGAAATCATGATTCACCAACCACTTGGTGGCGCTCAAGGGCAAGCAACAGAAATTGAAATTGCTGCTCGTCACATTTTAGACACTCGTCAACGTTTAAATTCAATTTTAGCTGAACGAACTGGCCAACCAATTGAAGTGATTGAACGTGATACCGATCGTGATAACTATATGACTGCCGAACAAGCAAAAGAATATGGTTTAATCGATGAAGTAATGGAAAATAGTAGCGCCTTAAATTAAAAATAAAAAAAATGGAAACAGCGACAGTCGCTGTTTCCATTTTTTTTATTTTTCAATGTATCCACGTAATTCTTCTTCAGTGACACTTTCGTCAAAGATATGCTCACCAATGATGATCGTTGGTACAAATTGAATGTGCGCCGCATTGGCTTCAGCAATCACTGCGGAAACAAGCGTTGCATCTTTTTGTTCTTTTAAGCCCAGATTTTTTTCAGCATACGTCGCTACTTCTTCTAAGGTTAAGTTTCCCCATTCATCTTGCGTAGCAAACATTTTATGCAATGCTGACAGCGCTTGTTCAGGCGCTGAATAGTCAATGTAGTGATGCATCACATTGCCGCGTTGTAAACTTTCTTTTTCTTTATCAAACAACTTAATGATACGTTCAACTTTACCACTTTTGACAGATTGTGCTAACAGTTCCTCAGACTCTTCAAACCATTTTCTGCAATAAGGACAGCGAACATTGATAAATTCTATCATTTTGACAGGGGCATTGCTCTCACCAATGTGAAGCCCTGTTTCTGTGTTAACTTTTGTTGCATCAATTACTGAAATATCCATAAAAACCTCATCCTTTCAAACCTTTATTTCTCTTTTAGTATACCGTTTTTCAATAAAAAAATCATAAGACACGAATTCAAATTTTCTGAATTCGTGCCTCTGTTCACTTTTTTAACGATTAATCGAACGAGCCATTCTAGCAACAGTATGTCTTTTCCCACGTATCGCATCAGAAAGCTCTTTAATATTTTCAATACCAACTAAGCCCATATTGGCATCGCCAATATGTTGAATATCTACGCCTAAAATTTTATTTCTAATGCCGATTGCTTGGATAACTTCAGGTTGAGCACTTTCTTGTGAAGTTCCAATGGCACTCATAACTAATTTTCCTTTTGAATGTGCAAAATCCACAACTTCTTTGACTTGTTGATCATCGATGCCCCAAACCGTGCCGACTGCTGGGACTAAGACAATATCAGCACCCGCTTCAATAAATTGTTCAGCTGATTTTAAACTGACCACTGGTTCATCTACGCCTGAACTGTGCATTTTTCCGGCAATAATGATGCCGTCAAAATGTTTTTTGGCTAAGGCCACGTTCTTAGCAATCAAGTCGTTGGTCACGCCAGTTCCTGGATTACCTGTCAATAAGATAAAATCCAAACCCAGTTCATTGGCTTTTTTGAAAGTAGCTGCTGATGCTTTTCTACCTGGTTCAATCGAAACTCTCGTTGAAGCTAAGTCTAAATTTTCATCAACAGGTTCGACATTCATGCCAATCGGTAAACCGACTAGTTCTTTCAAACGATGAACAACCTCATCATTAGGGACACATGTTTCCGCAGTATATTGCCCTTCATAAGCGGCTACTACAATCGGTTGATTAACATCGAAAACATTCAATAAAATCATGTCTGCGCCATATGCTTTTGACATTTCCGCACAAGTGATATCACCTGCTACGGATGGATGAACTACCACATTTTCCGATAAAATTACGCGCCCTTCGCTCGCTTTAATACTCTGAAACAGCTCTTCTTTTGACATCCGTTTGATTTCTGATGCATTTGCACTAATTAATCGTTGAACCATTTTGACCCCTCCAATAGTTTTTAATGTTTTAGTTAAAAACAGCAATAAGTAATCGCTTGCATTTTATTACATGCAACATTCGTGCCAACGTCGTTTCTTTAAACCACAGGTCAACACTACATTTCAGTGCTACACACTTTTTACACACTTTAATTTTTTTTACACGCTTAAAGAAAAAGTGAAGGATAGCACTTCAAACGGAAATGTTATTCTTCACTTCTGGAGCAGAAAAGTTACGCACTTTTTTCTCGTAATTTTTCTGCAAATTCATTAATTTTTCGAATACGATGATTAATACCTGACTTAGAAATAGCTCCTGAAGGAATCATTTCCCCTAGTTCTTTGAGACTAACTTCCGGATACTCTAACCGTAATTCTGCGATTTCCTGAAGTTTCTCCGGTAATGACGTCAGCCCTACTGTACTTTCAATAAATTGAATATTTTCAATTTGTTTTGAAGCCGCATCAATGGTTTTATTTAAATTCGCTGTTTCGCAATTCACTAAACGATTTACTGAATTCCGCATATCACGGACAATCCGGACATCTTCAAATTTCAACATAGAGTTCGTGGCACCAATTAATGTTAAAAAGTCGGCAATTTTTTCAGCACCTTTTAAATAACAAATATACCCATTTCGGCGTCCCAATGTTCGAGCGTTTAAGTCATAGTAATTCAACATCTTACAAATATCATTATTGTGTTCTTCATAAATTGAAAAAATTTCTAAATGATAGCGACTTGTTTCCGGATTATTAACTGAGCCAGAAGCCATGAAGGCTCCACGTAAATAGGAACGCATTTTTTGCGCGTTACCCATGATTTCATTTGACACATTGCCATTAAAAACGACCCCATCCATAATATCCAAATCAGCTAGAATTTTTTGTGTATCTTGTTTTAGACGCACAATGTAAACATTATTTTTCTTTAGTTTCATTTTTTTACGAACTAATAATTCTGCTTGTGCATGGTAATGATCTTTCAGCAATGAATACATTCGACGAGCAATTGCAGCATTTTCCGTTTGTACATTCAAGACAAACTGTTGATTAACTAAGCTAAGTGAGCCGTTCATCCGAATTAATGCTGCTAATTCTGCTTTCGCGTGTTCTCGATGGACTTCTAAACCAGTTAACTCTTTTTTGACATCCGAGGCAAAAGACATCTAAGCTCCTCCTCTCTTGATTCTTTTGATTAATTAATATTTCGTTCCAAATACGATACGGAAAAGTTCTTCAACAACTTTTTCCCCATCATGAAAAACTCCGCCATCTCTTAATTCTAAAAAGTCTGTCGAAATGACTCGGCATCCTTCTTCACGTAATCCTTGAAAATCATGCTTTACTTGAACTAAATATTCATCATAAATTTCAGGATCCATGTAATTTTCTGGTACTTTTTCTGTGTTAACCAGCACTGTATCAACAAACTGCGCTTGTAGATGCTCGTTTAAGACACGAACATGATCGGCATCCGTAAAATGTTCCGTTTCCCCTTTTTGGGTCATGATGTTACAAATATAGACTACTTCCGCTGCCGTTTGTTTGATGGCTTCACCAATTTCTGTAATAACTAAATTAGGTAAAATACTTGTAAAAAGACTCCCCGGTCCTAACACGACCATGTCTGCTTCTTCAATTGCTTTGACGACTTTGCGCGCAGCTCTTGGCTGTTCTTCTCCGTGTGTATTTGTCACAAACACATGGTCAATCGTCTTGCGATCCAGTGCAATTTTTGATTCTCCCACCGCCACTGAGCCATCTTTAAATACGGCATGTAACGTTAATGGCCGTTCTGATGATGGATAAATCCGTCCATCAACATGCATCATTTTTGAAAGCAATTGAATCGCTTCATACGTACTTCCTCTCATTTCTGAGACAGCAGCAATGATTAAATTACCGATTGCATGATTGGCAAAATGACTATCTGATTTATCAAAACGATATTGAAAAATATCTTCATATAATTGTGGCATATCTGACAGTGCCACTAAAACATTTCTTAAATCTCCCGGAGGTGTCATGTTATTAATAGAGGAACGAAGCTCGCCACTACTGCCGCCATCATCAGCGACCGTTACGACGGCAGTAATATCAACACTTTGATTTCTTAAACTTTTTAAAATTACTGGCAAGCCTGTTCCACCACCAACAACCACAATCTTCGGTTTACGAATTCGATAGGTTTTCATTAAGAGCGATTAACCGTTTCTTTTCTTTTTAAGCGGTCGCGGTGGGTAATATTTACATGGTAATCTTCCTCTTTTAATTCAGCGCCAACACGTTCTGTCAATGCAACAGAGCGATGTTGTCCGCCAGTACAGCCAATTGCAATGGTGACGCTACTTTTACCTTCTTTTTTATATCCAGGTAAGACTGTTCGCAGTAAATCGATAAATTTTGTATAAAATTCATCTGTTTCTGGGAAGCCCATCACATAATCATAAACAGGTTGATCCATTCCAGTTAACGGTCGTAGTTCATCAATATAATGGGGGTTAGGTAAAAAGCGAACATCCATAACGATATCTGCATCAATCGGCAACCCATATTTAAAGCCGAAGGACACCATTTCCACTCGAAATTCGTGTGTCTCTCTCGTTGCTAGTTCTTTATTCAAACGTTCCCGCAATTGACGAGGGGACAAGTCCGTAGTGTCAATAACCAATTGAGCATCCGCTTTAATTTCTTCCAGCATTGCACGTTCTTTACGAATACCTTCTGTCACTAAACCATCCATCGCCATTGGATGCGCACGCCGTGTCTCTTTATAACGAGAAACTAACTCTTCATCGGTGGCATCTAAAAATAAAATCGTTGTATCAATAAAATTAGTATTTTCAAGTTCGACTAACATATCCTGAATTTCTCTAAAGAAGGTCCGTGAACGTAAATCAATCACTAACGCAATCTTGGTAACTTTTCCAGATTCTTTAATTAATTCCCAAAATTTTGGGATTAAGCTTGGTGGTAAATTGTCGATACAGAAATAGCCCATGTCTTCAAAGCTTTGAACAGCGACTGTTTTTCCAGCGCCACTCATTCCTGTAATAATAACCAGTTGTAAATTTTCTGGCATATTCAACACTCCCTTCACTTGCATCACTATATTATAACACCCCGGGCGTATCAAAGAAAGCTTTTCAATCATTCTTATAAAGATTTCTATTCTTTCATAGAAAAACAGCATTGACATTTTTGTCAACGCTGTTTTAATTGCTGAATTATACTATATAACTCTGTGTTATTTTAATACAAACTCAATTTCTGTTTTATCAGTAAAATTAGCTTCAAACTCAAATTGTTTTACTTGTTCATTCACGGCTAACTTTTTCGTAATGTGTTCTTTAATTTGTTCATTTGTAGCTGTTTTGATTGACAATCCATCTAAAAGAGTCATGATTTTGTCTTGTGCTGCCTTACCTTCTAATTCTAAATCAGCAGATTCATCTTCATACGTTGCTTCAATTGTTCCGTTCGATTTTATTTCATAGGTGAACTCAATTTCATTTTCGTCGTATTCGATTTCTACATCAATCTCTTGAAGACTGGCAACAGTTGGTGTCGGTGTGGTTAGTTCATTGTCTGCTGTTTCATGGTCTCCACCAACTTCAGGAGTTACGGTTTCCCACTTAAAGGTGCCAATTTTAGCTGTTGCTAGATAGGGATTATTAATGGTAATGACTTTCAATTGAAGGTCTGAATGGTTGGCGATATCTGTTAAAATCCCCAGAGCCTGATATGTATTTTGTGTAAAACGTGTCGCAATATTTTGCGCATCAATTGTGGAATAGCCTAATGTTTCCCAGGTGATTTGTTGCTTTAATTCCTGATGAATGGCTTGTACTGTCGCCGGCTCCAATTGAATGCCCGTTGCTTCTTTTAAGTCTTTCTTGGTAAAACTCATTACTTTTTCATGGTCTGATTGTGAAATTAAAGTAGCTGCTTCCATTGTGTTACTATGTACAAAAGGTGTGATTCCGATAGCTAAGACCATTCCTGCTGTTAATAAACTTGTTGTTATTTTTTTGTTTTTCATTTAAGACTTCCCTTCGTGTTCATTGTTATTTTGTTAACAAACATAGTATATCTTTTAATTACACATTAAGTCAACATTTATTTTTAATTTTTATTAAAAAATATTTGTTATTTTATAATAAAAGAACCTTGTTTCCCATAAAAACAAGGTTCTTTATCTAATCATTAATGTTTATTTCAGAACACGTTTTAAATAATATCCTGTGTAACTGTCTTTGACTTTAGCAACTTCTTCTGGTGTTCCTGTCGCCACGATCGTCCCACCACCGTCGCCACCTTCTGGCCCTAGATCAATCACATGATCCGCAGATTTGATGACATCCAAGTTATGTTCAATCACTAAAACGGTATTGCCCGCTTCCACTAAACGCTCTAATACTAGAAGCAATCGCGCAATATCATCGGTATGCAAGCCGGTTGTTGGTTCATCCAGAATATAAAAGTTTTTCCCATTAGAATTTTTATGAAGTTCACTCGCTAGCTTCATCCGCTGTGCTTCTCCACCAGATAAAGTAGTTGCTGGCTGCCCCAATGTCACATAGCCTAAGCCTACATCCACAATTGTTTGCAATTTACGATGAATTTTAGGGATATGTTTGAAAAATTCTACGGCATCTTCCACCGTCATATCTAAAATATCAGAAATGTTTTTGCCTTTATAATGAACTTCTAACGTCTCAGAATTATAACGTTTGCCATGACAAACTTCGCAAGGCACATAGACGTCAGGTAAAAAGTGCATTTCAATTTTGATGATACCATCCCCGCGACAAGCTTCACAACGGCCACCTTTGACGTTAAAACTAAAGCGGCCTTTTTTATAGCCACGAACCTTGGCTTCATTTGTTTGGGCAAACAAATCGCGAATGTCATCAAAAACACTAGTATAAGTCGCTGGATTACTTCTTGGTGTTCGACCAATTGGACTTTGATCAATGTCAACAATCTTTTCAATGGCTTCATAACCAGTGATACTTTTGTGTTTCCCAGGTTTATTGGAATTACGATTTAATTTTTGGGCCAGTGCTTTTTTCAAAATTTGATTGACTAAAGTACTTTTCCCTGAACCTGAAACGCCTGTGACAGCAACAAATTCACCCAGCGGAAATTCAACACTGACATTTTTTAAATTATTTTCACTGGCACCAGTGACTTTGATCGCTTTGCCATTACCTTTGCGACGTTCTTTTGGTACAGGAATCACTTTTTTCCCAGAAAGATATTGTCCAGTCAATGAATGCGGATTTTTAGCAACCTCTTCCGGCGTACCAGCGGCTACAATTTCACCGCCCAGATGTCCAGCACCAGGTCCCACATCAATCAAGTAATCCGAAGCCATCATTGTATCTTCATCGTGTTCCACCACAATTAATGTATTGCCTAAGTCCCGCATTTTTTTCAATGAGTCAATCAAGCGGTCGTTATCTCGTTGATGCAAACCAATTGACGGTTCATCTAAAATGTAAAGGACGCCTGATAAGTTTGATCCAATTTGTGTTGCTAAGCGAATTCTTTGTGCTTCTCCGCCAGAAAGTGTACCAGCAGCTCGACTTAAGGTTAAGTAATCTAACCCGACATTTTTTAAGAAGGTTAACCGATCTTCGACTTCTTTTAAAATTGGCCGAGCAATCGTTGTTTCTTGTTCAGATAAAGACACACCTTCAAAAAATTGGACCGCATTTTTTATTGCTAATTCACTGACTTCACCAATGTGCGTGCCATTGATTTTTACAGCTAAAGCTTGCGGATTCAAACGATACCCTTGACAGCTTCGACAAGTCAATTCTGTCATGTATAACCGCATTTGATCTCGTGTAAAATCGCTATTTGTTTCATGATAACGTCGTTTAATATTTTTTAAAATCCCTTCAAATGGCACTTCCACATCACGAACACCACCAAAGTCATTTTCATAATGAAAATGAAAGTTTTTCTCGCCAGAACCATTTAAAATAATTTCTTGTTGGTCTGCAGGTAATTCTTCAAACGGCGTATCCATATCAATCCCAAAACTGGTGGCTGCTTGTTCCAACATTTGTGGATAATATTGGGAACTAATAGGGTTCCACGGAACAATGGCTCCTTCTCTCAAGGTTTTAGTGGGATCTGGAATCACTAAGTCTTTGTCCACTTCTAATTTAACACCTAAACCATCACAATCGGGACAAGCGCCAAATGGTGCATTAAATGAAAACAAGCGCGGTTCCAATTCACCGACTGTGAACCCACAATAAGGACAAGCATAATGTTCACTAAACAACATCTCTTCTTGACCAATCACATCAACAATTGCGTAACCTTCAGCTAAACGCAAAGCCGCTTCAAACGAATCAAACAAGCGAGAGCGAATGCCTTCTTTCACAACGATACGGTCAATCACAATCGCAATATCATGTTTTTTATTTTTTTCAAGTTCTGGTGCCTCACTAACATCATAGGTTTCACCATCCACCCGCATTCTGACATACCCTTCACGTTGGATCATTTCAAACACTTTTTTATGTTGGCCTTTTTTCTTGACCACAACAGGCGCCAAAATTTGAATTTTTGTTCGCTCTGGTAGCTCTAAGACTTTATCAACCATCTGTTCAACAGACTGACTGGTAATTTCAATATGATCGTTAGGACAAATTGGATGACCTACCCGAGCAAATAACAATCGTAAATAATCATTGATTTCTGTGACCGTCCCCACCGTTGAGCGTGGGTTTTTACTTGTCGTCTTTTGATCAATTGAAATAGCTGGACTTAAACCATCGATGCTGTCAACATCTGGTTTATCCATCTGTCCCAAAAATTGTCGCGCATAAGCAGAGAGACTCTCTACATAACGTCGTTGCCCTTCTGCGTAAAGCGTATCAAACGCTAATGAACTTTTGCCAGAACCAGATAGTCCAGTTACAACAACCATTTTGTCACGAGGAATCGTGACATCAATATTTTTTAAGTTATGGGCGCGTGCACCATGAATCACAATTTTATCATTTGCCATATATGTTCTCCTTTTACTAAATCTCTTACGTCAAATCATTTCAAGTCATTCTATAGAGAAAAGATTAGTAAAAGATACGATGGTTCATCGTATCTTTTACTTAATCCGTTGGTTGACTTATTTGGCAGCTTTCAATTCAAGAATGGTATCTCGTAATGTGGCTGCAGTTTCGAAGTCTAACGCTTTGGCCGCATCTTTCATTTCTCTTTCAAGTTTCATTAATAAATCAGCTTTTTCTTGTCTTGATAAATCTTCATATGATTTATCCAATTGAACCACTGTTTCATCTTTATCAGCTGTTTTGGAAATAGAAATCAAATCACGAATTTCTTTAATAATTGTTTTTGGTTCAATGCCATGTTCTTCATTATATGCTTCTTGGATTGCCCGACGTCGTGCCGTTTCATCCATAGCTCGTTGCATCGAATCGGTGATTTTATCTGCATACATAATGACTTTTCCTTCGGCGTTCCGGGCAGCCCGTCCCATCGTTTGCACTAATGAGCGTTCACTACGTAAGAAGCCTTCTTTATCCGCATCTAGAATCGCAATTAAGGAAACTTCTGGCACATCGATTCCTTCACGTAATAAGTTAATACCTATTAGAATATCAAATTCGCCTAATCGTAAATCGCGAATAATCTCCGTTCTTTCCAGTGTTTTTACATCACTATGCAAATATTTAACTTTTAAGCCTAATTCTTTGAAATAGTCGGTTAAATCTTCGGCCATTTTCTTCGTTAAGGTTGTGACAAACACCCGCTGATCTTTTTCGATCCGTTCATGAATTTCGCCCACCAAGTCATCAATTTGACCCATAATTGGGCGGATTTCTACTTCTGGATCTAGTAAACCTGTTGGCCGAATGATTTGTTGAACAACCGTCTCTGTTTGTTCCATTTCATAAGGGCCTGGTGTTGCCGATACATAAACAATTTGGTTTACATGTTGTTCAAATTCTTCTAAACGAAGCGGTCGGTTATCAAGTGCACTTGGTAAACGGAAACCATAGTCCACTAACATTTGTTTCCGTGCTCGGTCGCCATTATACATCCCTCTAATTTGCGGCATTGTTACATGAGACTCATCGATTACAAGTAAGAAGTCATCTGGGAAAAAGTCCAACAGCGTATACGGCGGCTCTCCCTCTTGGCGACCGTCCATATGTCGAGAGTAATTCTCAATCCCTGACGTATAGCCCATCTCTCTCATCATCTCAATATCATAGTTAGTTCGCTGTTCCAAACGTTGGGCTTCCAATAATTTGTTTTCACTGCGAAGCACTTTCAAACGTGCCTCTAATTCTTCTTGGATCTGCGAAATGGCGTGTTCCATATGTTCTTCGTTCGTCACGAAGTGTGTTGCCGGAAAAATAGCGACATGCTCTGTTTCGCCGACAATTTCACCAGTTAACGCATCTACTTCACGAATTCGATCAATTTCGTCTCCGAAAAATTCAACACGTAGCGCATGCTCATCCCGTGAAGCTGGGAATATCTCAACCACATCACCGCGGACACGAAAACGCCCCCGTTGAAAATCAATATCATTTCGTTCGAATTGAATATCGACTAAGCTTTTTAGTAACTCATTACGATCCATTTCCATTCCCACACGTAATGAAACAACTTGTTGACTGTATTCCCGCGGATCCCCTAAACCAAAAATACAAGAAACTGATGCTACCACGATGACATCGTTTCGTTCCAATAAAGAACTTGTCGCTGAATGGCGTAGTTTATCAATTTCATCATTAATACTGGAATCTTTTTCAATATATGTATCACTTGAGGGTACATATGCTTCTGGTTGATAATAATCATAGTAACTGACAAAATACTCGACCGCATTATCTGGGAAAAATTCTTTAAATTCCCCGTATAATTGTCCAGCTAGTGTTTTATTATGTGCAATCACTAATGTTGGTTTGTTCACTTCTTGAATCACATTAGAGATTGTAAATGTTTTACCTGTTCCGGTCGCTCCAAGTAAAATTTGAGCTTTTTCTCCACCTTTGACACCGTCAACTAGTTCAGCAATAGCGGCTGGCTGATCTCCGGCAGGCTCATATTTAGAAGCCAAATGAAAGGTATTGGAAGTTTCTCTTTCGATCATTTATAACTCCCCCTCAAAGTGTCTAATTTCTCTTAAATTATCGGCCCATTCTGGCAGAATGTCCACTTATTAGTTTAACATACCGAACATATTTTCGCCACTTTTGCTGTTTCGGACTTCAACTGATCTTAATCTTTTGTTCTTAATTTCTATGTCACATTTTATAACATGCAATGTAAGGAAATTAGAGTTTTTTTCTCTTTTTAGCGTTCAAATACTTGTCAGCTTCCTATTTCTTACTATATAATTGTTCAATATGCAAAACTAGGAGGTATTTTATGAAAAGGAAACACTTTTTACTTTCTTTCTTTGTGATGATGGTAACTCTGCTAACATTCATTAGTGGCACTTCAGCACATGCAGAAGGAAAGAAATATACAATTGGAACGGATTTAACATTCGCCCCTTTTGAATTCCAAGACTCAAAAGGAAAATACATTGGTATTGACGTTGATTTATTAGATGCGATTGCCAAAGATCAAGGTTTTGAAGTGGATTTAAAACCATTAGGCTTCGATAGTGCAGTCCAAGCGATTCAATCTAAACAAATTGATGGCATGATTGCTGGAATGAGTATTACGGATGAGCGAAAAAAATCCTTTGATTTTTCAGATCCATACTTCGATAGCGGTTTACAATTAGCGGTTAAAAAAGGAAACGACAAAATTAAATCATATGATGATTTAAAAGGCAAAACGGTTGCGGCTAAAGTTGGAACTGAAAGTGCCAATTTCCTTGAAAAAAATAAAGAGAAATATGACTACACCATCAAAAATTTTGACGATGCAACGGGTCTTTATAAAGCCTTAGAAAACGGTGAAGCGGATGCAATCGTTGATGATTATCCTGTATTGGGCTACGCAGTTAAAAATGGGCAAAAATTACAATTAGTTGGCGATAAAGAAACAGGCAGTTCTTATGGTTTCGCAGTGAAAAAAGGGCAAAACCCTGAATTAATCAAAAAGTTCAACGCTGGTTTGAAAAATCTTAAAGACAATGGTACTTATGATAAAATTTTAAACAACTACTTAGCGACAGGTGATGAAACAAACACACAAGACGCTGGCGAACAGATGAAAAAAATCACTCCTAAAAAAGAGAAATATGTGATTGCTAGTGATTCTACGTTTGCTCCGTTTGAGTTTCAAAATGCCCAAGGTGATTATGTCGGAATTGATGTAGATTTAGTCAAACGTGCAGCTGAATTGCAAGGTTTTACTGTTGAATTTAAATTTATTGGCTTTAGTTCTGCTGTCCAAGCTGTTGAATCTGGTCAAGCAGATGGGATGGTTGCAGGCATGACGATTACGGATGATCGTAAAAAAGCCTTCGATTTCTCTGTTCCTTACTTTGATAGCGGTATTCAAATTGCGGTCAAAAAAGGCAATGACAAAATTAAATCGTATGATGATTTAAAAGGCAAAAAAGTCGGCGTAAAAATTGGTACTGAAAGTGCTGATTTCTTAGAAAAAAATAAAAAGAAATATGATTACTCAATTAAGTATTTAGACACAACTGATGCATTATACAGTGCGTTAGAAATTGGCGAAGTTGATGCCATGATGGATGATTATCCTGTCATTGGCTATGGGGTTGCGCAAAATCAACCACTAGCGACACCAATTCCTCGTGAAAAAGGTGGTTCTTACGGTTTTGCTGTCAAAAAAGGGCAAAATCCTGAACTACTTGAAATGTTTAACGAAGGCTTAAAAGAAATGAAACGTACAGGTGAATACGATAAAATTATCGGCACTTACGTGAAAGATGGCAACGAAGCCAAAGAAGAAACAGCTGACGAATCTACGTTTGTTGGCTTCATGCAAAACAACTGGAAACAATTGTTACACGGTTTATGGATGACGATTCTATTAACGTTGATTTCCTTCGTACTTGCTTTAATTGTCGGCGTTATTTTTGGGCTATTCAGCGTTTCACCAATCAAAGCATTACGTGTACTTTCAACCATTTATGTTGATTTAATTCGTGGAATTCCTTTAATGGTCTTAGCGTTCTTCATCTATTTCGGATTACCTGGTGTGCTTGGCTTTAATATCCCGGTCTTCATTGCTGGGATTATCACATTAACTTTAAATGCCAGTGCCTATATTTCTGAAATTGTGCGCGGCGGAATCAAAGCTGTTCCAGTTGGCCAAATGGAAGCTTCAAGAAGTTTAGGTCTTTCCTATAATCGGACAATGCAAAAAATTATTTTACCACAAGCGATTCGCATTATGATTCCTTCATTCATTAACCAATTTGTTATTTCATTGAAAGATACAACTATCCTTTCAGCAATTGGCTTAATCGAACTACTACAAACAGGAAAAATTATTGTTGCTCGGACATTACAAAGTACAATGGTTTACTTCGTTATTGCGTTAATCTACTTAATTTTAATTACTAGCTTAACTAAATTAGCGAAAAACCTTGAAAAGAAGGTGAACTAATATGACTGAAAAAATCTTAGTTGAACATTTAGTAAAAAAATATGGTGACAACACGGTCTTAAACGACATTAATGTTTCTATTAACGAAGGCGACGTAGTCTGCGTCATCGGTCCTTCTGGTTCTGGTAAAAGTACTTTTTTACGTTGCTTGAATCAATTAGAAGAAGCTTCTAGCGGAGACATTATTATTGATGGTGCGAACTTGACAGATAAAAATACGGACATCAACCAAGTCCGTCAACATATCGGCATGGTTTTCCAACATTTCAATTTGTTCCCACATTTATCTATTTTAGAAAATATTGTTTTAGCACCAACCGATTTAGGCCGCTTATCAAAAGACGAAGCGGAGAAAAAAGCGTTAGAACTTTTAGAACGTGTTGGGTTGGCAGATAAAAAAGATGCCTATCCAGATTCTTTATCTGGTGGTCAAAAACAACGTGTCGCAATTGCACGTGCGTTAGCGATGAATCCTGATATTATGCTTTTCGATGAGCCAACATCAGCCCTTGATCCAGAAATGGTTGGCGATGTTCTTGGTGTAATGAAAGATTTAGCAAAACAAGGAATGACAATGGTCATCGTTACTCACGAAATGGGCTTTGCAAAAGAAGTGGCTAATCGAGTAATGTTCATTGATGGCGGTAACTTCCTAGAAGATGGTTCGCCAGAGCAAGTCTTTGAAAATCCTCAAAACCCTCGAACA
The DNA here is from genome assembly GCF_050546175.1 of Enterococcus sp. AZ119. Classification (NCBI taxonomy): domain Bacteria; kingdom Bacillati; phylum Bacillota; class Bacilli; order Lactobacillales; family Enterococcaceae; genus Enterococcus; species Enterococcus sp. AZ119. The sequence goes on along the minus strand of NZ_CP172951.1, from coordinate 512,496 downwards.
AAAGATTTCTTAGATAAAGTATTAAATATTTAAACAAAAGCACTTGGCGCGCGCTAGCGCCCAAGTGCTTTATTTTATGGTTAAATTGTTTCCGTGACAGAGACAGATTGAACGTGCCCTTTTTCTTTTAAGAGATGGTGCAAGTTGGAATGCCAGAAATCTTCTTTGCCTACATAAGAAATCTTTGCTGTTACTGCCTCTTGTTCGGATTCCAAAGTCAATTCTACTAAGCGCTCCCCTTTTTCTAAAGAAGCTTGAAGTTGTTCATGCAGTCGGCTTTCTTTAATCATGGGTTCCTTAATTTTTACAATAAGCTGCAATCGTTTTAAAGGAGTCTTTCGTTTAAAATGGGCCAGAGCTAATACTAGCAAAGTTGCCACGAGATTGATAAATGCAATGGTTAAAAAGCCCATCCCAATGACTAAACCAATAATAGTAACATTCCACATCATTACTGCTGTCGTTAACCCAGAGACTTTCCTTTCTCTAAAAACGATAATCCCCGCACCGAGAAAGCCTACACCACTAATCACTTGGGCGCCATATCGTGTAATATCCATAGAAATAATGGACGCCAAGGCGCTATTTTGTTTCACCACATCGACTAAAATATCCACCGATTGAATCTGTAAAATGGAAATCGTACAAGAGGCCAAACATAAAATGGCATTACTACTGATACCGAAGCCTTTTCTTTTAATACTTCTTTCTAACCCAATCAAAGCTCCAAAAACCACGGCTAGAGCCATCCGAATGACAACGTCGGTGAGAGAAAGTTCAATCATTTTTAAAGAATTCATCGCTTTCTCTCCTTTCTTGCAAGTGACTATTTGACTTATTTTGTATTAACTAATAAACGCAAGCCATTAAAAATGACCACTAAGGTACTTCCTTCATGAATAAGTACGCTAAATGCGATATTCGCAATACCTAAAAAGTTCAAGATAATCAACGTTGCTACCACTAACATTGAAAAAATAATATTTTGCTGCACAATTTTATTCAAGCGTTTTGAGACACGATGAGCATAGCCTAATTTAGAAAGATCATTTTTCATCACTACCACGTCTGCAACATCGATAGCAATGTCTGTACCATCCCCCATCGCCACTCCGATGTCAGCATTCACTAAAGCGGGCGCATCGTTAATGCCATCACCAACCATCCCTGTCATTCCTACTTCGCGTTTTAATTGATCAACAATCGCTGATTTTTCCTCAGGTAAAACATTAGCAAAAACTTGGTCCACGCCTACTAAGCGACCAACTGCTTCACCCGTAAGTTTTGCATCTCCTGTAATCATTGTTGTTTCAATATTTTGTGACTTGAAATAGTGAATGGCGTTCATTGCTTCTTCATTAGGAACATCCATCAATGCCACTAAACCAATCACTTGTTCATTTTCGGCAAAGTACACCACCGTTTTGCCTTCACTTGCTAATTTCGTTGTTTGTTTCTCAATGATTGTTGGCACTTGTTCGAAACTAGATGGTTTACCAATTCTAAAAGTTGTGTCTGCAATGGTCGTTACTAAACCCACCCCGACAATATTTTCTACTTCTAAATTTAAAGCCGTTGTTTCTGCTTCAAAGCGATTAACAATCGCCGTCGCCAATGGATGATTGGATTTTTTCTCCATATTTGTTAAAACAGCTACTAATTCGTCTTGGCGATCTTCTAAGCCATCAACAAAAAGATAATCTGTGACCTCAGGTTTGCCTTTTGTTAGCGTGCCTGTTTTATCAAAAGCGAGTGCTTTCACTTCAGCTAAATTTGATAAGAATGAGCCACCTTTAAACAAAACGCCTTGTTTTGCTAAATTGGAAATTCCTGATAAAGTTGCCGGAACGGCACTCGCTGCTAATGCACAAGGGGAGGCAGCAATTAAGAAAACCAAGCCTCTGTAAAAACTTTCAGCCCAAGTCAATTGGAAAAGTAATGCGCCACCTAAAACAATTAGTGGAAAAACTGCTAAAACTAGTGTGACATATTTTGGTTCAAATCGTTTAATTTTGCTTGCAATTTCTGATTGATTTTCTTGTGATTGGTTCACGAGCTGTACGATTTTTGCAAAAACTGTTTCTGAACTATCTTTCGTTACTTCAACAACAATTGTGCCTGAACCGTTCATAGTACTACCAAAAACTGGGTCCCCACTATTTTTTTCTTTGGGAATACTTTCCCCATTAATAGATGATTCATCCACAGCGGTACTTCCTTCAATCACGACGCCATCTGTCGGAATTTGCGCACCATTGAGGACTTGCACGCGGTCGCCAATCTTCAATTGTTCAACTGACACAGTTTGAATTGAGCCGTCATCTGTTATCAGGCGAGCTTCTGTTGGATTTAAATTTAATAGTTTTGTAATTTCACGTTGGCTTTTGCCTTGAGCATAATCTTCAAGGAAATGCGCCGCCGCAAAAATCAAAATCAACAATGCTGATTCTTCAAAACTTCCCATTAATGCTGAACCAACTGCAGCTAAGGTCATTAACAAATGAATATTAGGCGAAAATTTTCGATTGTTTTTCGTATCCCGATACGTATCTCCAAAGCCTTCCCCAATAATATGATAACCAGCTAAAATAGCAGCTAACGAGAAAAGAATATTTTTCACTAAGAGCATGTTCCCTAAAAATAAACCGATAAAGAAAAGAGCCAATCCTGTAAAAAAGAGAATAACTGGAACATTTTTACCTTTTTCTTCATGTGTGTGTGCACCTGTTTGTTTTGACATTGTTATGCGCCTCCTCATTAATGTTTTTCTATTCATATGAATGTATATTCATATTATAAAACACTTGGGTGGTTTTGTAAAGACTTAAACACAAAGACAAGCGATGATTCTATTCGATAGGATCACCGCTTGTCTTTGTCGATTCTTTTTGTTGTTGATATTTTTCTTCTTGAATAGTCAGTAATGATTGCGTTAAATTGACCCAATCAATCGAACGAGGTGGATCCAGCCAAACCATAACTTTACTCTGTTCTTCTTGATACAAGTTATTTAAATTGGTAATCACCACATCTGGTAAGGTATCTGATAACGGGTCAATAATTTCTACATTTAAATTCACATAGACGGATAAATTTTTTTTGATGAATTGGTTATACTCTTTTCCATAAGAAAAATCAATTAGGACCTTGGCTGGCTCTGCAATTAAATGAACCGGAACATGATTAATTAGCAACAATAGATAGTTAAAAAACAAACAGTGATTGGCTTTCGCAATTTTTTTATGTTTTGCTGTTAACCAACGAATATATTCAATTAAATAAAAATAAAATTCCGGATATGTTTGCTTAAAAAACTGTAAATCCATTTCAAAATCGTCAAACATATTAATCGGAAAGTAAATAACATTGAAATGAATAATTGCTAACCCTTCTTCTAGAGTATTCCTTGTTGACTCCTCTAAACAATTAAATGCTTTTTCAAAACTTCCAATGAAAACACGAGTTAGGCTTTCAATCGTAGGATCTTCGTGAATAACATATTTTTTCTCTAGTTTGCCATGCAAATACAAGAAAAAAACAATCGTATACGTTAATGATTTTGAGGCCAATGCCCATGCCACTTGCGATTTTTTTATTAGTTCCTCTGAAAATGTATTCAGTGCACGCGTATCGATCCCTTCCACCGCACGTCCTTCGTTGTTAATCATAATAGCTAAATAATGGAAAAAATTGCGTCGCTCATAGGTGGTGAAAGTATAGTTTAACTCAACAGACTGTAATACACGTTTCGCTTCATTATAGACTTTTACCGAATATAATTCGGAAATTGGTTGATTGGAAAGCGTGAACAATTTATACAAAAAAAATGAAATTGCTTTTTGATTGCCGACAATTTCCCGCTTACTAAAATAGATCTGATACTCCTTTAAGGCTTTTTTTAGCCGCTGTAAGGTACTATACGCCACAGAGGTGCTGACATGATTACATTCAGCAAACTTTGTCAAACTATAATTTCCTCTAAAGTAAGACAACACTAATTTAAAAGAGAGCGATTCTGTTAAGTATTTCGTGAGCAAAAGTTTACTTGAATAGTTTCCATCAATTTCAAGTGTAACATCTACATCAGAAACGACTAAAGTTAAGCTGTCGCTTAACTTTAGATTGTCAATATCTGCTTTTAATTTTTCTAATGTTTTTTTGACTAAAAAATTCGACATTGATAATTCTTCGCGAAGTGCAATAAAAGTACCTGATAGCGTGGGACTTTCTTCTAAATGCCTTAGCAAGGAATAACTTCGTTGATCTTCTTTATTTAAAAAAATTTCATAATTCATCATTTATCAGTTCTTTCTCCCATAAATAGCCGTTCCTACTAATTCCCGTATGAAATTCAAGTAAAAAGTGTTTTGCCCCTCCGTTCCAGCACCGCCTGTGCTATTTGGTACAATGGTGATATGGCTAGCATCAAATAATTCATCCGTGAAAAATACTTGATGCTGACTTTTCTTGGAAGAAGGCCTTTCTTCATTTGTTTTTGGATTATTGGTTGTCACTTCTTTTTTACTAACGTCTTCGCTACTTTCTTCCGCTTGCGTTTCGCTAGTAATAGTACTTTCATTTGTTTCTTCCATTTTTTCTGGTGTGCCAGTATTCTCAATCGGATAAATTTCTTCTGTTGGATTGGTCGGATTATAAATTGGATTCCGTTCTTCTGCTGCTTGCACATTGGTTACTTGAAAAAACGAGAGTAACAATGTACTCCATAATAGTAAATGTTTGTATTTATCCATTTTTCTCACATATATTGCCAAATACTTTAGCTACATAACAAAACAAAAAATATAACTAGTAAAGTGGTATCAGACGATATTTAACAATACTCCTTCTTATTATTTCTTTTTTTGAGTTAGGTTTGTTGAATAAACTGCATGTTTGATAAGTAAAAACAAACAAAAACGTTGCCGATAATCAAATCAAAAATTAACTACTCTTTATATTTCTCTTTCGTTTTTTTCCTGTTTCTTTTTTCGCCAAATCAACCAAGCAATGATTAAAATCACTATCAATAATAGTAGTAAGCCAATCATCAAATATAAATTCGAATGATTTTCTTTTAAGGTGACATCTTTTTCATTTAATTCTTTGGCAACTTCACCATTAATTGTAAAGTCTTTTTCAAATTGCCATTGATTTCTAAAAGATATCGATTCATTGTTTATTGATTTTTTAAATGAGCCTGCAGCATCTTTATTCCCAACAACGGTCATAGACAAATGGTAATCTCCTGGCTTAAGTGGTTGCCCTTTTAGCGCAATAGGAACAGAAAAATTGGTATTTGGCGCAATTTGCATGTTTGCTTTTTCCTCTTTATATAAAACTTCTTCATGTCCCTTTTTGGTAATCTCTGCCGAAAAGGCAACTTGGTTAATATATGTTTTTTGATCATTTTGTAGATTGACTAAAATCACATTTCTAGCATTAATCTGTCCTGGTGAGACTTTTTTCAAAAGTAAATTCGGCTCAACCTTTTTTTTGTTTTGTTGCATCAATAATGCAACGACATACGAATATTCATTTTTAATGGATAACCCCTGACTCTTATCGTCTTGGCGTTTGCCTTCATCCGACGTTTCTTCTTTAAAAGTGATACCACTAGCTAACACTCCATCAAAGGGTGTATTAGGCATTTTGACGTTAATAGAAACCGTTTGTTCACTTTTCGGTTTTAAACGAACTGAGCTAGGGTATTGAACGTAGTCTTTTATATCAAACGCTAAACTTTGATCTTTTTTCCCCTTATTTTCACCATACTCCACGATTACATTTGAATTGGTAATGGCACTATTGATGGAAATACCTACCTTCACTTCTTTATCTGTATCATTGCGCAAGTTCACTTTCAACTCAGTTTCTTCATTTGGTGCTAGTAATAAATCAAAGTAAGTTTTTTCTTTATCTACTTGTTTTTCTGATGGAATAGGCGTAACCGCAAAATTAAATTCACTGGCATAACCATTGCTAGGTACTAACGCTAAAAGAATTAGTAGTATCGGAAAAAAAAGAAATCGTTGTTTTTTTCTGTTCAAATTATTTACTCCTTTTCTATATGTAGTGAATAGCAGGTAACCATGTTTCCTGCTATTCTTCTTTTTAAAACTCGTTTAATTTCCTGGAGCGTCTGTCAACGTCCATGTTAATTTTGTGGCGTATTTTTCAGCGTATTTGGTTGTAGAACCTGGAACAGTTAACTCAATACTTTTAGCAGCTGTAGTTGCATCTGTTCCCCAATCAAATAAATAAGTTCCTGCACCGTTTCCTTTCGCTGCACTCATTACATCTGATTGACTACCATCTGAATTTAGCGTGATTGTGGCTGGGCCTGTTGGTTTGCCTGAATCTGAAGCAGTCACTACATTTCCGTTTTTAAACGTGATAGCTGCCCCAGTCAATTCTTTACCAGAAGTTGATTTAAATTGTCCTTCTTGTTTCACTTTTAATGACCAGCCAGCTTCGGTTCCACGGTTATCTGTTACTTGGACATAGTTAGGCCCTTCTTTGACTTCATCGGTTGCGCCTACTGTCTTGTATTTTTGGGTAGCAGCAAAATAAGTCTGATCCTTCGACGTGATTTTTTGAACACCGAAGTCTAGACTTGACGCATAATCAATTGACAACGGACCGTTTGTTCCTGGATTAGGACCTTCAGGATCTGTTGGGTCAATAGGATCAACTGGATTAGTTGGATCCGTTGGGTCAACCGGATTAGTTGGATCTTCACTTGGTGTAAATTCTACGATACCATTAGATGTATAACTACCGCCATCTTCTGCAAAGGCTTGAGAAGTCATGCCTAAGCTCCCTAAAATAAATGTGGATAAACATACTGTTGTTACTTTTTTCATTTTCTTTTCTCCATTCTTTTCTTTAATTTCCTGGTACGTCTTCTAACGCCCAAGATAAACGAGCTTTAAATGTTCCAACTCTTTGATAAGCTACAGGAACATTGATTTGAATTCCTTGTTGTTTTGATTCATCAAGTAATGCTGTTAAATCTGTTTCACCTTTCTGATTACTTTCTAAAAGCGTAATTGCCTCATTTGTAATCTGAGAGCTTCCAGCAGTTGAAACGAAAGAAAAAACATCTGGCATTACAATTGAATCATTCGTTAACGGTTTCGTTTGCTTTAGTTGCAAGCGCCAATTATTTGCGTTACGTTCATCCACAACTTTGAGTCCTTCGGTGGGATGCCCAAGTTTAATTAGTGGTTGATTACGTATCTTTTCCGTACCAAAAGTAATCTGTTTTGGTGCCTCTTTAAAATATAGTTCCCCTAAACGATAGTAAAAATAAATATCTTTTGTTTCCTCTGTCATTGTTCCTTCCGCATTGCCCGAGTCTTTTGTAAAAACATAGCCAGAAATATCTAGGGGTTTTTCTTGATAGGGTGTACCAATTTTCTCTGTTACACTTTTAGGTGGAGCAATATCTTTACCTTCCGCGTCTTTATAAAAAACGGTTACTGTTTTTTCTGTTGGTTTAGGAATAGTAATCGTTACATTATTTGACTTTTGCAGTAAGGTTCCTTCTTCATAATAGTCAAAGTTCATAGTTAAAACTTTTTCGGGCGTATTATCTTGAAGGGTTGTTTTTAATTCAATCATCATGTCCTTCTTTAAAACTAGGTAGTCATTTAAAGCAATTGTTAAGTGATTCCCTGTTTGTGTCAGATCTTTGGCTGCTACCTTTTTACCGTCAATCGTTAATGAATTTTCTTCATATGCTAATTCATCAGGTAAGTCAATGCTTACTTGCGGTTGACGATCTTCGATAAAGTCATTGTCAATATTCAATGTATTCCGTAGTCTCACCTGATCATTTTTCACTGCTTCAACAGCTGAGCTAAACTCCTGACCATTCACGCTAAGGGCTGCTTGTGACGTAACGTTGGTAAGAATTTGTGTCATTGCTAAAGCATTCTCTTGGTATTTGCCACCTGTAGAGGATGTAAAGCCCCAATAAACCGTTGTTGCGCCAAATTGTGCATTTAAATCTGAAACTACATACGTATTCGTGCCCACACCTTCTAAATCATATGTTAATGCTTTGGTTGCGGCATTCCAATGAACAGTCAACATGCGCCAGGTTCCATTAGATAGATAGGTTGGCGCAACGGTGACGCCTGAATGCTCCCCTGTATAGCTGTTGTTATTAGCTTTCGGAGTGACAAAAGCTAAATGTCCATTTCCCTTATCTTGTGAAATTTCTCGGTCCATTCGGTTGGAACTACCAGTATTTTTATAGGTATCAAACTCAATCGATAAGGCATTTCTAACGTAGGGTTGACCCGCTTTCGTGGAGTATGCGCCGATTCCCATCCCAGGTGAACCAATGACTTCTTGAGGCGTTGTGGACATTCTAGGATCATTCGTTAAGGTAAAGGTCATACCATCACCAGCATTTGCATACTCGTTTCCTAAATACAAATAACTTTTAAAGGTAAAATCCGACAATAAACTGATTGGTTTTTTTGACCAAATAGCTCCTTTTTGTGATTTAACAGCTGGGTTTAGTTGTAATAACTTCCCACCTTCTAAAATACTTGTTGCATTTCCAATTGGCTCTTGAAATACCTTGTCGATTGGAATGATATTAGGATCATCAGGCAATGAAGTAGCGTATGGCGCAGCCAACATGCGCGGCTGTGGTTCAACTATCGCCGATTCCGTTGCACTGTTATCGTCATCCTTTTGTTGTTCGCTAGGTTCTAAAGTAGCCGTTGATTGGTCTGTTTCTGCTGGATGATTATCGGTTGTTGTTGTCGTTTCTAGGGAAGGTTCTTGCTCTAATGTTTCCGAGTGAGAAGGAGCGCTAGTTGCCTGATCATTGGCCGATTCCTCCACTATTTCCCGATTGACTTCGTTGATATTTGTCGAAGGATTACTAATCGCTTCGCTAGTAATAGGCGCAAGGAGTAGTAAGAATAAACTACTTGCCAAAAAGACTAGGCTTTGTTTGTTTCGCATCTCTCTTCACCTCTACTTTTTAAATTCCTGGTACATCCGTCAACGTCCACAATAATTTTGTTTGATATTTCACGGCATCTTTAGGGGTTGACCCTGGTACTGATAGCGCGACATCTTTTGTAACATTAACATTGTGTACCGTATTGGTTTCATCGCGTTCTGCAACCACTTCTACTTTGCCCCAATAAGTAGCCCAAGTTCCTGCACCGGTTCCTTGCTTCGCAGCTGCCACTAGCGATGCGGTTCCTGGAACAAGGGCAATCTTATTTGTTGCCTCTGGTTTCACAACATTTTGCGCATTACTATTAACGGTCGGGTTAGCTAAAGAAATTTGCGCACCTGTCAACTGACTATTTAAAGTAGCCTTTGTTGCTTTAAATTGCTCCTTTTGCGTAACCGTTAAAGACCAACCGCTATTGGTTCCTCTATTATCAGAAATTTGCACAAAATTTGGTGTTTCTTTTTGATTTTCTTGATATTGCTGTGCTCTTGCAAAATATACTTGGTCTTTATTCGAAATACGATTTTTCCCAAAGTCAAAACTTGAAGCATAATCAATAGACAACGGTCCTTGGGTACCTGGATTAGGACCTTCTGGGTCTGTCGGATCAATTGGTTTGACTGGCTTTTCTGGATCGGGATTTTCTGGATCAACCGGGTCTGTCGGATCTACGTTCGGAATAAATTCTACCAAACCATTCGAACGATACTCTTTTGGCTCTTCTGCCTTCGCTTGTAAGGACCAACCAGCAACTGCAAATGTACTGCATAGAACGATTCCTGTGAATTGTTTTTTCATTGCTTTTCTCCTTTATTTAATTATTAGCGGGCGTATCTTCTAATGCCCAAACTAACTTCGTTGAATATTGTTGTGCAAGCTTTACAGATTTTCCGGGAACGAATAGTTGGACAGCTTCTTTATTTGTTGCTTCATTTGAACCAAAGCGATAAACCCAAGTCCCAACACCTGTTTCTTTTTTAGCGTTCATCGCTAGATTATTATTTACACCAGGTGTTAGGGAAATAGTACTACTGACTTCAGTAGGTTTATATTTTTCATCCACCATTGAGGCAGCTTCTGCCTTTGTAAACGTTAATTGAGCGCCGACTAGTTCCTCTCCAGTAGCTGTTTTAAATTGTTCAGGTTGGGAAAGCGTTAGTTTCCATCCTGCTAACGTTCCTCTTTTATCAGTTACTTGTACATAGGTTGGTTTTTTTGAACCATCTTTCATTTCATCTGGCGCAGCATAATACGTTTGATCTGCCGTAGAAATCTTTTGTGTGCCAAATTTAAATTTTGACCCATAATCAATTGATAAGGCACCACCCGTTCCTGGCCCTGGAGGATCAATTGGGTCTACTGGATCAGTAGGATCGGGATTTTCTGGATCAACTGGCGGTGTGATTTCGTTATCGCCTGCTTCAAAAGTAATTGTGCCTTCCGTATTGTATTCTTTCGGAAAAGTTTCTGCTGCTGATGCGTTTATTGCTTGAAACCCTACGCCTAAAAGTATGGTTGCCGATGTAAGTAAAACAGTTTTTTTCATTAAATAAGCTCCTTCTCTCGTTTCATTTTATTAATTAAATAAATGACTACCCCCAACAAACTAACTCCTATCAAGGAATACAGCGGATTTTCAGACTCGCCTGTTTTAGGTAAAACTGCTTGTCCAGAAGCAGCTAAATTATTTCTTCCCTGTTCTTCTGATTGTTGGGTATACGCTACGTCATTTGACTCTTTTTCATTCTCATAAACGTAGGTACCATAGAAGCTCGCTTGGCCATTTGATTCATAATTATTTTCTTCAGCCATAACGCTTTTTGTTTGCAACCCAATGATCAATAGCCCTAAACATACCAAACTAAACCTTTTTATGATTTTCATCTGAATTCCTCCTTCCCCATTTTCAACATTGACTGGCCCAGCCAATAAACATTATATAAAAGAAATATTTATTAGATTTTTTTATTTTTTTCAGACGCTTTTAAAAAATAAAATGGTTTCAGCTAAGAAAGCTTTAAAATCAACACTTTTAAAGACAAAAAAATAAACAAAAAAACTTCGAAAATTATTTTTCGAAGTTTTTTTGTTTATTTTTTTATTATTTTTATACTTCAACCGCTTCTAACAAAGCTAAACGTTCAGCAACTTCTGCTTCTGTTAAATTATATTTTTTTACATAACGGTTGGCAGGATGCTGGCTACATTCTAATGAGCAGCCGCCTAAATGTTTATGTTCATTTTCTTCTGAAGTTAAGATTTGACGATTACATTCTGGGTTTGCACAGTTAATATAGCGTTCGCAAGGTGTTCCATCAAACCAATCTTTCCCAATAACTTTTTTATCAACATGATTAATTTCGACACTGATTCGGTCATCAAAGACATACATTTTGCCATCCCAAAGTTCGCCACGTGTTTCTGGATTTTTTCCATAGTTGGCGATACCACCATGCAATTGAGCAACATCTTCAAATCCTTCTTTTAATAACCAGCCAGAAAATTTTTCACAGCGAATCCCGCCAGTACAATAGGTAACAATTTTTTTATCCATAAATTGTTCTTTGTTCTCGCGAATCCATTGTGGTAACTCACGGAAGCTACGGATATCTGGGCGCACGGCACCACGGAAATGACCTAAATCATATTCATAATCGTTACGAGCATCGATTACAACAGTGTCTTCGTCTAATAAGGCTTCTTTAAATTCTGCAGGTTCCAAATATTTCCCCGTCGTTTCTAATGGATCAACGTCTTCTTCTAAGTTCAACGCCACTAATTCAGAACGTGGGCGAACAAACATTTTGCGGAACGCCATTTCTTCTGCTGGATCAATTTTAAAGAATGTATCCTTAAAGCGCTCATCTGCTTGCATTGCTTCCATGTACTTTTCTGTTTCTTCGACAGTACCAGATAACGTTCCGTTAATCCCTTCTGTCGCTACTAAAATACGGCCTTTTAAATTTAATGATTTGCAAAAAGCTAGATGCTCTTTCGCAAAAGCTTCTGGATCTTCAATTGTTGTATATTTGTAATAAAGTAATACTTGGTATTTCATCTTGTTTTCCCCTTTTGTATAAAGTCATTCTATCCCATTATACGGTGAATAAAAAAGGGAAAGCGATTATTTTGCTTGTGTATTTACACACAATAAAAAAAGCCTGATAAACGGCGGGAACAGAACCAACACTACGCGTTGCTCCGATCTCAACAACTTCTAAGGTGTTTTCTCGACATGCGTCTCGTCACAGTACACCCTTCAAAAGAGCTACAGCTCTAAGAGTTGCGATGTTTCACTGTGAAGCATGAACAGATGAAATCATCGTACCTACTTGGTGAAGGTCCTTCGGAACTTACAAGGATAAAACTGTGACGAGCCTTTGGCGAGAAAACAATAAGCCGAAATTGTTGAGAATCACGAAGAACGTAGTGATTCGATGATGAACAATACCTACTTGGTTCTCGAAGCTAAACGGTTCTGTCCCGACCTCTTCTATATACTACTCCTTTTCAGAAGTCGCGGCGAGTTGTTCTTGCAATTCACCTAAAAGTTCAATTTGAATATTTTGGATTTTCACCAAATTTTCTAGTTGATTATTGATAATATAATCCATTTTCTCATGTAATAAATTAATTTCTACTTCTGCTTTTAAGTTAATTTTATAATCATTATTCGCTTGTTCTCTATCACGGGCTTCTTGTCTGTTTTGACTCATCATAATAATCGGTGCTTGGATAGCTGCTAAACAAGATAAGGCGAGATTTAGCAAAATATAAGGATATTTGTCAAATGGTTGTCCCAATAAAGTGGTAGAGTTAATCACGATCCAAGCAATCAACACGAAACAAAAGAAGCCAATAAACACCCAGCTACCGCCAAATTTAGCGATGGTATCCGCTGCTCGTTGGCCAAAGGTTAATTTCTTTTCCATCTTTTCATTCATATTATTGGAAATCAGCTTATCTTCTTTGATATGTTGAACCACTAATTCATTCAGTTGTTGGATTTTTTCAGAATCATTTGCGACCAATTGTTTCATGTAATCCAAACGATAATTAAGTAACTCCGCCAATGTAATCATCGATTCAGCTGTCAATTGTGGATTGTTTTGGAGAATAAAAGCTTGCGTTTCCTGTTCTATATCTTGAAGATAAATGTTTTTTTTCGTTGATTCACCAATAACAACTTGTTTATTTTTTGATTGCTTCATCTTCGTCACTCCCTTTGATCGTTCTTCCCTTTATTTTAATATAAAGTCTCTCAGAAGAAACCTAAAAAGGCTTTGGAGTGATCGTTGTTGCTTCTGCTTTAAAATTTAACAGTTAAATTGGTTACATCATGGAACAACGAACCAATTAATTCTTTGTATTTCGCTGGATTCACACAATTAGTTAGCAATATGACCCCGGTTTTCATATCTTTTGAAAATAAAACCAGGGCTTGTTGACCCGCTTCAACGCCGTGTAAGCGTAAATAATTATCATGAACATAGATGCCGCCATGATAAGAACTTTGCTGAGAAGACGTCCATAATTTTTGCAAAAGTGCGGTGGAAACTAAGTGTCCACTCGTTAATTGATGTAAGTACCAATACAAATCACCTGTCGTCATATCCACATTCCCAGTCCCAAATTCATGGGCAAAACTAGCTGCGGGAATTGAGAGCACTTGATTATACGAATTGTCTTCTGTCCATTTATAACTTGTTGAATTATTAGGTTGTTCCAATAAGGTTTCATAGAAGCCAAAATTCTTTAAACCAGCCGTTTTGTGATAAAGATTATTAAATAATTCTTGATAGGTACGTTGATACATTTTCTCTAACATTCCTGCTAAAAGGACAAAATTTACTGGGGAATAATTGTATTTTCCTTTATTGACTTGAATGGTATTTTGTTTAACAAATTGAATAATTTCTTCATCGGTAACGATATTATTAGGCATTGCTGATAACTTTAAACCGCTTGTCATATTCAACATATCGCTAATCGTAATATCCTCAGCACCTTGAATTTGCGGATAAAACGTAGCGAGTTTTGTATCTAATGTAAGTTTACCTTCTTCAATTGCTTTTAAGATCAAGGTTGTGGTAAAAGATTTTTGAATTGAGCCAATCTGAAACCTTGTGTTTGGCGTGTTGGCTTGTTGCTTTTCAAAATTGGCAAAGCCATATCCTTTATTTACTAAAACCTGATCATCTTTAATGATCAAAGCCGAACCAATATAATTTGTTTCTTGAATTTTTTGATCAAGTTCGCCACTATCTGGTGCAACTATTTCTTTCGTTAAATTCGCATAATTATCACTTCGGCGATCTTCTTCCAAGACCACTTTCGATTCTTGACTAACTTGTGAATCTCTAGTGAAAAAGAACGTTTTTATTAAATAACCACTACCACCAATCACCACCAACAAACATACTATAAAAAGCCAATTCACTCCTCCATGTCTTTTCTTTGCATGTCGTTTACGCATACCGCTTACCTCCGCCTATTCTATTAACAGCATTATCATACGCTATATTTTCATGAAAATTACAGATTTTAGTAAAATTTATAAAACTTTCAACTTTTATAAAAAACAGCTTGGCACCAGAATCTAGATTGATTCTGGTGCCAAGCTGTTTTTTATTTACTTTCTTGCCCCATCACAGCAAAGTAATTATCATCGTTATCTGCAAAATTAAAAACTAAGCCTGTTGGCAATTGAACCATTTCACCAACAGTAACGCCAGCCTCTTGCATTTTTTTATAGAGACCAATGATATCATCGCTAGCAAACATTAAAGAAGGGGTATTCCCCGCCACTTCTGGTGAATGTTTTTGAATAAAGGCCAAATCATATAAAACAATAATCGCTTCTGCTGATTCACTTGGTGCAATTTCTACCACCAATGTGCCGTCAACTTCCTCTCTTTCCTTTTCAACAAAGCCAAACGTTTGCCAAAATTGACTAGATTCCTCAACATTATTCACATATAACATAATCTTTACTTGGTTTGAAAACATTCCTTCACGTCCTTTTGAATTTAGTTAACAACTTATTATATACGTTCTTTTAAATAATTACTGCACTTTCGCTTAAAATCCAAAAAAAGTGTTTGAGCAAGACATTACTCAAACACTTTTCGTTTTATTGATTTAGATATTTGCATCTAAGACAACGTCGCGATCATTTAAGACATCACGATCTAATTCATGAATACGAGCACTTGTTAACACGCCTGCAACCATACTATCGTTAACGTTAACAGCTGTCCGCGCCATGTCAATAAGTGGTTCAACTGAAATTACTAAACCAACAATTGCAACCGGTAAGTTCATTGCGCCTAAAACGATTAGAGAAGCAAAGGTTGCTCCGCCGCCGACACCGGCTACGCCAAATGAACTGATTGTGACAACTGCTACTAACATTAAAATAAATTGTAAACTAAAGACATCAATTCCAACAGTTGGTGCAACGATGGTTGCTAACATAGCTGGATAAACACCGGCACAACCATTTTGTCCAATAGATAAACCGAAACTACCAGCAAAGTTTGCTGTGGCATCATCAACACCTAATGCTTTGGTTTGTGTTTCAATATTTAATGGTAAAGCTCCTGCACTTGAACGAGAAGTAAAAGCAAAGCTCAAGACTGGAAAAACTTTTTTTAGATACGTAACTGGATTGACTTTTAAAGTAATTAAAATCAACATGTGAATGGCAAAAACAATAATTAAAGCCACATACGATGCCAACACAAATTTACCTAAGTTAATAATCGCAACAAAATCACTTGTTGCTACAACATTAATCATTAACGCTAACACGCCATAAGGGGTCAAGCGTAAAACTAAGGTAACAATTCGCATGGTAATTTTATATAAACTATCAATTAAATTTGCAAAAAATTCAGCTTCTTTTGGCGCTTTACGACGAACGCCTAAATAAGCGACACCAACAAACGCAGCAAAGATTACCACCCCAATGGTACTCATTGGTCGTGTTCCCGCAAAGTCAGCAAAGACATTTTTAGGAATGAATGAAACGATTTGTTGGGGAATCGTCAAATCTTGAATCGCATCTTGACGCGTCGCTAACTCGGCAATTCTTGACGTTTCTGCAGCACCTTGCGTGAATTTTGCCCCTTGAAGACCAAACGCTAAGGTTGTTCCAATCCCCACCAAGGCAGCTACTGCTGTTGTTCCTAGTAAGGTGGCTAACACATTAAAGCTAATTTTTCCTAATTTATTGGATTCTTTCATTTTTGTAAATGCACCTACAATAGATACAAATACTAACGGAATTACGAGCATTTGTAGAAACGCTACATAACCATTACCTACAATCCCGATCCATTCCATTGATTGCGTAGTAATTTTACTGTCTGTACCAAAAGCAAATTGAATAATTGCACCTAAAACAATCCCCACGCCCAATGCTGAAAAGACACGTGTTGAGAATTTTAAATGTTTCTTTTGCATTTGGTAGAAACCGAATAACACAGCAATAAATGCAAGGATCACTAATACAGTGATGAATGTTGTCATTTTAGTTCCTCCCTATGTTTTTAATGACAAGTACATCAAAGGAAGTAAAGGTTCCCGGTACTCACTCTCCAGTAAATACCCTGAAAACAGCAAACTGTTTCCAGTGATAGTTCTATTGTACCTTATTTTATAGCAAATAGTGGGATAATTTGCTTACTTTTTGATAGAAAATAACCGTTGCGATAGTTTAAAACTATCACCAACCATTGTTTTACTAGTCACTGTAAAAATAATTTGTTTTTTGTCCTCTTTCTTTTAAGCTGACGTGGTATACTTAGTTCTAGGAGGTGTAAGCGTATGCAAAAAATTTGTTGGATCCTTTCTGTCAACCGTGATGGAGCGACGTTATTCGTGGGAAGCCCTGCAAATGCGGGTCCTTGGCTCTTTTCAAATAAAGAGCAGCAAAACATCAAAGCCTTTTTTCAACCAACCTATGAAATTGACTTTATCAGTTATGATGTTCTTTCAGAGGAAGTACCAGAAGCTGCGTTCATTTTGTACAATGAAATGCTCGCTCCCTATCTTCCCGAAAAAATCACCAAAGTTGGTCAGCCGATTGCTTATGTGGATATCGCTACAAAAAATTATGAACAGTTTAAAAAAGCTTTGGTTGCTAAATCTTCACAAGAATAAAAACAGCGTTTGTAACGGAATCCGTTATAAACGCTGTTTTTAAAGTTTAAGCTTCTTCTGATTGTTGAAAATTCAATTGAACACCTGGACGATCCAGAGCAATTTCAGTTACTTCATAAGATAAACGTTCGACGATGCTAAATAAAGGACGCACAAGTTCATCGACTTCTTCTTGCGAAATATCTTCTTGTTTTTCAATTTTACGATCAATAATGTGATTAATTTGGCTAATCGCCCCTGATAAAACAAATTCGTCAAAGACAATTCGAAATTCTAAGCGAGCAACAAGTGCTGAGCTGTTTTCTGGATAATTTTCTTCTTCTACTTCAATTGGTGAAAAACTGACACGTAAATCTGTCTCTACTTCTGAATCAGGTACTCGCATATCATAGTGATACGCTTCAACAATTTCTTGTTGGCGTTTAATTTCCATTGTTTTTTCTCTCCTTTTTTAACAAGATATTCCCCTTTTAGAATATCCAATGGTTTCTTTTCTCAAGTATACCACAAGTCCGAAAGCTGCCTAGACCAAAAAACACAGAAGGTCAGACTTTTTTGATAAATTGATTTTGGCAGTTTGAACAAGTGACTTTGATTGTTCCTCGTCCTTTCGGCGCACGTAATGACTGCTGACATTTTGGACATTTAAAATAACGATACTCTTTCTGAGTCATGTGTCGCTTGCGAAAAGCATGAACCTTTTGCATTAGGCGTTGTTTTCGAAGAATAAACCGTTGATTTTCATTCAATCGCGGATGAATATGTTTTGAAAAAAAGCGATAATACACGTAGGCGACTGTGATTAAAATCAATAATCGAACCCAAAGATAGCCAGTAAAAATATTGATGAGCGCCAGCACGACACTTGTTAGCAACAGCGTTCGATTCAATTCATCGAACCGGGCATAACGTCCTTGTAAAAATCGTTGCGCTTTTTTGCGCCAACGTAGAATGCGTTCAAACCAAATTTGGCCCATTTATCTTCCTTCTTTCGAGCATTATTTTTTGAATAAATGATTGATTTACAGAAACTTTCAATCAAAATTTACACTTACTAAGTCCAAATTTTGAACAACTGTTGGTTATTTTCGATGGTATACTTCTAGAGAAGTCAGGTCAACCGATGAATGACTTCGTTGATAATAGCTACCGCTATTTTATACAAACTTAAACTGTCGATGGATAGATTATCCGATTTTAACTTAGGGGAAGGTTAAAATCCGATTCTATAATTTAGCACTACACTCCTTTATTTAGTAGCAACTTTAGCCTATCTATCCACATTTTAAGTCAAAAAGAAGCAAGTCCGGACTTGCTTCTTTTTATTTATCTTTCTAATTCTTCAATTTTCTTCTCAATTAACGCCAAGACATATTGACACGCTTCAGGATCTTCGACAAAATCATATTTATCGCCATCAATTTGAATTTTAGGACTTTCATCATAGTCTTCATACCATTGATCATAACGCTCGTTCAACATTTGATAGTAATCATACAACGTTGGATCTGTCTCAATTTGTTCATAAGGACGGCCACGTTTTTTGATGCGTTCCAACATTTTGGGAAATGAAATACGAATGTGAACTAACAAATCAGGTCTTTTTTTATGCGCAGCATAAGGCAATTCTTGGAGCATGTTTTGTAATAAGTCATCGTACACTTTGACCTCTGTTTCGTTGGCACGACCTAAATCTGCATTTAAATGAAAAAGTAATGAATCTTCATAAATCGAGCGATCCAATACATTATTTTCATGCGTTAATGCTTGTTTAATACTATCAAAACGTTTATTTAAAAAATAAATTTGTAATAAAAACGCGTACTTTTCCGGTTCCGCATAAAATAAAGGTAATACCTCATTATCATCAACTGATTCGTAAAAGGCTTCTGAACCTAAACGGTTTGCAATTAAAGCTGTTAAACTAGATTTACCAGCGCCAATCGTACCTGCTAAAACAATCACTGCCATCGAACTCCCTACCTATTTTTTTCCATTTTATTTTTTATCTTCAACCAATTAAACATACCAAAAATTGAGTTAAAAGTATACATACAATACATAACAAATATCGCATAATCACCACCAGCGTGCGTCCCTGCTCGGAACCATAACAAAATTGAAAAAATATTTCCTAGTAGCCAAAACACGAATTGCGATTGATAACGTTTAATCATCAATAACATCCCTGTCGCTGAAACACTGAACGTGATTGCATCTAATGTTTGTTGCGCATCATTTACAAAGCCTAACAAAATATATGCAGCTACGCCAATGAGCAGCCACGTGAAAAAGGCATACAACCACTGAATACCTTTTAAAACTTTTACTTCGGTTACTTGACCCGAGCCATCCTCGCTAGCCCGAAGCCAAGCATAAAGCCCTGTAATGTCCATAATAATATAGAAGCTTTGTAAAAGAACTTCCGCATATACCCGTGTCACTAACCCAAAATAGCCAATAATCACTGCACTGATTAACCCAAAAATGTAATTGCTGACTTTTCCTTGGGCAATTAAATTCACACAAATGATGCCGGCTAAACCACCTACTAACGTAATCCAATTCGATGGATTGATAGCAAATGCAATCAACTGTACCCCCACCATCAAAGCTAAAAACAAGTAACTTCTCGTTTCCCAACCTTTAAAATCATTCACCAAAAAATTCTTATTCACAACAAATTTCCGACCTTCCTAAAACCAAACTTTTCTCTGTTGACGTCTCAATAAGAGTACTCCGTTTTAAAAAACAAGTCAATCAGATTTCGGAATAAAAAGAAGATTTTAATACTATATATTGATTGGTAAAATAATAAAATACTACATATAGTTATTTCGCAAGCTTTCTGATATCCTTTATTGCCACAATATTTTCTTCATCTTGCTTTAATCTTCTATGTATTCATGGATTTGTTTCCATCTAATGATTCCTGTGGCAGAACCCTTTACGACGGTAGCGCTCCAAATTAATGTTGCGAAAGCGGAAGCAACCACACATATTCATGCTTCAAACACAGCCATCGTTCACTCTTTTTATTGAAATGCTTAAAAATTGATGGACTTATTTCTCGAATCTGGCCACTTATTAACTTATTACATGAAAACATTCGCCTAAAAAAGCAAAAAAAAAACGACTAACCTAAATAATCGACCTACAAACAATTCCTTTCATTTGTAGGTCGATTATCTTTATTAGGTTTGATACGGATGTTTCGCCATTCCTAGTTTCCCTTTACTGATCATCTCTATTTATTTTTTTACTGTTTGCCAACAGCTCGTTGTCTGAAAGTACTATCCGTCCTTTTGTACTTTGTTCAAAGCTGTAAGCTTGCTCAAATAACGTTTGCTCTTTATTGGCAGTTTGTGTAAAAGTCAGCCCATAAGGTTGTCCTTCACTGTTTTTCGCCAAAGGAACAGTCAATTCAGGATATCCTGCCACAGCACTTAAACCCGTACCTTCAGAATCAATAAAGGCATATCCGTCTAATTGTTGTTTTTTTAGCAACGCATCAAACGTTTGCTGTGCTTTTTTAATGGTTGTTTGAATGATTTCTTTATCTGGTTGTTTCTTTTTAACATCTGCTTCTAATAAATCTTGCCCATACTTGGCACGAACCTTTTTATCTTGTTGATTATACGCAATTAGTTCCTCCAGTGTTTTAAATGGTAAGTCATAACGTTTCGCAAATTCTTCCAATGCAAACTTAAATTCATTGGAAATAACTTTCCCGCCATCAATCCCTTCCATGTCTGGTGTTAACGGAATCACTTCTGCTCCAGCTTTTTGGAGGGCCTTTTTAGCAGCCGTAAATTCTTCTTCAGCACTTGGCATTTCTAGCAACCCAATGCGTTGACCTTGTAAGTTATTTTTAGTAAATTTCGTTGAATCAATGCTCGGAACCGTGTCTTTCTTAAACGCATTATAGCCTTGCGCAGCATCAACGACACTTCGGGCAATCGGGCCAACTGTATCTAATGACGGTGCCAATGGCAAAACACCTTCGCCACTTACTGAACTGTGGGTCGGTTTAAAACCAACCACTGATTGATGAGAAGCGGGGGAAACAATCGATCCCATCGTCTCAGTGCCTAAAGAGAAGGCGCCGATATTCATCGTCACACTAGCCGCACTCCCAGAACTTGAACCTGAAGGTGTTATTTTGAGTGGCCCATAAGGATTAAGTGTTTGTCCATGTTTGGAACTATAGCCACTTGGTGCTTTCATTGACATATAATTCGCTAGTTCAGATAAGTTTACTTTTCCTAAAATCAAAGCTTGCGCCTCTGTTAACTTCTTAACTACTTCCGCATCTTCCTTAGGCTTGAACGTGCGTAAGGCATAAGCTCCTGCACTCGAAATCATGTTGGTCGTATTTATATTTTCTTTCAAAGTCACAGGAATACCATACAAAGGCTTTTTCGGTGTTTGAGAGGCTTGCTGGTCAAATGCCTTGGCTTCCTTAATTGCTTGCGGATTGATTTCAGAGATGCTGTTCATGCCATTATCTATTTGATCGAACTGTAAAATACGGTCCAAATAAAACGCCGTAAGTTCTTCATAGGTCAATGCTCCGTCGGCAATCGCTTGCTGTAATTCAGTGATATTTTTTTCAATAATAAACGGTGCTTTGGTCCGAGCTTTTTGTACATCCGTTTCTTTTAATTGGTCTTCAATCGTTTTAACGATTCTCTCTTGATTGTACATTGCTGGGGTTTCTGCCTCAGGAGTGAACTTTTTGAGTATAAACCAATACGCTGCAGCGCCTATTATGACTAACAAAACAGCAATTATTCCGATTACTTTTAAAAATTTAGACATTTTTATCCTCCTATACCATTTAAAGATTATCTTACTATGTTTATTTTTGCATGACAACTAACAGTTTTGTTCGTTAAAAAGACAAAATAGAGAGTAGGACATCCGTCAAAACGACCGATGTCCTACTCTCTAACGATTAAGATAGTCCGCTAAATGCGTTTGTTTTAGTCTTTTGTAAAAGTTAAATACTGAGAATTTATTGTGTAATTCGTGTACCACTTTCTCCTTTGATTGCTTCCGAAGCTAATTCTAAAAGCCCGATAATCGCCTGGCGGTTTGGTTTACTTTCTGCAAAACTGATGGCCGCTTCTACCTTAGGTAACATACTACCTGGCGCAAATTGATTTTCTTCTATATATTGTTGCATTGCCGTAACCGTAACATCGGTCAAAGCTTGTTGATTTGCTTGACCAAAGTTAACAAAAACATGTTCCACTGCAGTTAATACCACAAAAACATCTGCTTCAATGAGTTCAGCCATTTTTGCTGCCGCAAAGTCTTTATCAATGACTGCATCTACACCATGATAGACTGGACCATCATAGGCAATAGGAACCCCGCCACCACCACAAGCAATTACGATCTGTCCTGCATCAACAAGTGTTCGCAAGCTAACTTTTTCGTAAATATCAACTGGTTTTGGTGAAGGAACTACCCGTCGCCAGCCTCGACCCGTATCTTCTTGATAGACGTTCCCAGTTTCCGCCATCAACTGTTTGGCTGTTTCTTCGTCATAATAACCACCAATTGGTTTTGTTGGTTTTGTAAACGCTGGGTCTTTTGGATCCACCACGACTTGTGTAATTAACGTAACAACTGGTTGTTCCCCTAAATTTCTGGCTACTAGTTCTTCATCAATTGCTTGTTGTAAATGATAGCCAATATAGCCTTGGCTCATTGCTGTGCATTCAGGAAACGGCACGACATCTTCTGGAGATTGACTCGTTTCCTCAAAAGCTAAGCGAATTTTGCCAACTTGTGGCCCGTTGCCATGAGCAATCACCACTTGATGGCCTTGTTCAATTAAATCAACAATGGATTTTGCCGCGGTTTGTGCTTTTGCCAATTGTTCTTTCGAAGAATTTCCTAACGCATTTCCACCTAATGCAATCACTATTTTTGACATCTGTTTCCCTCCTAGCGCTTTGGTTCTTGTTGTGTGATACAGTGTATATTGCCGCCCCCATAAACAACTTCTACCGTATTAACGCCGACAATTTTTTTATCTGGGAACATCGTTTGAACTTGCTCTAAAGCCAAACAATCATTTTCATCACCATACTGTGGCACAATCACGCCATCATTTGTAATTAAAAAGTTCATATAGGATGCGATACAAATATCGCCGTCTTCTCGTGGCATGGTTCCTTCCACGAAATCAATTTTGAAGGAGCCTTGAATGGTTACATTTTTGACAGGACAGCATAATTTGTGGACTTTTAATTGGCGTCCTTTAGCATCAGTCATTTTAAGCAAACGTTGATACGCATCTTGTGCCGCTTCATAAAATGGGCTATTTTGATCTTCGGTGTAAATACAAGCCACTTCACCAGGTGCAATAAAACAAGCTACATCATCCACGTGACCATTGGTTTCTTCTGGGTCAATTCCATCACCTAGCCAAAGAACTTTTTCAACATTTAAATAGTCGCATAATTTTTGTTCGATTGCTTCTTTTGAAAGTTGTGGATTTCGACCTTCACTTAATAAGCACATTTCTGTAGTCAAGACTGTTCCTTGTCCATCTACGTGGAATGAACCGCCTTCTAAAACAAAATCATCTGTACGATAAGAATCTACATGCTCAATTTCACAAATTTTTTGTGCAACCAAATCGTCTTGGTCCCAAGGGAAATATAAACCATCTACTAATCCCCCCCAAGCATTGAATGTCCAATCCACACCACGGATTTCTCCATGGTCGTTAATGACAAATGATGGTCCACAATCACGAACCCAGGCATCATTGTTTGACATTTCGTAAACCGTAATTTCTGGCGGCAATTGGCGACGGCAATTTTGAAATTGTTGTTGAGAAACCACCACATTCATCGGTGTAAATTGACTAATTGCTTTGGCCACATTAGTAAAAGCTTCTTGGACAGGTTTACCACCATCACGCCAATTATCCGGTCTTTCTGGCCAAATCATCCAAACTTTCTCTTGTGGTTCAAATTCTCCTGGCATTCTAAAGCCATCTTGTTTAGGGGTACTTCCTACAATTCGTTTAGCCATTTTCTTTCGTTCCCTTCTTAATTTTTTTCACGTAAATAATTACTTCACCAAACAGAATAAAAATGATTGCCCCAATTGTGATTGGTAATTTTTCATTTAATGCTGCGGGACTAAAATCTAAAGGCACTGCTGTGAAAATCAGTGAAATAATAATCATAATCATTGGCAAAACCACTAAAACTTTTAAAAATCCTGGTTTTCCGTTAACTTTAAACGGACGTGGTGTATCGGGATCAATTTTTCTAAGCTTATAAAAAGCTGGGAAAACTGGGATATACGATAACAAGAATAGGACGACATTCAAGGAGAAAAAGGCCCAGAATAAATCTTGATTAGGTAAAATTGGTGCTAATACAATGACCACCGATGCCACAATGCCATTCATCAAAGCAGCCCCAATTGGCATGTCATTTTTCTTACTACGTTTTTCAAAAAATTCAGGCATGTCACCATTTTCAGCAGCATAACAAGCTGTATTATTGACTCCTAATGACCAAGAAATCATGTTTCCGAACAACGTAAGAAGGAATAGGAAAGCCATCAACATAATGAACCAACCTTCTGTCGAGCCTGTCAATAGTTTAAAGCTATCCATCATACCACTGCCGGTACTAATTTGATCGGTGGGAATCGCTACCCCAATTCCAAAGGCTGAAAAAATATAAATGGCCGCAATGACTAACCCCGCTGCTACAATAGCTTGTGGAATTTGCTTCTTAGGATTTTCCATATCATCTGCAAACGTACAGATGACTTCAAACCCTAACAAATTAAAAATGATTACAGAAATAAAAGATAAACTCCTTAAGTCAAACGTTGGCAGCATTGATTTCAAGGTAAATTCATTGGCAACACCTTTCGTCAAGGCTACATACAATCCTAGCCCACCAATTAAGACAGCTAAAACCATCTTGATTACGGCAGCTCCATTTAGAATCCAGATACTGTCGCTGACTGGATAAAAACTAATCCAAACCACAATCCAAGTAAAAATTAATTCAACAATAATCATCATCGGTGTTGAAAACTTAATACCTGTAATTGTCGTTAATAGTTCTGGCGTCATAACGGCTAATGAAGCTAGCCACAATGGATAATTAATCCAATAATACCAAGAAACTCTGGCACCCCAACGATGACCATATGCTTTGGTCACCCAATCATAGATGCCCCCTTCACCAATATAAGTTGTTCCTAATTCTGATGAAATTAACCCATATGGCAATAGGAATGCAATTAATAAGAAAATCCACCAAAAAAACTGAGAATTACCAATTGCAGCAACAGGCGCCGCTGCTTCAGCAACGAAAACCACACAGATGACTGATAAAATGGCACTCGTTAAACTAAATTTCTTTTTCCCCTCCATGAAGACTCTTCCTCTCTTTATAAACTGTCCACTGATTCATTTTTTCAATCAGTGGACAGTTGGCCGTTAAATGCTTTGAGTGTCTAAGAAAACTTCTAGTTCTTTTTTCGCTTCTGCTTGCTTGATTAAATCATAAGGATTTTTTGCTTCATAATCATTCATAAGATATACTAATAAGCCACGAATAGATGTTAAACGGTTTTCTGCTTCATCGAAACAAATAGAATTTTTACCGTCAATTACTTCATCAGTTACTTCTTCCCCACGTGTTGCTGGTAAACAGTGCATGAATTTACAATTGGCACCTGCCCGATCCATCATTTCTTGATTCACTTGATATTTTGGATAGAAAACCTTCATACGTTCTTCTTCAGATAATTCCGCTTCGTACAAGCCATACCAAACATCCGTGTACAAGAAATCAGCGCCTTCAACAGAACTTGCATCATCTGTGACCAAAAAGCTACCGCCTGAAACTTCACAATTTTTTGCTAATTTCGCTTGATGCTCTTCATTTAATTGGAAGCCTTCTGGACCGAAGTGAACAAAATTCATGCCCATTTTTGTTGTGATTAATCCTAAAGAAAAACAAACTTGTGTTGCATCTCCGACAAAGACAACTTTACAATCTTCTAATTTTTTGCCTTCTGGTAAATGCTCAACCATGGTACACAAATCACCTAATTCTTGGGTTGGATGATTGTAATCAGACATACCGTTAATGACTGGGATGGTAGCACAATTAGCTAAATCAACAATACTATGGTGACGTTCCACACGAGCCATCAAAATATCTACTAAACGTGACAATACACGGCTGGTATCTTCAATCGTTTCATGTCCCCCTAATTGAATTTGACCAGGTGCTAAATATTCGCCATGTCCACCTAATTGTTCCATTGCAGTTTCAAAAGATACTCGTGTTCGAGTTGAAGATTGTTGGAAAATCATTCCTAAAGATTTGTTTTTTAACAGTTGCGGATAATACCCATTTTTAATCGCTTCTTTAATTTTTAATGATAAATCGACTAAGTAGTGCATTTCCTCTTTCGTATATGTTTCTGTTGTAACGTAATCTCTTTTCATGATGTGTTCCTCCTAAAAGTTGTTTTTGTTTACACATTGACTTTACCAAGTTTAGCGAAGAGTTTACTATCCACCAAAAGTTAGAAAACGCTTTCTTTTTTGGCGTAATTTTTCATTAAAAAAAGTTTATTTATGGTTATAAACCGTTGGTACACCAGGGGTTTATAAAAGTTTAGGCGGATTTCTCTCTAATTTCTGACCAATCATAGATTTGAAAATGGTATAATTATTTTGAAAAATCATTCACTTAAAATAAAAGATGAAAGGGGTTTCCAATCGTGACATTTGTTTTTATTTATAACATCTTGTTGATTATTTTATATTCGTTTACTTCAACCTTTACCTTAAATCTTTACTTGAAAAATAAACAACCGATTTTTTTATTGCTTCTCTTTTTAATGGTTATTTTTATTTGTGACAATGTGATTGTTTATATGACTGAGTTCATTAATTCGTTTGCAACCGAATATAATCAGACCTTTATGACCGCACCTTTTTTAAAGACCATCATTTTTATTTGTTGTAATTTTGCCTATCTGGCTATTATCAATACTATTAGTGGTCGTCCTTTTAAAAATTATCAATTTGTCTGGTTATTTTTAATTGGTTTATGGATGCTAGCTATTCCATTTTCACAAAATTCCGCCTTAAAAGTTTGGTTGTACTATTTACCCAATCAGCTATTTTTAATTTACCTTGGATGCTATGCGCTCTATCAACTACGAATAGATCCTTTATCAGCCCTTGCGAAAAAATATCTTCGTTTTATTGGTTGGCTAAGCATTGGTTTCGGTGTGGCGATTCTTTTGGAAGATACCTTCGTTATTTTTAACATTGACCAATATTCTGATATTGTCTTTAAAATTAACAACCGAAACGTTTCTGAAGATATTTATACAATCATTCTCTCGATCGCCATTATCTACTTCTGTAATCGTGATTTTCCTCTGTCGGTTCTTGAAAAAGACGCTGCTAAATTGGAAGAAAATCAATCAGATGAACCCGTACTTTTGGCGCCTTTTTGTGATGCCTATCAATTAACGCAGCGAGAACGAGAAGTGCTTTCGTTACTTTTAGAGTGCAAAACAAATCAAGATATAGCCAACGAACTATTCCTATCAATCGGGACAGTAAAAACACATATCCACAATATTTTCGTTAAATTAGAAGTAAACAAAAGAGCAGAAGTTTTTGTCAGTTATCAACTTTTTTCTCAACAACAAACTGAACATTTAGCGAGATAATTAAAAAGGAAGCCTCTCCGTGATCGGTGGCTTCCTTTTTGATTAACTATTTTCTTGTACTTGTCGAACTCGCTTTTCAATTTCTTGAAAGTTAATAATTTTAGCTTGGCGATGAATTTCTTTTCCTTCATAGTATAAGATAATGGTCGGTGCAGAAAAAGCATTTAATTGTCCAATTATTTCTGGACTTTTATCAGCTTCTGCAATGTATGTAGGAAATTCATATTTTGTTGCAATTTTTTCGACAATCGGTTTATCAACTGTACAAACACTACAATTTTTTGCTGTCAAAAAGACGGCTTGTAGACGATTGTCCGTAATTTTTTCTTCTAATTCTTCTAATGTTGTTACATATTCCACTGAATAGCCCTCCTTGTCTTTTGTCTAAAATAACAGATTTACTAGCAAAATAACAACTTATTTGTTTGGCTAGGAATGCTTTAACAAAAAAGTTGAGCGTGGGACAAAAATCACTTTGGATTTTTGCTCCACGCTCAAAAACTGATAAACGGCGGGAACAAAAGCAACTCCTTCGGAAATAAGCCGGAATTCTCCAAAAATTACAGAACAATTTTCGGAAATTCCTTCTTATTTCTCGGAGTTAAACGCTTCTGTCCCGACCTCAACTTTTTACTGATAACCGCTTATTTATTAAAAATTTTAGGCCCTTTGCGCATGTTTTTACGATCATTTTTGGGAGTTTCCATTTTTTTAGAACGGCCACCACCTTGTTTCTTTTTAATTAATTCTAACATTTTTTCTTTTTCATTCATTTAATCCACCGCCTTTGTTAATAACGTGACAGATTCAATGTGGGTCGTTTGTGGGAAATTATCCACTGGTTGGATTTCTTTTGCTTCATAGCCACCTTCTGTTAATAATGCAATGTCGCGAGCGAGTGTGGCTGGATTACAGCTGACATAAACAATTCGTTCAGGTTGCGTTTCAATTAATGTGTTTACTAATTGACCGTCTAACCCTTTCCGTGGTGGATCCACCACCACAACATCTGGTTGCAAGCCATTTTCAACTAATTTTGGCAATAATTCTTCCGCTAAACCAGCCGTGAAAGTGGCATTCTCAATGTTGTTTAATTTAGCATTATTTTCTGCATCTTTGACCGCTTCTTCAATTACTTCAATACCGTAAACTTGCTTTGCGTCTTGGGCTAAAGTTAAGCCAATCGTTCCAATCCCACAATAGGCATCCACCACAATTTCATTGCCTGTTAAAGCCGCATACTCTTTAACTTTTTGATACATCACTTCTGTTTGTTGTGGATTTACTTGATAAAATGAACGCGCGGAAATTTCAAATTTCAAATCAAAAATAGTATCTGTAATTTTTTCAGACCCATGTAATAAGATGATTTCGTCGCCAAAAATGACATTGGTTCGTTTTGGATTTACATTTTGTACAATGCTGACTACTTCCGGAATAGCTTCCAAAATATCTGGCACAATTTTACTAATTGGGAATAATTTCGGTGTTCTCGTAATTAGAACAACCATCATCTCCCCAGTATGGTAGCCACGACGAACGACAATATGGCGTAAGTTCCCTGTATTATCAGATTCGTTATAAGGTTTTACGCTATATTTACGCATAATGTCACGGATTTTAACAATTGCTGCATCAATTTCTGGGTCTTGAATATAAAAATGTTCCATTGGAATTAAATCATGGCTATTTTTCCGGAAAAAACCTGTTTGTAGTTGGTTGTCAATTTTACGCACGGGAATTTGTGCTTTGTTCCGGTAATGCCACGGATCGTTCATCCCAATTGTTGGTAAAACAGGGACTTCTGGCAATTTAGCGACACGTTGCATAACATTTTCGACTTGTTGCGTTTTAAATGATAGTTGGGCGCCGTACGCTAAATGTTGCAACGGACTAATCCCGACTTTTGTAAAGTTTTCATCTTTCACGGGCACACGCTGTTCACTGCTTTTTAGGACAGTCAACACTTTCCCATAACCAAAACTTTTGCCTGTTTTTAAGACTTTGATTTCAAGTTTTTCACCTGGTAAGGCATTTTCAATAAACAATGGATAATGGTCCACTTTTGCCACGCCTAAACCTTCATGCGTCAAGTCAATGATTTCTACTTCAATGACGTCATTTTTCTTTACTGGATAATTTTTCATAAGTCGCTCCTTCTTTTTATACACTTCACTCATTCTAATGAAAATACCTAAGAAAAGCAACAACGAATTTTCATGGCGATTTAGCAATTCCGTTTGAGCTTTTTGGGTAAATAAAAGAATGAGACCCTTTCCCTTAGTCAAAAAATAGCCAATGAAAGATCTTATCAACTAAATCTTTCATTAGCTATTCACGGACTACCTAGTGCTTTTCTTTTTCGGCAATCTTTCCATCGCCATCAATATCTTCGTCTGTTAGTCGTTCAACTTCTTTGACAAATTCTTTGCTAGCTTCGTTATATGCTTCTTCCTCTTCGTCTTCTGATTCTACGACAATCTCATCGCTACCAGTTAAGACAGAACCCATAATTGCATTGGACGGCAGTGCATCACCATTTGCAAAAATTTCAATGTGTTGATGCATATTTTTAAAGGTCATTGGAGCATCGCCTCCATATTCACCATCTAAATTAATCATCATTTTATTGTTCTTTTCTAACGTTTCTGCATGTAAATAGCTGGTCTTTGTATAGATTAGTCGATGATCTTCAACATGCTTTCCACCATTTAACATTAACGCAACTAAATGAAGAATCTCAAAAATATTGGCTGTTTTTACAATGATTAATGAAAACTTACCATCATCTAATTTAGCGTCTGGTACGATTTGCTCGAAGCCACCCACCGAGTTAGTCAGCCCTAGGAAAAACATTGATGCGTTGCCTTCGTACACACCTTCATCATACGTCATGCGCATTTTAATCGGCTTCACTCGCGGCAACATTTCGGCTCCTTTGGCTAAGTACGCTAAGTAACCAAAAATACTTTTCAACTCTGATGGAACTTCATAAGTCAGTTCCGTTAAATGACCACCCGCCGCAATATTGATAAAGTAATTTTTGCCGGCTTGGCCAATATCCATTTTGACAGTTTGATTTTTTTTAATCACTTCTGCTGCCTTAACGATATTATCACGAGGAATCTTCAATGCCCGTGCATAGTCATTCGTCGTTCCAGCAGGAATAATGGCCATTTTAGGGCGCCGCTTCAACGGAGCAATCCCATTCACGACTTCATTAATGGTCCCATCTCCACCTGCTGCTACTAGTAAATCAAATCCTGCACGCGCAGCACGATGTGCTTCATTGCGTGCTGAATTTTCTTCTGGTGTGGTCGCAAATGCACTGGCTTCATAACCACATTCTTCTAAAATAGATAAAATATCGGCTAAGTTCTTTTTGATTAACTCTTTTCCTGACGTTGGATTATAAATCACTCTAGCTTTTTTCATGGTTTGCCTGCTACTTTCTTATCGTTTTGAAAGCTCTTCTTGCAATAACTTGTTAACCACACCTGGGTTTGCTTGTCCACGAGTTGCTTTCATAATTTGTCCAACAAGGAAACCAACTGCACGGTCTTTTCCGTTTTTAAAGTCATCAATTGATTGTTGGTTGTTGTCTAAAACTTCGTTAATCATTGGTAATAATTGCGCTGGATCAGATAACTGAACAAGGCCTTTTGCTTCGACAACTTCTTTAGCGTCTCCACCGTTTTCAATTAACTCTTTGAACACTTTCTTCGCAATTTTCGAGCTGATTGTGCCATCGTTAATCAAAGTAATCATACCCGCTAGATTTTCTGGTGTTAGTTTAGTATCGGCTAATTCAACTTTTTCACTGTTTAAGTAAGCAGAAACTTCGCCCATTAACCAGTTTGATGCTTGTTTCGCATCTGCACCGTTTGCTAAGGTTGCTTCAAAGAAATCTGACATTTCTTTCGTTAAAGTCAAGACCATTGCGTCGTATTCAGGTAAACCTAATTCACTGATATAACGGGCACGACGTGAGGCTGGCATTTCTGGCAAACTAGCGCGAACTTTTTCAATCCATTCATCATCAATTGAAAAACGAGGAACATCTGGCTCTGGGAAGTAACGGTAGTCACTTGAGCCTTCTTTAACACGCATAAGCAACGTTGTACTAGTTGCTTCATCAAAGCGGCGTGTTTCTTGTTGAATTTCGCCACCAGATAATAGGACTTTGGCCTGGCGTTTTTCTTCATAAGCTAAACCTTTTTTTACAAAGTTCATAGAGTTCAAGTTCTTTAATTCCGCTTTAGTACCAAATTCTTCTTGACCATACGGACGTAAAGAAATATTGGCATCACAACGCATAGAACCTTCTTCCATTTTCACATCAGAAACTTCTGTAAATTGGATAATTGAACGCAACGCTTCTAAATAAGCATACGCTTCTTCTGGTGAACGCATGTCTGCTTCAGAAACGATTTCAATTAAAGGCGTGCCTTGACGATTCAAGTCTACATAAGAATAGCCCTCTGTGCCGTGAATATTTTTCCCAGCATCTTCTTCTAAATGCACCCGTTCAATGCGAATTTTTTTCTTTTTGCCTTCGACTTCAATTTCAATCCAACCATCATGTCCGATTGGTTGATCAAATTGAGAAATTTGGTATGCTTTCGGGTTATCTGGGTAAAAATAGTTTTTACGGTCAAAATGAGTTTCTTTTGAAATTTCACAGTTCAACGCAAGAGCTGCTTTCATCCCAAATTCTAAAGCACCTTTATTCATAACCGGTAAAACACCTGGGTAACTCCAGTCAACCACATTTGTGTTGCTGTTTGGTTCTGCTCCGAAATGCGCTGGCGCAGAGGAGAAAATTTTAGAGTTGGTTTTCAATTCTACGTGGACTTCTAATCCAATGACAGTTTCAAAGTTCATTAATCGTTCCCCCCTAAAATGACTGGTTTTTTCGTATGGAAATCTGTCGCTTGTTCAAAAGCATAGGCTGCTTTATACATTGTATGTTCGTCAAAATGTTTTCCAATAATTTGTAAACCAACTGGCAAGCCTTCTGAGAAGCCTGCTGGAATTGACATGCCTGGTAACCCAGCTAAGTTAACAGGAACAGTTAAAATATCATACATATACATCGTGATTGGGTCATTGATATTTTCACCCAAACCAAAAGCAACAGTTGGTGTTGATGGGCCAATGATTAAGTCATAATCCGCAAAGACATTCTCAAAATCTTGTTTGATTAGTGTACGGACTTGACCAGCCTTTTTAAAGTGCGCATCATAATAACCAGCACTTAAAGAGAATGTTCCTAACATAATCCGACGTTTGACTTCAGTACCAAAGCCTTCGGAACGCGAATTAACATAGACGTCTTCTAGATTTTGGACATTTTCGGAACGGTAACCATAACGAATGCCATCAAAGCGTTGTAAGTTTGAACTTGCTTCTGAAGAGGCAATAATATAGTAAGCGGCAATCCCATATTTAGAATGTGGTAAGCTAACTTCTTCCACTGTTGCGCCTAAAGCTTTGAACGTTTCTGCTGCTTTTAATACCGCTTCACGAACATCAGGTTGTACCCCTTCACCTAAGTATTCTTTTGGTAAAGCAATTTTCATGCCTTTGATGTCGCCAGTTAAATCTGCCGTAAAATCAGGAACAGAAACGCCTGCAGAAGTGCCGTCTTTTTCGTCATAACCACTAATTGCATTTAAAGCTAAGGCATTGTCTTTAACATTTCGTGTCAATGGACCAATTTGGTCTAAACTTGAAGCAAAAGCAATCAAACCAAAACGAGATACACGTCCATAAGTTGGTTTTAGGCCCACAATACCGTTGAATGCGGCTGGTTGGCGGATACTACCACCTGTATCGCTCCCTAAAGAAACTGGGACTTGTCCGGCTGCGACAGCAGAAGCTGAACCACCAGAAGAACCACCAGGGACTTTCGTTTGATCCCAAGCATTTTTTGTTTTCTTGAAGTAAGACGTTTCCGTACTTCCGCCCATGGCAAATTCATCCATGTTCAATTTTCCGACTGGAATCATATCCGCTTGATAGACTTTATCCATCACGGTCGCATCATAAATTGGGTCAAAATTGTGTAACATTTTTGAGCCAGCTGTTGTTAAAATATCTTTTGTGACAATGTTGTCTTTAATCCCAATTGGAATCCCAGCTAATGGATTACTTTCAGTGATGCCTTTTAAGTCAATCGCTTTGGCTAATGCCATTGCTTTTTCTTCACTAACTGTGATAAAAGAACCTAGTTGTTCTTCTGTATCTTGAATACGATTTAATGTTTCTTCGGTTAAATCAACTGCTGTGATTTCTTTTGAAACCAATAAATCATGTAACTCTGTTAACGATTTGTCGTATAATTTTTCCATTAGGCTCCTGCCTCCCCGTTATCCATAATTGCAGGCACTTTAATGTAACCATTCTCTGATTCCGGAACATTCCGCATTAATTCTTTACGGTCCATTCCTGGTGTCGCTACGTCTTCACGCATGACATTGATTGATTCATTCACATTTGAAGTAAAAGGAACCCCTGTTGTATCTACTTCTTCTAGTAATTCCACCATATCAATAATTTTATCTAGTTGATTGGTAAAGTCCGCTAATTCTTCTTCGGAGAAAGATAATTTTGATAATTTAGCGACATGTTTGACTTGTTCTTCTGTAATTGCCATAGATACCCTTCTTTCTATCATTTACTGAAATTTTCATTTTCAGATTAATCAATTGGATTGTATTTCTTTAAACAGCTTAGCACAGCTGTTCACTCTGTTCCCATTCTACCATAAAATGGTCGGATATTTTAGATGAAACCTTGAATTTCATTGATAATTTGTCGCTCGCAAAAATGACGGAAACATGTTATTATGAAAATGAAAAGAGAGATATGCAGGAACATACCTCTCTAATAGCCACTACCAGTTATAAGAACTAGCGGCTTACTGAGTTATTGGTTTTATTTCAAACGCTTAACCGTTCAGCTCCTCAAAGCTTATGAACGGTTATTTTTGTTGTCTGAGACAAGCGCGAGGATACTGATGATTGGTTTTACAACAAGTGTTGCAAAACCAATCATCAGTCCCAACGCCGCTTCAACGGACAAAAACATTGCTCCTTTCGTTAAAGTAAGAAGAATTGCGCATAAGCATCAACCTCCTTTCTCAACTCAGAAATTCCTCGTTCATATAACTTTTATGACTAAAATAAGTATACCATCAAATTACTACATAAAATCTGACAACGTTAATTTTTCTTCTTAAAAATGACTTGCATCTAACGCATCGACCATTTCTTGTTCATTCCAAACGGTCACGCCTAAGCTTTCAGCTTTGGTTAATTTACTGCCAGCATCTTCGCCAGCAACCACAATGTCAGTTTTTTTCGAAACACTCCCTGTAACTTTTCCACCAAGATTTTCAATTTTTTCTTTGGCTTCTTCGCGAGTGTACTGCGTTAATTTTCCTGTTAAAACAACTGTTTTGTCTTTGAAAGGTGACTCCACTTCTGCTAATTGTTCTGTCCGGAGACCTTTATATGTCAAGTTCACTTGGGCTTTTTCCAGTTCAGCCATTAATTCATGAACTTCCTCATTTTCAAAATACGTCACAACGCTGTCTGCGATTGTTTCGCCAATTGAATCCAAAGCCACAATTTCTTCCGCAGTTGCACGACTTAAGGTTGGTAAATCACCAAAATGCTCCGCTAAAATTTTCGCCGCTTTCGCACCCACATGGCGAATCCCTAAGCCAAAAATCAAACGTTCGACAGAGTTTTCTTTACTCCCTTGAATGGCAGTATAAATGTTGTTTGCTGATTTTTCTTTGATTTTATCCAAAGTCATTAATTGTTCTTCTGTTAAGAAATACAGATCCGCTACGTCTTTCACTAATCCTTTGTCATACATTTGTGCTAACACTCTTGGCCCCAAGCCATCAATGTTCATTGCATTTCGTGAGACAAAGTGATTCAGCCCTTCTTTAATTTGCGCAGGGCATTTTGGATTAATACAACGTAACGCCACTTCCTCATCTAAATGCACCAACTCACTATGACAAATTGGACAATGTGTCGGCATTTCATAAGGCTGACTATCGGCTGCACGTTTTTCAACTAGGACTTGCGCTACTTCTGGGATAATATCGCCGGCTTTGTAAATAATAACATGATCATTTAAACGGATATCTTTCATTTGAATAAAATCTGCATTATGCAAACTTGCCCGACTAACCGTGGTTCCCGCGACTCGTACAGGAGCCATGACCGCAGTAGGAGTGACCACCCCCGTGCGCCCAATTGTCCATTCAATATCTTCCACTACTGTTTCTGCTTCTTCTGGTGGAAATTTGTAGGCAATCGCCCAGCGAGGTGCTTTGACAGTGAAACCTAATTCATCTTGCAACGCAAATTCGTTCACTTTAATCACAATTCCATCGATTTCGTATGGCAAAGTGCTCCGCTTTTCATGGTATTCTTCAATGTAGGCCCAAACTTCATCGATTGACTGACATAATTGCCGTTCGGGATTGGTTCTAAAACCAATTGCAGAAAGCTCTTCTAATGCCTCAAACTGCGTCTTCGCTTTCATTGGTCCAAAGTCAGCAACTGTGTATAAAAACGTATTTAAGTTCCGTTTTGCCACAATTTTTGTGTCTAATTGGCGCAAGCTTCCCGCCGCTGCATTCCGAGGATTGGCAAAAATATCTTGGCCATTTTCTTCACGTTCTTCATTCAATGCGACAAAGGATTGTTTAGGCATGTAGCACTCGCCACGAACTTCCACTGAAATGGGCTCCGTTAAACGCATTGGCACAGAGCGAACCGTTCGTAAGTTCTCTGTAATGTTTTCACCAACCGTTCCATCGCCTCGTGTTGCTCCGCGTACAAACACCCCGTTTTCATAACGTAATGAAATTGCTAACCCATCAATTTTTAACTCACAACAGTAAGCAACGGGTTTACCAATCGCCTTACGAACACGTTCATCAAAAGCAAAAATGTCTTCCTTACTAAACCCATCATTTAAACTATACATCGGAATGTCATGCGGAGCTTTTTCAAAACCAGATAAAACTTTGCCACCTACACGTTGTGTCGGCGAATCTGGCGTGATTAAATCAGGAAACTCCGTTTCAATATCGACTAACTCTTTATACAAACGATCGTAAACATAATCTTCTACGGATGGTTGATCTTTGACATAATATTCATGGGAATATTGATTGAGTTGTTTTCTTAATTCTTGCGCACGAGTTGTCGCCGCCGTTAATGTTAATGGTTGTTGTTCCATCGTAGAACTCCTCCTCATAAGTGTAATGCTCTTATCGTCTTTTTAACACATTTACACTAAGATAGAAAATAAAAAGAATTTATCTAATGATGATTTCTCATTAAATCGCTGACCTATTTTGCATGTTAAATTTTTTCAATTGGTGCAAATGCCGCTAACAACCGTTTTATGCCTTTTTCAGGGAAAGCAATGTCCAACTCTAGGTCTTTGGCCGAACCGCCTACACGAACGACTGTACCAACGCCCCATGCTTTATGTTGGACCTTATCACCTGCTTGCCAAGAAACTTTTTCGCCACCACTTGCCACTTTGTTGCTAACTGATTTTGTAGCTGGCTGTGTATAAGCTGGTTTACTTGCGTTGGGCTTGAATACTTTAGGATCAAAGGTGCGCGCTGGAGCTTTCTGTAAATTGGCCGCCGCCCCTTGTTTCATTAAACGCTCCGCCTCAATTTCTTCTAAAAAGCGACTTGGTCGATTATATTGCGTGCGACCATATAATGTTCTCGAATAAGCATTCGTTAAGAACAGGGCTTCTTCCGCTCGTGTGATACCAACATAAGCCAAGCGCCGTTCTTCTTCCAGTTCACTTTCTTCTAGCATGGCACGTGATAATGGGAAAACCCCTTCTTCTAAGCCCATTAAAAAGACCACTGGAAATTCCAGCCCTTTGGCCGCATGCAACGTCATTAAGGTTACTTGTGAAGAGCTCTCTTCTAAATTATCTAGATCAGAAACCAAGGCTAAATCTGTTAAAAAATCCGCCAATTTTGTTTCTTCGCCATTTGGATCGTCGTTATTTTGCGCTTCAAAACGTTTATCAAATTCTTGTGTCACAGATAAAAATTCGTCCAAGTTTTCTAAGCGAGCTTGAGACTCTAAATTATTTTGCGCCATCAAAGCTTCCCGATAACCACTACGTTGTAAAGTTTCTTTCACCAATTCTGTAATCGTTAAATAGGGCACTGTTTTCGTTAAGTCTTGAATCATCATGCCAAAATTACCAAGCTCTTTACCCGCTTTTCCTGAAATATTTGCCAAATCAACATTTTGGGCAGCTTCCAGCAAAGCCCAACCATGCGTATCCGCAAATAGCCGTAATTTTTCAATTGAACTTTTACCGATTCCTCGTTTTGGTTCATTGACAATTCGTTCAAAACTAATCGAATCATCTGGATTGGCAATCAAACTTAAATAAGCCAAAATATCTTTAATTTCTTTACGGTCGTAGAATTTATGTCCGCCCACCATGGTATACGGAATATTAGATTTCAAGAGCATTTCTTCCACTACACGGGATTGAGCATTGGTCCGATATAATACCGCAAAATCACCATAAATTCGGTCATTTTCCCGCATTTCTTTTTGGATTTGGCTCACAATAAATTGTGTTTCATCCCGTTCTGTGTCCCCACGATAATAGACAATTTTTTCACCGTCTATATTTTCTGTCCACAGTTCTTTCTCGCGGCGGTTACGGTTATTTTTGATGACATCATTCGCAGCCGCCAAAATGTTTTTGGTGGATCGATAATTTTGTTCTAGCAAAATTACACTGGCATCTGGATAATCTTTTTCAAAATCCAAGATATTTTGCATATCCGCCCCGCGCCAACCATAGATACTTTGGTCGGCATCACCTACGACACACAGATTTTTGAAACGTGCAGCCAATAAATTGACTAAGGTATATTGTGCATGATTGGTATCTTGGTATTCATCCACATGAATATAGTGAAATTTATTTTGGTAGAAAGCCAACGTATCTGGTTGTTCATTGAATAAACGAATCGTATTCATAATCAAATCATCAAAATCCATACATTGGTTTTTGCGTAATTCTTTTTGATAGGCTTCATAGCATTTTGCGACAATTTCTTCATATAAGGAACCTTGCATTTCAGCAACTTTTTCAGGCGTTTGTAATTCATTTTTGGCATTGCTAATCGTACCTAAAATTGAGCGAGGATCATATTTTTTTGAATCAATATTTAAGTCATTTAAGATGCGTTTCATTAATGTTTTTTGTTCCGATGGGTCAATAATTGTAAAATTACGGTTGTAACCAATCTGATCCACATCACGACGTAAAATTCTTACACACATGGAGTGAAAAGTGGAGACCCATACATCTTCGCCACCCGTTTCCAGTAATTTATTTACACGCTCTTTCATTTCTTTAGCAGCTTTATTGGTAAACGTAATCGCCAAAATATTCCATGGATTTACTTCTTTTTCCTCAATTAGATAGGCAATTCGGTGTGTTAAAACCCGCGTTTTTCCACTACCAGCACCAGCCATGACTAACAGTGGTCCTTCTGTATGCAAAACGGCTTCTTCTTGTCGAGGATTCATTCCCTGAACCAAGGCATGTTTTTGTGTCATATTAAACGTCCTCTCTCTTTTTTCAATCTTATACAGTATACCAAAAATCCCTTTGAAGTTCTTTAGAAAAGAACAAAAAATCTTTTTCTTTTTATATGAAATTTTCTTGTAAATCAAGTCAAATCGCAGTACATTAGTAAGTAGTGATGGAGGCTAAAAATGAAATGAATAATGATGTACATGAAATTAAACAATTAGATGGTACCCGAATCGGCTTTATCCTTAAAGGCATCGTCGTCGGAATCCTGGTCGGCTTTGTTGTCAGCTTATTTCGCTTAGGCATTGAAAAAATTGGCGAACAAGTCGTTCATCTGTATCAAACGTTTCACGAAAAACCCTTTTGGATGATTCCTTGGTTCTTATTTTCTCTCGTGCTTGCTTATTTATTAGGACGACTGATTAAGAGCGAACCAGCAATTAAAGGCAGTGGCATTCCCCAAGTGGAAGGACAACTTCAAGGTCAATTAGAAATTCATTGGTTTCCAGTGCTTTGGAAAAAATTTATCGGTGGGATCTTAGCGATTAGTCCTGGGCTATTTTTGGGACGTGAAGGTCCTTCAATTCAACTAGGTGCAGTGGTTGGACAAGGCTATAGTCAATGGCGGCAAAGCACCAAGTCTGAAGAAAAAATTTTAATCAGTAGTGGTGCCAGTGCTGGTTTAGCCGCCGCTTTTAATGCACCAATCGCAGGACTTTTATTTGTTCTAGAAGAGGTTCACCATTCCTTTTCACCTTTAGTTTGGTTAACCTCTTTTTCTGCGGCCATTTCCGCTAACTTTGTTTCTTTGCATTTCTTCGGATTGCAACCAGTTCTTTATATTGGTCCGGTTAAATCTTTGCCTTTAGAGTACTATTGGACATTAGTCCTGCTGGGCGTTTTGCTAGGATTATTAGGTTGGATATATCAAAAAACATTGTTGTCCTTACCAAAAGTATATGGAAAAATCAAAGGCCTTTCTTCTAATTATTATGGTTTTATTCCTTTTATTTTGATTTTACCGATTGGTTATTTCTTTCCACATTTACTTGGCGGTGGGAATCAAATTGTTTTAGCTTTAGGCAATCAACCGGCCACGATTTGGGCTTTAGTCGGCTTATTGGTTTTACGTTTTGTTTTTTCAATGGTTTCTTACGGTTCGAATCTCCCTGGTGGTATTTTCTTGCCTATTCTAACTTTAGGTGCCATTATCGGAACATTGTATGGCAGTCTACTTGTCCAATACGTAGGGATGGATCCAATTTTTGTGAAAAACTTTTTAATTTTTGCCATGGCTGGTTATTTTACTGCGATTGGTAAAGCACCGTTAACAGCAATTATTTTAGTAACAGAAATGGTCGGCAATTTTTCTCATTTAATGTCTTTAGGGGTTGTCGCTTTAGTTAGTTATATTACCATCGATAGTCTTGGCGGCAAGCCAATTTATGAAAGCTTATTAGAACGTTTGGTTCCTTCTAAAGTAAGTAATATTCGTGGCCACAAAACGATTATTGAATTCCCTATCACTGCAGAAAGTTCCTTAGATGATACGATGGTACGTGATTTTGTCTGGCCTAAACAAATGTTGCTCACTTCCATTCGCCGTGGCGAATCGGAAATTTTAACACATGGTGATACTGTTATGCATGTTGGCGATGTGCTCATTATTTTGACCGATGAAAAACTCGCTTACCAAGTCAAAAAAGAGATTTATCAAAAAACTTTACCGAATGATTTAGTGAATTAAAGAAAGCCGCTGAACCTGAGTTCAGCAGCTTTCTTTTTTTCTTATGACTGTTTTTTAATTTTTTTGAATGTTTTTGACCGTTTTAGATTGATTAGCGTTTTCATTTGTGCTATTATATCCATGAAATGAGGGATGAAAATGCTTACGGAAGAACGACATCAAAAAATTTTACAATTGTTAGATCAAAAATCAGTCGTCAAATCGCAAGAACTTGCTAGCTTGTTCAATGCTTCAGAATCCACAATCCGCCGCGATTTACAAGAATTAGAAGACGCCAATTTGTTAGAACGCATTCACGGCGGCGCTAAGCGTATTCTTAATTTAGGCTTTGAACAAAACATGACGGAAAAATCAATCAAAAACACGCACGAAAAGCAAAAGATTGCTTCTTTAGCCGCTAGTTGTGTACAAGATGGCGATATGATCTATTTAGATGCTGGTTCAACCACGTTAGAAATGATCCCTTTTTTAGTTGGGAAACAAATCCATGTAGTGACGAATTCCGTGCATCACGCTGCAAAACTTAGCGATATGGAAATTCCCACTATTATGCTTGGTGGTACTTTGAAGCTCTCCACTAAAGCAATCATTGGTGCCACTAGTATGGAACAGCTACAACATTTTCGTTTTAACAAAGCTTTTTTAGGAACTAACGGCGCACATTTAGAGTTTGGTTTAACGACGCCTGATCCCGAAGAAGCAGCGCTAAAAGCCTTGGCTATTCATCAAGCAGAAACAGCCTATGTTTTACTGGATCATACAAAATTTAATGAAGTAACGTTTACCAAAGTGGAAGAATTAGAGTCAGTTACTTTACTAACTGACTACTGCCCTGCTGAATCGCTTCAAGGATTCCAGCAAAAAACTATTTTAATGGAGGCAAACAAATGATTTACACAGTGACTTTAAACCCTTCTATCGACTTTATCGTTCATGTCGATCATCTACAAATTGGTGATTTAAATCGGATGACGAATGATTTTAAATTACCTGGCGGCAAAGGAATCAACGTTTCACGTATTTTAAAACGTATGGAGACAGAATCCACTGCCTTAGGTTTTTTAGGTGGTTTTACAGGCTCATTCATTGCCGATTGGTTGAAAAAAGAAGAAATCCAAACGAATTTCACTCCCGTGTCTGCTGATACACGAATCAACATTAAATTGAAATCAGATACTGAAACAGAAATTAACGGCTTAGGACCTGCTCTAACAAACGAAGAAATTCAAGAACTAAAACAAGCAGTTAGTCGTGTTCAGGCTGGTGATATTGTTGTTCTTTCAGGAAGTACACCTGCTTCTCTACGCAAAGGATTTTACGAAGAATTAATCCAAATTGTGAAGGAAAAAGGCGCAGAATTTGTTATTGATACGACAGGTGAAGATTTAATGAACGCTTTGTCACAAAAGCCTTTATTGGTCAAGCCAAATAATCATGAGTTGGCAGAATTATATCATACAACCTTTACAAGTGTTGAAGATATTTTACCTTATGGACATCGGTTACTAGAAGAAGGAGCGCAACACGTAATTATCTCAATGGCTGGTGATGGTGCATTACTTTTCACAACAGAAGGTGTTTATCGTTCCAACGTTTTAGAACGTCCACTGAAAAATTCTGTCGGCGCTGGCGACTCAATGATTGCTGGTTTTATTGGCAACTTTTCAAAAACACAAGATCCTTTAGAGGCTTTCAAATGGGGTGTCGCTTGCGGTAGCGCGACCGCATTTTCTGATGATTTAGCCTCAGAAGATTTTATCCAAGAACTTATTCACGAAGTAACAATTGAAAAAATTTCAGAATAAATCCACTAAGGGAGGAAAATAGAGTGAACATTAATGATTTATTAATAAAAGATGTCATGATTATGGATTTACAAGCTACTGATAAAAAAGGCGCGATTGATGAAATGGTCCAAAAATTATACGATGGTGGCCGCATCTCTGACATTGACACTTACAAAGAAGGAATTTTAAAACGCGAAGCACAAACATCGACTGGTTTAGGCGACGGCATCGCTATGCCTCACGCAAAAAATAGTGCCGTAAAAGAACCGACAGTTCTTTTTGCTAAAAGTAAAAAAGGTGTTGATTATGAAGCACTAGATGGACAACCTACTTATCTATTCTTCATGATTGCTGCTCCAGAAGGCGCCAATGATACACATCTCCAAGCGCTTGCGGCCCTTTCTCGATTACTTATCGATCCAGAATTTGTTGGCAAATTGAAAGAAGCGGAAACTCCAGAAGCAGTACAAGCTCTTTTCCAAGCAGCAGAAGATCAAAAAGAAGCGGAAGAAAAAGCAGAACAAGAACAAACAACGCCAGCACCAGAAAGCAATCGTAAATATATTATTGCTGTGACTGCTTGTCCTACAGGAATTGCTCATACTTACATGGCCGAAGATGCGCTGAAGAAAAAAGCAAAAGAAATGGGCGTAGACATTAAAGTAGAAACAAACGGTTCAGAAGGAATTAAAAATCGTTTAACTGCTGAAGATATTGCTCGTGCTGATGGCGTGATTGTCGCAGCCGATAAAAAAGTAGAAATGAATCGTTTTGACGGTAAAAAATTAGTCAACCGTCCCGTTAGTGATGGAATTCGTAAAACCGAAGAACTAATTAACTTAGCCATTAGTGGCGAAGCTCCTACTTTCCATGGCAGTGACTCGGCTGCAAGCGATCAAGAGGATTCAGCGGAAGGTTCAATCGGTTCTCGTATCTATAAAGATTTAATGAATGGTGTTTCTCATATGTTACCTTTCGTTATTGGTGGCGGAATTGCCATTGCTCTTTCCTTTATGATTGATCAATTTATCGGGGTTCCTCAAGATCAATTAGCCAATTTAGGTAATTACAATGACGTAGCTAGCTGGTTTAACCAAATTGGTGGCGCAGCATTTGGCTTTATGTTACCTGTCTTAGCTGGTTTTATTGCTTCTAGTATTGGGGATCGTCCAGGCTTAGTCGCTGGTTTCGCCGCTGGTGCGTTAGCAAACGCCGGAGGAGCTGGATTCCTTGGGGCCCTAATCGGTGGTTTCTTAGCTGGTTATGTAGTGGTTC
The DNA here is from genome assembly GCF_050546175.1 of Enterococcus sp. AZ119. Taxonomy (NCBI): domain Bacteria; kingdom Bacillati; phylum Bacillota; class Bacilli; order Lactobacillales; family Enterococcaceae; genus Enterococcus; species Enterococcus sp. AZ119. Next base: position 468,149 of record NZ_CP172951.1, on the reverse strand, counting down.
TTTTACGTAAAGTCTTCAAAGGCTTGCCAAAATCATTAGATGGAATTAAAACCATTTTATTCTATCCAGTTTTTGGTTTGATTATTACAGGCTTATTAATGTTAGTCATTAACATCCCAATGAAAGCAATTAACGATGCGTTAAATCATTTCCTACTTGGCTTAGATGGCACAAATGCTGCTTTACTTGGTGCCTTATTAGCTGGTATGATGGCCATCGACTTAGGTGGACCAGTTAACAAAGCTGCTTATGTTTTCGGTACAGCTACGCTAGCAAGTACTGTTGCAGAAGGTGGCAGCGTGGTCATGGCTTCTGTAATGGCTGGCGGAATGGTTCCTCCATTAGCAATTTTCGTAGCAACTCGTTTATTTAAAAATAAATTTACAAAAGATCAACAAGATGCCGGCTTAACCAATATTGTAATGGGACTTTCTTTTGTCACTGAAGGGGCAATTCCTTTTGCAGCAGCTGACCCATTACGTGTGATTCCAAGTTTCGTGGTAGGTTCTGCCTTTACTGGTGCGTTGGTTGGTGCGTTTGGTATCAAATTATTGGCACCACATGGAGGAATCTTCGTCGTCTTCCTATTAAGTAATCCATTACTATATCTATTGTTCATCTTAATTGGGGCGATTATTTCAGGAATTGTCTACGGACTTTTGAAAAAACCTGTCGAAGTACCTGCTTAAAAAAACAGCAAAAAAGCGATTCAACCATGGTTGAATCGCTTTTTTATTATTTTCTCTTTATCGCATAATTTTCTAAATACTCAGGATTTCCTTTGCTTCTGATATACGTGTACACGCCCATCACAAAGGCCCCAAGGGTATTGGTAAATAAATCCCCCATCGTATCCATTAAAGCAGCACGCCCAATAAATGGTTGGCCGTTGGACATATTATAGCGTTGTAAGTTCATGTTCCCTAATGAATCGCAGATAAATTCCCAGAATTCCCAGAAGACGCCACAAAGCCCTGCAAATGCAAACCCAAATAATAAAAATAACCACGGGGAAACATCGGCGTACTTCGTTTTCTTCAATAGGAAAGCAGCAATACCATAACCCACAGCAGTTAACAGCATCGGACTAACAAAGTGTAAAATTTTATCCCAGAACGAAATGATTGAGATCATATGCAACGAGGTTCCTAGGAATACTGAAATAAATAAGAAAAACCAGTAAAAATAAACGATAGTCGGTGGCATAATAATTTTTAAAAATTTATTGACAAGATCCGGTAAAAAGATTAGACCAATTCCAAGTAAACATTCGATAACGAACGTCACACCTTGTTTTGTTGAATACTTAGCCGTAAAAAATTCCCAGAGATTGTACGTCAAGCATAAGATGCCAAACACCACTAATCCATATTTAATTTTCGAATAATTTTTATCCATTTTGACACACCCTTTCAAAAGTTATTTTATATGAAAAAAACTGTAGATGAAAGACACCTTCCATCTACAGTTTTAGAAAACTCTATCAAATGAAGAGCTTATTAAAAATGTTTATTTTTCAACAGCTGTTTCAGTAATTGTTTCAACAGCACGTTTCATACGAATATCGTGTTCTAACATGTCGTTGTTTAATACTTTACGTACTTGCGCTTCAGGCATGTTGTATTGTTCTGCTAAATCTTTCACTTCAGCATCGATGTCTTCTTGTGTTACTTCGATGTTTTCAGCTTTGGCAACTGCTTCAATCACTAAGTTTGTTTTTGTGCGTGTTTCTGCTTCGCCTTCAAATTGTTTGTGTAAATCTTCTTCTGTAGAACCAGTTAATTGGTAGTACATTTCAGGAGAAATTCCTTGGCGTTGCATGTTGTTTAAGAATTCATCCATTGAACGGTGAACTTCGTCGTGAACCATTACGTGTGGTAATTCAACGATTTCAGCATTTTCAACAGCTAAACGAATTGCTTCTTCGTCTTTTGCTTCTTCAGCTGCTGCTTCTTTTGCTTCTGTCAATTCTTTACGGAATTTTTCTTTTAATTCGTCTAATGATTCTACTGAATCGTCAACGTCTTTTGCAAATTCATCATCCAATTCTGGTAATTCTTTTGCTTTTACTTCATGAACAGTTACTTTGAAAACTGCTTCTTTACCAGCTAAATCTTCTGCTTGGTAATCTTCAGGGAAAGTAACGTTTACTTCTACTTCTTCGCCAGCTTTTTTGCCAACTAATTGGTCTTCAAAGCCTGGAATAAATGAATTAGAACCTAATTCTAATGAGTAATTTTCGCCTTTGCCGCCTTCAAATGCTTCGTCGCCTAAGAAGCCTTCAAAGTCGATAACTACAGTGTCGCCATTTTCAGCAGCGGCATCTTCTTTGATTACTAATTCAGCTTGAGATTCTTGTTCGCGTTTCAAACGTGCTTCCACGTCTTCATCTGTTACTTCACGGTCTTGTTTAGACACTGTTAAGTTTTTGTATTCGCCTAATTTTACTTCAGGTTTTACAGTTACTTCAGCAGTGATAACCCAGTCTTCCCCTTTATTCATGCTTTCAACATCAATTTTTGGTTGTGCTACTGGTTCAATTCCTGCTTCTAAAACAGCCGCTTCATATGCTTCTGGTAAAACAGCGTTTAACGCATCTTCGTATAACGCTTCTTCTCCATACATACGGTTAAAAACAGTACGTGATACTTTTCCTTTACGGAAACCAGGTACGTTTAAGTTTTTTTTCACTTTATTGAACGCTTGCGTTAATCCTTTTTCGATTACTGCTTGTTCGATTGAAAAAGTTAATACACCATCATTAGTGCCTTTTTTTTCCCATTTCGCAGACATTTGTTTCCCTCCGAATAACATTTAATTTTATACATCAAACTTTATTTATGCATACCTTTAAATAGTACACTATCCCTAGGAAAATGTAAATATTTTAAGTGCTAAGAAGTGAAAGAAAGACTCGATTTTTAGCAAACTATCAGTTTTTTAATTTTTTTGGATTAAAAAAGCATAGAATTTCGAGAAATTTCCTTCTTAAAACACTAAAAGATTGTGAACAAAATATCTTGTTCACAATCGGATGTAATCGCTTTACTTTATGAATGGCCCATTATAGAATGTATGTACTCAATATTTACTCATTATATATTTTCGTCATTATACATATAATATAAAAAAGGAGAGGATGGTTTTGAATAAGTTCGTCTGGGGAATCTTTTCTTGCATCATATCATGGCTTTTTTTATCGCTGACTCAACCTTTGATAGCTCATTCTGAAACACTGAACCCTACAACTCACGCCTCTACTTTTAGTGAAACATTTACTTCAGTTTCAACAGAACAACAAACAACTCAAGCAACCGATATCGTGGAACAAGAAACCGAGCAAACCCATGCTTCCTCTGAAAACGATGAACCTATGGCACCTACGCCAGCTAGTGTTTCTGTTGGTAATAGCACCTTAAAAAGTACCTTAAGCACGGGAACGTATAACCAAGATATTATCACACTTTCGTATGAATACAGTGTGACACTTATCGGCTTAGCAATTAATGATCGACCGATTATTGCTATTCAACTTCCTACAGAAATTTCAAGCCAGTTAGATAACGACACTCTAAAGCAACAAGATTTTCTGACTCTTTTAACAGGGACTGTCAGTTATCCAGGAACAGCCACTCAAGATATTCACAGTTCAACTAACGGCGTCAGCCTCTCTTATAGTAGCACTTATCATTCTGTTTATCTGACTTTTCCAAGTAGCACCTTGGTGTTACTTCCCGGAACCAAATGGTCTGCCGCCATTTCGTTTGATGTCGGCGCACTTTATAAACGAGGAATTTCAATCCCTCCTGCTCTTAACGGCAAAGACTATCCGATTCGAGGAACCTTTACAGATGTCGGCACTGGATTAGGTGCAATTAATATTATTATTGGGAACAATACAAAAACAGGCGTAATTAGCAAAGCTCAACTTAGTTTAGGTAATTATCCCGTTCCTCAAGTCACACCAGCCAAACTAACTCAACCAAATCATCTGGACACTACTGTAACAGGGACCATTCAACAAGTACAAGACCCAAACTATAACTACTCTGTTCAATTAACCTTGAACCGCCATGATGGCACCACTACCCCCATTGTGGTGAAAGGGATTTCTGTCGATGCAGCCGGAAATTTCTCGATCTCTTTAGCTTCACCATTAGAATATGGCGACACGCTCTCTACAATTGTTTTTGCTCGTTCAAAAACGTCAACCGACTATATTCAAAGCAGCCCCTCAGCTGACCAAAGTGTCAATTGGTCAATCCAACCAGTCACAAACGTAGTCGCTAATGCCGGCTCAACTCAACTTTCAGGTAAAGCTTCTCAAGCATCTAACGGAACCTATCAAGTTAAAGTACAAATAAATGGTGGTTCTATTTTCACAACGTCCTTAGATTCCAATGGCCATTTTCAATTTGCTAATTTACCCACTTTCCAAGGGGGAGAAACGGTCAGCTTGTGGGTCCAAGGGCTCAGCAATCGCACTGGCCTGCCTTTGCTAACCAGTTCTACTGTTTCTCAAACAGTTGCTTATCCTGTGCCTCAACTAACGGTCACGCAAATCATTGAGCGGAAAAATGCACAAGGGCTCTGGGAAGATGCAAACTCTGTCGTAAGTGGTCAAATCATTCGTTTTACGTTAACCACACGTTTAACCAATCAACCAGCAACGTGGATGAATCAGCAATTACGAGCAACGGTGCCTAAAGGACTGGCTCAACTTTCAGCTGCTACATTAACAAAACAATCAGCAGCAGGTTTAAGTACGCCAATAGCTGGGCTTCAACTTTTAACTGATAGTTCCACTGGTTTGCTGTATTGGAGTTATCACAATTCGCTGCCAGCAGATAATTTTACGGAAGCCAATACACAATTCACCTTACAATATACAGCAACGGTTACAGAAGAATGGATAAACCAATTTCTTTTATTTTCTAGCACGGTTACTGGCAATGATGGTGGCGGAACGCCAATTACGCCAATCACTAAGGAACAGTCTTTACCTATCAAAAACGGTACCCTCCGTTTTGTGCAGATGCCAACTACAGTTTCCTTTAAAAATTTACCTTTTCCCAGCAAACGAACCATATACTCACCATCGACCATCAGCGCTCCTTTCCTCATTGCCGATGGTCGAGTTGCAAAAACACCATGGCATTTGTTGGTAAGAGAGAGTCAGCCCATGCATTCAACTTCTACAAATAAAACGATCCAGCAAGCTTTCATTTATCGAAAAAATGGTAGTGATTTTCCTATCTCCTCTTTAGCAACCGAAGTTTATCAATACACCGCAACGGACGATAACAATGTAGAAATTCCTTGGAACCAACAAAATGGACTTTTTTTAAGCGTTGCTCCTGACCTTAACTTAACGGTCAAAGAATCTTACACTGCCGAATTACAATGGATTCTTTCTGATACACCCCTCTAATTAGGATTTAGCTTTTTTAAAAGTTAAAAATAAACAAGAAAGAAGGAATAAAAAATGAAAAAGATCGTGCGCATTTCAAGCATTTTGTTCGTTGCTACGCCTCTTATGCTTTTAAATAGTCCAAAAGTTGAAGCAGCTCAAGTCGCTTCTATTCAATCCAACGCTGATATTACGTTTACTCTTGATAATACTGTCACGCCACCTGTCAACCCGACGAACCCTTCTCAGCCTGTGACACCTAATCCTGCTGATCCTCATCAACCTGGTACAGCCGGCCCCCTTAGTATTGACTATGTTTCAAATATCCATTTTGGATCAAAACAAATTCAAGCCGGAACAGCGATCTATTCGGCACAACTGGATCAAGTGCAAAATAGTACTGGCGATTTAATTAGCGTGCCAAACTATGTCCAAGTAACTGACAAACGTGGTCTAAATCTTGGCTGGAAATTATCAGTTAAACAGAGTGCGCAATTTGCTACAAGTGATTCAACACCCGCTGTTTTGGATAATGCGTCCTTGACCTTTTTAGCAGCAACACCCAATTCAACACAGTTACTTTCTTTGGCGCCATTAACGGTCCCAGTAACCTTGGATCCAACTGGTGCCGCCACTTCTCCTGTGGCGACTGCCGCTCTTTCAACAGGAATGGGCACTTGGACATTAGCTTTTGGTAGCGGAGCGACCGCTGCTCAAGGCATTCAATTAACTGTTCCTGCGACAACGAAAAAAGTTGCAGCTAAACAATATAAAACAACGCTTACTTGGATTTTGGATGATACACCACTTTAAAAGAAAACAAACAAGGTATTGCATGAAGTTGTTTCATGCAATACCTTGTTATAAAAAATTGTCAAAAAGGAGTGCACACTATGAATCAGCAGCTTTTTAAATGGCTCCATGCTATTAGCGTCATCATTTTTTTATTTTTTATTGGCTCTTATTCTGTAGAAGCAAGCGAAATGACTTTTTCTGTAAAAGCCATTTTACCCGACAATCAACGAACCAAAGAAACAAGTTATTTTGATTTACGTGTCGCTCCAAACCAAACACAAAAGCTACAAATCGAACTAACGAATCAAACAGCCAACGACATTACCGTGCTAGCTTCAGCCAATGCAGCGATTACTAATGATAATGGCTTGGCAGATTATTCTCATGCTGAAACAAAAAAAGATCCATCTGCACCTTTTACTTTTAATGAGATTGCGCAATTACCAAAAGAAATCCAACTACCTAAACACTCAACCAAGACTGTTGAATGTCAGCTTATTTTACCGGAAAAACCATTTAATGGGTATGTTTTAGGAGGACTTTACTTTGAACAAAAGTCAGATGAACAACCTGCTCACTCAGAAAACGGTGTGGCCATCAATAATCGTTTTTCTTATGTAGTCGGCGTCTTACTTAGTGAAACAGATGAACCTGTTCAGCCAGAATTATCTTTAAATGAAGTAAAAACCGATCAAGCTAACGGTCGTAACCGCGTATTAATGAATCTCCAAAACAAACAAGCGGCTATGATTAAAAAATTACAAGTCGATGCCTCTTTATATTATGAAAAAGAAGCTAAACCTCGCTACGAAAATCACCAAGAGTCGTTAACAATGGCCCCTAATACAAATTTTAATTATCGGATTGACTTAAAGGAACAACCTTTTGTTCCTGGAAATTATACTGTAAAAATCAAAGCAAACGATGGCTATCAAGACTATTCGTGGGAAAAACACTTAGTCATCCAAGAAAAAGAAGCTAAAAAATACAATGCTACCGCCGTCAACCTCCCACCTGAAAAGCACACCAATTTCCCTTGGAAACTGGTGTTTAGCATCACGCTAGTTTTTCTATTCATTTTGGGAAGCACGATTTATTATTTCAAGAAAAAAATACGTGAATCGCAACAGTAAAAAAGCACATCGACAATTGTCGATGTGCTTTCATAATCGCTTAATTATTTTGTATATTCTTCAACTAATGCAACGACTTCTTCCATCGTGTCGCATTCTTTTAATGCGCGGTCAGCAAGTTCAGCCATTTTAGTTGTGTCTAGACGTTTCATCAAGCTACGTGTTTTAAGGATAGATGTAGCACTCATTGAGAACTCATCTAAGCCCATACCTAATAGTAATGGAACAGCTGTTTGATCGCCCGCCATTTCACCACACATACCAGCCCATTTACCTTCAGCGTGTGCTGCATCAATTACATTTTTAATTAAACGTAAGATTGATGGGTTGTATGGTTGGTATAAGTAAGAAACGCGTTCGTTCATACGGTCTGCCGCCATTGTGTATTGGATTAAGTCGTTGGTTCCAACACTAAAGAAGTCTACTTCTTTGGCAAATTTATCAGCTAATACGGCAGCTGCTGGAATTTCAATCATAATACCTACTTGGATATCGTTTGAAACTTCAACACCTTCGTTGACTAATTTTTGTTTTTCGTCTTCAAAGATTGCTTTCGCTGCTCTAAATTCTTTCAAAGTAGCAACCATTGGGAACATGATACGTAAGTTACCATGAACAGACGCACGTAATAATGCACGCATTTGTGTACGGAACATGCCGTCACCTAGTTCTGATAAGCTAATACGTAATGCACGGTAACCTAAGAATGGATTCATTTCGTGTGGTAATGTTAGGTAAGGAAGCTCTTTGTCCCCACCAATATCCATTGTACGAACCACAACTGGTTTTCCTTCCATTCCTTCAAGAACTGCTTTATACGCTTGGTATTGGTCCTCTTCAGTTGGAAAGTCAGATGAATCCATGTATAAGAATTCTGTACGATATAAACCAACAGCTTCGCCGCCGTTTTTGTGTACGCCTTCTAAATCTTTTGGTGTACCAATGTTTGCAGCTAACTCAACATGTTTGCCGTCAGCTGTCACTGTTTCTGCATTTTTTAGTTTATCCCATTCTGCTTTTTGATCTGCATAAGCTTTTGCTTCTGCTTCAAATTCAGATTTTTCAGCATCTGTTGGGTCAATAATAACATCCCCAATGATTCCGTTCACTGCTAAAATATCGCCTGCTTTTACTTTGTCAGTAATTTCTTTTGTACCAACGATTGCAGGGATTTCTAACGAACGAGCCATGATTGCTGAGTGAGAAGTACGTCCGCCGATGTCTGTAACAAAGGCTTTAACATACGTACGGTCTAATTGTGCAGTATCACTAGGTGTTAAGTCATGGGCAACCACGATGACTTCTTCGTTAATCATTGAAGGATTTGGAAGAGTCACACCTAATAAATGTGCTAAGATACGTTTGGCAACGTCACGAATATCTGCTGCACGCTCTTGCATGTAAGCATTGTCGTCCATTGCTTCAAACATACCAATATACATATCCGTAACTTCTTTCAAGGCAGCTTCTGCATTGACTTTGTTGTCTTGGATATTTTGTTTGATTTGACCAACCATTTCTGGGTCAGATAAAACCATTAAATGAGCATCGAAAACTTGCGCTTCTGCTTCACCAAGGCTTTGAGCTGCTTTGTCGCGAATTGCTTGCAACTCTTCAGTAGATTTTGCTAAAGCATCGTCTAAGCGAGTTGCTTCTGCATCAGTATCTTCTACGGAAGTTTTGTTGAAAGACAAGTCAGGTTGAACTAGCAGGTAAGCTTTAGCAACAGCAACGCCATCACTTGCGGCAATCCCTTTTAGCATCTCAGACATTATTCAGCCAATCCTTCTTTTTGTAATGTTTCAACGATTGCTGCCATTCCTTCAGCTTCGTCAGCACCATCAACAGTGATTGTTACGTCAGAACCTTGACCAACGCCTAAAGACATAACGCCCATGATTGATTTTAAGTTAACAGATTTACCTTTGTATTCTAAGTTAATATCTGAGTTAAATTTGCTTGCAGTTTGTACTAATAAAGTAGCTGGACGTGCGTGAATTCCTGTTTCTGCTACAATGTGAAATTCTTTCTTTTCCATATAAATCGGTCTCCTTCGTAAATAAAAAATTTTTATGTTAGGGTTTTCCTTTCTTGATACGCTAAAATCAAACGTCTACTCGAAAAAAGACCCTTTCAGTTTCTAAGATTACCATTTTTTTCTATCTTACACAACACTTTTTGCTTAAATTTCGTGATGTTTTGCACTGACTATTCTTCCTCTTTTTGGTAACGATAAATGATTCGTCCATTTAACCCCGCTTCTCCAACAATTTCCGCGCGGTCAGGCAAAGAAATCCAAGCATCACGAAATTGGAAAAATTCATTTTGCTCCACGATTAATTCAGAGATTTCTCCAGCTTTTAATGAAGCAATTTTTTCTACAAAAGGATTTTCAGCCATTGATTTCACCACTCTTTCTCTTAAATATCAACTCTTATAGTTTACTTGAAAATGGCGCAATTGTCTGTAAAAAAATCGAATCTTTGCCTTTTTTTAAACAAGGTCTTTTACTTGATTCTCTTACAAAAAATGCTATAATAACTTCAAAGGTCAAAAATGGTCAAGTGGTTTTATAGACAGAATTTATTCTTGCTATCTAGTACTTGGCTGGTTTGAGGAAAAATGGTCTGTTTACTAGAATAATAGAGCAAACAACTATTTTTCTGGCCTCAGTTATTTTGAAAGGATGTGTTTCATTCAATGATTTGTCAAAATTGTCAACAAAATGAAGCAACAATTCATTTATATGCAAATGTGAATGGTCAAAGAAAACAACTGGACTATTGCCAAAGCTGCTATCAAAAATTAAAAAATCAAGCAAATAATTCCCCTCAAAATATGGGACAAGACCCTTTTGGCTTTGGGAGTTTAGACGATTTATATCGTTCTCTTTCTCGCCAAATGCAACAAGGTAATCCTTATGAACAACAAACACCACCCACTCAATTTGGTGATGGTGGTAATGGAGTTCAACCCCCTCGCGGAGGCGCTGGCGCTGGTCAAGGTTTACTAGGCGAGTATGGGATTAACATCACCGAAGCGGCACGCCAAGGAGATATCGATCCTGTGGTAGGACGTGATCAAGAAATTAAGCGTGTCATTGAAATCTTAAATCGCCGTACAAAAAACAACCCCGTTTTAATCGGTGAACCAGGTGTTGGTAAAACAGCCGTTGTTGAAGGTTTAGCCCAAAAAATTGTCGATGGCGATGTGCCCCAAAAATTATTGGACAAAGAAGTCATTCGTTTAGATGTGGTTTCACTTGTTCAAGGAACTGGTATTCGCGGACAATTTGAAGAACGGATGCAAAAATTGATTGAAGAAATCACTGAAGCTGAAAATGTCATTTTATTTATTGATGAAGTCCATGAAATTGTGGGTGCTGGTGCTGCTGGTGATGGCAATATGGATGCTGGCAATATTTTAAAACCAGCCTTAGCACGTGGTGAATTACAATTAGTCGGTGCCACAACTTTAAATGAGTACCGTATTATTGAAAAAGATGCTGCCTTAGAACGTCGGATGCAACCAGTCCAAGTAGATGAGCCAACCGTTGCCGAAACCATAACGATTTTACATGGTTTGCAAAAACGTTATGAAGATTATCATCATGTTAAATATACAGATGAAGCGATTAACGCAGCAGCAAACTTATCCAATCGTTACATTCAAGATCGCTTTTTACCAGATAAAGCGATTGACTTGTTAGATGAATCTGGTTCAAAAATGAATCTAACTATTCAACTCGTCGATCCAAAAACAATTGATAAAAAATTAGCAGAAGCGGAACAACAAAAACAACAAGCTTCCGCAGAAGAAGATTTTGAAAAAGCGGCTTATTATCGTGATCAAATCAATAAATTACAAGCAATGAAAGAAAAACAAATCAGCGATGAAGAAACACCCGTCATCACTGAAAAAGATATTGAAGCCATTGTGGAACAAAAAACTGGCATTCCTGTCGGTGACTTAAAAGAAAAAGAACAAACCCAATTGAAAAATTTAGCTGTTGACTTAAAAGCTCATGTTGTCGGACAAGATGATGCCGTCGATAAAGTAGCTAAAGCGATTCGTCGCAATCGTGTAGGCCTAGGCAAACAAAACCGCCCAATTGGTTCCTTCTTATTTGTAGGGCCAACAGGCGTTGGTAAAACAGAATTAGCAAAACAATTAGCTTTTGAGCTATTCGGTTCAGAAGATTCGATGGTTCGTTTTGATATGAGTGAGTATATGGAAAAACACAGTGTTTCTAAACTGATTGGTTCTCCTCCAGGCTATGTTGGGTATGACGAAGCTGGACAACTCACAGAAAAAGTCCGTCGTAATCCTTATAGTTTAATTTTATTGGATGAAATTGAAAAAGCGCATCCTGATGTTTTACACATGTTTTTACAAATTCTCGACGATGGTCGTTTAACAGATGCACAAGGTCGTACGGTCAGCTTTAAAGACACCATCATTATCATGACAAGTAATGCTGGAACAGGAGCTGTGGAAGCCAACGTTGGCTTCGGTGCTGCCCGTGAAGGTGTGACTAAATCCGTTTTAGGTCAATTGAACAACTTCTTCACCCCCGAATTCCTTAACCGTTTCGATGGTATTATCGAATTCAAAGCATTAAGCAAAGAAAACCTGATGAACATTGTCAGCTTGATGTTAGAAGAAGTAAATAGCTTATTAGCTAAACAAAAATTACACATTGAGGTTCCAACAGAAGTCAAAGAGAAACTCGTTGATTTAGGTTATGATCCTGCAATGGGCGCTCGTCCTTTACGTCGAACAATTCAAGAACAAATTGAAGACGGCATTGCTGAATACTATCTAGATCATCCTGAAAATCATCAATTAGTCGCAGCGTTAGATAACGAAGGTAAAATTATCGTAACTGGCGCACAAGAAGTGACTAAAACAGAAACTTCAACATCTGACCAAGCAGAATAATCAAAAATCCACACGCATTAATAACAATGCGTGCGGATTTTTTTATGCTTTTCACTTTTTATTTTCATCAAAAAAAACTATAATAGAAGAAAGATATTCGTATACTTGTTCCTCATAGAAAAAATTCAATCTGGAACTCCTGTACATAATTGGAAACGCTCTTTTGCAGCACACAACTATAATGAGGTGATAAAATGAAATTAGTGAATGTGACCAATAGCTACAAACAATTAGTAAATAAACAATTGGAAAACACGGATGCTTACTTTGTAAAAGTCTACTCAGCAGGAAACACGACCGCTGTCTATTCAGAAGCAGCTCACCATGTGGAAGTTCTGATTATGAATAAAAATCGTCGCATTCGTCCGACAGAAGTAAAAGAAATTTTAGCAAAACTGTTAAAACGATTACCTAAAGAGGCTTATGACCCAGATGAAATTTCTATCATTGAGTTAAACCATGTGACCGAAGTGTCTGTTCCATTAAAAGTTTCCCTCATGGAAAACTAAAAAAAACTGCCGAAGTTTCCCCACTTTGGCAGTTTTTTTAATTTATTGTGACGTTATTTTTTTTACAAGCCTTTGATAATTTTCCGACCAGGCTTCCTCATTTGTCGGACTGACTAATTTATTTTCCTCGATTGCTTTTTTTCTTAAGTCATCCACTTCTTTTTTGAAATTTTCCCCCGATTTTTGAGCATAATCTTTAGAAAAATATTTTGATTGGCGAGAATAAGCCTTCAGTTTTGCGTCTTTAATCTCTTCTTCTGTATCTGCAAAATATTCATCATAACGAAGATCGGTTATTTTCCCTGAATCTTTTAACGTAATAACAGTTAAACGTCCAGAAAGCCCCTCCCCAAAATCTTCTGTTAGACTTGTATAATGTTCTTTTGAAGGTTCTTTGATTTCCTTGGCTAAAACCCTAGCAGCAGGAAGATAGCCATTATTAGCGCTATTGGATTGCCCTTTGGCTGTCTGGAAGGCGCCATCTAGACGATTTTCGGTAACCATTTGATTTTCTAAAAAAGTCATCGTATTAACAACGGTCACTAACGATTGATCGGTTCGGGCGTTGTTCGCTTGAAAATTTGCATAGCCGGATAAACGTTTTGTCACTCCTGCCCATTCTTCAGAATAATAGTTTTTAGGTCCACGTTCATCAAATTCCACTAACTGAATTTGTTGATCCTTAACAACGACATCAATTAAAGCCGTATAGCCGCCATCAAACACGACTTCATGATGATAATAATCCCCTTGAACTTCCCCGATTTCTGGACGACCTGACCAATACATCTTCTGGGCTTTTTCTTCTGGACTAATTCCTGATTGTCCATTATTAGCTTCTACTGTAGCGCCAGAAACAGCATCAACTTCAAAGGTATGTCCATTACGCTCATAACTCACTTTGGCAGCACTCTCCTTCGGTTGATCATTCGTGTTTGTCTGCTCCTCCTGCTTTACAGAAGTGGCATTAGTGGCTGCCGAGGCACCACTCGTTACTTGGACTGCTTCTGCTTCAGTACTTTCTTTCATTTTTTCAGTTCGTTGATCTGGTTGGCACCCCATTAAAATAATCATTGAACAAAATAACCCGACAACTATCTTTTTAGTTTTCATTTTTCCTCCTTTTAAAACTCATTGAATTACCATTTAATTTTAATATAAGTAGAATGAAAAGTATAGCTAAGAAATCGTTTTTTCTTCATACGGCGATAAACTTAACTGTCCAGATAAATACTCACCTAAATAGATTTCCTGTAATCTTTGGAATCCTTGTTCTTGGATTTGCGTTAATAGCCAGTGCTCATCTTTTTTGATTAACTCTAGGACATCCATGTTGGCTTGACCGTCCACAATAATCGGATAACGAATACTTTCATCGCCATATTCGACGATTGTTAATTGACCATTTTGTTCTAAAACAGCCCGTTTAACAAGCTGGACTTCATAAATACCATTTGCTCGTAATTTAAACATTAGATCATTTGCAGAAATACCATTTTTCAAACATTCCTTCACCACAACCTGTCCATCCTTGATTAAAGTAATGGGTTTACCATCCACAATTTGCTTCACATAGCGATTGTGTTCTTTTGCAAATTTTAAAATTAAGACTAATAATGTCCACAAAATTAACACTAATACAAATTGGAGCACCGTAATTGAATCATTATAAATAACACCACCAATAATGCCCCCCAATACATAGTTTTGCACTTGGTCCATAGCCGATGTGGGCGCCAAATTGCCTTTTCCCATCAAATTAATTTGGACAATTAAACAAATAATACCTAAAGCAAATTTAATAATAATTGGACTATAAAACTGCATTAATTTTCCCTCACTTTACTTTATGATTTCAATCGTTGGTGTTAATAAATACGTTTCTTGTAACGTATAAGACTGCTGATCCGTACTTAAACTCATTTTATAAAACACTTCGTCAATTTTAACTATGGTTCCGTCAGCCAATTGTGTACCATTGACATAAACTTTTTCTGGAGAAACCTTTTTTTCCTGTGCCACTTGTTCGACAAAATGTACCATTTGTGAAGATTGCGAATGCTGATTTTGGTTCAGTTGATAATTGGAATATTGAACCCCTAAAACAAATAATAATGATAAAAAAATAATAATACTTAATTCACGATATTTCGTTTGAATTTGATGTCGCACATAAAAACTAAACACAATGACTAGCCCGATTAACAAAGCAAAAATAAAAAAATACTTTAAGTAATCATTTAAATTAGATTGGCTTTTTAAATACTCGATGCCATAAAAATTCATGTTCTTGTCCACTCCTTGATAGGTTCGTTATAGTAAGTATTCTATCTCAAAAAAACAATCACGCCTGCTTTAATACCTTATAACAAGAAAAGCTCAGCGCAATCATCTTGAGAATGACTGCGCCGAGCTTCAATCTTCTAAAGATTCAGCTACTGATTGATTACAAATTAATTTTACATCAAACTTTTCAGTTCAACATCTGGATATTTATCCGCAAACCAGCGTTCCGCAAATTGGTTTTCAAATAAGAACAAAGGTTGATCGAAACGGTCCCGTGCCAAAATGTTTCGGCTAGAGCTCATGCGTTCATCTAAATCTTCTGGATTAATCCAGCGGGCAATTTTAGAACCCATTGGCGTCATTACCACTTCAGCATTGTATTCATTGGACATTCGGTATTGGAAAACTTCAAACTGCAATTGACCTACTGCGCCAATGATATATTCTTCTGTTAAATATGTTTTGTATAATTGAATGGCTCCTTCTTGAACCAGTTGGTAAATTCCTTTATGGAAAGATTTTTGTTTCATCACGTTTTTGGCAGTCACTTTCATGAATAATTCAGGTGTAAATGACGGCAACTCTTCGTATTGAACATTCATTTTCCCTTCATACAAAGTATCGCCAATTTGGTAATTTCCTGTGTCATACACGCCGATAATATCGCCTGCAACAGCTTCTGTGACGTTTTCGCGGGCATCCGCCATAAATTGCGTCACGTTACTTAATTTGACTTTTTTGCCTGTTCTACCTAAAGTCACGTCCATGCCTCTTTCAAAAACACCTGAACAAATTCGAACAAAAGCAATTCGATCACGATGGGCGGGGTTCATATTCGCTTGAATTTTAAAGACAAAGCCTGAAAATTCTTTTTCATAAGGACTTACTTCGCCACCCTCTTCTGTTTTATGCGCATGTGGCGCAGGCGCAAATTGTAAGAAGGTTTCTAAAAATGTTTGAACCCCAAAGTTTGTCAAAGCAGAACCGAAGAAGACTGGCGTTTGATCACCACGAGCGATTTTTTCCTCGCTAAATTCATCGCCTGCTTCTACCAACAACTCAACATCTTCCAACACTTGTTGATAAACGCTGTTATTGTGCAATGGTAAATCGCTTGGGATATCGCCATCTTTTAAAGGAATAAAACGCTCCCCACCATTATTTTCTGGACGATATAATTCCACACGTTCATTATAAATATCGTATAGACCTTCTAGGCCTTTTCCCATACCAATTGGCCAGTTCATTGGATAAGATTCAATATCCAATAGTTCTTCCAATTCTTCTAAAAGTTCCAATGGTTCCCGTCCGTCACGGTCCAATTTGTTAATAAAAGTAAAAATTGGAATACCACGTTTTTTAACAACTTGGAAAAGTTTTTTCGTTTGTGCTTCAATCCCTTTGGCACTATCAATAACCATCACAGCACTATCCACGGCCATTAAGGTCCGATACGTATCCTCTGAGAAATCCTCATGCCCTGGGGTGTCCAAGATATTAATCCGTTTGTCTTGATAGTCAAATTGCATCACAGAACTCGTTACCGAAATTCCCCGTTGTTTTTCAATTTCCATCCAGTCAGATTTGGCAAAGTTCCCTGTTTTTTTCCCTTTGACTGTTCCAGCTTGGCGGATGGCGCCCCCAAATAATAATAATTGTTCAGTAATCGTTGTTTTCCCAGCATCCGGATGGGAAATAATCGCAAACGTACGGCGACTATCGACTGCTTCTTTTTGATTGATCGTCATAAAAATCTCCTTATCACTTGTGATGTTTATTTATTTATTTTCTTCAGCATAATTTTTGATTAACCTTTGCTAGTATATCATGTCAAGCCTTGAGAATAAAGAGCTGCTGTTGGCTGTTTTTTAAAAGGAAAACCTGTGACATTAGTCAAAACGACTGATGTCACAGGTTATTTTTAACGTCTTGGTTCGTCATCTTCCATTTCTTTACGGAAAAAACGACGATTTTCTTCTGGTTCTTCATCGACAGTTTCTTCATCGTAGAAATGAACGCGTAAGACTAGCAAACGTGTGCCTTCCATTTCTTCAGCAGTTAACTTAATATTGCCCACTTCAAAAGAAGGTTTTTCCCCTTCATCAGGAATGGTTCCTAATGCTGTAATTAAGTAACCCGCCATTGTATCAACATCGCTCATGTGTAAATCTGTTTCAAATACTTCATTAAATTCGTCAATTAACATGCGTCCTTGAACCAAATATTCATTGTCAGCCACTTGTGTATATAAATTTTCTACTTCATCTGTTTCATCGTCAATTTCACCAACGATTTCTTCTAGTAAATCTTCTAGTGTTGCTAAACCGACAACACCGCCATATTCATCTAGTAAAATCGCCATTTGGTTTTGTGTTCGTTTTAACTCATAAAGTAAATCATCAATAAAAATGGTTTCTGGGACAAATAATGGTTCTTGGATAATCGCGCCTAATTCAATGTTTTCAAAGCCTAAATTACGTGCAGCTTTTAGTAACGTTTTGGTATGTAAAATACCAACAATTTTATCTTTGTCTTCACTATAAACAGGAATCCGAGAATAATTTTCTCCTAAAATTAAATTGATGTTTTCTTGGACATCATCTTGGATGTCAACCATGAATGCGTCTGTCCGAGGAACCATTACTTCTCGTGCCACTTTTGTATCTAATGAAAAGACACCTTGTAGCATTTCTAGTTCTTCGTTTTCCAAAACACCTTCTGTTTCAAGCATGTAGCGCATTTCATCTCGTGTCATCTTCGAATCGGCATCATCGAAAGTCATTGGTGTGATTTTGGATAATAAATCGGTCGAAGCCGATAGCAACCAAACGAAGGGACGCGCGATAACTCCTAAAAAGCGGACTGCACCAGAAGTCAATTGAGCGACTTCTTCTGATTTATTCATAGCAATTCGTTTAGGGTATAATTCACCAAATACAATAGAAACGTACGTTAACAATGCTAAGATAATGATACTGGCAAGACTCTTAGCTGCGGCGCCGCCACCTAATACAGGGGCCAAACGACTAGATAAAGTCTCTGCTAATGAAGCACCAGATAGGATATTAACCAAAGTAATCCCTACTTGGATTGTGGATAAAAAGTTATTGGGGTCTTGCAATACCTTAAGCAATTTTTGAGCTTTTGCGTCGCCGTCTTCCGCTTTTTGTTCCACACGATTCTTGTTAACAGATACGACTGCAATTTCCGCCGCTGCCAAAAAGGCATTGATAAACGTCAACACGACTAATAATAGAAGTTGCGCAATTAGCGACTGACTCTCAGGGTCAGCATTATTCATAATGTTCTCTCTCTCCTTAATTGTTGATAATTCCGAGGCTGTACTTTCGTACTCTTTTAACGTTCTTCCTCTTTTTATGGTTAGGCTTAGAAACAGACACAATCAGTATTATGACAGGTTATTTTCTATCCTAATCCATAAAATCATAGCACGAAAGATTAGCGGATTCAATCATTAACCGTTATTTTCTTTCGTATTTGTTTCATTCCCTAAAAGAACAGCATTGGTAACTTTTTCACTACGACCCGCTTTGACCATATCAATAACATAGTAGATAATGGTCCGGCAGATTGCGTAAAATGGGACACCGAGGAAAATACCTAGCAAACCTGCTAAATTTCCTGCTACCAATAAAATTAAAATAATCGTTAATGGATGGATTTTTAGAGATTTTCCGATAACGTTTGGATAAATAATATTTCCGTCCAATTGTTGAACCACTAGCACCACTAAACAACATAAGGCTGCTTTGACGGGTTCATTAAAGATGGTCACTAAGACAGCAGGCGCTAATCCTAGATAAGGTCCTAGATAGGGAATCAAATTCGTAAAGCCGGCAATGACACCAAATAAAAAGGCATAACGAACGCCAAGCAATGAATACCCAATAATCGTAAATGTACCGACAAATAAACATTCAATCGCTTGTCCACTAATATAACTGGATAAGGTTTGGTTCAATTGTCCTAAAAGATCCACAATATCATCTTTTCTTTTCTCAGGTAAAAAGCGTTGAATCGCTGGTACTAGCTTATCTCCATCTTTTAACATATAAAATAAAATAAATGGCGCAGTGACCAAAACAATGGTGGTTGACGCCACCGTTGATACGATTGAACCTAAGCTACTTGATAAACTACTTAAAAATTGTTGGATAATATTTGCATAAGAAATATCCATTTTTTCAATATAGCTTGTTAAATCAATTTGTTTAAAAATAGGTAACTCCGCAATCTCATAAATCCAGGTCTCCACTTGTTTAAAGAAATCCGGCATACTTGATGCTAAACTAGCTAGCTGATCTGCCAACTTAGGGATAATTGTTAATAAGATCAGAACTAATGCGATGATTAGTAATAAAAATACCAGTAAGACGGCATAAATTCGTTTCATTTTCGTCTTCATTAGTAGATTGACCACAGGATTTAGTAAATAATACAAAAAGCCTGCTACTAAGACTGGGGCAAACAACGTTGAAAAGAATGTCCCAATCGGTGCAAATAAGAAATTAATTTTCGAAGCAATAAATAATAGCATGGCCACGACAAGTAATTCAACTGACCAGAAAAATAATTTCGATTCTTTAAATCGATTAATCACAGCGGCTCCTCCTTTATTTTTATTCAATTGTTGCTGTTTTATTTTATCACACCTTCCCCCCTCAGTCATTGAGAATACTTCATTGCTAGAACTTTTTCGTGGTATAATAAAATAGAAACAGATTCTGAACTTGGGGGTTTTTCTATGCATGTAGCTCAAACAAAAGATACCATGAGTGATCTTTATTTAGATGCTGTCCGGCTTCGTCAACGCGTATTCGTAGCGGAACAAGGGGTACCAGAAGAGATGGAAATCGATGAATATGAAGCACGTTGTATTCACTTTGTTTTGTACACGAACTATGTAGCTGTCGCAACTTGTCGCTTGCTTCCACTAGAAAATGGCGTTATGAAATTACAACGAATGGCCGTTGAAAAAGCTTACCGTGGCGCCGACTATGGACGAATGATTATGGAAGCGGCGGAAAATTTTGCCAAAGAACAAGTCTACCACAAGATTACTCTAGGCGCACAAGTCACCGCTGTAGGCTTCTATGAACGTTTAGGTTATCAAAAAACAGGAGCACCTTTTATGGATGCTGGCATTGAACACTACGAAATGAATAAAGAACTATAACACCAATTAAATCGGAAAATTTAGAGCTTGGAGCATTAGCCATTTTGGCTAATGCTCCAAGCTCCTTTTGTGGGCTGTTTACATCGGCTATTTTTTTGATAGCTGTTGATAACGTTGATACCAGATATCTACATATTCGGGCGAGAAGGGGCCTTTTTCGTTATTAATCCAATCCACTAAAGTCTTGACATTTTCTTTTAAAATGAAGTCAATATCTTCTGGATAATCCATTAGTTTGCTATGAAATTCATATTCATCAACGTCTAGTAAACGTTTTTCACCATCTGGAAAAACCTTGATATCTAAATCATAATCAATATACTTCAACGCTTCGTCATCTAAAACATATGGCGAAGCCAGATTGCAGTAATACGAAACCCCCTTTTCTCTAATCATTGCTATTATATTGAACCAATATTTCTTGTGAAAATAAACAATGGCTGGTTCACGAGTCACCCACCGACGTCCGTCGGATTCCGTTACTAACGTGTGATCGTTCACACCAATTAAAGAATACTCGCTCGTTTTTAGTACCATCGTATCACGCCACGTTCGATGTAAATGTCCGTCATGTTTATAACTCTGAATGGTTACAAACTCGCCTTCTTTAGGAATTCCCATAATACCCCAACTTTCCCCAAATAAAGTAAAGCAATGTTACTTTTTGGGTGTTCATACATCGATATCGAAATAATTATATCATATCTTTTGAGTTTGCGTACATTGAGTTCACTTAAAGAAGACGATTTCTGAAAAAATTTAATTCAGATGACCAATTAGTTTAAATTCAGTATATATTTTCAGCTTAATTACTGGATTTTTTCAAAGACTGATACTGCGCTCTCTCTTAAAACCTGATTTAATTCGTCAACATTTGTTTTACCAGTTGTTTCAAGCCACGCAACGGCTGCTTCAGCACCTTGTTGAACAAATGGAAGCACGCCGTCTGCCCAAGTTGCGCGACCACATAAGACTCCATTAAACGAGGAACCTGCTTTTTTTGCAAATTTCAATGTTTCCTGAAACATCGCAGCACTAACCCCTGCACTCAAGAAAATAAATGGAAGTTGTGTTGCTTCACTTTGCATGTTGAAAAAGGCCTGCGCTTCATCTTGGCTATAAAGACTTTCAGTGCCAAAACCTTCTACAAAATTCATATTCACAGGGACTTCTACTTTTAAAACATCAACATTATAGCGATCCTTTGAAAATTCCTTCATCGCTTCAATTACTTTGTGCGGTTTTACTTTAGCGTATTCTTTTGAAGCACTATCCGAATTGTTTGCATCATAAGAGACAATTTCTAAAAAGAATGGAATTTCTTCGGCTAAACACTCTGAACCAATCCGTTCTATATAAGCTTTCTTTCGCTCATTGATTGCTTCACTTTCGTCAACATCGTAGTAAAGCAAAAATTTACACGCGTCTGCGCCCGCTTCTTTTAAACGCTTAACCGACCAAACATCAAGACTATCGGGTAACCGTCCTGGTGTCGAAGCATCGTAGCCCGTTTTTTCATACGCAAGTAACAAACCTGAAGTCTGTGCTCGATTTTCAGCAGCAGCTAGGCCATATTCTGGATCCAACAAAATTGCTGAAGTCTCTGGTGTTAAGCAACGAGATACTAATACTTTAAAGTCACTGATTTCTTGCGCAGTCACCTCTTTGTATTTTCCCATCATGCGTTTTAAGGCCCCACGTTGATCAATGGCTAGTGCTCCAATAATCCCTTGATCATCTACCAGATTTTCTAAATGTTTACGTTTTTGTTCACTAATTTTTTTCATTCTGTTCCCTCTCCTAATTGATTATTTAGTAACGTAGCAATTTCAGCTGGCGAACTTGCTTGTTTCAGTCCAGAAGTAACTTCTTCTCTTAATAGGAGGCGCGCAACGGAAGAGAGTAATTTCAAATGTGTCGTGCCAGCTTCGGCATCTGGAATAAACAGCGCAATCACAAACTCCGTTAATTGGTTGTCAAGGCTCTGCCACTCAACACCTTGGTCCAAGGTAACGATGATAATGGCCGCTTGTTGAATCGTTGCTGCTTTTGCATGAGGTATCGCAAATCCATTCATCATCCCCGTTGTTCCTTCTTGTTCTCGCTCGTTCAGTTTATCGAAAACTTCCTGTGCGTCCTGAGCAACTTCCAATTCTGTTGATTTTTTTGCTAAAAAGTGAAAAACATCCTCTTGCGTTTGTAACTGTTGATTTAAAAAAATATGATTTTCTTTAATAAAAGCCATTACATCCACTCCTAATTCCTGTTATTTCATTTTTTTTGATAACGATTGCTCTTGTTTGGCGATTCTACTTTTTTGTACAAAACCTAGCAATAAGCCACCTACCAATGAACCAGCTAAAATTGCCAGAACCCATTGAACAGCGTGAGTAACAACTGGTAAAACAAGAAAGCCTCCATGAGGTGCTGGCACTTGTACCCCAAACATATACGTTAAGACTGCCGCAATTGAAGATCCGAGCATCATAATTGGTAAAACCTTCAATGGGTCTTTTGCCGCAAACGGAATAGCGCCTTCTGTAATATGTGTGGAGCCTAAAATAAAGTTCACTAGCCCCGCATTGCGTTCATTTGTGTCAAAGTATTTTCCAAAGAATAATGTAGCAAAGCCTGTAATTAAAGGTGGCGCTATGCAGGCAGCAGAAACTCCTGCCATAAAAGAAGTATTTCCTTGAGCTAAGAGTGCCGTCCCAGTAACATAGGCCGCTTTATTAACTGGACCTCCCATATCAAAGGCACACATACAACCCACAATAATTCCTAAAACCAACGGACTGGAGTTTTGGAAACTAGCTAAAAAGCTCATCATTCCTTCGTTAACAGCTTTCATCGGATCTGCTAATAAAGACATAGTGATACCAATAACTGCAACGCCAATGACTGGATAAAGGAAAATTGCTTTTAAACCATCTAATGATTTAGGCAAACCTTTAAATACTCTTTGTAATAAAAGAATGAAATACCCAGCAAGGAAACCAGATAATATCCCTCCTAAAAAGCCAGTACCACCAGTGTTAGCAATCAAACCACCGACAAAGCCCACAACCAAACCAGGTCGTTTGGCAATCCCCTCTGCGATATACGCAGATAAGATTGGCACCATCATGCCCATTGAGGCATCACCAATACTTTTTAACATAGCAGCGGTAGCATTATACTGACTACTTTCTGGATCAAATGAATAAATACCCCAAATAGCAAAAGAAAGAGCAATTAAAACGCCGCCTGCTACTACAAACGGCAACATGTGAGAGACGCCATTCATTAAGTTTTTATAAATACTATGTCCAACATTTCCTGAAGAAATTTGTGTTTCCTGTTCAAGTTCATCCACTGCTTGGTTTTCGGCCGCAATCGATCCTTTTCCTGCGAGCGCTTCTTCAATTAAGCGATCTGCTTCTTTAATCCCCACACTGACAGGGACATCAATAATTCGTTTCCCAGCAAAACGTTCTGCTTGAACGTCTTTGTCGGCGGCAATAATGACTGCCTCCGCTCCTTGGATTTCTGCAGGTGTTAACTCGTTTTCTATACCAATCTGACCATGTGTTTCAACCTTAATCGTAATACCTTTACGTTTCGCAGCTTGTTCCAATGCCTCCTGTGCCATATACGTGTGCGCTATTCCCGTCGGACAACCTGTAGCAGCTATTAATTGATACGTAGCCATCTGTTTATTCCTCCTCTTGAATCTTTATTTGTTGCTCTAACTCCTGAACATCTGAAAAATCTGTCAATCCTTTGCGAAATGCTGTTGAACTACCTGCTGCAATACTTCTTTTTAAATTTTTTTCCAATGAAAGTCCTTGATGCCAGCCAGCTAAAAAGGTACCTAACATTGCATCCCCTGAACAAGCTGTATTCACAACCATTCCAGTTGGTGAATTACCTGAAAGAACCTTTTCATTATTCATAAATAAAGCCCCTTCACTACCTAAAGAAAGTAAAATATTTTTGGCTCCCCGCTTCAGTAATTCTTGTCCGTAAAAAATGTAATCATCCTTAGTCTGCACTTCTGTATGAAACCACTCTTGAAGTTCTTCTTCATTTGGTTTCAATAAAAATGGTTGATAAGGCAAACAATCTAAAATTTCTTCATAACTACTGTCTAAGATTAAGAACACCTGTTTTTCAAAACAAATTCGGCTAATTTCAATCAAAATACTTGGCGAAACCCCTTGTGGTAAACTTCCTGATACGCACAAATAATCCCCTTTACGTAACTCTGAAATTTTTTTCAAAAAACGTTGTACATGTTCTTCAGATAATTTTGGTCCTTTATTGACTAATTTGTATTCCTTTTGATCTTGGGTAACTTTTGTAAACACATTGATTCTCGTTGTGCCAGCGACTTCGATAAAATCAGTGGTTATCTCTTTTTCTTTTAAATAATCCTCGACATAGTTCCCAGTGAAACCAGCTTTGACTCCCAAAGCGGTATTATCAATCCCTAACATCTTTAAAATTAGGGAAACATTGACTCCTTTCCCGTTTGCTTGAATATCATCTTCCTTCGTGCGATTCACGACAAAAGGAACTAGCTCTTCTGTTTCGATAAATAAATCAATGGCTAAATTTAATGTACATGTATAAATAGTCACTGTAGTTCCTCCTTTCTCCTCTTTATTATGTCTCAAAATACCATGTAAAGGTTTTCATTCTTTCGCAAAAATATAGAAAACATTTACAATTTCATAATTTCTCTAGCTTTTTTATTTTTTTTCATTAAAAATAGGCTTATAAATGTTTTTTTAGTGAAAGAAAGAAGGGCTGGCCATTATGGAACAAAAATTGAGTGAGTCAGAGCAATATCTCTGGCATTTTATCGAAACACATATTTTAGAAATCCCTGATTATTCCATTGTAAAATTAAGCGAACGAGCCAACGTATCAACTGCGACGATTGTAAGAACCATGAAAAAGAAAGGCTATGAAGGTTTCACATCCTTCAAGCATCACTTGAAAGATAAAGAAAACCAAAATATAAATTTTTCAGCATTAGAAAAAGTAGACCGAGGAATTCGGACGGCCATTTTAAAGAATGAAGAAGAAGTAACTCGCACGATTAACATGATTGAAATTGGTAATATCGAAGATGCGATCCAAAAAATCAAGGCTTCTCGACGGATTATTATCTTTGCTAGAGGTTTTTCAGAATTAATTGCTCAGGAAATGATGGTTAAGTTTCAATTGGCTGGCAAATACTGTGAACTGCATACGGACCCAGAAATTATTAAAAATATTAGTAAAAAGTTATCAAAAAAGGATGTGGCTCTTTTTGTTTCCTTAAATGGAGAAACCCAAGAATTAGTTGTCGCTGGTAAAAACTGTTACGACTCAGAAATTGGGACTATCCTTTTAACTGCAAGCAAACACTCTAGTTTAATGAAATACATTGAAATTCCGTTCGTAGGCTTCAAATCAGAAGGCTCCTTTTTCCCCGATTATGAAGTGCGTTCACGGTTACCATTATCCATTCTGGCAAGAATTTTATTGGACGCCTATGCTTTAAGAACGACAACTTAGGCTTTCTTAAATAATAAAAAACAAGCATTCCTTCACTTAAAATAAAGGAATGCTTGTTTTTATTTTGCAACAAAACGTGCTTCTACTCGATAAATTCGTTGACCACGACTAGAAAATTTTTCTTCGTATTCTGTCATAATGTTGCCTTCAAACTCGCTATTATGCAAATCTAGCCATACACGTTCAATAATCATGCCATATTTAGAAAAGCTACTTAATGAGTATTCGAAGAGCCCTTGATTATCCGTTTTAAAATGAATTTCTCCATTTGGTTTTAAAATAATTTCATCTGTTGCTAAAAAGTTTTTATACGTTAAACGACGTTTTTCATGTTTTTTCTTTGGCCAAGGATCTGAAAAATTTAAATAGATTAAATCTACTTCATTTTCAGCAAAATATTCTGTTAATGCTTCGCCGTCTACTCGCAATAATTGTAGATTAGGTAACGGCTCGGCCACTAGCTTATCTAATGCAATCGATAAAATACTTAATTGCATATCGATACCAATATAATTAATTTCAGGATGTGCTTTAGCCATTTCATAAATAAAACGACCTTTACCTGAACCAATTTCAATGTGGATGGGATGATTATTGCCAAAACGTTCTTGCCATTTCCCTTGCCATTTTTCAGGACCTTCTACCACATATTGTGGATATTTTGCCATATATTCTGCTGCTCCGGGTCTATTTCTTACACGCATATTTAAAATTCCTTTCTTTTAAAAACAGACTGGTGAAATTCGCCAGCCTGTGTGGATGTTAAATGAATTAGTTTAACTACTAAACATTCGTTTTAATTGTAAAATTTCTGCAGTCATTGCTCTTCTTTCGCCCTCTTGGTGATGACGAACAATCTCTTGTAAAAAGCTAAATAAACCATACCAATAAATTCGTTGAACCGTACTTTCATTCGGGATTAAACCATAAGATAGTAACCATTGATTCCAACCGGAACGAGGGACATAATGACTCAAAATCATTCCTAAATCTACCGCTGGGTCCGCGACCATCACAGAATCCCAATCTACTAAATAGAGATAATTATTCGAGACTAACCAATTCCGATGATTCACATCGCCGTGGACAGCTACATAACTAGTTTCTGGATATTCTGGTAAATGATTATATAAATAAGTGATTACTTCTTTTAAATAACTGTTTCGTTTTAATTCTTTAGGTAGTTGACGCTTATACTCTTTCAACATTGTTAGCGGGGTACAAACTTCGCCACCAATTTTTTTCAACATGTCTTTCAGCAAATTGGAATGATGCAATTGGTATAACACGTCAATCACGTCATTGCGTTTGCCAATTTCGTCCGCATGTAATAAACGTCCTTCCAGCCATTCTTGGGCTGTTAGTACGTCGCCATTCGCTGTCCGCTTTGTCCAAATCATCTTCGGGGCTAACCCTTCTTTAGACAATGCTGCAAGAAGTGGAGAAGTGTTTCGTTTAATGAACACTTTCTCGGTTTCTTTTATTCCCATGTATGTTTGACCAGTTGCGCCCTTTATCGGCTGCAGACGCCAGTCTTTATCCAACTGAAATTCCATGGAAATTATCTCCTATCTCAACACAATTTTATTGCAATTTTTACAGCAATTACCATTTTAGTCGCCAAACCTTGCTTCGTCAAGCTTCTATGTGGTTCTTTTGTAAATTTTGCTGGGTTTTCTCATCTTTATAACTTATTCAAGCGCATTGGAACATACATTTTAGTGAAAATCACAACTTCTACAATTAAGGCACCCAGAATGATCAAGCTATTTTGCAAACTGCCTAAACGAAGGCAGACAATCCCACCAAAAATAATGGCCGCAACAGATAATGCGCCGCTAATTAACCGGCGAATCGCTGCTTGTTTTTTTTCTATTGAAATTGGATATAGCTGTGTCATCACCATATAATCAAATTGCGTGTACATGGGAATCAACTGGAACCCGATTAAATAGACAAACAATAGAGCAACTACCAACGCAATCCAGAATTCTTGTAAAAAGAAGAGTAGCACGCCACCAACCAAAATCAAACGAAACAATAAGCCGCTATATTCGCTACCTCGTAAAAAGCTCCGAATGAATAAGTAAGCATACGTGTTCTCAGATGTTTTTTTGACTACTCCGAGGAGAGGATCTAAGTATTTACGGCGTTTCACTGTACTACTCACTTCAGGAATATCTGTAAACAGCTGAATGAATTTATAAATTCTATGCATTCTGTTTTGTTCTTTTTGGATCATTTTTTCCCAATCCAAGAAACTCTTTTTCATCTTATTTTGCCAAATACTCGATAAACAAACGGCCAGAATGATGCCACCAATCACACCAACCCAAGGCGTCCAGTAAATAGCTCCCGTCATAATCAAGAGACTACTGATCAACCAAACAAACCACCAACTACGGTAAGTGGTTGACGAAAGATGATAGAGCCCATAGCTTTGTAAACTAAGATGTGTATAAATCATACAAACTAGCATGACCAAAAATAAAAAGAAGGTTTGAAACGACCAACCTGTTGTGACTACAATCAACGGCATCAATAGGCCACTTCCTAGAAAGCTGACCACAATCGGTAAAAGTAAAGAGTAGCGCAGCGCTCGTTTCAGATAAGCAGCGAATTGTTTTTCTTTTGGTAATAAAAAAACCTTGTCTGGCTCTTCTGTCAGAGTAGCCAACTTACCAACTTGAATGAGTAGCAGCCAGCCCAATAGAATTAACGGTCTGCCCCAAACAAAATCACGAGGTAATTCTTTTAACAACTGGGAATAGTACAGACCTAATCCGCCTAATAAAAACATACAGACTAAAACAAAATGATCATTTAAAATATAGCGCAAGTACTTGGACATTTTTTTGAAATGCCGTGACAAACGTTGACTAAAAAATTCGCCCATGTTACCCCACCTTTTCTTCCTTCGTCAAGGCAAGATAAATATCATCTAAAGAAGACTCTGGTAAATTAAATTCTGCACGTAATTCAGCCATTGTACCGTTTGCCCGTAATTTCCCTTCGTGTAGCACCACAAAACGATCACAATATTTTTCAGCTGTTGCTAAAATATGCGTGGACATTAAAATCGCTGCCCCTTGCTTACGCATCGTATCCATTAATTCTAATAAAGCATGAATTGCTAAAGGATCTAAGCCTAGAAAAGGTTCATCAATAATATATAAACTCGGTTCAATTAAGAATGCACAAAGTACCATAACTTTTTGTTTCATGCCTTTTGAAAAATTAGCAGGAAACCATTCCAATTTATTGTCTAAACGGAACGTTTTTAGTAATGGTTCTGCTCGTTTGAACGCTTCTTCTAATGGAATATCATAAGCCAAGGCCGTTACTTCGATATGCTCTTTCAATGTTAATTCTTCATATAAAGAAGGTGTTTCCGGAATATACCCGATTTTTTTACGATATTCTTCAGGGGCTTGTTGCAATGTTTCCCCGTCAATCATAATTTTGCCTTTTTGCGGCGTAAGTAACCCAATAATATTTTTGATGGTGGTACTTTTCCCCGCACCATTCAAGCCGATTAAACCAACCATTTCACCAGACTTGACGTCAAAATTAATATCTTTTAAGACAGGAATATGGCCGTAACCTCCTGTTAAATGTTCAATTGTTAAGCTCATTTCTTTTGCCTCCAACCTTTTCTCTCTACCATTATTAAACCCTAAGCGAACCAAGAATTCAAAAATTACTCCCTTAATTAAATGGATTTTTTTCTTTCTCTTATTATACACGAAATGAAACGAACTTTTTAGCGAACTCACGTACTTTTTCATCCACAGAGAAATCAACTTGTGGTAAAGTAAAGGAAAGAACCTAGAGAAAAGAGGAATTTTTCATGAATGATTGTATTTTTTGTAAAATTATCAACGGCGAAATCCCAAGTTATAAAGTCTATGAAGACGAGAAAGTCTATGCGTTTTTAGACATTACACAAGTGACCAAAGGGCATACCTTAATGATTCCAAAACAACACGTTGCTGATATTTTTGAATATAATGACGTTTTAGCAAGCGACGTCTTTGCTCGTATTCCTAAAGTAGCACGAGCATTAGAAAAAGCTTTTCCAGAAATGGAAGGATTAAACATTTTAAATAACAATAAGGAAGTGGCTTATCAATCCGTTTTCCATTCCCACGTTCATTTGATTCCCCGTTATTCAAAAGAAGATGATTTCTCTATTCATTTTGGCAACCATCAAG
This sequence comes from Enterococcus sp. AZ119, assembly GCF_050546175.1. Lineage (NCBI taxonomy): Bacteria > Bacillati > Bacillota > Bacilli > Lactobacillales > Enterococcaceae > Enterococcus > Enterococcus sp. AZ119. The sequence continues at coordinate 438,117 of NZ_CP172951.1, read as the reverse complement.
AGGACTATTCCGCCGAAGCGATGCAAGAAATTGCTGAGACCATTGCAAAGCAGGTGAACTAAATGAAAAAATTTATTAAAGGTCTCTTTTTTGGTGCAGCTGCTGGTACCATTGGCGGCTTGTTGGCTGCTCCAAGAAGCGGGAAAGAAACACGCCAACATTTAATCAATGAGCTAGAGGACTATCGTTCACTAAAAAATCAAGTCACGAATGACTGGGATCAGGTGCAACGAAATTTGGCAGTTGTCGAAGAAAACGTTCCTCTGGCAACTGAATTTTCAAAAGACCTGCAACAAGAAATCACTGATTTCAAATTCCAAGCGGAACCTCGGATTGCTCAAATTAAAGAACAAATTGCCAAAATCACGGCTGAATTACCTGACACACAAACCAACAAGCAAAAGTAAAGTCTTTTATGTTAATTATTTCTTTTGTTATTAAAAAAATAAAAAGTGTGACGTAAATACGAATTTTGTTTGAAACTATGCCTGAGACTCTTTCTTTTTCAAAATAAGGTATGGTATAGTTATAACAGAAATAAAACTAAAAAAAACAGGAGTGCATAAGAGAATGAAGAAAAAACTAATCTTAGCTGCAGCGGGCGCAATGGCCGTTTTTAGTTTAGCAGCGTGTTCAAGCGGTTCAAAAGATATCGCAACAATGAAAGGTTCAACAATTACTGTTGATGATTTTTATAACCAAATTAAAGAACAAAGCACTAGCCAACAAGCGTTTAGCCAAATGGTTATTTTTAAAGTCTTTGAAGAAAAATATGGCGACAAAGTAACTGACAAAGATATTCAAAAAAGCTTTGACGAAGCCAAAGAACAAGTAGAAGCACAAGGTGGAAAGTTCTCTGATGCATTAAAACAAGCTGGTTTAACTGAAAAAGCATTCAAGAAACAATTAAAACAAAGAGCAGCCTATGATGCAGGTCTAAAAGCCCACTTAAAAATTACAGATGAAGACTTAAAAACAGCTTGGGCAAGTTTCCATCCAGAAGTAGAAGCACAAATTATCCAAGTTGCTTCAGAAGATGATGCCAAAGCTGTCAAGAAAGAAATCACTGACGGCGGCGATTTCACAAAAATTGCTAAAGAAAAATCAACAGATGCTGCTACGAAAAAAGATGGCGGTAAAATTAAATTTGATTCACAAGCAACAACTGTTCCTGCCGAAGTTAAAGAAGCTGCCTTCAAATTAAAAGATGGCGAAGTGTCAGAACCAATTGCTGCAACAAATATGCAAACCTACCAAACAACCTACTATGTAGTGAAAATGACGAAAAACAAAGCAAAAGGCAATGACATGAAACCTTATGAAAAAGAGATCAAGAAAATTGCTGAAGAAACAAAATTAGCCGATCAAACATTTGTTTCGAAAGTCATTAGTGACGAATTAAAAGCGGCCAATGTGAAAATTAAAGATGATGCCTTCAAGAACGCTTTAGCAGGCTACATGCAAACTGAATCTTCAAGCGCTTCTTCAGAGAAAAAAGAATCAAAATCAAGTGATTCTAAAACAAGCGATACCAAAACAAGCGACTCTGAAAAAGCAACAGATTCTTCAAGCAAAACAACAGAATCTTCTTCTAAATAAGCATAAAAAAGAGAGTGGTCGATTGACCACTCCCTTTTTTTATTTATCTTTTGGAACATAGAAACTGCGGTTATCTAAACCAAAGATTCGTTCCGTATACTCCCCAGGCTGTGTTTGACGAATTGCCCCTAGCATCATTTGAATGGACGCATCCATGGTATCAATTTGATGTAAGATTTCCGCTTCCATAATTCTTGGTCGCACAGGTGAGCCATATTCCAACAGTCCATGGTGGGCTAAGACCATGTGCCGAAGAACGACAACGTCTTCTTCTCGATCATCAATTTTCAAAGCCAAACACGCCTTGGTAATTTCCTCATCCACCAAAACTAAATGACCAATTAAGTTCCCTGCCACCGTATATTCTGTCGTAATAGCACCAGATAATTCTAAAACTTTTCCTAAGTCATGTAAAATAATCCCCGCGTATAATAGTGACGTGTTAATTTCAGGATATTCCTTAGCAATTGCTTTGCCTAGGCGCAACATTGAGACAGTGTGGTAAGCTAAGCCATTCGCAAAAGCATGATGGTTCCGTTTGGCTGCAGGAAATTCATAAAATTCTTGTTGGTATTTCGTCATGAGATAGCGCACAATACGATTCCAATGAGCATTGGTAATTTCAAAAATTACTTGATTGATTTCCTCGACCATCTCTTCTTTTTTCAAAGGCGCTCGTTCCATATATAAACTTGGCTGGCTTGGTTCCTCTGCTGTCGCTAAACGCATGTGTAAAATTTTTACTTGGGGTTTATTTTGATAAACTTCTCGTTTCCCATTCAGTAAAACAACGTTCCCCGCAGTAAATCGTGTAATTTCATCCTCAGAGGCGTCCCAATATTTTCCGTCAATCGTGCCAGATGTGTCTTGAAAGGTAAAGGCAATAAACTTTTTCCCATTTTTAGCTACACGTACATCGGCATTTTTAATTAGAACAAATGATTCAAAAAGTTCTTCTACTGTTAATTCACGTAATTTTTTCACTTGACGCTTCCTCCTTCTAACGCAATTACTCTTTGTTGTAAGTCCTGATAATAGCTTACCATTTCTTGGTCAGAAGAAAAACAAATGACTTGCTGTTTTTGACCAAATTTAGTAAATAATTCAGCTAATTGGGCTTTTCTTTGATGATCATAGTGTAACCAGCCATCATCAATGATAATTGGACAAATCAGTTGCTCGCCTTGGACTGCTAAAAAGGCAAAACGAACAGCCATCATCAATTGATCTTTAGTGCCAGTTGATAATTCATGTAAATAAAACATTTCTTGTTCTTTCGTCACCGCAACTAGTTGACCTTCGGCTACTTGGATTGATTGATAACGCTGATTTGTTAAAAGTGCAAAGTAGCTTGATGCATACTGTAATAAGCTGGGCAATTGTTGTTCCGAAAGCTCTGTTAATAGGTCCATTAGCAGTTGTCCCGCTAGTTGATACCCAGACCAACGTTGAGCTAGTTCTTTGATTTCCGCTTTTAAAATTGCTTGTCGTTGATACAACTCATCTAAGGTACCATCCGTCATTAATTGTTGTTTTTCATAAATCAGCGCTTGATACTGTTCTTGTATTTTATCTAACTGGCTTTCTTCCAATGCTTGTTGCTGCGCCAGTTGTAAAGAACGGTCTTTTAACGTTGCTTCTGTTACCGCTTCTGGAAACAGATTGCCTAATTGTGTCGCTAATTCTTGCCCACGACCAACTTGGGCTTGCTGAGTGGTCAGCTGTTGAATCCTCATTGGAACATCAGCGATTGATAGAATCCGATAACGAATTAGTAAAGGCTGAATTCGTGTTAATGCTTCTTGCTGTTTAGTTTTCAACTCTCGTAACTGCTGTTTGAGATAGCCATCTGCTTGATACTCTTGAGCAAAGCGAACCTTCTCCATTTCTTCAGCAAATCCTTCTAAAAAGTGTAACTTTTCGGAAAGGCTCTTTCCTTGCAAGGGTAAATGCGTCATCAATGGGAAGATTTGTTCTTCAAATACTTGGCGTTTTTGTTGATTTTCCTTCAATTGACTCATGAGTTCTTCATTTGTTTGAACAAGCAATAAATAGCGCGTAATCAATTCCCGCTGATTCATTAAAGTATCAATTTGTTGCATTTTTCCTAATTGATGGACTTGGGCTTGCTCCGCTACTGCTTGTTCAAGTTGTTCCACTTGCAGTTGTGCCTCACGTTCTTGATTCAGCGCCTGTTGGAACTGTTCATTTAAATAATCTAGTTGCGAAAGTTTCGTCTGCCATTCTTCTTTCACTTCATCAGAGGAAGCTTCTTTTCTAGTGGCGTAGCTAAGCACTTCTTTCGCGATAAAACTAACTCCCACGAGAACTAGGCCCCATTTTAAAGGGCTTGGCAAAAAGAAACCGAGTAATGCAAGGATACTTCCTAGCAATAACCAAAGTGGTTGACTTGTTTTCTGCGCTTTTTGGGCACGCGTCGCTTCACCAAAAAATGCGGCATGCGCTTTTTCAAAATCCGTTAACTGGTCTTCCAGATTTTCAATTTGAGAAGCCAAGAATGCTTTCTGTTCTTGTCCTTTTTGAAGAGCTTGCGTATACGCAACTTGTTGTTGGCGCCACTTTTGAACGGTTTCGTTGTCATAGAAAAGCTGTGGTGGTCGTTCAGGCGACCATGACCATTCGTTCTCTAAAAGGACCATTTCTTGACGATTTTGATCAAAGGTTTGGGTCATCCATTCCGATTCCGTCATCAATTGTTGCATATCATAGCGTTGATTCAACAATTGTTGAATCAATGCTTCTTGTTCTAGGTAAAAAGCATAGCCTTCTGGAACATCGAGCGCTTCTGACTGAAGAGATAACTCTTTGGTCAAACGTTGTCGTTCTTTGTCTAGGTACATATATTCTTGAAAGGTTTCTTCTAATTGAACTTGGTCTTCTTTTCCTAAAACAACGTTCTCTGTTTCTTCAGGTAGCGACTGCCATTCTTCGTACAAGGGAAAGTGACGTTGCTGTTCCGCAACCTGTAACAAGTCCTGTTGCGTTTCTTTTAATTGCTGTTGCAGTGTCACTCGCTGTTGTTCTGTTTCGCGAATCGTTTCTTCTAATTGTTGAAAAGTTTGTTGCTGCGCTTCTTTCTCTTGAATTTGCTCTTTTAGTTCTTGATAAACCGCCAACTTCTGATTGAGTAATGGCTGCTGTCCTTTACCTTTAAAGATTTTTTGTGCTTCTTTAAAGTACGCATTTCGGTAAGTCAAAAGTTGTTGACTACCAGAAACACCAATGGCTAACAAGGATGTTTGCAGTTCCTCTTCTGTCAACTTGTCACTCGTAATTAATTGTTCTTGTTGGAAAGTAAAAACCTCTTGAAATAACTTTTTCGTTAGCGGATGTAACATTTGCTGTAAGGTTTTTTCATCCCCCATTTGTTGTTGATAATAAATGATTGCTTGCCCTTTATTTTTTTCTTTAAAACGCTCGACTTGAACTTCCCCAAACACAGGATGTGCCAACCACAAACGACCACCATACGAGCCACCATTTTTAGGTGCGTAATCGCGTTTTCTTTTACCCTTTGTGGGAAACCCAAACAGCATTGCTTGAATGAATTGATACAATGTGGACTTGCCAACTTCATTTGCGCCGTACAGCAATTGATTACCAGATTCAAATGTAATTTTCTGTTGTTGCCATTTTCCAAAGCCCACAATCTCTACTGCGAGTAATTTCATAGTGGGTCCTCCTGAATAGTAAAGTCTTCATTAATTTGCTCATGTGCTAGGCGCAAGCTCTCTAATCGCCACTGCTCATCCATTGAAAAAATTCCAGCAAATTCTGGATAACGTAACAATTCCTTGGTGGTATCTTCAAAAATAACTGGATCTAAGTATGTTTTTTCTAATGCCGTTAATAAGTTGGGACTAGCGGCTAAATAGATCGGTTCTTTCGTTGGTTCCTCTGCTTGCAATATTAGGCGATAAACAAAAAAATCACCTTGCGTTTTTTGTAAAAGCTGCTGCTGTAAGTAGCTTAATAGTTCACCATTGACAATGGCTTGCACCACGGTCACATCCAAATGTTGCGTTTCTTTCAGTGTCAACGCCATCAATTGCTGTTGCTGATGCGCATGCCACTTCGTCAGCAAACTGGTTTCAAGATAAGACAAAACGCTTTGGGTGTCACGGCATTGCGCCAGAGATACTTCTTCATTCGTCCAATCTATTTCTGCGACTTTTTCAAATTGAACAGTCGCTTGATTTTGGGAAAGTGTGACCACTGCAACCCCTTGTAAAGACTGTTCTTTTTTCGTATGACCTTGAGGTGTTCCAGGATAAACAATTAGCGGTTGTTCACTAACAATTTGCGGCTGATGAATATGGCCCAATGCCCAATAATTATAGCCAGTGGCTTTTAAATCCTTCCATGTAAACGGAGCATAATTTTGTTGCGCTTTCCGACTGGTGTCTCCATGATAAATCCCAATATGAATGTCAGATTCTGCTTGTTTGATAGGAAATTCTAGTGCTTTATTTTCATCAATCCAGGGATGCTCATAACTAAACCCTGAAACAGCCACTTGTTCGCCCGCTTTCGTTTCAAAATACAGTGTCTCAACCATTTCTTTTTCAAATAAAAAAACATTGTCTGGAAAAGAAAACCAATAGCGGTCTTTTTTATAGTAATCATGATTCCCAAATGTTAGAATCACAGGGATTTCTGCTTGTTTCAACTGTTCTAATGCAGCCATCAATTGGGCTTGCATTGAAATAGAGGTCTGACTTTGATGAAACGTATCTCCTGCAAAAATAACCAAGTCCACCGCTTCTCGAATGGCAACTGTTACGATATTCATTAACAATTGTTGATTAGCTTCTCTTAAGCGCTTCGCTAAAGCTGTCGGGATCCCAGTTAACCCTTCAAAAGACCGATCCATGTGTAAATCAGCTGTATGCAATAGTTTCATCTTTTCCCCTCCTTTTCTCCTCCCTTTATCATATCATTTTCTGCCAGCTTGGTCAGTAAAAACATACGAAAATTTGTTCGTTTTTTTATTTTCAGTAAAAGAAAAACTCTGACAAATTGTCTTATAGACAACTTGTCAGAGTTCAATTACGTAAATTAATCGTTATACATATCACGCACAGGAGTCATGATAATTCGGTTTAAATCATTGACAACTAAGCTAAACGCTTGTTCTTTTTGCATTAATTCGTTGATAACTGCTGTTTCTTGCACTTTCGTTGCAATGCTTTGTGCTTTTTCAGCATCTTCATCTGTGAATTCTTCGCCGCGCATTTGTTTTTCTTGTAGTCCTTGTTGGAATCCTTGGAATTCTTTAAACAATGTGTAAGCTGCTTCGTCTGCTTTTACTTCTTCATACGCTGCTTGTAATGCTTTAAATTCGTCTAACTCACGTAGTTCACGTTCAATCTGATTGGCTGTATCATAAATGTTACTCAATGGAATCCCTCTTTTCTCAATAGTTTCATCTTTATTGTACCATTTCTCTTAGGTTTTCCCAACTAATTTCCTAATAAGCCTCCGAAAATTCCTTCAATCTTGTCTTTGACTTTTTTTGCGCCGTCTTTAATTTGGCCTCCAACTTCATTCAATGTATCTCCGAAATTGCTAGCGCCATCTTGAACAGAGTTTCCAAAGTCTTTTAAGTTATCCCGCCAATTAGAATTGGCACCACCGGTTAAACTATCGTTGCTATCAACAACTTTCCCACCTGTGGCATAAGCATCCGCGACAGGAAATTGTGCTTGTTTGACTTGTGGCAAGATGCCACTGGCTTGACTGTTGAACACCTGAGAGGCATATGTGGCGCTACTACCTTCCAGATAATGGGTTTTACTGGTTTCTTGGAAGCCTAACCAAGTAGCAATGACAACTTCTGGTGTATAACCAATCACCCACTGATCGTTCGTTTTACTACTATCGAAGTTGGTTTCTGTCGTACCTGTTTTACCAGCCATTACGTAGCCTGCTGGTTGTGCGTTGACCCCGCTCCCAGAACTAAAGACCCCTAGTAACATACTTGTAATCCCGTCTGCAACATCTTTGGTAATAACTTGTTCTTTCTTGACTTTAGTATTATCAACTACAATTGCGCCAGTTGAGTCGACGATTTTTGTAATTAAATGCGTTTCAGTTTTATAACCTTCATTGGCAAAGGCACTATAAGCTCCCGCCATGGTTAGTGGCGAAACACCCGTTTGTAATCCCCCAAGTGCTAAACCATAATATCGATCTTTTTCTGATAATGGAATGCCAAATTTCTCTGTTTTTTCATAGCCTTTATCTAAACCAATTTGATGTAATAACCACACCGCTGGTAAATTTAAGCTTTCTCCTAAGGCTTGGTACATAGGAACTTCTCCACTGTACGTTCGGCTATAGTTTTGCGCTGGATAATAATCTTGTGGTTTATCTTCTAAAACAGAGTCTGGTTTATAGCCAGCCTCTAAAGCTGGTGTATAGACAGAAATTGGTTTTAAGGACGAGCCTGGTGAACGTTTTGTTTGCGTTGCAAAGTTAAAGCCTCGATAAACGTGTTCTCCTCGACCGCCCACCAGTGCTTGCACGCCGCCGGTTTTCGGATCAATGGCTACAGAGCCACTTTGAACCATGGCACCATCTTCTGCATTGGGTGGAAATAGTGCATCATTTTTATAAGTTGCATCCATCGCATCTTGATACCCCTGATTTAAAGAAGTGTAAATCTTGTAGCCTTTATTTAAAATATCTTCTTCTTTAAATTTATAACGATTGACCGCTTCATCAATTACCGCATCAAAATAATATGGATATTTGTAACTATTTTCGTCGCCAACATAGGTGTCATTTAATAGACTCGCTAAGTTAACACTCGCTTCTTGATTGGCTTCTTCTTGAGACAGTTTTTTATTGTCGACCATAAGTTGTAAAACGGTATTCCGTCGCGCTGTGGCATTGTCAATGTAATCAATTGGGTTATAGATTCCTGGCCCTTTTAACATACCTGCTAGCGTTGCGGCTTCCCCCACTGTCACTTGGGACGCATCCACGCCAAAGTATTTACGAGCTGCATCTTGCACGCCCCAGACACCATTACCAAAATAAGAATTATTTAAATACATTGCCAAGATATCTTTTTTCGAATATTTCTTTTCGATTTCAATCGCTAAGAATAATTCTCTGGCTTTCCTATCTAACGTTTGCTCTTGCGTTAAGTAAGCATTTTTGGCTAATTGCTGCGTAATTGTACTTCCGCCACCACCGCCACCGATTTTCCCGAAGGTCAATTTTCCAACAACCGCACGGGCAATCCCTTTGATGGAATACCCTTTATGTTGATAAAACCCGCGATCTTCAGTTGAAATAACCGCATCTTGAATATAAGGAGAAATATTATCCAGTTCCACAAAAGTCCCTTTTTGCCCGAATAACTTTCCGACTTCTTTTCCTGATTCATCATAAACGCGTGTTGATTCACTTAGCCCTGATTTTAGGGTCTCAACGTTTGCGGACTTGGCTAAGTAAAATAAATAAATACTGGCACCTAAAGCGACTACCAAACCAATTAACAAGAAAATTTTATTGATTTGATACTTTTTCCAAATCCGCTTTCTGGCTTGATGGAATTGTATTAAATAAGGCTTTATCCACGTCCAAAAATGACGTAATCCGACACCGACTTTACTAAAAAATTGTTTAAGATTGTCCATAGTACTCCCTCTGTTTACGTTTCTTGGCTAAGTCTACCATATTCTTGTGGGTACGACCTAGGTCTAAAGCATGAAAAATTCTTGAAAAACAATTTCAATGGTCTTTTAGCTGTAGCAAAGGAAATGTGGCCTTCACTAGAGGTAAATAATTGCTTACGCTTAGAAACGAGTCTTTATTTAGCCTCTATTCTATCATGCTTTTCTTCGTTTTTTATGTAAATTTGTTTAAGAATCTCTCAAGGAACTGCCTTTCTAACAAATTTCAGCTTTTTTTCCGTTCTGACTTGACCTTTTGAGCAGCTTTGTTACACTAAATAGCGAATCAGTGAAAGGTGGGATTTGGTGGAATATTCAATGAGATTACCTGAAAATTTTTCAACAATGACTGTAAAAGAACTATTAGAAAATGAGTGGCTAGTCCCTCGAAAAGTGCGCCATTTTTTACGCACGCGAAAAAATGTCAAAATCAACGGAGAAACAGCTGCTTTTCATTTTCCAGTCCAAGCTGGCGATTGTGTCACCTTAACGTTTGAAGAAACCGATTATGTGCGTCCCACTGTTCATTTGGGGGAAGCAACGCGTGTGAAGGTTTTATATGAAGACGAACATTTAATGATTGTAAATAAACCTTATGGCATTAAAACCCATCCAAATCAGCCACAGGAAACGGACACCTTGTTAAATCATGTTGCTGCCTATTTAGCTGAGAAAAATCAGGTCCCTTATGTCGTTCATCGATTAGATAAAGAAACCAGTGGTGCGATTGTCTTTGCTAAAAATCCTTTTGTCTTACCTATTTTAGGGCGTTTATTAGAAACAAAACAAATTTACCGCCAATATCAAGCGATTGTGGCTGGTCACTTTAACCAAAAAGAACAGACAATCAATCAGCCGATTGGTCGTGATCGGCATGATCGCCGGAAACGACGGATTGATCCTCAAAAAGGGGATTCAGCGATTACACATGTCCAAGTGGTCCAAACTCTTTCTAACAATCAAACCGCAGTTACCTGTGTTTTAGAAACAGGTCGGACGCACCAAATTCGGGTCCATTTAGCTAGCGAAGGGCATCCAATTATTGGTGATCCGTTATACAACCCAAAATCGCAGGCAGCTCGTTTAATGCTCCATGCTTCACAACTTCATTTACTCCATCCGTTTACAAAAAAACAAATCGTTGTGACTGCAGCGCCTGGCCTATGGTAAAAAAACAGAAGAAATCGGACGGTAACCGCCGATTTCTTCTGCTTTTTTATTTTACCGCACATTCACTGCTGAGAACGGCATATCTGCGTTTGCTCAGTGTCTTGGTGTTAAACAGTTCCTGAGCTAACTCTCAGCCTTAATCATTTGTAGCCACTCTTTTTGTAAAATTCCGTAATTGTAGATATCCAGCCATTGGCCATCTTGAAATAACGCTTCTCTATCAATTCCTTCTTTTTTGAAGCCTACTTTTTCATAAACATGAATCGCTTTTTGATTGTTACTATTGACAGCTAATCTGATTTTGTGCAAACCCAATTCATAAAAAGCAAATTTACAAATTAAAGACACCGCCTCAAAGCCATATCCTTGACCACGTTGCTCTTTTTGTAAAATAGCAATCCCTAAATTGGCCCCTCTATTTTTCAACTGTACATCAGACAACGAGACCCAACCAATAAATTTCTCTGTCGTATTTTCTAAAATAGCAAATAGAAATCGATCATCTTCTCCTTTATTAATCGTGAAATCTTTCCATTCTTCAAGCCCCCACGGATGTAAAGCATCCCAGCTCAAATGCCGAAGCAATTCATTATCCCATTGCTGTTTTGCAATATGTTCGATATATTCTTCTCTAAAATGAGAAAAGCCAATGTGTTTTCCTTTTAAGACATTTTCCATAAGAACACCTTTAATTTCCTAAATTATTTTCTATTTGCTGACTATCTATTTCCTCGTATTTTTGTAAAAAAGTGGCAATTTTTTCGATGACACACGCATTTTTATCGCTTTGGTCATTCTCTACCTGAAGAACAAGCAACGGTTCATGCAGACTTAAGCGTAGCAAAAACCACCCACTGCCATATTGACCAGACACGTTTCCCCGAACACCTTCTTGGTTTTCACGGTCCACAGCAAAGTCTGCTTGATTTTCTACAAACAATTCAAAGTCTCGCAAGACTTGTTGCCCATAACAAGTAACATCCTCCGCAGTAATTTTGAAGCGAAATTCGTTGGTTTCTGCCGGTTGCTTCAATGTAGCAATCAGATCACCTAACGTTTGATTGTTTTGTTTCAATTCTGGTAACAACATTAAAATTTTTGCCACGACATATGCACCATCATCCAGATTGTAGTTTTCTTGAAACGCTGCATGACCACTGGTTTCAATGGCTAACGGTGTCTGAAAGCCCCCATGATTCAATTCAATCATTTTATTAATGACATTTCGGTAACCAGAAATATAACGAATCTGTTGGCCGCCTTTTTCTTCAATAAATGTTTTTAAATGACTTGAGGTTGGCGAATTTGTCACAATATAACTACCAGGCGCTTCTTTTAAAACGATTGCCGCTAAAACAGCAATTAAATTATTTCGGTTTAGTACCTCACCTGATTGGTCCACCACAGCCGAACGATCTACATCTGTATCAAAAATAATGCCCAAATCTGCCTGATTAGCTAAAACAGCTGTTTGAATACTTTTCATTGCTTCAGAATTATCTGGATTAGGTACATGATTAGGAAAATGCCCATCTGGTTCTAAAAACTGTGATCCCGTCGTATCAGCGCCCAAAACTTGAAGAACCTGCTCCGCAAAGAAGCCCCCAGCCCCATTACCCGCATCAACGATAATTCGAAAGCCCTGTAAAGGTTTCTCTTCTGGCGAATGAATTCCTTGGCGGATTTTTGCCACCAAATGCTCCGCATAAATTGGCAGTAACTCTTGCTTCATCAGTGTGCCATTTTCATTGGCTGTCAGCGGATCAGTATGAGATAAAATATACCGAATATCTTCTTTCTCTGCTCCACCTTCTGCTGTGAAGAACTTCAAGCCATTAAAGTAGTAAGGCAAATGGCTAGCTGTAATCATAATCGCTGCATCACATTGAAACGTTGGAAATTGAGTAGCCATAAACATAGCAGGCGTCGTAGCTAAACCAACGTCAATCACCTGAATACCTAATGAAAGAAACGTATCTACTAATGCTTGCTTAATCGGCTCCGCCGTTAGACGACTATCATGTCCGATTGCAATTGTCAGGCGCTGTTGTGCCTTTCGTGGCAGTTGTTTTTTATCCTGTAACCAACGAACCACGCCCACCGCAATCTCGGCTACTGCTGTTGCGGTTAATGTTGCAGTTTGCTCTTCCGTATCCAAAGCAATTCCCCGAATATCCGAACCATTTTGTAGCGCTTTCAATTCTACCAAGAAAAAAACTCCCTTCTATTGATGCTTTCAATTTTAAAAAATCATATTTTCGATGCGTTCGATAAAGTGTTCCGCATCCTCTTCTGAACGTGTAATCACAATAATTGTATCCGCACCAGCCACTGTACCAGCCACTTCTGGATAAGCTACTTCATCTAAAAAGTTACTCACCACATCGGCATTTCCCATCTCTGTATGCAAGATGACAATAAATTGTACTCGCTCCATTCGAACAACTGAATCTTTTACTGATTCTCGTAATTTCTCTTCACTGCTTGTGCCTTGTGCTTGAGAAAAAATTGCATATTTGACACGACCATCTGCACCATGTGTTTTAACAATACTCATTTCACGGATATCTCTTGAAACAGTCGCTTGAGTGGCTCGGACGCCAAGTTCTTCCAAACGAGTGATTAATTCATCTTGTGTTTCAATTTCTTGTTGCATAATTAATTGTTTAATCAAACGTTGACGTTCTGCTTTTTTCATATAGACCACTCCTCTCCATTCATTTCTTTTATTATATCCAAAAATGAGTAAAAATACAGGTACTTTTCACATTAAACTCTTTATTTATCTGAAAAAGACTGGATAAATGTTTATATACCAGTCTTTTTCAGTAAAAAATACTTATTTAAGAAGATTCTTTTCTTTTAAATAGTCTTTCGCCACTATGCTAGGATCTTGCCCCTCCACATTGACTTGATAATTCATTTCACTCATTTCTTCTTCGCTAATTTTTCCTGCCAATTTATTCAATATTTCTGCTAATTCTGGATATTTTTCCAACGTTGCTGTTTTAATAAGTGGTGCTCCTTGATAAGGCGGAAATAGCGCTTGATCATCTTCTAACGTTACTAAATCGTATTGTCTCAATTCACTATCCGTTGAATAGGCATCAATCACATTTACCTCACCATTATTAATCGCTTGATAGCGTAACGCCGGTTCCATCGATTGGACATTCAGATTTAAATGATATTTTTCTTGTAATCCCTTATAACCATCTTGCCGATCAATAAATTCTAACGTAAAACCTGCTTTCAACTGATTGTTGATTTTCTGTAAATCACTAATCGTTTTTAATTGATGCGCTTTTGCAAATGAGCGCTTAACTGCGACGGCATACGTATTTTCATAGCGCATCGGTTTCAACAAAGTAAGGTTTTCTTGTTTTTTCAAGCCAGCGCGTGCCGCTTCATAGACTACTTGAGGTTGATTGTCTAGCTGAGGAGGATTTTTTAAAAAGGTTTCGATCACTGTTCCTGTAAATTCCGGATAAAGATCGATTTCATCTGATTTCAAGGCATTATATAAAAAAGTAGTCTTGCCAAAGTTTGGCTTTAACGTCACCTGAATGTCGCTATTTTCTTCAATTAAGGCTTTATACATATTAATAATAATATCTGGTTCCGCTCCTAATTTGCCAGCAATTGTCAGCTGTTTTTCCTTTGAAGAAGTTTGTTGATTCCAGAAAAATGAACCACCTAACAAAAGGCCTAAAATAGTACCGCCAATGATTAGTCGCCGTCCATTCGCTTTTTCCAACCAATGAATTCCATAATTAAATAAGACTGCTAGTGCAGCTGATGAAAGAGCTCCAATAAAAATCAACGATAAATTATTTCGATCAATTCCTAATAAAATGAAGGTCCCTAAACCACCTGCTCCAATTAACGCCGCCAACGTGGCCGTACCAATAATTAAAACGGTAGCCGTTCGAATCCCAGAAATAATAAATGGTAATGCCATTTGTAACTCAAACTTAAACAGTTTTTCTTTTTTACTCATCCCAAATGCTTCTGCAGCTTCTTCTAACGAAGGATCAATTTCCGTCAAACCAGTATAGGTGTTTTGTAAAATTGGGAATAAGGCATAAATCACTAGCGCAACAATTGCCGGTGGTCGACCAATACCAATTAACGGAATCAATAAGCCTAGCAAAGCTAAAGAAGGGATTGTTTGGAAAATCCCAGTCACTTGTAACAGACTTTCCGCTAACTTGCGATGACTCGTTAAATAAATGGCTAAAGGAATTGCAATCAATGCAGCGAATAATAACGAGATAAAGGATAATTGCATATGCTCGATTAACGCTTGCAGATATTCTTCTTTTCGAGCAAAAAAAGTTTCAATCAGTGCTTGCATCTACTGTCCCTCGCTTTCCAACAGTTGTTCCATAAAACGAGTAATCGTTTTTGAGGTGATACACCCTAAAACTTGTTGTTTTTCTACTAAATTTGCTTTCTCTTGCGCATTAATGAGTTGGACAATCTCTTTTAAATTGGTTTCCATGAAAACAGTTGGCACTGGCTCAATCGTCTCATCCGTAGCTTCTAAAAATGCAGTCAAGTCAGCGCCACAATAGTTCGCTAGTTCTGGCGAAGATTGTTTAAAAAATTGACCGACAAAATTATTTTTCGGATGTTTTTGAATGGCTTCTGGCGTATCGACTTGAATAATTTTACCAGCGTCCATAATACAGATGCGTTCTCCTAACAGTAAAGCTTCAGTCATATCATGGGTCACAAAAACAATGGTACTCGCTAATTCCTGATGAAGTTCTTTCACCAAACGTTGAAGATGATGTCTTGAAATCGGATCTAGCGCGCTAAAAGGTTCATCCATTAAAATCACTTCTGGTTCGGCTGCAATGGCGCGTAAAATCCCGATACGTTGTTGTTCGCCTCCTGAAAGCGCTGCTGGCTTACGATGCAGATATTCCTCAGGATCCAGCTGAACTTTTTTCAATAGTTCAATGGTTCGCTCTCTGCGTTGCTCTTTGGGCCATTTTTTCATTTCAGGAATCAACTCAATATTTTCCGCCACGGTTAAGTTAGGAAATAAGGCAATTTGCTGAAGAACATAGCCAATTTTTAGTCGTAATTCACGTAAAGGATAATTGGTTACCACTTGTTCATTGAGAGCCACTTCACCTGTCGTTGGCTCAATGAGCCGATTAATCATTTTCAAAGTCGTCGTTTTTCCACTACCACTCGGCCCTACTAATACAAAAAATTCGCCTTGTTGGATTGTTAAATTCACATCGGACAAAACGGCATTTTCTTGATATACTTTTGAAACATTTTGAAATTTTATCATTTATTTTCACCGCATCTTTCACTTCTTAATAAACAAAATCTTTGGAGGATCGTCACTCTTTCAGTATAATTTAAGACTAACATCCTGCCTAATTTTTTGTTTTAAGCGCAAGTATGTGGGGGCTCATTTAACGGCTGCCGGTTCGTATCTACAATTATCTACTCAATGAATGGAAAAATTGTCCTCTTCTGCCTTAAACAAAAGTGAACTGTTTTCTACTAAAAGGAGTGATCGTTATGGAAAACGACAAGCGAATTTATAAATGGGACAACGTGAAACTTTTTTTAATTTTCTTAGTGATTTTTGGGCATATTTTAGATCGTGAAGCTTCTCCTTCACGACTCATGGAAACGATCAACTTTTGGATCTATTCATTCCATATGCCAGCCTTTATTTTTGTCTCTGGACTCTTTAGTAAACATGCAATTAAACAACGAAAATATCTACGCTTACTTTCCTTTGTTTGGCTTTATCTCTTAGCGAAGTTGTTGATTACGCTTGCTAATTTCGCCTTTGCAAATAAAATGAATTTTGATTTACTGAACGAAACGGGCGTTCCTTGGTACTTACTTTCCTTAGCAAGTTTCTACTTAATTACCATCTTTCTTCAGCGCGTTCAGCCGAAAATCATGTTGCCCATCATCATTGTTATCGGCTGCGCCTCAGGCTATTTACCTGTGGAAGGTTTCTTGTCTTTAGGACGGACTCTGGGCTTCTTCCCTTTCTTTTATTGTGGCTACTTAATGGATATTCAAAAGCTACAAACCTTTTTAGATCATCGCAAACTCAAATGGGCAGCGATAGGCGTAATTTTAAGCTCCTTTTTATTTGTAAATAGTCATTGGTCATTGGCAACGAAATTTTGGGGCTTCTTAACTGGTTGGGCTTCCTACGCTGAAATTAGTCCGGCCTTTGAATACAGTAGTTTCATTCAGCTGTTCTTTTACGTTGCTGCAGCATTGGTGTCTCTTTCTTGGTTTGCATTATTGCCGAAACGAAAGTTACCTTTAAGCGCCCTCGGAAAAGATACCCTCTACCCTTATCTCTTGCATATGCCCTTAATTATTCTGTTGGAAAGTGGTTTGCAATTAGACACACTCTTTAAAGAATGGTTTGCTTTCCGAATCCTGGCACTTTTCTTCTTAGCCCTCTTCATTTTAGCTATTACGAATATGCCTGTGGTGAAACGGGGAGCGGATTATCTTTTTAATCCAATTGCGTATGTGTTGCCAAAACAATGGTTAAAAGTTAAATAAAAAAAGAAGAGCGTGGGACAAAAATCACTTTGGATTTTTGCTCCACGCTCAAAAACTGTTAAACGGCGAGAGTTGCAATGTTTCACTGTGAAGCATGAACAGATGAAATCATCATACCTACTTGGTTCTTGGAGCTAAACACTTTTGTCTCAGCCTCTACTTTTATCTCAGATTTTTTTCAACTATTGAAACAATCCTTTAATTTTATCAAACAAACCATCGGTCGTTGTATCAGCTAACATCGCTGTAATTTTATGATAGTGTTCGCCTAATTCATCTTTATGTTCTTCAATGAATTGTTGCGCATGTTCCACGTTGCCTTCTCCAATTAAATCTTTTGCTTTTTGAACTAATTCTTCTACGTTCATCTTCACACGTCCTTTGATTAAATAGTTAACAATAAGTGTTTCACTCATTGCGTTTTCTCCTATTTATCGTATCGTGGGATCTGTTGATTTGCAAGAAATTTTCAGTAAATTGACGGTTCTGATTTTGGGTTTTTAAAAGGCAAAAATTGCAAAAAAAAGCTGTTTTCGAAAATCGAAAACAGCTTTTTTACTTTACTTCGCTAAACGATAAATCGCATCTGCATAAATAGCAGCTGCTCGGAATAAGTCATCTAATTCCATAAATTCGTTGGCTTGGTGCATTGTGTCTGTGTAGCCAGGGAACATTGCGCCATAGGCAACACCACGTTTTAATAAGCGGCCATAAGTACCGCCACCAATGATTTGTTCTTGGCCTTTTTCGCCTGTATGGTCTTCGTAAACTTGTAGTAACGTTGCCACCAATGGATCATCAACTGGTACATAATGCGGTTCTTGGTTGCGATCTCCTTGTGTTGCAGTGACCGTTTCACCGACTGTTGCTTGAACTTTTGCTTGTAATTCTTCTGCTGAAGTTCCTTTTGGATAGCGGAAGTTTAATGTTACTAAGCTATTTTCAGGATTTTCTGGATCAAAGTTAACAATCCCAGCGTTCATTGTCAATTTACCCATTTTTTCGTCTTCAAAAGCCACACCTAATTTTTCACCATAAAAATCTTCATGGATAAATTCAGCAATGGTATTAATAAAGCTGTATGCGCCTTCTGCAAAGCTGTAATCATTTAAGAAAGTTGCCAAGAAAGTCGCTGCGTTAATTCCAGATTGTGGGCTAGCACCGTGAGCACCTTTACCAACTACATGGAAAGTCACTGTTTTATCTGAAAGTTCTGCGTTACCTGAAATTTTTGCTTCTTGTTTGATGAATGTTTCAAAGCTAGCAGCTAGTGAAGCTGCTTCATCTGCTGAAGCAGCCGTTACAACAGCATCTGCTGTTCCCGGAACCATGTTTTCACGTAAGCCAGATTTGAAGCTTTCTAATTTATACTCAGCACCGTTACCGCCTCGGAAAGTTAAACGAATAGTCACATTTCCTTTTTCCCCATTAATAATTGGGAACTCAGCATCTGGTGAGAAACCAAAGTCTGGCGCTTCTTCATGTTGGAAATAGTAATCCATATCGCCCCAGCCGCTTTCTTCGTCACTTCCTACTACGAAACGGATTTTTTTAGACACGGGTAAGCCTAATTCTTTGATAATTTTCATTGCGTAATAAGCAGCCATACTTGGGCCTTTATCATCGCTCGCGCCACGTGCATAAATTTTGCCATCTTTAATGACTGGTTCATAAGGATCTGTTTCCCAACCATCACCAGCAGGAACAACGTCCATATGACCAAAAATCCCTAACGTTTCGTCGCCTTCACCATATTCAATGTGTCCAGCGTAATTGTCGACATTTTTCACCGTAAAGCCATCACGTTCACCATACGCTAACATGTGTTTTAAGCCAGCAACTGGCCCAGGTCCAAAGGGCGCTTCAGGTGTTGCTTGTGCATCATCACGTTCACTGTTGATCCGTAATAAGTTTTGTAAATCTTCTAATAAGTCGTCTTTACGTGCTTCGACTTCTTTTGTCCAATCAATTGTCATTTGTTGTCACTCCTATTCATAAAGTTCTACATAGTCAATCATACCATTTTATGCAGAAAAAGAAAGAAACCCGACACTATTTTTCGAGAAAATTTTTATCTTTTCCGCAGAAAGTGCTGGGTTTTTGTTTATTTTAATTGAGGTATGATTGTTTAGGTTGTAGTTGTTGCAATTCGGCTTCTGTTAAGGGCCGATATTCCCCTAGTTCTAACGTTTCATCCAACCATAGTTCGCCCATTCGTAATCGTTTTAAATACGTCACAGGTTTGCCTACAGTGGCTAACATCCGTTTGACTTGATGAAATTTTCCCTCTTGAATCACTAAACGGACTACGGAAGTCCCTTCTTCCTCATTGATCGTCTCAATGACTAAACGACTTGGTTTAACCATTTCTCCATCTTTCAAGGCAAATCCTTGCGCAAACAGTTGACAATCTTCCGCTGTCACAAGTCCCTCAACTTCAGCTAAATATTCTTTATCCACATGCTTTTTGGGTGATAATAATTGATGCGCTAACTGGCCATCATTTGTTAATAGAAGCAAGCCTTCAGTATCTTTATCCAAGCGACCAACTGGGAACAAGTCGGCACGGTAATCCTGATCAGTTAACAAGTCAATTACCGTTTCATCTCGCTGATCTTCCGTCGCAGAAATGACACCTTGTGGTTTATGCAACATGTAATAAAAGAATTTCTGATACGTAAGAATTTCTCCCATCAAGGCAATTTGATCTGTTTCTTCATTTACTTGTGTTTTGGCTTCTTTTACGACGTCACCATTCACCGTAACGACTTTTTTCTTTAACAATTGTTTGATTTCTTTACGACTACCGATACCAACATCGGCTAAAAATTTATCTAAACGCATCGTCATTCCTCTTTCCTTTAAAAAAATAGCTTGGGACATAAATCGAATCGATCGATGTCTCAAGCCTTGTCTCTTAAGAGAATCTGCTGAAAGGAGTTCAATCAGCTATTATTTAATATTGAATTTTGCACGTAATTTTGCGGCATTTTTCCCTAATAAACGATCAGCTAAGCGAATCTTCAAGACCGAATAGCCATAAAAAGCGCCTCCTGCAGCAGCCACAATTACAACGATAATGAAGGCTTGGAAACGTCTAGTTGGATCTAAAAATAGATACAAGAACTGACGGAAAATCAAAGCGATAATCATCATGATGACTGTAATACAGAACATTAACAATGTTCGCCGTAAGGTTAATTTGTAATTAAAACGTGTCACTTGACGAATTCTTCTTAGAATCAATACGCAAGAAACCGTAAAGCCAATCATCGTTGCTAATAACGGACCGTAAACTTCAAATAAACGGATTGCGGGGAATTGCACGATTAATTTCACTGCTAAACCAATTCCTAAATAACGCATTGCGTCACGATTTTCATACATCCCCATTAACATATTTGACACTAACATATACAAGCCCAAGAATAAACTAGCATAACAAGCTTGCACTAATAAAGAAGTGCCTAAAGCATCTGGCATGTAAAAAACAGTGTATAGTGGTTGCGCTAAAACAATCATACCGAACGTTGCTGGCAACATTACAAACACAAAAAGTTGTAAATTATTACTAATCAAACGCGCTAACTCACGATGATTTTTTAAGGTGACCGCTTCTGTAATTAACGGTAATCCAGTAGCCGAAATCGAAGTCGCTAAAGCCACGACAATCATGGTTAATTTGTCCGGATTGGCATTAAAAATACCGAAAAGCTCTCGTAACTGGGTATCTGAATAATCCGTAAACAAACGCATAAAGTTTGAGAAAGTAAACTGATCGACAAGTTTAAAGACCGTCACCCCTGAGCCAACTACGATAAAAGGAATCGCCTCTTTAAAAGTTTCAATCAATAACTCTTTTGGAGCAATTTCATGTTCATTGGCGCTGTGTTCTTCTAAATAATCAAATAATGGTTTTTGTTTGTACATGTAATAACCTAAAACCGCAAAACTTGCGAGCATCCCAATAAATGCCGCAAAAGTGGCTTGGGTCACCGCTGTAACGTAATTACCTTCAAAGACTTTCATGATAATAAAAGCAGTTAATAACATGTAAAAAACTCGTGCTACTTGTTCAACAATTTGTGATAAAGCAAAGGGCATCATTTCTTGATTTCCTTGGAAATAACCGCGAATGACACTCATGCTTGGGAAAACTAAAACGGCTAAACTTAATGAACGCATCGTTGGAACTAATTCAGGTCCTCCGCCAGACAAAGCTGCTAATGCCGGAGATGCCAAATACATCACAATAGCAAAAACCACACCTAAGCCACCCATTAGTTGTAAGGCACGATAAAAAAGCTGTCGACTAATTTTATATTCGTTCAATGAATTATAATGCGAGGTCTGCTTGGCAATCGCACCTGGAATTCCGGCGGTAGAGATCATTAGGAATAAGGCATAAATCGTATACCCCATTGAAAACAAACTGTTCGCTTCGTTTCCGTGCTCGCCCATCCAAGCGTACCAGGGGATGATGTAAATCGCCCCTAACATGCGGGAGATAATATTACTAGCTGTCATCCAAGCTGAGCCTTTGACCATTTTTTCTTGGTTCGTCAGGATTGGTTGATCAACTGAATTTGGTTGATTGATCATTTTGTCCTCCAATATTCTTTGAGTATGCTTTCTTTATTTTAATTGTTCATCTTGGGATATGCAACGACTTTCTCGAAGAATTATCCTATTTTAACATTTCTCATGGATTTTCTCACGCTAACGAGATGGTTTTTTTAAAAGAAAAATAATGCTATAATGACATCAGTTTTGAAATTTCGTTGAAACGTTTGGAGGCAAAAAAAGTGACGATTTCATTATTCGCAATTCGCGATTGCTTAGAAAAAGAAGATTTATTAAAAGAATTTATTTCACCAGAAGGCTGGCACTTGACCCTTTCCGACACGTTAGGTCAACGAGAAGTAACGGCTCTTTCTTACGATTCGAGAGACGTAACAGCAGAAACACTCTTTTTTTGTAAAGGATTAAACTTTAAAGAAATCTATTTAGAAAATGCTGTAAAAGACGGCCTAGAAATCTATGTTTCTGAGGTGCCTTATGAGGTTCCAGCACAACTAGGAATTATCGTGACTGACATTAAAAAAGCAATGGCTGTGTTAAGCATGGCTTTTTATGATTATCCACAAAATAAATTAAAACTGATTGGCTTTACTGGAACCAAAGGTAAAACAACAGCGGCTTATTTCACCAAATATATTTTAGATGTTGCTACACAACAAAAAACAGCCTTGCTTTCTACCATGAATTCGACATTAGATGGCAAAACATTCTTTAAATCTGCCTTGACTACACCCGAATCTTTGGACTTGTATCGAATGATGGCAACCGCTGTTGCTAACGGGATGACTCATTTTATTATGGAAGTTTCTTCCCAAGCCTACAAAACTAATCGTGTCTACAAGTTATTTTTTGATGTCGGCATTTTTTTAAACATTACCCCCGACCATATCAGTCCAATTGAACATCCAACCTTTGACGATTACTTTTATTGCAAACGTCAATTGATTACACATTCTAAAGTCATTGTGTTGAATCACGAAGCTGATTATTTTCCATTACTTAAAGAAACTGCACAACAGCAAAAAGTCCCTGCCATTGTCTATGGCAGTCAGCCAGCTTCAGAAGTTGACTATTCATTCGCTGTTTCTTCAGAGGATTCCTTACGTTTTATCGTTGAAAGTCCTGCAGATGCGTTAGGATTGGCTGGCTCTTATCACCTTCGTTTAGGTGGTGATTTTAACAAAGGTAATGCGTTAAGTGCGGCGATTGCTAGTGTCCTTGTGGGAGCTTCAAAAGAAGAGTGTCAACAAGGGATCGCAGCAACCACCGTCCCTGGCCGGATGGAATCTTTAACGAATACCAACGGTGCAACCGTCTATGTTGATTACGCTCATAACTATGATAGTTTGAAGAATCTTTTAACCTTTGTCCGTGAAGAACATCCTGACGGCCGCTTAATTGTTCTTGTCGGTAGCACGGGAGACAAAGCGATTTCTCGCCGCAAAGACTTTGGTAGGGTTCTTTCTGAATTGGCTGATGTTGCAGTCCTAACAACCGATGACCCAGCCAGTGAAGATCCAGCAAAAATTTGCCAAGAAATTCAAGCCCATATTACCAAAGAAATGCCTGTTTACACCGTTTTAGATCGTGGCGAAGCAATTGCTCACGCATTATCTTTAAGCACAACGGCTGATGATGCGATTGTCTTAGCTGGTAAAGGCGCCGACCTTTATCAAAAAGTAAACGGCGTAGATGAACCTTACGCAGGAGACTTTGCCCTTGCGGAAGCTTTCATTAATAAAAAGAACTAAATCATTTAAACACACATGAAAAAAACAAGCTGCAACCACTTATCAGCAAAGGTTGCAGCTTGTTTTTTAAAGAACTTCTTTTATTTTCGTTACTTCTTCTTCTGATAAGCCATGACCGCCATCAACGAGCAAAAAGTCGACTGGGAAATGTTTCTTTAATTGATTAGCTAAAGAAAGAACTTGTCCCGGAATACTCAACTCATCCTGAGCCCCTGTTGTGACAATCACTTTTGTCGCAAACTCACCAGATACATATTGATAGCCTAAATTGCTTGGATGCAGTAAAATAACAGTGTTAGCAATAGTCGGGTTCTTTTCTAATAGGCCTAAAATAAAATTGGCACCGTTAGAGTACCCTATAAAAATAACTTCATCGTATAACTTTTGCGGTTGCCAAACTTCTTCTAGAAACGCCGTCACTCGCTCATCAAAGTTAGCACGAGGTAATGCTCCATTGACTAATGGCGCAAAAAAGCGTCGCTGTTCGCCTACACCTTCTGTTCCTAAGTAACTTAGAACACTCGCTTCTGGATAAAGGGTTGCGATGGTCGTTAATAATTGATATTCATTGCCACCAGTACCATGGAAAGCGACAACTAATTGATTAGGTTTCGACCCTTTTTGAAAAAATTGTTTCATTTAATAAACCTCCAAGAAAGGAATTTTACTATGTATGCACAAATTCATCACATCTCTATTTTAAATCGATTGATAAAGCCTACATTTGACTTCTATCATAATACACTGGGATTAAAATTACTAATGAAAACGATCAACCAAGATGACCACACCATGTATCACTTGTTTTTCTCAGATAATGAGCAACGAACAGGTACCGAATTAACTTTTTTTGAATTGAATGATGGCCAAGATCAATCCTTTGGGACAAATACAATTGAACGAACTATTTTAAAAGTACCAACGCGCGCCTCTTTGGATTTTTGGGCAGAACGTCTTGAGCAAGCGGGTATCTGCCACTATGGTGTGGAAACATTTAACCAACACCCAATTTTGCGTTTTGAAGCGCCCGATAATACGCAAATGGCGCTTGTTCCGTTACGTGAATTTGAAAATGCGGAAGATTATTTTCCAGCTGAGCATTCTGAAATTCCAGTAGAACATGCAATTTTAGGCATTGATGCAATTCAATTACGCGTCCAATATGCCGCAGCTACCAAACAACCTTTAGTGGATTATTTACATTGGCATGAAAAAGAAACAGTACCTTTTTTTGAAACTGCGCATGAAGTAACTGTTCTGGAAAATCATCATCCACAGTTTTATCAAGAGGTGCACATCATTGATGACCGTACCAATCCGCTTGCCATTGAAGGAATTGGTGGCGTTCATCACGTCGCCTTTGGGGTGGAAGATACGCAAGAATTAACGCAAGTTGATAGCCTGTTAGAGGAAAAGAATTTTACAAACTCAGGAATTAAAGACCGCGAATTTTTCAAATCATTGTATTTTAGAGAACCGAACCACTTGTTATTTGAAGTAGCCACACAAAAAGGCCTGCTAGATGCCGAAGCCTATGAAAATCAAAGCTCAAACTTTGATGAAATCCCCCTTTATTTGCCTCACTTTTTGGCAGATCAAAGAGAACGAATCGAAGCGATTTTAGCATAACAACGCCATGAGTAAACAAAAATAGCGGTTCTAACCGCTATTTTTGTTTTTTAATATCCTATTATTGCCCTTTTTTGAAAAAAAGGAGTACACTAATAGTAGATGAACTGCGCAAGGAGGTGAGTACATGTTATCTAAGGAAGAAGTTCTACACTTATTGAACGAAGCAAAAAAAGAAGTCGATCGTTTAGAAACAAACCGCCAAGAAGATTTAGGTAATTCAATCAACTATATTGAAAATGAATTACAGCTCCAACGTGTCTTATCTCAAGTGGAAGCTTATGAAAAAGTACTTGGTTAATTGATTACGCATTAAATGAGAGAGGAGCAACCAGATTCAGGTGAATGAATCTGGTTGCTCCTCTCTCATTTTTTACTAGACTAATTCGTAAGCAAGTTCTCGTGCAATAATTTTTGCGGTTGTTTCAGCGATTTCTCCAGTAAAGCCAATGCATTGTTCCATATGTTCAGGTGAACCCATCGTCATTTTACTTGTCAAAATACTGCAGCAAACCACTCGATGCTTTTGTCGAAAACTTTGATGCAATTCGTTGGCTAAAGCCATCGTTTTATTTACTTGTTCTCCTTTGGCTTCTATCCGACCAAAAAAGTAGCCCAGACACATAACCCCGCCTGAAAGAGCACCACAAATACACTTCGCTCCTCCAACACCTACAGGAAACCCAGAAGCCATGGCCACAGCTTCAATGGGAATCTCCGCATCGAAGTGCTGCCGAATGGTCGCCACAATCGCTTCCGAGCAATAAAAATCACCGTTACGATAATAGGCTTCCGCTTCTTCCCTGATTGCTTGTAAACAAATTCTCTTTTTCAAAATGCCCTCCATTCTGTATCCGCTTTCATTTTATGAATAAAAGGACGCCAAGCATCCCTTTATTTTATAGATTTTCTGCAGAGGTAAATACTTCTGACACATCATCATCGTCTTCTAACTTGTCAACCAAGCGCTCTAATTGCGCTTTTTGTTCATCGTTCAAGGTTAGTAAGGTTTGCGGAACCATTGTTAATTCAGCTTGTGCTAATGAATAACCTGCTTGTTCTAAAGCATCGCGAACCGCTGTAAAATCTTCTGGTGCTGTGTAAATTTCAAATACTTCTGGTGATGTTTCTAAATCATCGCCGCCTGCTTCCAAAACGACTTCTAGCATGTCGTCTTCCTCAATTGCATGATCTTCTCTCTTAATGACAATATAGCCTTTACGATCAAACATATAATTCACCGAACCCGTTTCACCTAAAGAGCCACCATTTCGAGTAAACGCGACGCGAACATTGGTGGCCGTTCGGTTGCGGTTATCTGTTAGTGCATGAACTAAAACTGCCACGCCACCTGGCCCGTATCCTTCATAAGTTACCTCGTCATAATGTTCCCCTTCACCAGCACTACTGGCTTTTTTTATGGCGCGAGCAATATTATCATTGGGCATATTGGCTGACTTAGCTTTATCGACTGCTAAACGTAAAGCAGGATTCATTGCGGGGTCAGGGCCACCTGCTTTTGCCGCCATATAGATTTCCCTTGAAACTTTTTGGAAAATTTTCCCACGTTTGGCATCTTGCGCATTTTTACGCCCTTGAATGTTGCTCCATTTGCTGTGTCCTGACATCCTTGATTCCTCCTGACTTTTCGTTACTATTCTCCTTTATTCTACTCTTCTTTTCAGTTAGGAACAAGCGCTACCAAAAAAAGACCCTCGCTTATCCACCTTTCTGACGAATAAACGAAGCTCTTCTAAATTAGCGTCTTCTTTTTTTATTTTTCTTCAAACCATGAACCACCAAACAAATAACGATGGCTGTCAAAGCACCCATGGAATCCAACATAACATCTTGAAAAAGAGGGGTCCTTCCTCCCGTGATCATTTGATGAAATTCATCTAAACCTGCATAGCCAGTAGCAGCTAGCCAGGAAACAACAGCTGTTAAAAACAGACCTTTGATTCTTGGCACTAATCCAATAAACCAACTACCACCTAATAGAAAATACGTACCAAAATGGGCTCCCTTACGAATAAAAAATTCAACAAATTTACTATAACCACTAGCTTGAATGCTCACTTCACTGCCAGCATATTGAAAAGAAATGTTTTTTAATTGTTCTTCAAAAGGATGACTGCTCAGAAGTTTATCTAAAAGACCAACTTGTGATTGCTGTTCATACGTCTGTGATGAACTGAAAAATAAAATGGCCATAATAACAAACGCAATGACTAAATATAAATTACTATCTTTCAAATAATTTTTCATATAATCCTCTTTTCTTGGTTTCAAGTTGCCCCGTGCCTGCCACGGAAAATTCTTTTTTATTATAGTCGGTTTCGAGGGAAAAAGAAACAACTTCTCTTAGGTCTTATGATATACTGAAAAGAAAAAAATGAAAGAAGGATTGGATATGACCTATTCTATTACATGGGATTTAGACAGTATTTTCCCCAATGGGAGCGAGTCCAAAGAACTTAGCCAACGAATGACTCAATTAACCGAACAGACAAAAGAGTACCATCAGTTAATCACAAAATGGACACCAGAAAGTGCCCAAGGCAAAGAACAATTTGCTGAAATTTTAACGTTACAAGGGAAAATCTCAAATGGCTTTTCACAATGTAATAGTTTTTTAACTGCTTTAATTTCTGCTAATACTAATGATACCAAGGCCAAAATTTTATCAGGCGATTTATACAATCTGTTGCCAGCGATTCAATTAGCTGAAACCATTTTTACTAAAAAAATCACCGAGATTTCAGCAGAACATTGGCAAGCCCTGTTAGCCGAAGAACCGTTCAAAACAATGGCTTTTCGCTTAAATGAATTACGCCGTGATGGAAAAAAACTGCTTTCCGAACAAGAAGAAAATATCATCAATACGCTTTCTCTAGATGGTTTAAATGCTTGGAGTACACATTACGATACGATTGTTGCTTCCATTGTGATTCCTTTTGAAGAAAAAGATGGCTCTGTGACAGAACTATCTGCAGGCCAAGCCTTTAACCGCATGATGGGAGATCCTGATAAAAAGGTTCGTCAACGTTTGTTTACAGCCTGGGAGAAAGCTTGGAGTGGCAAAGCTTCAATTTTAGCAGACACCCTAAATCACTTGGATGGGTTCCGTTTATCTGATTACAAATTGCATGGCACTACAGATTATTTAGAAAATCCCTTAAACTATAATCGAATGAGTCAAGAAACATTAACGGTTATGTGGGAAACTATCCAAAAAAATAAACAACCATTCGTCGACTTTCTAACGCGCAAAGCGCAATTATTCGGCAAAGAAAAAATGGATTGGCAAGACCAAGATGCACCAATTATTTTAGGTGATTTAGAAGAAAAAACGTATTCCTTTAATCAAGCCGCTGCCTTTATTTTAGAAAATTTCCGTAAATTCAGTCCGAAAATGGCTAATTTTGCCCAAATGGCTTTTGAAAAAAGTTGGATTGAAGCTGAAGATCGTCCAGGCAAACGTCCTGGGGGTTATTGTACAGAATTACCTGAAACACAAGAGTCGCGGATTTTCATGACCTTTGGGAATTCAATCAACGAAGTAGCTACTTTAGCCCATGAATTAGGTCACGCTTTCCATAGTAGCGTGATGTGGGATTTACCTTCATTGAATCGAGAGTATGCCATGAACGTAGCAGAAACAGCTAGTACCTTTGCAGAATTGATTGTTGCTGACGCCACCTTAAAAGAGGCCAAATCAGATGTTGAAAAGATTAACCTTTTAGACACAAAAATGCAAAATGCCATTGCTATGTTTATGAACATTCATGCGCGTTTTATCTTTGAAAATAATTTTTATCAAGCGCGCCAAAAAGGTTTAGTAGCGGAAGAAGATATTACTGAATTAATGTTAGCGGCGCAAAAAGAAAGCTACAAAGATAGTCTTGGCAGTTATCATCCTCATTTCTGGGCGAGCAAATTGCACTTCTTTATTGATGATGTGCCTTTCTATAATTTCCCATATACTTTTGGCTATCTATTCAGCATGGGTATCTATGCGTATGCCAATCAACAAGGCAGCTCTTTTGAAGACCAATACATTGCGTTATTAAGAGACACTGCTTCGATGACAAGCGAAGAATTAGCGAAAAAACATTTAAATGTTGACTTAACAAAACCTGATTTCTGGCAAGCCGGCATTGATCAAGTCCTAAAAGATGTGAAACAATTCATGACTTTAACTGAAAACTATGTAAACTAAGCAAAAAAGAAGCAGTAACCAACATCAGGTTACTGCTTCTCTTTTTTTCAAATAGTTTCGATACGCAAGGTAGCCCACAAGCATTAGTCCAAACGTAACAAATTCAACTACGGGCATGGCTAACCAAACACCGGTTAATCCTAGTAATTTCACCAAAATAAATAAAACTGGCACAATTAAAAAGAACCCACGCAAAGAGGAAATCATTAGCGCCATTTTCGGTTTACGAACTGCCGAAAAGTAATAAATCCCCATAAAATTCAATCCTGTAAACAAGAAGGAAATCGCATATAAGCGGATGGCTGTCCTAGCAATTTGCGCCAACTGGTCGTTCCCTTCGCTATTAAAGACCTCAATAATTTGTCCCGTAAACACTTGACTGATTAAAAAGAACAGGAAGCCGGCGACCAAGTACGTAATAAAGCTAAGTTTAACAAATTTACGCAACACCTTCGTTTCCCCTAAACCATAGTATCGGCTGAGTAATGGTTGCGCCCCTTGCCCAATCCCTGTAAAAATGGCAATCACAATAATATTGAGATTGGCAACAATCGCATAAGCTGAAATCGCCACATGACCAACTAAGTTTAACAAAACAATATTAAATAAAAACATGACAAAGGCCGAAGAAAATTCATTTAAAAAGGAAGAAAAACCAATCGACATAATTTCTCGAACATCCTGAAATTTCACTTTAAACTTTTCAAAACGTAAAACTCGTTGCGGCGACCACTTATGCAACGTAATCAGGATTAAGCTTGTTAACGGTGACATCACCGTTGCAATGGCCGCACCTGCCATGCCCCACCCAAATTGATAAATAAAGACATAATCCAAAATAATGTTGACAATTCCCCCACTGACAAAAGCAATCGTTGCCAAACGAGGATTATGGTCATTTCTTAAAAAAGTAATCAGGCAATTGTTTAAAATAAATAATAATGAACAGCTAAGGTAAATCATATAATATTCCTTTGCCAAACCAAACAAGACACCGGTCCCCTGAAGTCCCCGAATAATTTGATCGGAAAAAATCAAGCTCGCTAAAGTAAAGAGACTCCCTATAACGAAAACTAACCCAATCGTTAAACTAAAATACTGATTGGCTTTTTTGATTTCTTTTTGCGCAACCGTGGTCGAAAACAACGTAGCGCCGCCAACGCCAAACATCCAACCTAATCCATTAATAATATTAACGAGTGGTAAGACAATGTTAAGCCCCGCCAATGCCTCGGTGCCGATCCCATTTGCAATGAAAAATGTGTCCGCCAAAATAAAAATTGATTGCGCCGCCATACTTAAAATTCCTAACAGAACATTTTTATAAAACAACGCAGTAAAATGGTTTTGCTGTGTTTGCTCCATACCCAAATCTCCTTCTAACAAAAAAAGGACTCATTCTTTTTGCTTCAAGGCTTACGCAAAAATCAGAATCCTTCAATTATTCAACCCAGCGATTAAATAATCTGTCTATTTATTGATACTTCTAGGGTAGCATTCTCTCTTCGAAAAAACAACCATCCTTTTATTTTTCTCATTTTAAACTTTCTTAAGCAGTTGCAGTTGTTTTTGAACCACTTGCCAATCTTCTTTCACGACTTCTTTTAAACGATAATTATAAAAGACAGCCGCTGGATGGAAGAGTGGAATGATTTGATAGGTTTTCTGCGTCCAATGATAGTTTTGTGATTGCTCATCAAATGTTTGAATGGGCGACTGAATGACCGTTCCGTGCACTGCAGTGATTGTTGGCTTTGGTCCTAAAAGTCGTTGCAACCCAATATTCCCCAGTGTCAAAATTAGTTCAGGTTGGCAAACAGCGATTTCCCAATCAAGCAAAGGCGCAAAAATTTTGATTTCTTCTTTGGTTGGCGTTCGATTAGGAAATTTGGTTACTCTTTCTCCCGTTTTTGCAATCTGCTTCGTTTTTACAGAAAAAGGCCGACTCCTAACCGCACTGGTGATATACACCGTTTCACGACTTAAGCCAACTTGTTGTAATTGTTCCATCAACAATTGACCTGAACGACCAATAAATGGCACATTTTCTTTAATTTCTTCTTTTCCAGGGGCTTCCCCAATCAGCATCACTTTTGGCTGTTGCGGGCCTTGCCCTTCCACAAACCCTTCTAATGGTAAGTCTTTCGCTTTAGCTAAAACTGCTTTTTTCAGATGTTCAGGATAGTGCATTTACCATCACGCCTCTCTTCTGGTGTTCTTCCTTTGCTATATTGATTATAAATAAGGCCCAAAAGAAACTCAAAAAAGGAGCCTACTCATTTAGGAGCTGGTTTTTCTACACACAAAGCTTTGTCTTTAGCTAAATAAAAAGGCCGTAAGTAACCAACTAAATTAGACATTGGTAAAACCTCCGATGGTAAATCGATCTTTAATGTCTCCTTTAAATAGGCTTTGCGTGTCGCAATCCGTTGCCACATGTCTGGATAAGTTTGCTGAATCTCTTTTTGCAATGTTTCATTAGCCAAAGCCACACATTCTTCTGCACTCACCCCTGTATAACCAGGTACAGAAGGAATAATATCCACTTGAAAGAGCATGCCACTTTCCAAGCGAATGGCTGAATCTGGATAAATAGGCGACGACATCCATTCATCATC
Organism: Enterococcus sp. AZ119; assembly: GCF_050546175.1. Lineage (NCBI taxonomy): Bacteria > Bacillati > Bacillota > Bacilli > Lactobacillales > Enterococcaceae > Enterococcus > Enterococcus sp. AZ119. The sequence goes on along the minus strand of NZ_CP172951.1, from coordinate 406,274 downwards.
CGAAACTAAATGCCCAGGATTCAAATGCCAGTGATAGATTTCTTTTGGTAACTGTTCTTTAATCGCTTGGTACATTTCTCGCCCTAACAATCCGATTCGAATGGTTTCAAGCCAGTGAACGACAGCTTGAAAATAGGGTTTTGCTACGCGCTCTAAATAATCACGTTGCGCTTCTGGCAATTGCTGCTCGTTTTCAATAACAAAACCTGTTCGGCTAGACAAGCCGCCTTTGTAGCCTGTAGTTAATGATAAGGCATCACCTAACTGAATTTCTTTGGCAGTCGGATACATGTTTGCATATTCAAAACGTTGACCAGTTGCCGCAATGGTTACTACCGTCGGCATTTGACCTTCATCATTTAACAAAGCCCCAATGTCCGTTTCACGCTGTCCTACTTCAATTGCATTTAAGGCCTTTAACATACTGCGAGAAGCCAAATTCGCCCCATATTCATAGTGCGCCAATTCGTTAGCATTATTTGTTGCGCGAGCCCCCTTTGCTCCAATCAATAAGTGGGTCCCATTTAGTAAACGAGCTTCTTTCGGCAGCGCTTTTTTCAGTGCTTCGACAATAAAATGTGGCACATCAAACATAGTAGCAGGTTCTTGCTGTTGTGTCGTAAACATTTTCCACCCAACGATACCTATTTTTTGAGCAGTTTCATCGAGAAGCGTTTCAAAAATCTGCGACAACTTTTGTTCCCCAGCCATTGGTTGATTAGGTAGTGAAAAAGCTGGATAATGAATTAAATCGGCTGAGATGCGGGCATGTTGGCACAGTTTTAAATTTTCATTACCTAAAATAAGTGTCGCCGCACCATCCTTATTTAACACAAGAAGTCCTTCTTCAAACCTCGGAATAAAGCCAGTTAAGTATTCAAAATTACTGCCATGCTCTTTGTCTGCATAGAAGACCAATTGATCGAATTTTTCTGTTTCCATTCGTTGTAATACTTTCTGCTTGCGCGCCATCATCGTTTCATTCGTCAAATACGTTGGAAAAACATTCTCAAAAACAGTAGGTTCAGCAATATGTGTATAATTAATTTTTCGCTTCATTATTATCCTCCATTATTCATCTGCGACAATCAACGTTACGCCTGCTTGCGCTAACTGCTCACAGAATTTTTCATCAGGTCGTGTATCTGTCACTAAACAATCAATTTCTGTTAATTCGCAAATTTTAAATAAACCCGTTTTGTTTAATTTCGTTTGGTCTGCTAAGGCAATGACTTGTTTGCCTTGTTGAATCATTCGCCGCTTGACTTGACCTTCTTCTTCTGTGTGAATAAATAATCCTTGTTCAGATAACGCAAACACACCTAATAATGTATAGTCGGGGGCAAATTCCCCAACCTTAGCGACTGTTTCTGCCCCAAACAAAAAGAGTTGTTGTTTATGCAGTTGCCCAGGTAATACTGTAATTTTTGTCTGATCCATTTGCGCTAGAAGTAGCGCATGACTGAGAGAGTTCGTGATCGCGTGAATCGGACTATTTTCCATCGCTCGAATAGCTGCTTCCACCGTGGTTGATGAATCAAAAAAAATGGACGCTTGTTTGGGAATGGTTGCCCAAACTTTTTGGGCAATCGCTTGTTTTTTCTCTGGATGCTTCATTATTCGTTGAGCATAATCGTAAATAGTTGCTTCAGACTGCACTGAGATAGCGCCACCATGCGTTCTCTTTAAATGTCCTTCCTTTTCTAAACGAATTAAATCTCGCCGAATAGTATCTTTTGAAACGGAGACTTGCTCCGCTAACGCTTCCATGGAAATACTTTTTTGTTTATTCACTATTTTTTGAATCTTGGCTAAACGTTCTTCAATCAACATGTTTCCTCACCTCTTCTAAGTAAAGATAGCATCTTTTGCATTTTTTTGCAAACGAATGCAAAATAATGCAAACAAGACAAAAAAACTAGTCCTTCATTTTCTAACGAAGGGCTAGTTTGAGAGTGGTTTTAATAGGTGAATTGAATAATCATGCCGCTAGGATCTTCTAACGCAAGTAAATGATCTTTGGCAATAAAATGTAACTTTGCTTCTTCCGCATTGGCTTGGACGATCTCTAAATCTGCCGCAGTTGGTAAACGGAAGGTGTAATTTTCTAAGCCAAATTGATTTTCTTGAATCGTTGGCAGCTGTTTGCCGCTCCATGTATTTGTCCCAATATGATGATGGTACTGACCCGCTGCAAAAAACTTCGCTTGTTGACCAAAGTTAGACTTTAAGCCAAACCCTAAATTTTTATAGAACGTTTCAGTGGTATCTAAATCGGCCACTTTCAAATGAATGTGCCCAATTTTAGAACCTTCGGAAATTCCTAGCCAGTGACCGTCAGCTTCTGCAGCTAAACTATCACCGTCTAATTCTTCTGTCACACCGATAATTTCACCATTTGGACGAATATCCCAGACTTCTTCTGGTTTATCCCAATAAATTTCAATGCCATTATTTTCTGGATCACTTAAGTAAAGGGCTTCACTATAGCCATGATCTGCTGCGCCAATTTGCACATTTTCCTGCAAAAGCCACAGCAACATATTGCCTAAATCTTTGCGGGTTGGTAGCAGGAAAGCAATATGGTACAAGCCAGTGGTACCCTGATTTTCTTCCCCAGCCGTTAGTTCTTTTAAGACAAGAATTGCATCGTTGGTGCCTTGTGGCGCTAGCCAAGCACGTCCCTCTCCTTGTTTTAAAAGTTTTAAGCCAATTGTTTTCGTATAAAAGTTTACCATTTTATCTAAATCAGCCACTTTCAAAGTGACTTGTTGAATCCCAATATTACTTGGTAATGCTTGAACCATTTGCTTTCACTCCTTTCCTCTTCGTTTTACTAAAGCAATGATTTAGTTGAATTCTTTAAAACGAGCACTATCTTCCATGTATTCTTTTTCGCCAGCTGGCGCTTCAATGGAACCAATAACCATTTGTGCACGTAAATTCCAGTTTGCAGGAATTGACCATTCTGCAGCAACCGCTTCGTCAATGACTGGGTTGTAGTGTTGTAAGTTTGCGCCGATATTTTCTTGCGCTAAGGCAGTCCAAACGTTCGCTTGTGTTAAACCAGTTGCTTGTTCAGACCAAACAGGGAAGTTATCCGCATATAATGGAAAGCTATCTTGTAAGTTTTTCACGATATCTGTATCTTCAAAGAATAAAATTGTGCCCGCACCAGCTGCAAAACCTTGTAATTTAGCTTGTGTGTTTGGAAATGCTTCTGCTGGAGTTAATGGTTTTAAGGCATCTTCAGTCATTGCCCATAATTTTTTGTGAGCATCGCCGAATAAGAACACAACACGTTGTGTTTGAGAGTTAAAAGCTGTTGGACTTTCTCTAACAACTTCTTTTACTAAAGCAGTTACTTCTTCTTTTGAAATTGGTAAGTTTTCTCCTAAAGCATAGATTGAACGACGGTTTTTCATCATTTCAGTAAATTTTGACATAATATGTTCATCCTTTCGAATTTCCTCAGTAAATTCATTTAATTTTGTTTACATGCTTACTATACTACCTTACTAAAAGTAAGTAAAGCTTTTTGTCTTACTTTTTGTAAGTTTTTTTATTTTTTAGTGAAAAACCTTATTCTACCAAAGAAAAAACAACCAGCTTTTTTCTAAGAAAAAGAAAAATCTGGTTGTCGATTAATAAATGTAGAAGTCAATTGAATCGTTTTCGGCCGTTTTTCTTGAAATAAATGTGTGGCTTTTTCCCCTAACTCCATTAATGGATGACAGATTGTTGAAAAATTTAAAATTTCACTTAATAAAGTTTGTTCCTGTCCCACTAAAAAGAGTGGTCTTTCAATAACGGCTTGAATCCCTGCGGCAATTTCATCACCGTTGGTCACAACCGCTTGGAGCGTTGGATCTTGCCCACAGTGACGTCCTACTTCACACCCATCTTCATAGGTTAAACAGTCCTTAAATAACCGATTTTCAGGAATCGCTCCATAAATTTCCTGATATGCGTCAACTAAATAGCGTGCGCTTGTACTTTTTTCTGGTGCACGGTTAATCGTAATTGCCACTTCACTACATCCTTGTTGTTTCAACGCTTGGAAAACCCGCCGATAAACGGTTAAACGATCGATATAGATACTAGCATAACTAGGGTCTTCTATTTTTTCACAAAAAACAACTTGCTCTTTATATGGAGCAAACACACTTAAAGGATTTGCCTTTGACAAAACAATCATGCCATCAAACGCACCCGTGGCCATTTTTTCCAAGTAACTTTTTTCAACTTCTTTATCATAATCCGTTGGTAATAAACTGACCATCATCCCTTGCTGAAATGCTTGGTGGATAATCCCACTTAAAATAGCATCAAAATAAGGTTGATTCGTATAAGGAACCATGACACCTAATGTATTACTTTTCCCAAAGCTAAGATTTCTCGCTAATATATTGGGCTTATAGCCCAACTCATCGATAATTGCTTGGATTTTCAGTCGTTTTTCTTCAGAAACATACGGATGATGATTAATCACACGCGAAACAGTCGTGACTGAAGATCCTGAAAGGCGCGCAATTTCTCGAATTGTTGTCATACTTTCACCCCATTACTTTACAAAATTGAGTTAAATAAGGCACAATCCCTGTCCCGTAATCAACAAAACGATAAAAGGTCTCCTGCCAAGCAAAAGAAATTTCCTGAATATCCTCCTGCTGTGTCAAGTGCCACTCCGTTATCTGATGGTACGGAATTTCTTGATGCCAAATCTTATAGTATTTTTTGGGACTATTTAACTGCAGACTTTTGGCCGTCGTAGTCACCGAGACAAAATAGTAATCCATACCAAGTCTATCGCTTATCTCCACTATAACATTCATTTTCATGCCCTCCAATATTTTGATACACATAGCTTACCTTATGAAACGCGTACCAGAGCAAGAGGAAAAATAAAAAAAGTGAGACCATGTTATACTAGATGTATCATATAAAAGCAAAGGATGAGTGCAATGGAAACTGTTACAGTAGCAACAAAAAGCGACTTACTAACAAATTTGAACAAGCAAACAGATGAAATCATTATCTCGGGGGCACTTGCACAAGAAATTTACCACTTAAAAAAACAACAATTAACCGAAACGGAAGAAATGGGCTTTTTAGTGGGCAGCCAAGGCGCTGGCTCATTTTTAACCTATTTAATCGAGAAGTTATCCTATATAAATTCGGCGCTATCGCCAGAAGAACAAAAAATTGAACATGCGATTTTGCGTTTGTATGTTATTAAAAAATTAACTCCAGAAACTACTTTATTACGTCTAAAACAGTTAGATTATTAAAATTTTATTTAATCAAGATAGACCAATTTCCCGCGTACAACGAGTCCCTTTCATTAATCACTTGATATAATTACCTTTATTCAAGTTCCCACCATTGTCATTATCGATTAACCAATGGTATATTAGAAGTAACAGATAAGTCATTTTATTTGAAAAAGTGTTTGGGAAATGTTGGGGGAGGAATGTTTATGTGTCAACCGCAGGAAAAAAAGAAAGAAATTTCTGTTGCTAAGTTACGTTATCGTTTTGAATTACCAATGATTATCATTGGTTTTGTTTTATTGTTTTTAGCATTGGGGTTAGTTGCTTTATTGATATTGAGTGATTTGCCGATTCCTGACTGGTTATTAATTGTCTTAATTGCACCAATTGCGCCAGTCATTGCTTTTTTTACCATTCGTTATATGTACATGGATACTGCTTCTAACGGAGTGGAAATTACAGAAAATCAGTTACCAGAAATTTATTCTTTATATATTGATTTGGCAAAAGAAATGGGCTTTGGCACTAAAAAATTAAGGATGCCACGTCTTTATTTAATCAACGGGAATGGTGTCTTAAACGCTTTTGCGGCAAAATGCTCTTTACACAGACGCTATGTTGTCATTCACAGTGATTTGTTGGACATCGCGTACAATACAGGCGATTTTTCGCTGATTCGCTTTATTTTGGCACACGAGCTAGGACACCATAAATGTGGACACACTAATTTATGGCGGCTAATGTTATCCATTATTTTGAAACCAGTTGCGTTAGATAAAAGTTTTACAAGAACGCAAGAATATACCGCTGATCGCGCAGGTTTATACTACGCCGAAGAAGGTGCTTTAAGTATGATTTATTTATTTTCAGGAAAATACATGGGCAGTCGTGTGGATTTAGAAGAATACTTTCACAGTATTGATTTACATGATGATACCATCTGGCTTAAATTGAGTAACTTCTTATCCGATCATCCTGTTGGCTTCCGTCGAATGCAAACATTGAAAAAAGCCAAAGATACTGGCAATTGGGACGTTCATGGAAAATTTTTCTAGCAAGAGCCAACCATCATTAAATAAACGTGCTGGGACAAAAGATTCTTTAACTTTTGTCCCAGCACGTTTATTAATCCACCAATAAATGAACAAATTCTTCTTTGGTGATATTTACAAAGTAGTCTTCAAAGTTAAATGCTGCTAATGCTTGCCAAATTGATGAATACTGATAGTCCACACCTAATAAAGCCGCAACGATTTCCGCTGTTTCTTTTTTGGCAAAGTAATCACCATAAATCGTTAACTCAATTATTTTACCTTTTTCAACAGTCAAACGTGCATCCACAATGCCGCCTTTAAACTTTTCTTCTTTTTTGATCGTAAATTTAGGCGCTTCACCAAAAACCCAAGCTTCATTGCCATACACTTCAGCGACCAATTTCCTAATTTCCTGCTGATCTGCTTTGGTTAGGACATATTCTTTCTCCGCAATTTCAGTTAGAGATTCAACATCAAAGAGCTCCATCAGTAAACGATTGCGAAATTCCTCGATGGTTAATTGTTGATATTTTTCGTCTAAGTACGGCCGTAAATTGGTTACGCGTCCCCGAACAGATTTTGTCCCTTTTGATTCAATTTTTTTCTTAGAAACAGTTAAGACACGTTGAACTTCTGCCAAATCAACATCATACATCAAGGTACCATGAGTATACATCTTCCCCTTTTTTGTATACATGGCATTGCCAGAAAATTTTTTCCCATCAATTAATAAATCATTGCGACCGCTAATCTCGGCCCCCGTTGCGCCCATTTTATGTAATGCTTCAATAATTGGTTTAGTGAACGCTTTAAAATCCCCAAAAGCTTGATGTCCTTCCTGAACAACAAAACTAAAGCTGACATTCCCGAGATCATCATAAACAGCACCACCGCCCGATAAACGGCGAGTAATAACGATTCCCTTCTCTCTAGCATAAGCTAAGTCAATTTCTTCATAAGCATTTTGATTTCGGCCTAAAATAACACAGGGTTCCTGAATATAAAACAACACTAAGGGCTCTTCAAAAGAGAGAGTGTTTAATAGATAATCTTCCGTTGCTAAATTTTCACGAATATCTCGTGACTGCATTATGACATAACGCATAAGGTCGCCCCACTTCTTTTTCTTCTAGTGTATCACTTTCTTTCAAAATTGGTTCACTAAACGTCTTCTCTGGCCATTCTCAAAAGCGGATGATCAACAAAAAAACGAACGTGGGACAACAATCACTTTGGATGTTTGTTCCACGCTCAAAATCTAATAAACAGCAATTGCAGAACTGTTTAGCTTTTTAATCTAACCAAGTTACTACTTCTGAAACATCTCGTCGGACTGTTTCAAAGCCGGGTGTTTGAGCTTTGCCAATCGGAATAATCAGTCCGTTCACTAAATGATCCTCAATATTAAATAACTTGCGAACAGCTTCTGTTTCAAAACCAGACATCGCCACAGTATCATAGCCTCGATCTTTTGCAGAAAGCATCAGCTGCATCGCAACTAAGCCTTGGTCTAACATTAGCCACTCTCTTTTTTGTTCTTCGCTAACATCATAGTACCAAGAAACATTTTCATTAATTCCTTGACGAATTTCTTCCGTCATCGTTCCTTGTGCGACAGCTTTAGCACTGATTTCATCTGCATTGGCCACTGTATAAGCAGTCAAATTACCTAATAAAATAATCACCGCCGCTGCCCCTTTAACTGCTGGTTGTTGCATCGAAACTTCGTAAAGGGCTTCTTTTTGTTCTTTTTCTGTGACAATTAAAAAACGCCATGAATTTAAATTGGTACTATTTGGCGCGAACATCGCTTCCTCAATTATGGCCATTAATTCCTCTTTAGGAATCTCAACATCTGGCATAAAATCCCGAACTGAACGTCGGCTGCGAACAACATCTTGATACATCATATTTCTTCTTCCTTCCTCTTACCTTACTTGACATAGTTATTATTACTCACTATGATGGAGAAAAAAAGTACGCACTTTTTATTCACCTAGGAAGAAAAAAGTAACCATTACGTGTCACAAGGAGAAACTATGACAACTGATAAACAAACCAGTATCAACTTAGCCCTTTCCACCATTAACGGCAAATGGAAATTATCATTAATGGATGAATTATTCCAAGGAACCAAGCGCAACGGTGAATTGATGCGTGCGCTCGACGGAATCACTCAGCGCGTCCTGACAGATCGCTTGAGAGAAATGGAAAAAGATGGCCTAGTCCATCGAGAATCCTTTAACGAACTACCCCCGCGTGTGGAATATACGCTCACTCCGGAAGGATATGCTCTTTACGATGCCCTCTCTTCACTTTGCCATTGGGGCGAAACATTTGCACAAAAAAAGGCGAGACTTAACAAATAAGTCTCGTCTTTTTTTATCTATTTTGGGTATTATGGGTAAACTTAAGATATTTTTGAAGTCCTTCTTGAATTGAATAAACGGGCGAAAAACCTAAACCTTTCAAAGCAGAACTATCTGAAAGAGAATATTTTATATCGCCATCTCGTTCCTTTTGATAAGAAACTGGCAAAGAAAGTCCCACTAATTGGTTCATTTCTTCAATTAATTGATTAAGGGAAATGGCAACTTCGGTACCCACATTATAAACATGTCCCAACGCTTCACTTTTGGTTGCTACTAAATTTAATGCAGTTAGGACATCCTCAATGTAGATAAAGTCACGTGTTTGCTGACCATCTCCAAATATTTGAAATTGGCTCGCTTGCCCTTGCTCTAATTGGATATAACGATCCATCAAAATGGACAGGACACCAGAATAGGGTGAAGCAGGATTTTGATTGGGACCATAGACATTAAAGAAGCGAACTGCGCTTGTAGGTACCCCATGTAAATGGTATTCATTGAGAACATAACGTTCAGCAGCAAACTTATCAATAGCATAGGGACTCAAAGGGCAAATCATCGAAGTTTCTCTTTTAGGCAACGTTGGCTCTACACCGTAAACGGCTGCCGACGAAGCAAAAACAAAACGTTTGAGCTCTTTTTGATATTTTTTTATTGATTCCAATATTTTCAATACACTTAAAAAATTGACCTCGTGGGTCTCTAGAGGCTGTGCCACAGAACTTGCCACGCTTGCCACGGCCGCAAGATGAAAGATATACTCAAACGAATGCTTTGAAAGTACTTCGTCCAATAATTGCTGATTCGTCACACTTCCTTTAATAAAAACCAACTGCTCAGTTTGTTGCAAATTTGACACTCGCCCCATGGACAAATCATCAATCACAAAAACTTGATACTGTTGACTATAAAAATTAGCCAAATTAGAACCAATAAAGCCAGCTCCTCCAGTAATTAATAGTTTCTTCACCTCTTTGCTTCCTCTCTTTTTTTTAATTTAATTCCACTTTTTTCGTGTTATTTTCTCTTTGGAATAAAAAAATGCAATATCGAATGAACACATAACTTACAATAGCCACAGCTAATAAAAGTTCAAAAGTAGACAAAATATTTAACAGACTCGTTAGGCCTACCTTTTCTGCAAATAAAGGTTTAACTTTGACTAATGCTGTCGCAGAAATTACTAATGGGAATGTAAAGGCAGCATAACTTGGATAGAATGTCACTTGCATAATTTTATATAGATTCACTACTACAATCCCATAAATACATTGAGATAAAATTAGCAAGAAAACAACTAATGGCATATACAAATGACCACCCATTGAAATATAGCCAGCTAAACATAACGAACCTGGCGCTGTCATAATCGTCAATAAAGGAATGGTCGATTCAGGCATTTCTTTCGACTTCGTAATTCTCTTGATTAAAATTGGTAACAAGAGTAAATAAAAGAACAACGCTACCCAAAAAACAATTTTTCCCAACTCATTGATAAACAATTGAGAAGTATTAGGAATAACGCCAATGCCGACAAACGTAATAAACCAGCTTGGATAAATATGTTCCAGTTCGATTTTTGTTGGAAAAATATGCACCGCTACAAAATAAATCATTAAAATAAAATGTAAAATCACTGCGCCAATCCACAACACGTTAATCCAAGCAGCATTGGTAAATATCCGATCTAAGAAAACACAGATAACCATTAAAGCCATTGTAAATGTTGGTGATACCGAAGCAATAATTGGATCATCTAAGGTGCTTAATGCATGTTTCATTGTAAAAATAATTTTTAAAATAACTAAAATCATTAAGAGACTGCCAAGTACACAATAAATGGTCCCAATTGTTGCATATCCCAAGGAATAAAGTAAATTCCCCAAAGAAACCATCCCTAAAATTAGTCCGCAAATGGGAATCGGGACTTTCCGCAAGAATTTTTTCGCACTTTCTACCATTATGTAGTCACACTCCGTCTTTATTTATTATTATTGATATTAATCAAAAGTATGTTATTATACTAAATGAAATATTTATATTTGTAAAATAAATATTTGCAATAACAACTATTAAGATAGTAAATAGAAAGAGGCGATTTTATGTTCGAATGGATCAAAACATTTATTGCTGTGTATGAAACCAAAAATTTTAGTGCGGCGGCTAAACAATTGTATATTTCTCAGCCAACTGTTTCTTTGCAAATCAAGAAATTAGAGCAACACTTTTCGATCAAGCTGTTCTATCGTAATGGAAAACAATCGGTTATTCCTACCAAAGAAGCTGATTTTTTATATCCAAAAATGCTCTCGATTATTGAAAGCTTAACCACTTCTTTTGCGCAAGCTGCAGAAAAAGAGAACTTTAAAGAAGACTGCATTATAGCCTCTTCAAATACAGTTGCTATTTATTTACTGCCAGATATTATGGAGAGTTTGGTTACCGCTTTTCCACTCATCAACTTTTCGATTCAACTGATGAATTCAAACGAAGTCGTGGATATGGTTCAAAATAATCATGCCCACATTGGACTAATTGAAAAACCCATTGAAACCAAAAATCTACACAAAGAAATTGTTTATGAAGACCAACTAGTTCTAGCAGGAGATGCCGCTTCAAAATTTTGGCTCTTAAGAGAAAAGAACTCTGGCTTACGTTTTTTCAATGAGCTTTATCTCAATGAACACAGCATCAACTTACCAATTATCGAATTAAACAACAACGAAGTCCTGTTACAATTGCTAAAAAATAACATTGGGCAATCAATTGTTTCTCGATTATCTATTTCCGATGAGATCCCTTGGCAACCAATTGATCAGTCCTTTGCTTCTCGAAAAATTTTCATTGTCCAGACCGATCACCATGCCAATACTTCCTTCTCTGAAGTTTATAACCGAATCGTTGAAAAAATTCGTGAACGACAAGCCTAAAAAACAGGAGAACGACTTAGCTTTCGCTAAATCGTTTTCCTGTTTTTTTATTCATCAGTTTCCTCTACCAATTCAAATTCAAAAGGTTCTAACTCAAATAGTTGGTGTAAAATTTGCTGGGTTTCTTGGAACACTTGTTGTGGTTCTTTAGACAAAAGAGTGCTTTGAATGGTCTGTTTTTTTGATTGAAAAAGAATTCTCGTTTCCTCTTCCTTAAATACAACTTGATGAGTTTCCCTTTCAAACATCGTATATTCTTCGAACATTTCCATAACTAATTTTTGACGAAACCCTTCTTTGAGTGCTAATAAAGTTACTAAATCTGCAACGGTTAGCGTTTCTAACGCAATTGTTTCATCTTCTACATGAACAAGATAATTCGTACACTTCACATTCGGACAGGCATTGCAGCCGCCATTAATCAAGTCTGAGGTAGTTGTTATTTTCACCTGTTTCATCTTAATCCTTCTTTCCTACTTTTCGAGAAAAACACAAGGGGTCTCCTCAAAAATATTCAATAAAATATGATTGACTTCTTGAAAGACTTCTTCGTGATTTCGGCATTGTTTTTCCATTACTAAACGCAGATCATTCACAACAAAAGTCAACGTCGTCGCTTGTTGGGAAACATGTATACAACGGTTGCCTTTAACAAAACATTCTGTTTGTTCTTCAATGCATGGTTCTTTTTGATAGCCATATGCTGAAGCGACACATTCCAGGATTTCGTAGATTTCTATTTTTGGAAGTTCATAGCTACAGCTACCGATAACTAGTTGAAAACGGTTCGGCTGTTTTTCATTATTGCTTGCATAATACACTGTTGTCGTTGTCATTTTGCCTCCTTATCTTCTCTATTTTCCTACTCTTATCATAACAAAAAAAGCACGCTTCCCTTATTTAAATTGTTAATAAAGACTATTACAGATTGGTATAACCACACCTAAAAAGTTCGTGATATAATTCACTAAGAAAGAAATATTACAGAAAGAAGAGATGAACGATGAAAGTATTTAACAAAAAAGTCGCAATTATTGGTACTGGTTTTGTTGGCACAAGTATTGCCTATTCCATGATCAACCAAGGGATTGCGAATGAATTAATCTTAGTTGATATTGACAAAGCCAAATCTGAAGGCGAAGCAATTGACTTATTAGATGGTGTGTCTTGGGGTCAAGAAAATGTAAACGTCTGGGCTGGCGACTATCAAGACTGCCAAGATGCCGATATCGTCGTGATTACAGCTGGTGCTAATCAAAAACCTGGGCAAAGTCGTCTAGATTTGGTTTCAATCAATGCAGAAATTATGAAAACAATTGTTAACAATATCATGAAATCTGGTTTTGATGGAATTTTAGTGATTGCCTCAAATCCTGTCGATGTACTGACTTATGTGGCTTGGCAAGCTTCTGGTTTACCTGTTTCAAGAGTAATTGGAACTGGTACAACTTTGGACACAACTCGTTTCCGCAAAGAACTGTCTCAACGTTTAGCGATTGATCCACGCAATGTTCACGGCTATATTATTGGCGAACACGGGGATTCTGAAGTGGCTGTCTGGTCTCATACCATGATTGGTACCAAACCTATTTTAGAAATGGTGGATACGACAGAGCGCTTAACTAGTGACGATTTACCAATCATTTCTGATAAAGTGAAAAATACAGCTTATGAAATTATCGATCGCAAACAAGCGACCTATTATGGGATTGGTATGAGTACTGCACGCATTGTTAAAGCCATTTTAAATAATGAACAAGCTATTTTACCTGTCTCAGCTTACTTAGATGGGCAATATGGGCAACAAGATGTATTTACAGGGATTCCTGCAGTCGTTGGCAATCAAGGTGTGACTGACATTATTGAATTGAATCTGAATGCCGCTGAAAAAGAACTCTTCCAAAAATCAGTGACACAATTAAAACAAGTGATGGCATCGTTACAACCGAACGCTTAGTAATTTTTAACTAAAAATAACACTTCAACTAAATTATTCTCTACCAAAATAGATTCTAATTCCCCTTTATCGTTCTTTTTGGTACCATGAAAGAAGAACTTCAACTAAAGCAGAAATTAGGAGGACAAAAAATGGTAATCCAAGGAGATACGTTAGAAAATAGCGCACGTCGTTTATTGCAAGAACGTGGCGTAACAATGAATGATTTAGCTGAACTTGTGTTATTTTTACAAAAAGATTATATTGATAATTTAACATTAGATACTTGTTTAGAAAGTGTTGATGCCGTGTTAACAAAGCGTGAAGTACACAACGCGATTATTACAGGTGTCCAACTGGATATTCTGGCAGAAGAAAACAAGCTACTCTCACCGTTACAAGAAATTTTAACGGAAGATGAAGGGCTTTATGGCATTGATGAAATTATGGCGCTCTCCATTGTAAATGTTTATGGATCTATCGGTTTTACGAACTATGGGTATATCGACAAGGTAAAACCAGGCATTTTAAAAGAGTTAAATGCGCATGATGGCGAACATGTCCACACATTCTTGGATGATATCGTGGGCGCAATTGCGGCTGCGGCTGCCAGTCGGTTGGCCCACTCACAACCAGATTTAAGTGATATTACTAAATAAAAAACTTGCCTCTTCATTTTTATGAGAAGAGGCAAGTTTTTTATTTGCTGGACTTCTCACAAGCTTTCTACTTAACAGTAATTATTTGCCGTGTTATGTTACAGTCAAGAATAAACAGCTAAAGGAGGTTATCTAGAAATGAAAAAGTTTTTACGCGTATTTTTAATTTTTATTGGGGTATTCTTTCTTGCAAGTTGCGGTTCAAAAATAGAGACAAAAACCTTTGTAGGTTCGCCACAAGATGGGATTGATTCCACCTTAACCTATACGTACCAAGGAGATAAAGTCTTAACGCAAACGGCTAAAAACATTGTTTCTTATGACAAATTGGGGATTACAAAAGAAGAGGCAAAAACAGCGTTGGAACCCGTTTCTAAACAATATGAGGACATCAAAGGGCTTGATTACAAACTGACCTATGAGGACAAACAAGCCATCGAAAAATTGACGATTAATTATGAAAAACTTGATTATGATAAAGCAAAAAAAGTGGATGGTATCCAGATTGATGGAGATTCTTCTAAGGGAATTAGCATGAAGAAAAGCCAAGAATTGGTGGAGTCACAAGGTTATACAGAACAAAAATAATAAAAGAAAGCGTGCGACAATGGGCATTGTTGCACGCTTTCTTTTGATTATTTAAATCGATGTTGCCATCTTCACTGCCTGAATTGGGTCAAAATGATGGACAGAGTAAACGACTGTACCGGCTTGCCAAACTACTGAGTTGCGATTATAGTCAGTGGTTCCTGCCACGTTCAGTGTGATTTGACCAACGGTATTCGGTGCTGGTAATGTTTCTTGTTCCAAAATGTTGACAACATTTTTCGCTAAATCATCAGGCGATTCACCATTGATATTTGAGGCCCGTACGACTAAACTCCAATTGCCTTCTTGCCAAGATAAGTAACTAGAACCTGCCGCCCCTTGTTTATACCCAGTAATATTGTAACCTAAATCTACTGGTTGACCGCCATTGTCAATGATTTGGTTCACTGCATTTTTTGCTTCGGCATCAGAGCCATATGTTTTTTTCTCAAAAGAACTAATTGGCGTTAACTGATTGACACGTGCATCATTCACTGGAATCGCTTCTTTTTCTGCATAATATAAAACACGGAAATTGTTTTGATCCGCTTGTGAAGTTGTCGCTGCAGTTAAAAAGTTATTCGTTTGACTCGTTAAAATTGCCTGCGGTAAGCCTTGACCAGGAAACATGTTTGCTAGCTGGTTAAGCACTTGGTTGGCTTGGTCATCTGGATTCGCATTTTTCGCTGGTGATTGCTTCTCTGCTGAGCCATTATTTGCCGCTTCCTTCGTAGAAGAAGCTGTTGCTTTCGAATCAGCTGTTGTTGTTCCTGACGGTTTCGCATCACTAGATTTTGTTGCTGCTTTGCTACTTGATTCTTTTGTAGCAGATGCTTTTGTACTCTCGACTGTGGTACTTTCCGCAGCACTGGAACGACTATCCGTATTTTCTGTACTTTTTCCGCCGCCGCATGCTGCTAAAGCAAGGGTTAAAAGAAAAGCACTAGAAATAAGCCCTATCTTTTTCATAAGAATTCCTCCTTGTTTTCCCTACCCTTATTGTACCTTAATCATGTGTATCCGTCACTTGTTTGTGTTTCGTTCTAAGTTGGTTTAAATAACAGAAAGTGGACGGTAGGATTCGAACCTACACCTCAACATTGAGCAAGAATAAACTACTGTTAGTCTCTATGAGTTTAACACCACGTTCATCCACCTATTTGATTGATCCTTTGTATCATAACTTAGAATAATTAAATTGCCTTTAAGGAGCTTCAAAGATTATATGAAGAATTGTAAAAAATCTGTGACGAAAAAACGATTGAACCAATCAGTAGATACACTGAGGTTCAATCGTAACCAATTGTTTAATTATCTGAAAAAACTCACAATTCAACGTTAGTCCCTGGTGCTTTTTTGTTTTCCCCTTGTTGTTTTTTTAAGAATATCCCCAAAATAACGGTGATAATGGGACAAAGCAATGGGAAAAAGGCATATGGTAAGTATTCTAGTGCACCAACTTTTAACGTTCCCATAATGAAGGTACCACTAACTCCCCAAGGAATTAACGAGTTGACTGCCGCCCCAGCATCTGCCAAAGTACGAGTTAAATATTTTTTATCAATACCTAAACGAGTAAATGAGGATTTAAATGTTTCCCCTGGTAAAATAATTGACAAATATTGTTCGCCAACTAGTAAGTTAATTCCCACAGAACTTAAAGCAGTTAAAGCGATTAATTTGGCTGGATTATTCACATAGCCTTTAATTTTATCAATTAAAGTAGCCACGATGTTAAACTTAATCAACAAGCCGCCCAAACCTAATGCCAAAATAATCAACGCAGCAGAACCTAACATGCTTTCAATCCCACCACGAGATAAAAGTGTATCAATACTTTGATCCCCTGTATCTGCCACATAACCACTCATTAAGATGGTAGAAACTTTCGCTAAACTTAGGTGATGATCATTTATAAAAGCTAAGATGACCGCCACTGTAGAGCCGACTAATAACGTTGGAATAGCTGGTACCTTTTTCCAAGCGAATAAGAATAAAACCGCTACTGGCAACAATGTAATCGGTGAAATCCAGAATCCTTGATGTAACGTTTGGATCATTGCATCAACCGATTGTAAATCCGCTGAACCAGATTGATGCCCCAAGAAGATATAGCCGACAATCGAAATAATAAACGCCGGAATAACAGTGTACATCATGTTTAGTATATGTTCAAAAAGGTTCACGCCACCAATTCCAGCAGCTAAGTTTGTTGTATCAGATAACGGTGAAATGTTGTTCCCTAAAAAGGCACCTGAAACAACTGCACCAGCTGTCATCGCATTGTCGAATCCAAGAATATGTCCAATACCTAGAAAGGCAATCCCCATAGTTGAAACAGTCGTAAAGGAGCTCCCTACCGTCACACCAACTAGTGCACAGACCACAAAAACGGTTGGTAAGAAGAACTTCACTGAGATAATTTTAAAACCATAGACCATAATTGTTGGAATCGTCCCAGACAATATCCAAGTAGCAACTAAGACACCTATCAACAAGAAAATAATAATCGGAATGATCCCTGGTTTAATCCCTTCCACAATGCCTTCGTGGATCTCATCCCAAGAAAATCCTTTCCATTTGCCATAAAGCAACAACAACATGAATACAAAAAGAATCGGTATGTGAGGGGTTAATTTTTGACCAATAATTAAGTACCCGAGAATCGCTAACAAGGCAATCAAAATGCCTAAACTTTCAGCGAACGAAACAGTGGGTTTCGTTGATTTCATATGAAAACCTCCTTTTATGGAAAGCGAAAACTGAAGCAATAATCGAACTTGCTTCAGTTTCCAAACGACAATTTACTATAGTCATCAGGTGAAGAGGCACTCAGCAAAATAATTGCTAGCCTTTTTATTCACCTAAATCTTCTTTTACTTCCGTTGCCCAACTTGCTTTTTTAAAGCGATTAATGATTAACGGAATCACAAACATAACAATAGTGATTAATGCAACTAAGACTGCATCAGTCACGGTTGTTGTACCTAATGTGGCGAAAATAACAATGATAACACTAAAAATTAACATTGCTGCCACTAAATAAGCTAAGCCATTACCTTTTTTACCAATTCGGTAAGGACGTAGTGTATCTGGTTGAGATTTACGTAATTTAATTAGGGAAATCGCAATCAATACATACACAATACTATAAATAATTGTTGTTGCATTTGTTAAAGTTAAGAATACAGCGTTGACATCATCCATTACCCCATAAAGTAAAGCGAATAATGAGATAACCACAGATTGTGTTAACACAACGTTACGAGAAACGCCATATTTATTTTCGCGATGGAAACCAAATTTTGGTGGCAATAAGCCATCACGAGCAACTTGAATAATTGTTTTTGATGGTCCAGTAACCCAAGCAGATAATTGTAATAACACGCCTAAGAAGACCATGAAACTAAAGATATTACCAATAATTGTTGGTAAACCTAAAACGTCACAATAAAGCAAAATTGGTTGTGTAATGTTAGACAATTCCATTTTGCCATTTGGAACAATATTAGCAACAAACATTGCATTAATAACGTTTAATAAAACTAAACCAATTAATGAAATGAAAACGCCTTTTGTATAATTTTTTGTTGCATCTTTCAAACGAGGAATATAAACAGAAGACATTTCAATCCCAACAAAGATAAACGCAATCCCTGCTAGATATTTAAATGTGTCCATATTTTCTAAGTTTGGTAAAACTTTTGACCAAGAGAAGGCACCTAAATAGCCGCCAGGTGTTAAGCCTACTTTAATCATTGAAAGAAGACCTAAAACAAACATAACTAATACTGGGATGTAAACACCTAGCCAAACACCAATATTTCCGCCAACTTTCGCCATGTCAAATTTCAAGTTCAAGATTGTAATAATCCAGTAAATCACTAAGATACAACCTAATACGAACCAATGATTTTCACCTAAGTGAACATTACCAAATGTATTACCTAGCAAAGGGCCTAATGTAGAAGCAACCATTACCATTCCTGGGAACATTTGCACCCATAGTAACCAAGCGACAACAAAACCCCATTTGCTACCTAAGGCAGTTTTAACCCAAAGTTGAGGGCCACCTTCTTGAGGAAGCATCGTAGATAATTCACCAGATATCAATGCGATTGGACCAGCAAAGAATAAGACCGCGAAAATTGTGTAAGAAATTAATGTCCAACCAACAGCAGCAAGTGTTGGGATACTACGTACAGTTGCACACAATGCCATTGTTAAACCGATAAAAGTACCTAATTCAATTTTTTTAACTTGTTGTTTATCCAATTTTGTACACTCCTTATAAGATTTTGGATAAGGAGCATGAATGACTGTTATACGCTGAGTAAAACAGTCATTCGACTGCCTCTTACCCAGACAAAGAATTGGTTAAGAGGTTAGCCATCTGATTGATTTATCTCTTAAATAAATCAATCAGACGAACGTTCCCTCATTCGGTTACCATTTCTTTTTTCCGTTTAAGATTCAATTATTTTACGTCGTAAATTTGTTCTAATTTTTCTTGTAAAGCAGCTTGAATCTTAGGAGCGTAAACATCAAATTCTTCTTTATCGTTCATGTATGGAGTCATTACAGCAGCACGTAACACAGTTACTTTACCTGCACGGTTCCATTCTTCGTCACTAAATCCTAAGCTGTTTACAAATTTTAATGGGCTGTTGCCATAATCTGGAATAGCAAAGTCAGTATGTGAAGTAATGAATTCGTTGTTGTAAATATTTCCTTTAACGTATGATGCATAGTCATATACATCATGGTTTAATTTGTTCATTGCTACTAAATCATCGTTGCCTTTTTCTTTAAACACATAGTCAACCATGTTGAAGTCTGGATGAGTTAATGTGTGGACTTCGATTTCTTTGTCGCCAACTTTGAATGTTAAATCATTCAAGAAGTTATAGAAATGATGTGAGCCTTCAATTGAAGCACCAATTAATTTACCATAACCTGCAACGTTTAAAGGTAAAACGTGATGTGCAGCCCATACAGAAGCAGCTGTTGCACCAGCTTTTGAACCTTCAAGGATATAAGCACCTAGTAACGCAGGAATATCGGCACCTTTTTCAAATACGTAAGTTGCGAAGTAAGAAATAACGTCGCGCATACGGATATCTTGGATAACGATACCACCAGCTGAATAAGGGATATAACCCATTTTATGAGGGTCAATTGTTACTGATTCTGCTAATTCGATTGCTTTATATGCATCATACACTTCTCTTGAAATGTGTTCTTTTTTCTCTTTGAAGACACCGTATTCTTCATGAACATCTTGTAAATCTTCGTAAGGGATGAAGTTGTTGTCTTCGTCTAAGAAGATGGCACGTCCATAACCACCATAAGCAGCATCCACGTGTACATAATAGTAAATACCGTCTTTCATTAATTCATCACGTAAAGCAATAATTTTATCGATTGAGTCAACGGCACCTTCTTCAGTAGAACCAACTACACCGACAACACCTAGCACTGGAATTTGTTCTTCTGCTAAGCCACGAACGATTTTTTCTAATTCGTTGATATCCATACGGTAGTTATGGTCAACTGGTACTGGGATAACTTGATCTAAACCGATACCGATAATATCAGCAGCTTTTAACCAAGAATAGTGTTTAGTTTGTGGAACTAACCATTTACCGATTGCTTGTAAATGTTTACCTGAACGAGCTGAATGAGCTTTGATTTCATCAATTTCATCTTCAGCTGATTCTAATAAGTCCATAATTTCTTTTGTTGGCATGTTCAATAGTTCCCAATCTGATTTGCCAGCAACTAATTCTGGTTTTACTTCTTTCATAGCAAATGGTAATGATTTAATGTTACGGGCATACCATAAGCCTTCTAAGTTAGCTAAAGAACCATCAGCAACGATGTGTCCCCAACCATTTTTGTAGCTCATTAAGTGAGCAAATTCATGTCCTACTTCTTCTTCCATTTGAGAAGTTGCTGGAGAAGATTCATAGGCAACGTTGTTCCCGTTCCATAGCATTGCAAAGTTGTAAGCTAATAGAGAAGGCATTAATGTTTCTGAGTTCATATGTCCCCAATATCTACCTGCTGTATGCCATGGAACTGAATGTGTACGCATGCGAGAAGAGATTTCATTCAATACATCTTTCATATGGTTGACAGTTTTTTCGTAGCTTTCAGATGTGCGTTCTTGAGAAGAGATAACTGGCATGTCTTGTGGCATGTAGTTTTGACGCCATCCTAAATGTTCATCTACTAAGTCGATCAACAAGTCTTTATATAATTGTCCGTTTTCGGCTTTGTCCCCAATGAATAGTGCATTAAGGTTCATTTCGCCTTTTGCTAATTTTTCGTTTTTCATACGAAAATTCCTCCTTACAAATTTTAATGAATTAGATTTTGCATTCACAACTTACACCCAAACGGCTAAAGTGTAAAGAAGAAAAATAACAATGGTTATCATAGCTCTTTAATTTTATAATTTTTTCACAAGGTGTCTTGTCAGAACCATTATATAAAAAAATAAGAGTGGGATTGTGTGTACAATCCCACTCTTATTAGGTGTATTAACGGTTTCACCACTACCTGTAAGGAGAAATAGAATTTTAACTTTGATCAAATAATCACACGTCTTCTCTTCGTGAAATTATTATCAATTTCTAATCCATTACTTTTGCTAAAAAGTAATTTTTCTTCCCTTTCCGTACAACAACGAATTTTCCATCGAAATGTTGTGTTGGATCGACTGCAAAATCTAAATCGGTAACTCGGTCACCGTTAATACTTATAGCTCCTCCGCTCACATCTTCGCGAGCTTGACGTTTTGATGGTTCGATTTCTGTGTCAACTAACCAATCTACGATGTTTTTAGCATCTTTGGTAATTTCAACAGTTGGCACATGTTCTAACCCTTGCTCGATTTCCTCAATCGTTAAGTCTTTAATATTGCCTGAGAAAAGAGCTTCTGAAATTTTTTGCGCTTCTTCTAATGCTGCATCATCGTGAACAAATCGTGTCACTTCTTCAGCTAAGCGTCTTTGTGCTTCACGTTTACCTGGTTCTTTTTCAACTTTTTCAGCTAACGCATCGATTTCTTCTTTATCTAAGAAAGTAAAGAATTTCAAGTATTTGATGACATCACGATCATCTTGGTTTAACCAGAATTGGTAGAATTCAAATGGTGAGGTTTTCTTAGGATCTAACCAGATAGCGCCACCCGCTGTTTTCCCAAATTTTGTACCATCTGCTTTTAGCATTAAAGGAATGGTTAACCCGAATACTTTGGCTTCTGGTCCTTCTTTTTTACGAATCAAATCTAATCCTGCAGTGATATTGCCCCATTGATCAGCGCCACCAATTTGCAATTGAATATTATGTTTTTTATGCAATGTGTAAAAGTCAATTGATTGAAGAATTTGGTATGTGAATTCTGTAAAGGAAATGCCACTTTCTAAACGACTAGCGACAATGTCTTTTGCCAACATCGTGTTGACATTAAAGTTTTTCCCGTAATCTCTTAAAAAATCTAATAAAGATAGTTCTGATAACCAATCGTAGTTGTTCACCATTGTTACCTCAGCATCTTTACCAAATAATTTTTTCATTTGGTTTGAAAGACTGTCCACATTATGTTGCACAGCTTCCATCGTTTGTAAGACACGTTCGGTTGTTCGTCCACTTGGATCACCAATTGTTCCAGTTCCGCCACCAATTAAAATGTATGGGTGATGACCTGCTAATTGGAATCGTTTCATCATCATAAAAGGAATTAAATGTCCAATATGCATGCTATCTCCAGTTGGATCGACACCGCAATATAGCGAAATGCTCGTATTTTCTGTAAGTTCTCTTAGTCCTTCTTCGTTTGTTTGTTGATTGATTGCATCACGCCATGCTAGCTCGTCAATGATATTCATGTTATCACCCTCCATATTTATAATTATCTCTTTATAGGAAATCGTTCATTTAACGAAATAAACGATTAACACACTTGTTTTTACACGATATCCCGTGTTTATTTCTATGTATACACGGGTTCACGAAATTTTCTTTGGTCTGCCACGTATTCAAAAAAAGAATACAAAAAATCCCTAAGCCGTCAAAACGACTCAGGGACGAATTTCTCGTGGTACCACCCAAATTTATACATAGTTTAATTTATTTAAAATACTATATACCTCTTAACAAATAACGCTGTTACCCGTGCCCTGTAGGCAGAAGCTCAAGAATGTAATTCGATAAATAACGTGTACTAGTTTCCAGCGCCACTAGCTTTCTGTAACAGTGGTTATTTCTCTACTGCTTTTCTGTCATTGCTTTGTATTTAACTTGTACATGTAGCATATTCCTTTTCGTTTTTTTTGTCAACACTCTTTGCTTAATTTTTTTTACTTTTATAAAAGATGTCCCTTTTTCACAAAAATAAAATAACGAATTCAAAATAATATTTATTTGTTTTAACAGCAACTACAGATAAAAAAATAACGAAAAAATTTAAAAAATATTCTTTAAAATTTTTTTGACTTTTTTTGTGATTTTCTATACTTTTATAAAATTCCCGAAGAAAAATGACGAACTTCGGATCAGAAGTTCGTCATTTTGTGAAAAACAGTTTTAAAGAATTGGTGAAAATAATCGTGAAATTTGTTGTTTAAAAATCAACCATTTTGACATGTCACGTACAACTTCTGGAGTCATTGTTGTACATTTTTTTCGATCTTCTAAGAAAATTGCTTCTAATTGATCAATGATTTTTTTATCATATAACACAGCATTTGCTTCAAAGTTTAATTTGTAACTTCGGATATCTTGATTGGCTGAACCAACTGTGCAGACTTCATCATCCATAATCATTGTTTTCGCATGTAAGAAACCACCGTTATAAATTAAAATTTCAATATTTTCTTTCATCAATAAGCGGCCGTAATACTGTGTTGCTCGATAAATAAACGGATGGTCGGGCTTATCTGGAATCATAATTTTAACATCTACTCCTGAAGCCGCAGCAACCTTTAAAGCAGCCAAGACACTGTCATCAGGAACTAAATACGGCGTTTGAATCCAGACTCTTTTCTTGGCAGAAGTAATCAATTTAATAAAGGCCAATTTAATTTGTTCACGGTCACTGTTAGGACCACTGGCAATCATCTGAATGGATGTATTTGCCTCTGGCACCAATGCTTCAAGTTTAAAGAAATAATCCAATTGATACGCCACACGATTTTTCTCGGGGGAAGAGACGTTCCAATCCATTAAAAAACGCATTTGCAGTAATGAGGCTGCTGGCCCTTGAATCCGTAAATGTGTATCCCGCCAATAGCCAAACTTTTTAGTCGTTCCAGCATATTGATCGGCAACATTAAAGCCGCCAATGTAGCCTACTTTTCCGTCAATAACAACAATTTTCCGGTGATCATGATAATTCAAACGAAACTTCAAAAGTGCTTTTTGAGAAGTAATAAACGTTTGGACAAAACCACCGTTTTTTTTCAATTCATTCAAATGATGAACCTTGGTGCCCTTTGAGCCAAAGGCATCGTAAAGCAACCGCACTTCAACCCCTTCAGCCGCCTTTTCTTCTAATAAGTTCAAAATTTTGGTACCGATATGATCCGTTACAAAGGCATAATATTCAATATGAATAGAGTGCTGAGCTTTTTTTATATCCGCCATCAACGCATTGAATTTTTCCGTACCATCCGTAAAAATTTCAACATCATTTTTCTTAGTCAGAGGCATCCTATTTAACGAGGAAAAAAAGTCTGTAAACTGTTGTTGCTCCTCCGTCGGCATCTTTTGACTATAAAGTTCAAAACTTTCTTCTTGGAAATTCTGAAAATTCTCTAATTCCCGCAAATCACTTTGTTGCAAATAAAATTTCTTTTTGTCGGTTAAACCGCGACCAAAGAATAAATATAAGAAAAAACCAAAAACGGGTAGAGCAATCAGTACGAGTAGCCATGCCCAAATTGCTGCTACATCTCGAGGTTTTAACAAAATGGTAATTCCCGCAATAATTGCATTAATAAAATAAATAACTGTTAAGACGCTAAGAATCAATTGTCTTCCTCCTTTATTTGTTACGTTTTAGTATACCATCAATTACGGATTTGGAATATCTTTTCTTTAGCTGCTTCTGTCTCAAAAAATAAAAAGAGCCCCCATTCTAGTTAGTGATACTAGAATGAGGGGGTCTTTTTGATGTTTGTTTGAAAGTCTTTTAACTTAATTTCGTGTAAATGGACCTTTAGGAGCAATCAATTCTAAATTTGTACCATCTGGATCGGTAAAGTAAGCAACCCCTGTACCAAAACCGCTCTTCAAGCCATCTTCTTCTTGGAATGTAATCGGCTCTCCATCAGGTTCTACGCCAATCGCTCTTAAACGTGCAACAGCTGCATCAATATCTTCCACTTCGAAACACATATGCATTGCACTAATTTGTTCGTTGGAATAAGAAGCTTTTTCTGATTTTGGTTTAACATATTCTAATAAATCAATATTGATGTTTTCTAGATGCACATTGGCATACTTGATTAATGTATCATCTAACCCTTGTGTTTGGGCCATCCGTTTTCCACCAATTTCATCACGATTTGCGATTTTTGTTCCTGTTAATGCTTCATAAAACTTCACTGATTCATCCAAATTACTGACTGTAATCCCCACGTGGTTGACTACTGAAAAACCTTTAACTGCTTCACTCATTGTATCTCCTCCTAGTTAATTTTTAGAAATCAAACGTGTCTGGATCTGGTCCCACACGTAACGATTCATTCAATTGGTTGATTTGTGCCATTTCTTCTGCACTTAGTTCAAAATCAAAGACCGCTGCATTGCTAATCATCCGTTCTTTGTGGACAGATTTCACGGCTAATAAGATATCTTGTTGAATATCCCAACGTAAAATCACTTGGGCTGCTGATTTATTATGGTTCTCAGCAATCGCCAAAATGGTTTCGTTCGATAATAATTGACCTTGCATCAATGGTGACCAAGCTTGGACTTTGATATCATGTTTTTCACAGAAATTACGCACTTCTTTTTGATCCAATTTTGGATGTAGTTCCACTTGGTTAATTACCGGAACAACTTTTGCATAAGAAAGTAAATCTTCTAAATGATGAACTTGGAAGTTGCTGACACCAATTGCTTTCACTTTTCCTTCGGCGTATAAAGTTTCTAAAGCTTGCCATGATTCTTTGTAAGAATTATTTCCTGGCCAATGAATTAAATACAAATCTAAATAATCTAAACCTAAACGTTCCAAACTATCATTGAAAGCTTGAATTGTTTCATCATAGGAAATATGTGCGTTCCAAACTTTCGAAGTAACAAATAAGTCCTCACGGTTCAAACCAGTTGCCGCTAAGCCTGCTTTAATTCCCGCTCCTGTGCCAGATTCATTGCCATAGATTTGCGCTGTATCGATTAAACGATAACCATTGATAATCCCTTCTTCGACCACTTTTGCTGTCTCTTCATCTGGTATTTGGAATACCCCGAGACCCATTCCTGGAATTTTAGTGCCGTTGTTTAATGTTACTGTATCTGCTAGTGATGTAATCATTTGATTCGCTCCTTTAACGTTTTCTGATATCATCATATACCGTGCCGTACATGCTGTATAGTACGTACTTTTTCGTTTCATAGGAACCAAAAAGTGCGCTTTTTGGTAAATTCGCTTTTTTAGCCTGAAAAATTTTTAACTTTTTTTATTACCTGAACTGCCAGAAACAAAATATACTAGTTTTTTATTAGTTTTTCAGGTATCAGCAATAAAGTTACTAACTGATTTTGGTAGCTTCAATGAAGTTCCATTGATTAATTTTTCATATAGCTAAAATCTAGCCTTACTCCGAGGAACTTGCCATAGGCTTCTTTTAATGTCCAAAAAAAGAAGTTACTACATTAGTACAATTTAAAGTTGTAATTCTCTGAATATCTACTTCTAACAGATAATCTGAAATTACAATAATAAATTTGTTATAAGAATACAACACACTAAATTCTGTTTATTCCAACAAAATTTATTATTGAAGGCGTACATTTATAATACCCAGTTCAATTGCTTTAACAACTGAAGCAATTGCAGAGTTTGTTTCTAACTTTTCATTGATGGAATAAACATAGTTACGAAGAGTTCGGTCAGTAATATTCATTTTGGAAGCTATTGCTGATTGTTTTACTCCTTGCGATAAAATTCTTAATACTTCTTTTTCTCGAGGAGTAATTAGGTTGTGCTTTAAATCATGTCTACTTGTTTGAGGAAATATTTTTTTGTCTTCATAGCTTATTTTTTTCAAATTCTCAATCAAAGAGTCAACCGCTATATGTTTGTCTAAAAAGCCATTAGCTCCGATACCAATTGCTTTATCTCTATACTCTGCTAAATCAAATCCAGATAAAAAAACTAATTTTGTTTTTGTTTTTCTCAACACTTCTTCTCCCAATTCCAAGCCATTGAACATACCCATGTGAATATCCATCAAAATTATCGATGGTCGATATGTTTCAATCATTTCAAAAACCGTGATTGGATCTGAAATATATCTAAACTCTTTAACATCTGCATAGTTTTTTAAAGTCATCTCGAGACTTTTCCCAATCAATTTATGGTCATCAACTAGTAATATTTTCATATTGCTCTCCCTTCATACAAGGAATAGTGACCCAAACTTTCGTACCGCTGTTTGGACCTGGTAAAGACAACATCTTAAATGAACCATTCAGCCAATTAATGTCATTTTTTATCGAAAGTAGGCCGATGTGATCATTCGTCTGAATTAACGATTTTTCAAACTCTGAAATATTGCCAACCCCTACTCCATCGTCTTCTACTATCAACTGAATCTCAGCGTTGTCTATTTCAACTGTTACTTTTCCTATTTCAGCATCTGCGTGTTTTCCAATATTTTCATTTAACTCTTTCACGATCCGATATAGTGGAGCAATAACATGCTGTGGTATTATTTCCTCAATACTATAATCCAATATAAACTCTGTCTTCGGATATTTTTTATTAAAATCATCAATTAATATTTGTAAGTTTTCTTTAAAAGTAAGATGGTAAAGCGTTGATGGATACGTGTTAAAGATTTCAGAACGTATGGAACTAACTAATTTTGAAAACTCCTCATTAATTAAATCCGTAACCATGACATCTCCTGACAAATTTGATATTAAAGTATGGAGTCCAATAACAGACTGGAGTATGTTATCGTGAAGATAATTAGCGTAATTTTTCTTCTCAATCTCCATACTATTAAATAGCTTGATTCTTAACAATTGACAGACCTCTATTGGATCTTTCACATAACTTTTGCTATTTAAGTGAAGTAATCTTACGGTAATTATCAAGGTTCCATGTTGTTCTACAGTTTTATGTATAGATTTCAAATCAATATCATTGTCATTGTTTTCAAAGAAAATCCAAACTGTATATCCAGAGATTATTATGGGTATACAGGTATATTCTTTTTTTCGAAACTTAATTTTTTGTTTTTGTTTTTTTAGTGAATGAATCTCTTTTTTTAGTGAATTAAAAACTGTTTCACCTTTTTGACATAGTAAATAACACCCTTCTTTTGATTCAACAAATACAGCTAGTCTTTGGCTCGCAGTTAATTCTTCTAATTTATCGAGCAATAATTCAGATACATTATTGAGAAATTGCGAGTATGTAACTTGATCTAGTACTTCTAACTTTTCGTTATTTAAATTCCTAAAATTATTTTTTAATTGTTTTACTTTATTTGAACGTATTGCATTTATTGATAGATGAGTCAAATAACATACTAGGGCGAAAAGAATAGTCAAAATGAAACTTTTCCAGAGAACAATACCAATTACTTCTAGAATTAAGAAGAAAAATGCACTATATACTAAGATACAAAACGCTAACAGAAATTTTTCAGATAATATAATCTCTCTTTCCTTAACGAGAATATAAACTACACCAGTTGGTAAAATAGTAACTAGTATGGTAGTTTTATCCCAATCATAAAAAGATAACTCTGGGAAAAGCAGGCATATAAAATAAAATAAGATAAGTAGTACAAAAGAGAGTAGTAATGAAGTAATCAAAACTTTATATTTTAGTGCACTAAAAAAAAATTTCTTTTCTTTAATAATTGTTAAATAATTGACAGTAATTGACGAAATCATTAACAAGATCAAAGTAGGTCCTACATAAAAATCAAGTAACAGAGCCAAATAGCTGTATAGTGAAACACAACATAGAAGAATACGATTTTTATTAAGTTTTTTCTTATCATCTACATGTATAAAGGAATACAAAAACAGATAAAGGGTTAATGGATGGCAACATAAAAGAAATAGTCCTACTAGCTTTAGAACCCATATATCCGAGTAAACCAATAACACTGTCCAACCCAAATAGAAAGTTAATGAAAAAAAAGATAATGAATATAGTTTTTGGGGGAGCTTTATATAGACAAAACTTCCTAAAAAAATGATATATATACTGCATAGTAAACTTAGGAAGCTCATTTCTTTTTCCATAAATGCTGAGTAAATAACAATATATGATATGGTAACCAACCATTTCAAACCAATTCCAACTTTCTTTCGCTTATCCACCAAGTACTTTCTCCTCGTAATATATATTTTGAGAGAATGCTTATCCCTTCATTCTATCCTATGGGCTATCCCCCAATTTTTTTAATAAAAATAACGGTTTTTACTTAGATACTGTGTAACATTCCTGAATAACAAGTCTTAGAAAAAACTTACGAGAAGATGTTAGCTCTCCTTGTAGCTAGTCTGCGATAAAAAGTTTGCCTAGATCATTGGTATAGCCTCCAACAAATTAGCCGAGTCCACCTCTAGTAGAGATTAGGCGGCTATCCTAATGAGAGAAACTCAATGAATTCGAGCAAAGCTGTCGTTAAGCAACGCAATTTCGAGGTATCTTACAGTACCTATGCAAATTCCGAGTAAATAATGATAAGATCCTTTCACAGCAAACTTTTTGTCGGTTTAGATGTTAGTTCCGAGAAATTAGATGTTCGCTTTATGACAGACAATCCAACATTACCTGTGCCAAAAGAAGTATCATTTGAAAATAATTAAATTGGCGAAATCCCGAAGAAATTGCGAAAGATATTTTGACCCATTCATAGTTCTTATCGTTTAGGATAGGTTTATCAGGACTCGTAGACCTTGGCTTAAGTGTTTTTTAGCAAAAAAATACAAAGTCTAGATAAACTAATTAGGTATTTGTACAAAACCATTGATGATTTAGTCGTTATATTCCCTGAATATCAATATTTAACCAGCATTCCATGAAGCAATCCTTTTTATATCGCTGATTTACTCCCTGAAATTGATTCTTTAACCGTTTTTCCGATAAAACCAAGTTAGCGAAACATGCTGGTTTTCATTAATGATTAAATCAATTAAGTAACTCTGAATACGGAAACACACCTATAGTCAAACAAGGCAAGCGTTATCTCCACTATTATTTAGTTAAGTCTAACTAAGTCCATGGAGAGATATGAGCCTAAACGCAATATGTATTATAAGAAAAACTACTAGAAAATAATCGGATATAACATATTTTTTAAGTACTTAATATACTGACAAATCTTCCCACGTTAAAAAAACGCTTACATTAAATTATATAACGCTTTCTATTCGACTAAGATAATTATTCTTACTTGAAGTATAAATCAGACCGAACTTATAAAAAAATCATCACTCTAATATCTGAGTGATAAAAAGTAATGAAGATTAAAAAATGACCGGGATTTCACTAACATTCTGCGAACTAAATCATAAAACAGGAATACATAGTACATTAAGTTCTACTATATTCTATTTCTAATTCATCTGAGCAATTCAATCTAAGTCTTATTTATACTATACATATTAACACACACTGACGCTCATTACTAATTAATTTAATACTAATTAGTTGACAAATAATCTTTTTTAGTTTCATGCCTAAAGAATAGATAAAACTTTGACAAGACTATTCGTCTATTATTTTTCTATAACTTCATTTTTTTTATTTAAAAAGACAATATTAAAAGGGCCAAGAAGAACACTCCTAAGCCCTCGCAAAAATTCAAATCTCTAGCAACAAGTTACTGAACCTTTATTTGGTGTAATAACTTCTTCAATACTGTCCAAATCTTCGAAATCAAAATCATGTAAAAACATTTTTTATTCCTACTTCCTTCTTTTTTTTGATATCCCATAAAAAATTAAAATATCCTAAGTTATGATTTGTCCTTCTTCTAATTTAAAAACTTGATCACAGAATCGCTCTACAGATTCATCATGTGTTACAATAATAAAAACCTTGTTTTCCATAAATGGAAGCGTTCGAATCAATTTCAAGAATGCATCTGTATTTTTTTTATCTAAATTACCTGTAGGTTCATCAGCCAAAATAATTTTAGGTTCCATTAGTAAACAACGGGCAATTGCCGTACGTTGTTGCTCACCACCAGAAATTTCATTTATATATTTTTCTTCAATCTTCTTAATTCCTAACCAATTGACTAGCTGTTCATAATTATCTGAATGATTTTCAATCTTTTCACCTTTTAAACGAAGCGAGAAAAGAATGTTTTCTTTTACATTTAGAAAGGGAATCAAATTAAAATCTTGGAAAATGAATCCAATATCATTAGTACGTAATTCAGCTAATTGATTACTATTAAATTCTGTGATGTTCTTATCCCCTATTTTCACTTCCCCTTTAGTGGGATGAATTAACCCACCAATAATGTTCAGCAAAGTAGATTTACCTGAGCCAGACGGTCCCACTAAAGCATAAATATTACCTTTCTCCAAAGTAATTGTTATACCATTTAGAACTTGCTGAGAGTGTCCATTTATTCCGTATTCCTTTTCGACAGACTTTAGTTCAATCATATTTTCACCTTCCTATTCAGATTCTTACTTCCTATTTTTTTCTTTTAAAATAACTCTAGAAATTAAAATAATCCCCAAGACAAGTATCAAATAGATAACAACTAATATTGAACATACTTGCAAGTAAGGAATATTAATGACAGGTTTGAATACAATAACTTCTTCCATCATCTTAATCCCACCTTCAGCAAATGTAAGCCCGAAAAGCCAACCTAAAACAACACCTAAAATATAGATAATAGACATTTCTATTAACATACTGATTAGCAAAACTTTTCTTTTCATCCCCATAATTAACAATCCTTTGTATATTCTTTGTCTAGAACTAATTGAAAGAATAAACATATTTAATATGATTGCTCCACTGAAAAAGATCAGCGCATAAATAAATGCTTCAATCATTTCAGTTTGTTTAATTGCTTGATTTTTGTATTTATCTTTTAGATCACCAATATTCATTAAGTTATAATTTTTAATAGATAAATACTTTGTGAATTCTTTTATTTCTTCATCACTCAGCCGATTCAAATAGATTGTGTTGTAAATTCCTTTAACATCCTTTCCAAATAAATACTCTGTTAAAGCAGATTTGGATGTAAACACTTGTTGTAGATCCAACGGCTGATAAAAATCTTTCGGACTAATTTTTATAGATTTGTCTTTATCAAAGGAATAATCTATGACTTGATTACGTTTGATCTTTGATTTTTCAGCTAACTGTGACGGAAATAATACATTCAAACTATCATTATTTAAATCAAAATCTTTAATATTAAACTCTTTTTCCATTTCTAACACTTGAATATTTTTGAAGTTAGAAGAAACGCCTGTCAAAATCAAAGTGTTTTCATTATTTTCTTTTTCAATCTCCATACTTAAAGCAATCTCAAAAGTTGCATGTGGATATAAGTTCTGCAAATAAGCCTTAACTTTTTCTTCTTTGACCTCAGATAATTCATTCATCACAAGTATATGTTCAAATCTATAGGTCTCATCTACCTTTTGTACAACAGCTTCCTTGACAGAATGAAAAAAGGTTAACATTCCTACTAGAAGCATAACTGAAAAGGCCAATGTAGATATTAATGAGCTGATTCTTTTAATATTCCAGCAATTTTCTTCCACAGCAACGAACAAAGAAAGTCGGTTAAAACGGAGCGACAAAAAACGAAGAGACGCCAAGGTCCCTGCTATTAACGGATCAAAAATCAAGATTAAACCTGTAAATAGTAAAATTATTTTCATAGTTGTGTATCCACTAACAATTGAAACAATCAAAAGGATAATACCTAAAGCTAACTTGATTCTAAATAAAAATTTTTCTTTAATAGTAGGTTGAGACTTAAACGTGCTGCCTTCTTTCTGTTTACTTTCTACTTCGATATTCATACTTTTTAGATTTTTTGAACCGCACCATATAAAAAATAAAATTGCAGAAACAATAACTAGTAGATAAATATAAATTGGAATATGTTCGACCTTCATGTCTTGATAATTAGACAAAAATACTCTTGAAAACACTATGCCTGTGAAAAGTCCAATAACGGCTGTAACAGAACTTAGCAGAAAGCTTTCAATACTTAAAATCTGCTGAATTTTTTTGTATTTCATACCTAACTTATATAGCAGTTGGAATTCTTTCTTTCTCCCTTGAATAACAATCGAGTATGTATTATAAATAATAAATAAAGAAAAACCTACAAGAACTCCCGTCCCTAATTGTAAAAATAATTTCATATTTTTAAAGTCTTTTTTTAATAAATAGTCTGCTAACTCATTTTCAATTCTGTAGTTTATTGTATAAATAACTCCTAAAGAAAATGTCAATAGCAGCATTGTTACAAAAAATATCAATATGATGAAAAGAAACTTACTACTATTTTTTTTAAAATTTTCTCGAATATATATCCACATATTTCTCACATCCTTCATAATGTCTTCAAAAAGATTTTAATGCTTTCTTAAAAGAAAGAAGTACTTGTATTAGACTTATAAATGCCATTACATAGACGAAAATGCTTAGTACTGTTGAACTAA
Organism: Enterococcus sp. AZ119; assembly: GCF_050546175.1. Classification (NCBI taxonomy): domain Bacteria; kingdom Bacillati; phylum Bacillota; class Bacilli; order Lactobacillales; family Enterococcaceae; genus Enterococcus; species Enterococcus sp. AZ119. The sequence continues at coordinate 372,561 of NZ_CP172951.1, read as the reverse complement.
ATCCAAATACGTTTAGATAATTCAATGTTATACGTATAATAGAAAAAATCCCTGCAATACCAATAACATATGAAAGAATAAAATAAAGAAACAATCCAATCATTTTTTTGTTTTGAAATTTTTTTAAAATTGAGGTCTCTTTTTTTATTACTCCTGCAAGAAGCAACAATAACTGCCATCTTGTCCCTTCACTACCATATATGATTGTAAAAATATGGTATCCATCACTCGTTGATAGCGGTAATAAACTACTAAAAAGATACCCTATATTAAGAAGAGCTATATAACCAAACCACCAATTATTTGTAATGATAAATAAGCATAATGAGAAAAATATCAGTATACAGTAGTCACATTTAAAATTGAAAAATTTATCTGGCTTATGTAAGAATCCATTAGTTGAGCTGGAAATTTAATAATAATTGGAAATCCAATTAACATTACAGCTATCAACAATAAATTTAAATAATATATGCCTTTAGTCACTCTCTCAATTCTTTTTTGAATAGCAAATAAAGGAATTTCAAATAGTTTCCGACTATTCAACTCAAACACGATATTACTTTGACTATTTGTATTTGGGTATGTACACAAATTATGCTTACTTAATATGGTTCTCATTTTTTCGTAGCTAATCGTACTATTTTCATGTAAAAATTCTTTTACTTCTTCAATTTTTTCTTTCTTAAGCAAAGCAATATGTACAACCGAAATTACATATTCTAGCAGACATAAATGTCAACACAATAGTCCCTCTACCTGGAACTTTATCTACAGCTACATCCGAACTATTTTCCTTTTTAAATTGCTCTTGATCACTGTTTATTAAATACACCTGATTCTGCATGATTTTCCTCCTTATATATTAGTACTCGCTTCATAAAATCATTTTAAATTTACAAATAATGAAATACCATGTATATAGTTTAAAGGAACAGGAATGTAAATTAAATAAGTAAAAGCGGAAAATTGTTATGACTCCATAGACAAATTTTTAGTAATGTTTACACTTTAAATGTTATAAAATAAAATAACAGGTAATATGAAATGCCTACAACTTTTTTAAATTATTTTGTCTAGAGATACACCTGTTCATAAAATAGCAAGGAGAAAACAAAGCGTTGCTTAACTCACACATTCTTTCACTAAAGTTGGAGTCCAACCCAGTTTCCAAAAAGCTTATTATTCCCTATCGCTTTTCTTAGCGAGCGTAAACAACATATTTGTAATAGTTATCGTAATCTCAACAGAAAAACGACCTATCAAATAGGTAGATATGCAGCAAAAACTGTTGTTTCTCTCAGCCTATTATTTAATATCAACCATTCAGCATGCAGGAAGTCTCGCTGCTTCATACAAAAAATACAACAATCGTACCTAAACCACCTGCATAGCCGGTGGTTTTCAATACATACAAAAAAATCCAGAGGATTTTCTCCTCTGGTCTCGACAGGATTCTACAATTTCTCTTTACCAACATTATTTGACAAAGCGCAAAAAAAGAGAACGCGTACTCCGTCTTCGAAACGTCCTAAGACGCCGACAGAATACCGTTCTCGTGGGTTTGGCACCCAATGGGGGCATAGGGATTCGAACCCTAGACCCTCTGATTAAGAGTCAGATGCTCTAACCAACTGAGCTATGCCCCCGTTGTATAAAATAGCTTTTCAGCTACCTCAATATTGTAGCACTCCGCTATTATTTATACAAGAGGGAATTTTTTTCAGTTGTTATTCTTGTGAAGATTGTTCTTTTTTTACAGGACAAGCTGTTTGACAATCTTCACAACTTTCCCCTTTTTTGATTCGTCGATAGGTGATGATTCCTGCTGTTCCAAAAATTAAAATGGATAAAATAATTGTTGCCATCCGTTATTACCCTCTTTCTAAAGAAGTGATTGCTTGGACACTTTCTTTGCCTGGCTTTGGTTTTCTTATAAGGAAATAAAATCCAGCTAAAACAACACCCATCGCTAAAAAAGTCCCCAGAGTTAGTGTGCCTTTTTCGACTAACACATGGCCCAATTGATAAATCACAAAACTAACCATATAAGCCAAACCGCATTGATAACCAATGGCTCCTAATGTCCATTTGAGGTCTCCCATTTCACGACGAATTGCGCCAATTGCAGCAAAACAAGGTGCACATAATAAGTTAAAAGTTAAGAACGAATAGGCCGCGACTGGCGTAAAGGTGTGTTGCAGTGCGCCCCAGACTTCTACCCCGTTTTCAGAAACATCTTTCACATTGCCAAATAAAATGCCTAAGGTACCAATAATATTTTCTTTCGCTATCAATCCTGTAATTGTGGCAACTGCCCCTTGCCAATTACCCCAGCCTAATGGGATAAATAGCACCGCCAACCCTTTACCTAGAAATGCTAGAATACTTTGACTTTCTGGAACGGGTTGAAACGTCACAGAATAATGTGACATGAACCAAATGAGAATACTGGAAACAAAAATAATCGTACCTGCTTTTTTTACAAATGAGCGACATCGTTCATAGGCATGCCGAACCACACTTCTAAGCTGTGGCAAATGATAGGCGGGAAGTTCCATAATGAATGGTGCTGGATCTCCCGAAAAATGCTTGGTCTTTTTTAAAGCAATTCCTGATAACACAATGGAAGCAACCCCTAAGAAATAAGCAGAGGGCGAGACCCAACTTTGGTTAGGAAAAAATGCACCTGCAATCAGAGCGATAATTGGCAACTTCGCCGAACATGGCATAAAAGTCGTGACCATAATAGTCATTCGCCGATCGCGTTCGTTTTCAATCGTTCGACTAGCCATCACGCCTGGGACCCCACAACCTGTCGCAATTAACATCGGAATAAACGACTTACCAGATAGGCCGAATTTCCGAAACAAGCGATCCATGACAAAGGCAATCCGGGCCATATAGCCACAATCTTCTAAAAAACCTAAACATAAAAACAGGACGGCCAGTTGTGGTAAAAATCCTAACACAGCCCCAACACCTGCAATGATCCCATCTAAAATTAAACTTTGCATCCATGGCGCTACTTGCCATTGCGCCAACCAATTTCCCACAAATTGAGGAACCCATTCCCCGAAAAAGACATCGTTTAACCAGTCTGTCCCCATTGTACCAACCGTTTGAATAGATAAGTAATAGACCAACCACATCACAAACGCAAAGATTGGCAACGCCAACCACCGATTGGTTACCACTCGGTCAATCTTATCACTGTGAGTAAATGTCATTTCTGTTTTTTTCGTCGCACACAAAGCAATTAATCGAGCAATAAAGGCATAGCGTTCATTAATGATAATGGCTTCACTTTCATCTTGAAAGATTTTTTCGGTAATTTGTATGACTTCTTCAATTTCTTTTTCTTGAAAAGAACTCAATAATAATTGCTCTTTGGTTCGAACATCTCGTTCAAAAAGTTTTAAACTATACCAACGCTGTTGCGTTTCAGGAACAGTATTCCCTAAAATATCAACAATTTCAGCAAGTGCTGCTTCTAAGCGATTATCATAAGAAGGATAAATAACCTCTGTCTCTATGGCATTCGCTCGCTGCTTACTTTGTTTTAAAGCATGATCCAACCCACGATTCTTCAAAGCACTAATCTCAACGACAGGCACGCCTAAGCCATAACTTAACTTTTCACTATTCAATGTTTGGCCGTTTTTTTCCAACAAATCCATCATATTTAACGCACAAACAACCGGTAATCCGGTTTCAATTAATTGTGTTGTTAAATAAAGATTCCGTTCCAAATTGGTCACATCGAGAATATTCAAAATCACTGAAGGTTGGTCCTCCAAAAGATAATCTCGTGCCACAATTTCTTCAGGCGTATAAGGAGAAAGAGAGTAAATCCCTGGCAAATCTTGAATAATGAGTGTCTTATCTTTCTTTGCCACCCCCTCTTTGCGTTCCACAGTCACCCCTGGCCAGTTTCCAACATATTGGTTGGCTCCTGTTAACATATTGAACGTTGTCGTTTTACCGCTATTAGGGTTGCCGGCTAGTGCAATTTGCTGAGTCATTCGCTTTCCTCCTTTTCAACCAAGATTAGTTCCGCTTCACTTTTTCGTAACGTTAGTTCGTAGCCACGTACATTGATTTCAATTGGATCAGCTAAAGGAGCTACTTTGCGAATAAAAATTACTGTTCCTTTTGTTAAGCCCATGTCCATCAAGCGACGTTTCACCGCTCCTTGTCCGTGGATCCCTACTATTGTAGCGCCTTCTCCAACTTTCAAGGTATCTAAGGAGACCCAAACTTTCTCATTCGCCGAGCGCTCCTCCACATGAATCACTTGTAAAATCGTATCTGTCAGCGCAATTCGACTATTATGTAATAAAACAATACCATTTTGATTCTGATAATTGACAAGGACAACTGCTTGGCCTGCAACGACACCTAAATTGTTCAGATGTTTCTTTGTCTGAATATCTGCTTGGACGCTTTCGACTGTATAGACTTTCCCAACTTCTGCCTGCGCTAACGTAATCATTTACTTTCCTCCATGTGAAAAAGTTTCAAACGAAAATGAGAATCGTTCTCAATTAAAAGAATACGCTTGCTTACACGGAAAGTCAATGAATTTCTGGATGTATCTCCTGTTTTCTTCTATTTTCCTTCTATATAGAGACACTTTTTTCAGGTTACTATTTTTGAAAAAAGTCAGCTCTTGTTTTTTATGTTACTAGCTACTATAAAATTCCACTCATTCAATAACAAATCCACTTATTTTTTCTTCTTGTGCCTAACTCAAATGTCAACACAATATTTAGTGTTTTTTCACTAAATGTTCTCTTTCAAAATTTTAATTTTTTTGTTTGTCAAACACTGACCAATGTGTTTTTTCTCCCAAAAACGAGGATTCACGTGTTTTCATTTTTCTTTCAAAAACACAAAAACTAGTATTATGAGAAAAACGCACCACAATATATAGTGTTAAAGTGTTGACTTTTTTCTACATAGATTTATACTAGTCTATGTAGAAAAAAAGAGGAGGAACTTTCAATGAACGTAAAAATCTTTTCAAAAAATAACTGTATCCAATGTAAAATGGCGAAACGTTTCCTAAGTGAAAATAACATCGCTTTTGAAGAAATCAATATCGACGCACAACCAGATGCTATCGACTGGTTAAAAGAACAAGGGTTCCAAAGCGTACCGGTAATCACATCTGAAGCAACAACCGTTGTTGGCTTCCGTCCAGACCAATTAAAACAATTGGCTAGCTAAGATGAAACTTGTTTATTTTTCAGTCACCGGTCAAACAAGGCGCTTTATTAAAAAATTGGATTTGCCTGCTTATGAACTTGAGCCAGCGAATCCTTTTTTTGAAATAAATGAGCCTTTTATTCTTGTCATTCCTACCTATGATGCAGAAATTACAGAGGTAGTGAATGACTTTCTTGATTATAAAAGTAACCAAGAACTGTTAGTTGGTGTAGCTGGTGGGGGCAACCGTAATTTTGCTGAATTATTTGTCTATACCGCCAAAGATATTGCCCGCGATTACCACGTTCCGCTTCTGTACTCCTTTGAGTTTAGCGGAACAGACGAAGACGTGGAGACCTTTAAGAAAGTAGTGGAAGAAATTGAGTCTAAAAGAAATTAAAGATGTCAGCTATTTCAAACTGAATAACGAGATTAACCGTCCTGTTGATGGTCAAATCCCTTTAAATAAAGATAAAGAAGCACTCGCAGCCTTCTTTAAAGAAAATGTAGAACCGAATACACGTAAATTCAGCTCTGCTGAAGAAAAAATCAACTTTTTAATGAAAGAAGATTTTATTGAAACTGAATTCATCGAAAAATATTCAATGGACTTTATTGAAAAATTATATGCTTTCTTAGATGAACAACATTTCCAATTCAAGTCTTTCATGGCGGCTTATAAATTTTATTCTCAATACGCTTTAAAGAACAACGCCGGAACAGAGTATTTAGAAACATATGAAGATCGTGTTGCCTTTAATGCCTTGTATTTTGCGGATGGCGATGAAGAGTTGGCTTTAACATTGGCGGATGAAATGATCCATCAACGGTATCAACCAGCCACACCTTCTTTCTTAAACGCTGGGCGTAAACGTCGAGGTGAATTGGTTTCTTGTTTCTTAGTTCAAGTAACAGATGATATGAACAGCATTGGGCGTTCAATTAATTCTGCCCTTCAATTATCACGAATCGGCGGTGGCGTAGGGATTACTCTTTCCAACTTACGTGAAGCGGGCGCACCAATCAAAGGTTATGATGGCGCAGCAAGTGGTGTTGTCCCTGTTATGAAATTATTTGAAGATAGCTTTAGCTACTCTAACCAACTAGGTCAACGTCAAGGTGCTGGTGTGGTTTATCTAAACGTCTTCCATCCAGATATTGAAATGTTCTTATCTGCTAAAAAAGAAAACGCTGATGAAAAAATCCGTGTAAAAACGTTGTCTCTTGGTGTTATTGTTCCAGATAAATTTTACGAATTAACACGTAACAACGAAGATATGTATTTATTTAGTCCTTATAGTGTGGAACGTGAATATGGTGTGCCTTATTCCTATGTAGATATCACCAAAGAATATGATAACCTAGTGGCCAATCCAAACATACGTAAACGTAAAATTAAAGCCCGTGACTTAGAAAATGAAATTTCTAAATTACAACAAGAATCTGGCTATCCTTATATCATCAATATTGATACAGCTAACAAAAACAATCCGATTGATGGCAAGATTATCATGAGTAACTTATGTTCTGAAATTCTTCAAGTTCAAACGCCTTCTGTTATTAATGGGAAACAAGAATATGAAGTTTTAGGAACAGATATTAGTTGTAACTTAGGTTCAACTAACATTGTTAATTTAATGGAAAGTCCTGACTTTGGAAAATCTGTCCGCGCTATGACGCGTGCGTTAACTTTTGTAACAGATGCTTCTGAAATTGATGTCGTGCCAACTATCCAAAATGGAAATCGTTTAAGCCATACAATCGGACTAGGCGCAATGGGCTTACACACCTTCTTCGCTAAAAATCATATGGAATACGGCTCTGAAGAATCATTAGACTTTACAGACATTTATTTCATGTTATTAAATTACTGGACTTTAATGGAAAGTAACCAAATTGCGAAAGAACGTAACCAAGTCTTCCATAATTTTGAAAAATCAGATTATGCTTCTGGTGCTTACTTCGATAAATATATTGAAGGCAACTTTACACCAAAATTTGATAAAGTGAAAGAAATTTTTAAAGACATTCAGATTCCAACGGCTGAAGATTGGGCTGCGTTACGCGATGCTGTGAAAAAAAATGGTCTTTATCATCAAAATCGTTTAGCCGTAGCGCCAAATGGTTCAATTTCATATATTAATGATACTAGTGCCAGCATTCATCCAATTACTCGCATGATTGAAGAACGTCAAGAGAAGAAAATTGGTAAGATTTACTATCCAGCGCCTTATTTAGCTAATGATACAATCCCTTACTATACTTCTGCTTACGACATGGATATGCGCAAAGTGATTGATGTCTACGCAACAGCGCAACAACACGTTGATCAAGGAATGAGTTTAACCTTGTTTATGCGTTCAGAAATCCCTGAAGGCTTGTATGAATGGAAAGAAACACCAAAACAAACAACCCGTGACTTGAACATTTTACGTCATTATGCGTTCAACAAAGGGATTAAATCAATTTACTATATTCGTACATTTACAGATGATGCTGAAGAAATTGGCAGCAATCAATGTGAGTCTTGCGTGATTTAATGAAAAGCACTTAAATAAGGCGTTCTGCTTGAGCGTCTTATTTTTTAGGAATGTTCTCTTTTTAAACAGGACATTTTCAGATATACTGGACAAAGAAGAACGGCTGCACGCTCCTATTTGGACTCTGTAGAACGTTTTAAGCGAAGAAACGAGACAACTAGTCAAACAGACTGCTGTCCCAGCATACAGGAGGAATAACCATGGCAACGTATTATGAAGCAATTAACTGGAACGCCATTGAAGACGTCATTGATAAATCCACTTGGGAAAAATTAACCGAACAATTTTGGTTAGATACACGGATTCCGTTATCCAATGACTTAGATGATTGGCGGACTCTTTCCGATTTAGAAAAAACTACTGTCGGCTACGTTTTCGGCGGTTTAACTTTATTAGATACTGTTCAATCAGAAAGCGGCATGGATCAACTGAGAAATGATGTGCGGACGCCCCATGAAGAAGCCGTCTTAAATAACATCCAATTCATGGAATCTGTCCATGCCAAAAGTTATTCTTCTATCTTCAGTACATTAAATACAAAAAAAGAGATTGATGATATTTTTGAGTGGACAAATACCAACAAACATCTGCAATATAAAGCAGAACGGATTAACGAAATTTATAAAAACGGTACTCCGTTAGAGAAAAAAATTGCTAGTGTATTTTTAGAAACGTTTTTATTCTATTCTGGGTTTTACACTCCTCTTTACTATTTAGGAAACAATAAACTAGCGAACGTCGCTGAAATTATTAAATTGATTATCCGTGATGAATCAGTGCACGGCACGTATATTGGCTATAAATTCCAATTAGGATTTAATGAATTACCAGAAGATGAGCAAGATAAACTAAAAGACTGGATGTATAATTTACTTTACGAATTGTACGAAAACGAAGAACGTTATACAGAAGAATTATATGATGACTTAGGTTGGACCGAAGAAGTAAAAACCTTTTTACGTTACAACGCCAACAAAGCTTTAATGAACTTAGGTATGGATCCCTTATTTGCGGATACAGCCAATGATGTGAACCCGATTGTAATGAATGGTATTTCGACAGGAACTAGCAACCATGACTTCTTCTCCCAAGTAGGAAATGGCTATTTACTAGGAACAGTTGAAGCCATGAAAGATGATGACTATCTTTACGGTTTAGATAAATAGCAAAAAGCTAGAAACGATCAACGTTTCTAGCTTTTTATTTTACCAACTTCCTGAGGCACCGCCACCGCCGAATGAGCCGCCACCGAATGAACCACCACTGCCGCTACCAGAACTACTATGATTAGACGGATTGTATTGTGAGTTTAAATAAGCATACGTCAAAACACTACCATCATAACTATATAAAGTATCTCCTACTAATAAACGCCCAAAAGATTGTTTTTTTGCATTTGGATATATACTTAGTAAAGAACCACGCTTTGTGGCACGTCTTATTTTCCCTTTTGTGGCAAATAACGTTGCTCCATTAAGATATAAACAATAAAAAGAAGTCTTTTTCATCTTATTTAATACTTTCTTTGTCTGTTCTGAGTTATTTAGGACAGCCTTTGTTGGTAAACAATTCAAATAATCTTGATACATTTTTTTAACAAGTTTTCTTGTTCTTAAAATTTGTAAAATATAAACAGCACAAATGAGCATCCCAGCAATACTTGCCATTAAAAGAACATTTCTTTTCGTTGTGTTAGTGTTTAACTCTGCTTGTATATTTGTTAATTCATTATCCACTTGTGCGGTTTTTGAATTGATTGCAGCCGATACTTGATCAATAATTTTATTGAGACCTGTATTATAATCCTCGTCTCTAAAAGCCTCTTTTACTTCTTCATTATTAATAATATCATCCGCATAGCTATCCGTTAAAATACTCTCTAAGCCATATCCAACTTCCAAGCGAGACTCGCGATCCTCAATTGCCATTAGAAAAACCACACCATTATTTTTTTCACGATCCCCTACACCTAATTGATTAGCAATCTTATTGCTGTAAGATTCAACAGATTCCCCACTAGGTAACGCAGGAACGGTAATAAGCATAAATTGTGCGCCATTCGCATTTTCCAACAATTGTTGATTCAATTGAAACATTTTCTGTTTAAGTTGATTTGAGACAATACCTGCATTATCTGAAACATAGATATTAGCATCATTAATGTTCAACTGCCCATTCGTTCCAGTAATTGTCACTAATTCATTTTCACCAGTTATTTCTTGTTTAGAAAAGTTATTTATTGTTGTCTGGGTTGACGCTTCAGTCATTTTCCCTGCTAAGATATCGTCTCTCTTTTTTTGTAAGGCATGTTGCTTCTCTCTCAGTGCAGTTTGTTTTGCTTCATAGGAGATTCCCTTTCCTTCATACCAAGCAGCCATTCCTAATATTAAAATCATACTTAAACTAATTACCACAACAATCGTTGTATTCCGCTGATGCTTTTTATAAAACAAACGAACTTTTTCTTGAATTTTTTCGACTTTTTTATCCAACCTTCCTCACTTCTTTCTTTTTAACCCAAATTTTCTACAAATTTTTTATTTAAATTCCACTTGTGGTACTTCTTTTCCCTGCTCTGTCGCAACATAGTTAGTTTTCTTCTCAAATCCTAAAAGTTTTGCAATTATTTTATCAGGGAATTTTGAAATCTGTTGGTTATATGTTTCAACAGCTTGTATATAGTTACGGCGTTCAACAGAAATTCGATTTTCAGATCCTTCTAATTGAGTCATTAAGGTTTTGACATTTTCAGAAGAAGCTAACTTTGGGTAATCTTCATTCAATACTGTAACAAAATTACCTAATCCTTTTTCAATTTGCTCATTTGCTTGCCCTTTTTCAGAAGAAGATTTTGCTCCTGCGTATGCTTTACGTGCTTCCGTTATTTCTTTTAAAACTTCTTTTTCTTGAGTCATACTGCCTTGAACACTACTGACAAGATTCGGAATTAAATCAGCCCGTCTTTGCATTACATTCTCTACTTGTGACCATTCTGCTTCGACTTTATTATCTAAAGTAATCAATTGATTATAAGCTTTCATCACAAATGCACCAATAATCACAACGACAACAACAATAATACTAAGAAATTTATTTTTTTTATTCATCTTACATATCACCTTTCTTTCTAACTCGTAATACAATCATAACTCTTTTGTAATCTTTTTGAAATATTAAACTTAAAAAATCAGTCCTAGGCCCTAGAAGAAAACCGCCATAAGCATTTTAACTTATAGCGGTTGTCATTAATTATAAATAGATGTTTCTACACATTAATCAATCGTAATTTTGTTACATTATTTGAAACAGATAGATCTTCGATAACATCGGCATACGTTAGGCCTTTAGGCAAATCAATAGTATAGATATTCGTATAGATTTTTGTATCATCCACCCAAGAAACATTGAAGTTCACATCATAAATTTCAATATGTTTTTCTTCAAAATACTGATTAATAAATTCTTTGGTTTCTTGTTTATGTTGATAGCGAATTTCTAATTTTTTGATTGTTGGTACGTGAATAATTCGTTTGACAATGGTTAAGGCAAATAATACACCGATAAAACTTGTTAAGGCAATCGTATAGTAGCCCATGCCCACCGCGATCCCTAAACCAGCAACGGTCCATAGTGACGCTGCTGTCGTCAATCCGGTGACACTTTGTTTCGTTACAATGATGGTTCCAGCACCTAAAAAGCCGATTCCACTTACAACTTGTGCGATCAACCTTGCTTGATCTGAACGAATGACCCCCGTCAAAGCCGGATTAGCTAACGCATCTTTCAATGCATTGATTGCAATTTGCGACTGAATTAACGCAATAATAGCCGCGCCCATACAAACTAAAATGTGAGTGCGCATCCCTGCTGGGCGATTCTTATATTGTCTTTCAAAACCAATTGCGCCACCCATCACCATCGCTAGGACTAACCGTAAAATAATTTCTGGAATTGTTAGCTGTAACATCCTTTTCACCTCTTCTTCTATTACTTCCAGTATAACAAAAAAAGAACTTGAAACATAAGGAAATCCTTATGTTTCAAGTTCTTTTTCATCAACGATTATAATTTACTTGCAGCTGCATCATCAATGATTACAACAACATCTTGATGGTTTTGTAATGCACTTGCTGGCATGTCTGTTGTTACTGGTCCGTCAATCATTCCTTTAATGGCCTCTGCTTTTGCTTCGCCATAAGCCATTAAAATCATTTTTTTACCTTTCATGATTGAGCCAATCCCCATAGAAACAGCACGTGTTGGGACATCTTCTACTTTGTCAAAATAACGTTTGTTTGCGTTGATTGTTGATTCAGTCAACTCAACGACATGTGTTAAGCTATCTAGAGGTGTGCCTGGTTCGTTGAAACCAATGTGTCCATTTTGACCAATACCTAAGATTTGGATATCTACTGGATGTGCATCGATAATTTTTTCATATTCTGCGGAAGCAGCATCTAAATCTTCTGCTTTACCATTTGGTACAAATGTTTCTTTAAATGGTTTTTTGTCAAATAAGTGTTTGTTCATGAAATAACGGTAACTTTGCTCATCTTCGCCACCTAAACCAACATATTCATCTAAGTTTACAGAAGTCATTTCTGTAAAGTCGACATCACTTGCTGTCATTTCTTTATATAATGTTTCTGGTGTACTACCTGTTGCTAAGCCTAAAACTTTCGCACCATTGTTCATACCTTCTTTAATTAATTCAAACGCTTTTTTGCCGCCTTCTTCTGCATTTGCTACACGGATAATTTGCATTTTGACACGCTCCTTACGGTTTATTTTGGTATAGTCCAATTATAACACCTTCTGAAAAAAATTTCTAGAATAAAAGAAAAAAACTTCTATTTCCATCAGAAATAGAAGTTTTCGAGCTTGTTTAACAGATTAATATTGTGGTGCGTTGGGATCCACATACGTATTTGGATCAGCATAAGCGTTTGGATCTGTGTACGCATTTGGGTCAACGTACGTATTCGGATCGTAGGCTCCTTCTGCTGCTTGTTGCGTATTGCCGTTGTATTCTGTTTGTCCGGCTGTGGTGTCCGCTGTGCTACTCGAACTAGTAGAGCTATTGGCACTTGAATCACCAGATTCACCAATCAGTGCAGTATCTGTAACAGCATAGCTAAACTGATTATAAAAGGCTAAATCTTTTTCACGTTCAGAAGCATGTTCTTTTAAACCAAGTTGTTTTCTAAGCGTTGTTTGTGTTTTGTATAAGCTATTTGGATCTAGGACTTGATAATAAATATCATCAATGGTTGCACTGTATCCTTGTAATTGTTCTGAGTCAATTGTTTTAAAGGCAGATAAATATTTTGATTGGATGTCCATCATGTCATCCCAAGTTAAGTCTGTTTTTACGTTGGCTTCAACAGCATCAAGAATTTTTCGATATTTTGAAACACCGTCAAAACTCATGACTTTGCGCACAATTTTCTCAACAACTTCTCGTTGGCGGCGTTGACGACCCACATCTCCTTCAGGATCTTCGTGACGCATCCGCGCATAAGCCAAACCTGTCGTGCCATCTAACTTGATTTTACCTGCTGGAACAGTAATACCGTCCAACGTAAATTCACCAATCGTATTATCTACTTCAATACCGCCTACCGCATCAATCAGGTCTTTTAACCCTTTCATATTGATGGATACATAGTGATGGATGGGAATATCCAGTAATTCTTGGACTGTATTAATCGCCATTTCGGCGCCACCAAATGCATAGGCATGGTTCAATTTGTCTTGTGTGTCATTTCCAACAATATCTGTTAGAATATCTCTATCCAAACTGATCATTGTGGACTTGTTTTCTTTCGGGTTGATGGTTACAACCATTGTAGTATCTGAACGACCTTGTTCTGTTCGACCTAAATCGCCTGTGTCAATCCCCATTAAAAGAACAGAGAATGGTTCTTGCGCATCAATATTGGCCGTGGCTCCTTTATTGGACTTACGGTTAACTGATTGATAGATCCCATTAATTGTTGAATTGGCATCTGAATACATCTTAATCCCGTAAGCACATACCCCAGCTACTACCACTAGCAAGACGCTCAAGAAGCCCAGTACTACTTTTTTCCATAGTTTCATAAGACACTTCCTCGTTTATCTAAGAATAATTCTTAATTCATGCCCTTTATTTTCTCATAGTTTGCTTATTCAAGCAATATTTTTTATTTTTTGGAACAAGAACTTAACACAATTGTAAAATAAAAGAGCGCTTTATCAAGGAACAATTGTTATTTTTGAGAAAGTGTTTGCAGAAATTCTTGATAATGTTTCTGTTCATTCGTTTCAGTGATAGTTATTTTCTCAAATGCACCGTTTAGTAAATCAGTCAGTGATCCTTCAATCAAATGCGTAATCGTGGCATTCCCAATTAATTCCATCCAATAACTGCCATCAGACGTTTCGTGGACGACTGTTTTCACCATACCTCCAGCATTTTTGACGGTTATTTCTTCATAAAAAACACCATCTTTCAATAACGTATAAAGTAAACTACTTGCGCACATAGCTGTCCCACAAGCACTTGTAAAACCTACACCACGTTCATACGTTCGAACAAATAGTTGATTTTTGCCAAGAATTTCAACAAAACTCACATTTATCCCTTCTGGAAAATATGGATTTTCATTATTTACATAGGTAGCGATTCGTTCAAATTCTGGACCATTTAAGGTTTCGTGATCCACAAATGCTACAAGGTGCGGATTAGGCACTGCTACCGCTGTAAAGCGAATGGTGTTAGATAAGGCTGGTACGATTTCATCAATTAATGTTTGGACCCCTAAATGCATTGGGATAGTAACTGCTTCAAAACTTACTGGCGAAATTTCCACTTGGTAAGTCGCTACTTCTTCAGCTAAATTGGGGGCTTGACGTACTTTCAAATCTGCAAACATTGTTTCAACTGTAAATGATTTTTCTTGGTTTTTTTCAGCTAAATAACGGGCAACCGTACGCAAGCCGTTCCCGCACATGCTTGCTTCACTACCATCGCTGTTAATCACTCGCATTCTAGCATTGGACGTGCCGTGAGTCCCTTCTCCTACCAAAAGTAACCCATCTGCTCCCGCCAATAATCCTGTTTCCCGCGAACATAACTGGATGCGCAATTGCTCAATTTCCTCAGCGGTTAAAGAACGCTCAAACTGTGTTTCATCCAATAAAAAGAAATCATTTTCTGACCCGTGTACTTTTTGCATCATAACATTCATTTTTTTAGCTCCTTCTTTATGTATCCGTTATCTTTCCCTACTTACTTTAGTATGCCATAAACGAACAACTATTTCGACCCTGGATTTGTAAAAGGAAAGAGTCAAATGACAGCCGTCATTTGACTCTTTCCTTCACAATTGGCAAACTTATTTTGCTGCTGCAAAAAGTTCGTTTACTTTATCCCAGTTAACAACGTTCCAGAATGCTTCAATGTAATCTGGACGAACGTTTTTATATTTTAAGTAATACGCATGTTCCCAAACGTCAAGACCTAAAACAGGTGTTTGGCCATCCATTAATGGTGAATCTTGGTTTGGTGTTGAAGTGATTTCTAATTTACCGTTATTCACAACTAACCAAGCCCAACCTGAACCAAAGCGGCCAGTTGCAGCTGTTTTGAAAGCAGCTTTCATTTCATCAAAGCTACCAAATGTTTCATCGATTGCTTCTTTAATAGCGCCAGTTGGTTGTCCACCAGCATTTGGTGCCATAATTTCCCAGAAGAATGTATGGTTTGCGTGACCGCCACCATTGTTACGAACGGCTGTACGGATATCTTCAGGAATAGCATTCATATCTGAAATTAGGTCTTCTACAGATTTTTCGCCTAATTCTGGATGTTTTTCAATCGCTGCGTTTAAGTTAGTCACATAAGTGTTGTGGTGTTTATCATGGTGTAAGTGCATTGTTTCCACGTCAATGTAAGGTTCTAATGCATCATAAGCATATGGTAATTCTGGTAATGTGTAAGTCATTTTTTTAAATCCCCCTATTTTTTAGTATGTAACATACGTCTTTCATACAACTATTATGATAACAGAGTGAACCGCTTTCTACAAAATAGTTTGCTTGCCAAAAGAAAAGTTTTACAAAAGAGGGAGATTACCTTGTGTTTCCCTCATAAATTCGCTAGAATGACCTGTAGAAGAATGATGTGAGGAGTAAATAAATGAATACATTGCAATTATTTAAGCAGGCCTTTTTTTCAGTTTCAGAATTACGGCATGCGAAAAAAATGGCGTTTTGGAAAGTAATTCTCTATGCTGTTTTTTTAAGCGCTATTTTAGCACTACCTATTACCAAACAAGTCTTTTCTGTGCTACAAGAGGTGCAACAAGATGGCCAAAAAATTGCAGAAAAGTTGCCTGACTTTTCTATTGAAAATGGCACGTTGCAAACAAAGGCCAAAGAATCTGGCTTTATTTATCAAACCGACTCGATTATTTTTACGTTTGATCCAGATGGAAAACGTACAGCCGCTGATGTCCAAAAGGATTTAATTGGTAATGCGTTTGGTTTGGCTTTTTTACAAGATGAATTTGTAGTCGCCTTACCGAATTCAGGAGCAACTGAATCAATTCTAGGCACCGACCAATTTATCTTCCCCTATAGTAAAGGAACCTTAGATGGCGTTAACGCTCAGAGTATCAAGACTGCGCTAAGTGAAGCAGCAATCCCTTGGTGGACAAAACTCATTGTCTTTTTAGTGGCTATCTACCCTGTTCTAATCGGTTTAGTTTTAGACTTACTGATTGCCGCTATCGGTGCATCTCTCTATTCAAAATTACGTTTTTATTCTTTACGTTTGATTGATTGTTTAAAAATTATTACGTATTGTGCTACCGTGCCAGTTATCTTAAGTGCTATTTTAAACTTCGTAAATCCGATGTTTAACGATGGCATCCTAGTTATTTTACTGAGTCTATTCTTTTTCTTTGTCACAACCAAAAACGAACCACGGAATATCCCTGGTTCTTAAAAAAAGAGCCTGGGACAAAAATCACTTTGGATTTTTGTTCCAGGCTCAAAACCTGATAAACGGCGGGAACAGAACCAACTCCTTCGGAAATAAGCCGAAATTCTCCAAAAATTAAAAAGCAATTTTCGGAAATTCCTTCTTATTTCTCGGAGCTAAACGGTTCCGTCCCGACCTCTTTCTATTCTTCAAATTCTTCTTCATCTGTTAATTCAGGTAAGTCAATCGTGGTCACCGCAGATTGGCCAATTTGCGTTAAATATGTAGCTAATTCATCCACATTTTCCACAGGTGAGACGGCTGCTTCAATTGCCATTGCTAAATTAAGTCCAGCGACTACTCGCAATTGCGGATAAGTGCCCATGGCCATCATAGCCACATTACAAGGTGTTCCTCCTTTTAAATCAGCTAATACAAGCGTCGGGACATTGCCAGCTTCTTTTAAGATTGCTGCCAGTTTTGCTTGCGTGCCGCTCAAGCCATCTTCTGCGGTCATTGACACAATCGCAGCATCTGCTAATTCCCCGACAATCATTTGAGTAGAAGCTAAGGTTTCTTCTGCCATCCGTCCATGGCTCATTAAAATTAATTTTGGTTTCATCATATCCTCCTAAAAATACTGCTGATAAATTTTTGTTCGTGCTTTCAGAAAGCCACGTTCTTCACGAGTGGGATGAATCCGATTCGTTAACAAAATTAGGGCTTCTTTGGTCTCTTTTTTCATACCAATCGCCGTTCCAGTAAAGCCAGTATGATACAAATAGTCTGCCCCTGCTTGCGTCTTTTTCACTTCCCAACCAAATGTACGTCCCCCTTGATTCATAGACCAGAGAGCAGTGAACATTTTTTCAGAAAATAATGGTTTGCCAGACGGGTAGCGATTGTTCATAAAACACTGAACAAAAGTGAGTAAATCTGGTAAAGTTGCAAATAAACCTGCACTGCCAATTGGCGCTTTTAGTTGATAGGCTTTCGAATCGTGGACCACTCCCTGAATAACGCCGCGTTGTTTTGTAATCTCTGTGGGCACTGCCTGGGCAAAATCGCTGACCGTAAAACTTGTATGCTGTAGGTTCATTGGTTGAAATACGTATGTCTGAAAACTCTCTTCTAATGAGCAGCGATCCAATACTTGAATAATTTCTCCCAATAAGTAATACCCTAAATCAGAATAAGTGGTTTTCCCTCGTTCAGATAACGAATGCGTTAAAATGATTTCTTGCAAGCTTTTTTTTGTGACATTTTTCTTATCGACAACATCAGCTGGCAGTCCGCTCTGATGCAGTAGAAGCTCCCCAATCGAACAAGATAGTCCTTGATAATCAGGTAGGATTTCCCCCACAGTGGTTGAAAAAGTAAGCTGATTTGTATCGATTAATTGTAACATTCGATTTGTTGTCCCAATAACTTTCGTTAAGGACGCTAAATCATACAGGCTAGCTGATGAAACCTTTTGTCTTGCAAATGGACCAGTATTACCTAAAAAGCCCGTATACTGTTCTGATAAGCTATCTTCTGTGATCGTCCCCCAAGCGACACCCGAAACGACTTGCTGATTAATCAGTCTCTGAATTGTTTCTTGAATTGCGATTTGATTCATTGTTCACCACTTCTATGCTAAAACTTCTGAAATCCGTCCGTCATGTTCTGCTAATAGTTGTTTGGCTTTTTGAAAATCAACGTGGGCTTTCGCCATTACAATGGCTGGTGCCACTTCTAGCTGTGCTGCCTCCAAGTATTCTTTGGCTTGCGATTCCTCGATTTCTGCTGCTTCTTTAATGATATTCGTGGCACGTTGCATTAATTTTTCGTTCGTTGGTTGTACGTTGACCATCAAATTTTGATAGATATTCCCTACTTTAACCATAATTCCTGTTGAAAACATATTTAACACCATTTTCTGTGCTGAACCCGCTTTCATTCTAGTTGATCCTGTAATGACTTCCGGTCCTACAATTGGCGCAATCCCAATTTCCGCCAATTGATTCATCGGACTTTGATTATTACAGGTAACTGAAATGGTCAGAGCGCCCACTTTTTTTCCGTATTCAATTGCGGAAACAGCATATGGTGTCCGACCACTAGCAGCAATCGCAATTACGACATCTCGGGCGGTCAATTGATGTTGCGTTAAATCTTCGATAGCTAATTCTTTCGAGTCTTCAGCGCCTTCAATTGCTTGATACATTGCTTTTTCACCACCAGCTAAAATACCAAATGCGCGTTCTGGCGACACACTATATGTGGGCGTTAATTCAATCGCATCCAAAGCACCTAAACGTCCAGACGTTCCTGCACCACAATAGATTAAACGGCCCCCTTTTTTAAATCGTTCTGCCGCTGCATCAATTGCTGCAGCAATCTGCGGAAGCACCTTTTCAATTGCTTGTGCTACCTTTTGGTCTTCTTGATTTATTAAAGTTACCATTTCTAATGTTGACACTTGGTCAATCTTTTTAGTCGCTTCATTTCTGGCTTCTGTCGTTAATCCTTCTAAGTTCATTTGCTTGCACACCCCTACTTCTCTTTTAGACGGCTGACAAGTTGACTCGTTTCAATCATATTGCGTTCAATTTCTGTGTCTAAATCATCTTGAATTGAACCTAAATACAGAACATCGCCAATTGCCATTGACGAAGCAATCGATGAAATAGCCCCAACTCGAATGAGGTGCTCATTATTGGGGACTAAAAGAACTTCATCGCTCAATGATCGCACGTTTTCTCCATCGTTACTGGTAATAAAAATAACCGTTGCACCTCTATTTTTGGCAATTTCACAGGCGATTAAGGCTTCTTTTGTCAAACCACTATAGGAGACCGTGATCAAAATGTCTTGTGCCGTTGCATAATTTAAAAACTCCAACATCATGTGACTATCATAATTAAAAATTGCTTGGCGACCAGCGCGGTTAAACTTGTGATAAAGATTATAAGTCGTTAAAGAAGAGGCACCAATTCCAACCAAATGAATTTTTTCCGCTTTTTTAACATGCGCGATTGCTCGTTCCAAGGCTTGTTTATCCACTGTATAAAATAAATCCTCAATCGTAGCATTTAATAAAGATTCCACTTTCATACAAATAGTATCCACCGAATCATCCGCCGCTACAATTGGATCAATATCTTTTTTACCGTTACTGGCAGCTTGTACCGCTGCAATGGATAGTTTTAACTCTTCCCAGCTGTCAAACCCTAATTGTTTAGAAAAACGGGTAACTGACGCCGGAGAAGTTTCGCTATTGCTAGCAATTTCGTTTGCTGTTAATGAGAGAAGACGGGTCGGATCCTTCAGTATATAGTCTGCGATTCTCTTATTTACTTTGGAAAAGTCCTTATATTTTTGTCTGATTGAACGGATTGGCTCCATCTTCTCATCTCCATTTCTATTTTATGAAAGTTAAAATTGCTTCGTTTGGTTCAGAAGGGATCATCTGTGCGGTAATAGTCACCCCATTATCTGTTAAACGACGAACGGTTTGAATATCTTCATCGGTTAATGCAACAGATTTTTTAATTGCTCGACTGCCTTCTTTTTGAGAAATATTGCCGACATTGAAGCTCTGTAACGGAACACCGCCATCAATTAAAGCCGCCATGTCTGCAATGTCTTTCGTAATTAAAAAGACTTTTTCTTCATCATAATTGCCTGCTAAAATTTTTTCAATCGCTTTACGTTTTGATAAAATGGATAATTTAACTCCTGCAGGCTTAGCCATTTTTAAGGCACCAATTTGTAATTGATCTTTGACAGCGGCATCATTTACTACCATGATTCTTTGTGCGCCAACCGTATTCGTCCAAACGGTTGCAACTTGTCCGTGAATTAAACGCTCATCTACTCTTGCATGTACAATTGTCATAATAAATCTCTCCTATTATATACTATTTTTTTAAAATAAACCGCCAACCCAAGCCAACATTGGTTGTAAATTGCCTAAAACCATGCCAATTAAAATTAAAACAAAGATTAGCCGTGTTGAATTCATTTTCTTTTTCCCTAGTAACCAATAGGATAAAAGAACAATCCCTAAAGGAATTAATGCGGGTAAAATTTTATCCAACATTTCTTGAACAGATAATGTTACATCTCCCATTTTATAAGTTAAATCTAATTTGTAAGTAATTACCGAAGGAATCAAACCGCCGACCACTGTTAACCCTAAAATGGCTGCACCTTGCGTAAACAATTTCATTTTATCCGCAAATTCTGTCGCAATTTTTTTCCCTTGATGGTAACCAATCCAAGTGAATTTATAGCGAACCCATAGGACCACTGCTCCGGCAATTAACGGAATCAGTAACCCAACAACCTGGGCCCCTTGCGCCATGTAAGCTGCAATCGAAAAAACAATCGCACGATAAATCGCGATAAAAATGGTATCACCAACACCAGCAAACGGACCCATTAGACCTGTTTTCAAGCCAGTAATGGCCGTTTCATCTTCAATGCCGACTTCTTCTTCCAAAGCCATATCAGCTCCGACAATTAAATGCGACATGGCTGGCGTTGTATTCATAAAGCCAAGATGTGTCTTCAAGGCTTTCTTCATAGCTACTGGATCTTCACTGTATAGTCGCTTTAATGCAGGCATCATCACCCAAGCGTAACCAAGTCCTTGCATTTTTTCATAGTTCCAGCCCCACTGATAGCCAAAAAGATTACGGACGTAAACTTTATTAATATCCTTTTTTGTTAATTTGTTAGTCATCAATCTCAACCTCCTCATCATCTTCGTAAATAACCGTGCCACTTGTTGTAGCTGCGCCGCCTTTGTTATGATTCATCACATAAATCGCTGCTAAAGCCAAGCCAACCAGTGCGACACCTAAAACTGAGAAGAATTGGGCCCCATAAGCAAGTAACACGAACCCAATAATAAAATAAGGCCAGTATGTTTTAATTGGCAAGTACCGCATTAAAATAGCAATCCCCATCGCTGGTAAAATAGCACCTGCTGCTTTTAACCCATTCATCACCCAAATAGGAATCCAATTATTGATAGCGTTTACAACTTGTTCACCAAAAGCTAGGCCAATAAAAACTGGGATGACACGAGAAATCGTCCAAGGAAAAATTCCTAAAACATTGCAACGCTCGACCCCTTTATAATTGCCTTCTTCCGCATAGCGATCTGCTTTGTGTTGGAAAAACGTATTAGCCATTCTGCCTAAAATATCTAGTTGTGTTAATAATAACCCAATCGGAACCGCAACTCCGATACCATACTCTGCCCCTTTCCCTGAAATGATTGCATAAGCCGTTCCCATAATGGCCCCCGAAAGAAAGTCTGGGACTGTTGCTCCTCCATAAGTCGCTACACCTAATGTCATCAATTGAAGCGTTGCCCCAATCATCAAACCTGTTTGAACATCCCCTAAGACTAGGCCAGTAAACGTTGCAGCAAACAATGGTGTATATGGACCAATCTGAATAGAAATTTGGTCAAGTACACCAACAACTGTGTAAAGACATAAAATCAAAATAATACCAATCGATACTGTCATGCTTTCTCATCCTCCTTGAATGCGTTTTCTTTTTTGTATTTGTAGAATACCATTAAAGAAATATCATTTCAAGTTCTTTTTAAAAATATTTTTAAATGAAATTACATTTCTTATATAATTTTTGTGCTATACTAAAAGAAAACGGTTTAGGAGTGATTATGTGCGGGTTTTGCTGATTTATTTCATAACTATTTTTCTATCCAATACAGTTGGGGCGCTCTCTGGGATGGGTGGAGGCGTCATTATTAAGCCTGTTTTGGATTTTCTTGGGTTCCATTCGTTAAATAGTATTGCGTTCTATTCAAGTGTCGCTGTTTTTGTCATGTCCATTTCTTCGACTTATAAACAGTATCAAAATGGTGTCCAAATTGAATGGAAAAAAGCCGCGAGTATTTCGTTTGGTTCCTTAGTCGGCGGCATGTTAGGTGATTTACTTCTTAATCAGGCGATTGCACTAGCGCCAAATGAAGAAAAAGTACAACTAATCCAATATATCATCATGTTGCTGACCTTGGTTTTGGTTCTTCTCTACAATCAATTTTCCAACTGGCACTTACACCTCAACGGATTGAGCATTTTTCTGATTGTCGGATTAGGCTTAGGGATTCTATCAACCTTTTTAGGCATCGGTGGCGGTCCCATTAATGTAGCTTGCCTTATTCTCTTTTTTGGAATGGATATCAAATCAGCAACTGTCTATTCCATCATTACTATTTTTTTCTCCCAACTCGCCAAACTTGGCAATATCGGCTTGACCACAGGGTTTGCGGTTTTTGATTTGACAATGCTTTGGGCTATTATTCCTGCCGCTTTATTCGGTGGTTATGTCGGCGGTCTTTTCAGTAAAAAATTATCCCAACAACGGGTCGCCCAAATTTATAGTTTAGTTGTTTTTTTAGTTATTTTGTTAAATATGTATAATTTGTGGACTGTTATCTAAAAAAGAAGCGCTTTGTCGTATAGACAAAGCGCTTCTTTTTTAATTAAATCACTGTTAATTTAACATCTATATTATTTCTTGTTGCTTTAGAATATGGGCAAATTTCGTGGGCTTTTTTAACAAGTTCTTCTGCTTTAGCTTGATCTACCCCATCAATATGAACTTCTAATTCAGCACCAACGCTAAACCCATCTTCTCCTTGGAATAAGGATACACGTGCAGTTACTGTACTTTTACCTTCGACTTTTTCTTGATCCATCACTAATTCTAATGCACCGTTAAAGCAAGCACTGTAAGCCGCTGCGAATAATTGTTCTGGATTTGTTGTATTTTCTTTCTTGACACCTGGCGAAGCAACCGCATAAGAAAATGATTTATCCGGTGAGTGAACTTCTCCTGCACGTCCACCCGTATTAATGATAGTTGTTTCATAGATTTTTTTCATGTAAATTCCTCTCCTTTGTAAAGTTTTACACTTCTGAGAACTTGTTACTTACATAATTATTGTAGGAAACTTTGTCAGATACAGCAAACGTTGTGCTTGTGAATAATAAAAAATAACATTTAACGTTGTATTTTTGACGTAGAAAAAGAACCCATTCTATGATAGGATAAAGTGAACTTGTACATTTGTACACAAACTATTTTACAAAGGAGACTTTCCCTTGACACACTTACTTGATTATCAACCATTAAACCTCTACACAAACTATCAAGAAGCCGCAGAAAAAACACCAACTGTTCCAATTATTTTTGATGAATCTTTGCCTGCTTTTCCTGCACTTGGCTTAGAAACAACTTATGGTGAAAGCCATCAAGAAATTTTGAAACGGGCATATCAATTAGCCGCTTTAGGTGTAAAAAAAGGCGACAAAATTATTATTTATAAAAGTCCTAAATTCGACACGTATTTACTAGCTGTTGCAGCCTCATATCTAGCAGCCGTTCCTGTAATGGTTTCATACCATTTACCTTTTGAAACAATTGAAGTATTCGTTGATCGTTTAGAAGATCCTTATATTTTATTTGATGATGTGACTGCTGAAAAAGTTCAAGCTGTTCGTAACAGCTCTGCCAATAAAAAACTTTCGGTTGCTTCTCTTTTAGAAGCTGATGCCACGGAAGTTCCTCAAGACGAACTGACTAAAGACGAAATTGCCTACATGACCCACACCTCTGGAACAACAGGTATTCCTAAACTTATCTGTCATTCCAATCACTCTATGGGTTGGCGTACAAAATGGCAAAAAACCATTTTTACAAAAATTGCTGAAAAGAAATTAGTTGGCTTTCATATTTCGCCAGTTCATTCTCGTTTTAACATTGGCGTGTCTTCTTTAATGGCCATGGGCTTCCCTATGATGCCTTTAGCAAATGCTTCGAGCGAAAAAGTCGCTGAAATGTTCAGCACCTATCAACCAATCGCTGTAGAAACACACCCCAATAACTTCGTTCAATGGGTTCGTTTGACCAAAGAAAAACCTGAAGCTTTCGCTAGTGTCCATTATTATCATTCTACCTTTGATGCAATTAACAACGCTACAATGGTGGCTTTCTTAAAAGCATCTGCTGCCAATGAACCAATTTTCCTACAAGTTTATGGACAAAGTGAATGCGGGCCAATGATCTTACGAGCGCATACTTTAGAATCCCTAAAAGATTCAGATGCTCGTGACATGGGCGTTGGTTTAGAGGATTTAACACAAGCTCGAATTACCGATGAAAAAGGACAAGTTTTACCTGCGATGACGGACGGCCATATCCAATTCTTATCAAAAGGACGGGCCTTAACATATTACAAAGAAGATGCCCGCTTTGCAGAAAATGTCTACGGCGAATGGTGGGACAGCGGCGATTACGGAATGTTAGATGAACGCGGCCACTTATTCTTGAAAGATCGCCAAGTAGATCTAATTGAAAACATCGACAGTAATTTAGCTATTGAAGATCATTTATTGGATGCATTAGATTTCTTAGAAGAAGTGATTATTGTCCGTGGCAAAGAAAATGAACCTCAGCCAATTTTAGCGGTTGTCCCTGGGGAAGAAATGGATTGGGACGCTTGGTGGACACAAGTAGCCGATTTACCACATTTAAACGAACCTATCATTATGGCTTTTGACGAAATCCCTCACACAGCTACTATGAAAGTGCAACGTTTACAACTAGAAAAATGGTTAAAAGAACAATAAAATAAAATTCTTTGTTAAACAGTGTTGGTCAAAAGAACGTTTAGACCAGCGTTGGAGCAAGTGGAGCAGAAAGCTAAAAAGTTAACTCGTTGTAGGTTATCTTAAGCTTTAAAAAGAGGGGCAGTCGTCGTTTTGACGGCTGCTCCTCTTTCTTTTGCATACCGTTAATTAAATCCTTTTTGTGAAGAGCTTGACATGGGATGGTTCCCACAAATTATACTTAGCTTATTCAAAGAATGGAGTGAGCAAGTATGAAAATTTTAATTAAACAAGATTTCGACGCGATGAGCGAATGGGCAAAAATGTTACTTCTAAGCACGATGAGCCAAGATAAACGAGTGAATTTATCAATTACCGCTGGCAAAACGCCAGCACTTGTTTACCAAAAATTAGCCTCGATTGTGAAAAACTCATCTGACTTTGATAATGTTCATTATTATAACTTTGATGAAATCCCCGTTCCTCATCAAAAGGAAGGCATTACTCTGACAGATTTGCGGACGCTGTATTTGACACCTGCGGAAATATCCGAGCAAAACATCCATCCATTAACTGTCGAAAACTTTCAACAACAAGAACAACGGATTGCTGACGCAGGCGGCTTAGATTTGATGTTAATTGGCTTAGGAGCAGATGGTCATTTTTGTGGGAACATGCCCACTACCACTCATTTTAAAAATGAAACCTACCAAGTGACCGTCACTGGTTCAGAGCCTTGGTTTGTTCCTGAAATGATGCAGCCAGGCATGACCTTTGTTACGATGGGGCCAGCCAGCATCATGAAAGTTAAGCATCTTGTCCTAATTGTAAATGGTGAACAAAAAGCTCAGATGGTCAAACAAGTACTCCAAGGACCTGTCACAGAAACGTATCCTGCCTCTATTCTTCAACTCCATCCAAATTTAACGGTTCTCTTGGATGAAGCCGCAGCAAGTCAATTAGAAAAATAAAAAATTGCGCCTAGATTATGCTTCTCTGCATAGTCATAGGCGCAATTTTGTTATCATTACATGATTTTTTGATACTGACTGTATTTTAGCAAATTCATCTGGGAAAGTGTAACACCAATACCAAGCCCCTGAGGCACGGTCATTGTCCCTTGCTCTAAAATAAAAGGTTCCGTGATGATATCTTCATAAAAATAGCGTTCCGTGGCTGAAATATCACCTGGAAAGGAAAAGGTAGGCTGTGACGCAAATTGCAAATTCAATGCGCGACCAACACCAGACTCAAACATACCACCTAACCAAACCAATAAATCATTTTCTTGGCAAAATGTGGCAATCTTCAACGCCTCGTGAATCCCACCTACACGAGGAATCTTCAAATTGATACTACGGCAACTGCCCAATGCTAACGCCACTTGGCAGTCTTTGAGACTACGAATATTTTCATCCAAACAAATTCTTGTCTTCAGTTCTCTTTGTAATTGTGCGTGGTCTAAAAAATCATCTGCAGCAAAAGGCTGTTCAATCATCGCTAATTGATAGTGATCTAAACGTTGCAATTGAGGCAAATCTGCCAATGTATACGCTGAATTTGCATCGACCATTAAAGGCAAGTTAGGAAAATGCTGACGAATCAAAGCAACAGGTTCCACATCATAACCGGGACGAATTTTCAGCTTCACTCGTTGATACCCTTTTTCTACAGCTAACTGAACTTGTTTAAGCAATTGAGGTAAGTCTTTTTGAATCCCTAAACTAATCCCTACAGGAATTTTCCTCCGCGTTGGTCCAAAAAATTCAGTTAAACTCTTCTGTTGCCGTTTGGCATATAAATCCCAGATGGCAGTTTCTAACGCAGCTTTTCCCATCCAATGTCCTTTAACTTCTTCAAAAATTGTTGAAACCTCTTGCGGCTGTTCAAGCGCTCCTGTTAAAAGTAACGGAATTAAATGCTGTTGGATGATGAAGCGTTCGGTTACCAACGTTTCTTGCACATAATCAGGTTGCTCAAAAGCCACTAATTCGCCAAACCCTTGATTTCCTTGCTCATCCGTTATTACAAATAGATCAAACGCTTTTTCTTCCAGGCGACCATAGCTCGTGACAAACGGCGTTTTTAAAGGCAAACGAACCTGATAGGTTTCAATTGATTGAATGTTCATTCAGATGGCTCCTTCCAATAACGCTGTCACCTTTTCATAGAAAATCGTTGGTTGTTCCAAATGGATACAATGTCCTGCTTCAGGAAAAATTGTCAGCCTCAACAACGGTTGACGTGCCTGCATTTTTTTCGCAATCCCAATAAATTTTTGATCTTCGCCGCCTACCAATAAATCGGTAGGAATCGGCTGCAATTCTGCTAGACGTTCCCAGTAACTCTCTTGCGCTCCTGTACCCATATACCACAAACTACTAGCCAACCCAAAGGCCGATTGGCTCAAACGTTCCTGACGAATGGCCATTTGCTGTGCCACAGACAAGGCTTTTTGCGTTTGAAATAACGGTAATTCTTGCCAAAAATCAATAAAATCCACCAGCGGTTCCTCTAAGAGACGTTCCGCCAAACGATGATCTTGACAGATACGAGTCTGACGTTCTGCGGCGGTGGCCAAACCTGGTGATCCACTTTCCAATAAAAGATGCTGTACCTTTTGTGGATAATGTAATGCAAAACCTAAAGCTGTTCGAGCGCCCATTGAATAGCCTAATAAACAAAAGCAAGGCAAATTTAGCGATTCGGTTAGTTCAGCAAGATCATGGCAAACCTGTTTCATGGTATAACGCTCTGGTGCTACCAAACTAGCAGTCGCGCCATGCCCAGGTAAATCAATGCCTAAAACATTATAAGGTGTTTGACTGGGAAAAACGGCTGCAAACGTGGCTAACGTTCCTGTGAAACCGTGTAAACAGACTACTGTCGTTCGCTTTGCATCAAAAGGTGTTAACCATTGATAATGGTACTGCATCCCCCGAATTAACCGTTCCATGAAATCCCCTGTCTTTCTACTCGTCTACCAATTTCAGCTAAAATTGATTCGTACAAATGAACATTCTCTTGGCGATTTCCTTTGACTTCGATCACTTGAAATTGTGGTTCTTCAGCCGCTGTCTGTAAAATTTGCTTGAGCTCCGCGATTGTTTTGACTTCTTGATACGAAGCACCGTAAAGTTCAGCAACTAACGAAAAATCTAAATCAAGCGGTGTTCCAAATAAAGGCTCGAAATCGTCCTCACGTAAAGTTCGTTGAGATAGAAAAGAGAAAATCCCGCCACCATTGTTATTTAATAAAACAATTGTTAACGGCAACTGATAACGTTTAGCCAAAAATAAACCATTCATATCATGATATAGCGCTAAATCACCAATCAGTAGAACGTTTTGCTGTGTCGGTGCTATGGCACTCATTCCTAAAGCAGTTGAAACAATCCCATCAATCCCGTTGATGCCGCGATTTCCAAACATCCGATAAGGGCGACTATCCATAAATCGATCTAAGTAGCGGATAGCCATACTATTAGATACAAATAACTGACCGTTCTCTTTCATTGTTTGGTGAACAGCTAAGCTGGCTGTTGTTTCATTTAATTCTGTCGCGTTCAGCGTTTCTAGAAGAACTTCAGAGACCGTTTTTTCCAGCAAGAGCCATTGTGCTAACCAAGTCGCTTCTTTTGGTTTGACAACCGTTAGCAGTTGTTCTACAAACGTGGTTTCCTTTGCCTGAATAACTGTTTGTGATTTTTTCAATTGCTCTTGCCATTGCCCATTTTCGTCCACAAAATAAAAAGCAGTCTCTGTCGTTGCTAAGCGTTTCAACCATAACATGATGTTTTTAGAAATTGGCAGCGAACCAAAACGCACTACCACTTCTGGTTCTTGTGGCAAGGTCGCCACATTTAGAAACAGATCACTGTGTGCAATAACAACTTCACTATTTTGCCCATGTGTCACAATGTTTGCTAAAGGATCCGCTAGTAACGGCCATTGCAAAGCTTCGGCTAATTGAATAAATAGCGCCGCTTCTTCCTCTGTATGACTGCCACCGACAACCAAAACACCGTTTTTCTGGTACCATTGATCCGCTAGCTGTTGCACTTGTTCTGTAGAAAGGATTGATTGACCAGCGAATAAAGCCGTTTGTTGAGAACTCTTTGTTTTTCTCTCTAAGTCAGGTAATAATGGTTCCCGCAAAGGAAAATTCAAATGAACAGGTGCTGCAGGCGTTTGTTGCGCGAATGCTGCTCCTTTAGCGCCTTGCCAATAGGCGTAATTCAATATCTCTTCTGTTGCTTCTGGCAAAGCCATTTCAACAAATAATTTCACATGATTTTGATACATTTGTAATTGGTCCATGGCTTGAGGAGCGCCAACTTGACGTAACTCATGCGGCCGATCCGTTGTTAAAACGACTAAGGGTACATGGCTAATATTGGCTTCACAAATTGCTGGATAATAGTTTGCAGCTGCTGTTCCAGAGGTACAAAGTAAGACCACTGGTTTTTGACTCGCTTTACTTAATCCTAAAGCAAAAAAAGCAGCGGAACGTTCATCGACATCGACAAAAGTTTGGATTGCGGTTTCCCGATGAAGTAATAAAGCCAGTGGTGTGGAACGGGACCCTGGACTAATGACTGCTTGTTCAACCCCACTATTTTTTAAGCCTTCAATAAAGGCCGTTAAATAATCGGTCATTGTTTCTTGATGATTCATTAAACCTGCCCTCCAATTCCTCGTAACATCGGTTGAAATTTTATTTTCGTTTCTTCTCTTTCTAGCTCTGCTTGAGAATCAGCAACAATACCACAACCTGCATAAAGAACGCCTTGCTGACCAGCAAAGACACCTGAACGCAAGGCCACAGCGAACTCGCCACTATCATCATTCCCTGAAATCCAACCGATTGGCGCACCATATAACCCACGACTCCCTGGCTCATATTGTCGAATCCATTCGACTGCCAACTCTTTGGGCTCACCACCTAAAGCTGGCGTTGGGTGTAACTGCATCACACTTTCCAAGAACGAAATTCCCGGTTTACGTTGACCCGAGATTGGCACATAAAGATGTTGTACATCTCGATTTTCCAAAATAATGGGTGCTTGAATACTGTTTTCAGAAGTCGTCATCTTCGCCAACTCTTTCGCTAAACGTTCCACCACAATTTGGTGTTCTCCGGTATTTTTGCGGTCTTGTAAAAGTTGTGCTCCTAAAGTTTTCGTTTCTTCTGGTGTTTGACCCGTTTTAATGGTTCCTGCAATACAAGCGGTCGCAAACGTTTCTTTAGTACCCAACAGAAGTCGTTCTGGTGTTGCACCAATGAAACTTGTGTCTTTGGCTTCTAAAGCAAACAAATACGTATTTTGTTGTTGTGCCATTAAATTAACGAGCACTTGGTTACTTCGAATTTTTTCAGGACTGCTCACAGCAAGTTGTCGAGCCAAAACCACTTTTTTTAAAGGGCCATCTTCTCTTAAGACTGCTACGGTTTCGTTGACAGCTTGTAGCCATTCAGTCACGGCAACTTCTTCCTTGTCAATCTTTGTTTCCGCTACAGCTGGCAACTCCTCACAGGTAGCTAACAAGCGATCAAACTGAGCCACCAAAGTCGACCAACGTTCCTCGACTTCTTGTTCACTAGAACCTGAAAAGTTCAGCGTTCCATAAATACGTGAACCTGAAAAAGTAAATAGAATACTTGGTAGATAAAACCAACCTTCCCCTAACTCTCCCCAGGCCTCAGTAGGCGTTTGTTCTGTATCAAAAGGCAAACCGCCAAACAGAAGAGCCCCTGTACCAGAAATAGACATATTTTGAAAACGAGTTGCCGCCTCTTTTTTTAAAAAGTTGTTCAATTGATGCGTTTCTGTTTCTGCGCCTTTTAAGATAGTTTCATATCCGAAGCCAACCAAAGCAAAATCTTTTTTCGGCGTTTGCCAAAAAAAACGTTCTCCTTGGTATGCCTTTTCACCAGCGGCAAAAATTGCCAAGGCTGTTTGTTCTGTTTCTAATGGAAAAACCCAACTGAACTGACGGGCATTCTTCTGATAGGCTTGTCGTAATTCATCAGGCAATTTCATCTGATTAAAAACGCCTCTCTTTCTTCTGTCATGAAACGATGTTTGGCAATCTTTCCACTTGCTGTTTGCGGGAAAGAATGACAAAAATAAATGCGTTTCGGTCGTTTATATTTTGCCAGTTTTCGTGAACACTGGTCTTGAATTTGCGCTAAGGTGATTTCTTGGTCACTAATCACATATGCAACTGGGACGGCTCCCCATTGCGCATCTGGTTCTCCTACAACTGCCGCTGCTTTAATTCCTGTTATCGCCTGTAACACCTGTTCAACCTCAGTGGGGTAAATATTTTCACCACCAGAGATAATGAGTTCACTTAAACGACTAACCAAATACAGGTAACCTTGTGCATCTAAATAGCCCATGTCGCCTGTTTTAAACCAACCATCTGCTGTCCATTTTTCAGGTTGACGCTGGTTAAGGTAACCTGAAACAACGTTTGGTCCCTTAAGTAAAATTTCCCCGACTTGCTTTTCTGGCTGTTCTTGTCCTAGTTCATCAACAATCTTGATCTGCATATCTTTTAACGGTTGCCCAGCAGAGCCGATTTTCAGCGCCGCATCTTCAAATTTCAAGGCAACAACTTGCGAACACGTTTCCGTCATCCCGTAAGATTGAATGACTGGAATCCCTTTTTCCTCACACTGCGCTAATTTATCCGGAGCAATCGGTCCGCCGCCTAATAGCATTCCTTTAAAGCTGGCGCTGTAGCCAGCTTCAGGATAGACAGACAATAATTGTTGCAACATTGTCGCAACCACTGAAATGACGGTTCCACGGCCTTCTTGTAAATCTTGTGTCACTTGCTGTTCATCAAATTTATCGTAAAGGCGAATACTACAACCTAAGACGAGTTGTCGAACAACAATCGACAATCCGCTAATGTGAAATAATGGGACTGCACACAACCAACAATCTTCAGCAGTAATCCCCATATTTTCTTGAGTGCCTCTAGCACTGGCCAAATGATTTTTAAACCGTTGCAAGACCCCTTTAGGCTGTCCTGTAGTTCCAGATGTATACATAATAGAAGCCACCGACTCTAAGTCACTTGGCTGTTGAAACTCCTGATGTGAAAGACTATGCTGTTTTTTAATCATTGGCTGAACGTCGACAAAAGAAATTTCTTCTAACAAAGCCTGCGTTTCAGGCGCACCAATAATCGTTTTAACTTGCGCATCTTTTAACTGAAAAGTCAGTTCAGCAAGTGTCAAATGCGTATTTAAAAATAATAACTCTTTCCCCAATTCCCATAAGGCTAGAATTGAAAAATACAACTCTTTGCTGTTCTTACTGAATAAAGCCACACGTTTTTCTTCTGGTGCAAGCACCTGTTGATATGTGGCTACCCAATGGCTGACTTCTTGTTGCACTTCTAAAAACGTCCAAGATTCATCCTGAAAATAAAAAGCAGGATGATCGGGACGTTTTTGTACTTGTTTATTTAACCAAGTCATTGGTTTATGGGAATTTAGGGAATTGATCGAAATCTGGTGTCCGTTTTTCTTTAAATGCATCTCGGCCTTCTTGTGCTTCAGCCATTGTATAGTAAAGAAGTGTCGCATCACCAGCTAATTGTTGCACACCAGCCAAGCCATCTGTATCGGCATTTAAAGAGGCTTTAATCATCCGTAAAGCAATCGGGCTTTTGGTTAACATTTCTTCTGCCCACTCCATTGTCACATCTTCTACTTGTTCCAATGGAACAACTGTATTAATCCAGCCCATATCTAAAGCTTCTTGAGCAGAATACTGTTTACACATAAACCAAACTTCTTTTGCTTTTTTATGGCCGATAACACGCGCTAAGTAACCTGAGCCGTATCCACCATCAAAGCTACCGACATTTGGTCCTGTTTGCCCAAACTTAGCATTTTCCGCCGCAATTGTTAAATCACAAACTAATTGTAAAACATTGCCGCCACCAATGGACCAGCCTTTCACCATTGCGATGACTGGTTTGGGAATGACACGGATTAACCGTTGTAAATCTAACACATTTAAACGTGGAATGTTGTCTTCGCCAACGTAACCACCATTACCTCGAACTTTTTGATCGCCACCAGAACAGAATGCTTGGTCACCTGCGCCTGTTAAAATAATAACCCCGACATCTTCTTTATCACGACTAATGTTGAATGCATCAATCATTTCCATGACTGTTTTCGGTGTGAATGCGTTGTGAACATGCGGGCGGTTGATAGTAATTTTTGCTACTTTGCCTGCTTGCTCAAATAAAATTTCATCATATTCTTTAATTGTTGTCCAGTTTCTCATTAGGAAACCTCCTTCATTAATCTCATCTTTTCTATTATACACAAGAATCGGCACTTTAGAGAAAAAGTCGCTTGAATTTTAAGAAAAAACATGGCTATTTCAAATTTTCTTCATTCCTGTATAATAAATAAAAAACCTTTTATTCTCTCTTTTATTAGAAAGGACTGATTACTATTCATCTTTTAGAGTATTTAGGCATCACGATTCAACAGGTTTCTGCTGAGAAATGTCAGCTTACTTTAGCGGTAAAAGACGTGCATAAACAACCCTATGGCCTTGTCCACGGAGGCTTAAACGGCATCTTAATTGAAACTGCCTGTAGTTTAGGTGCGAACGAAAACGTTCCTGAAAACACTTTTGCTGTCGGCATAGACTTACAAGTAAATCATCTTCGTAGTGTCCATGATGGTAGCCTTACCGTGATTGCGACGCCCGATCACTCGGGAAAGACCCTTCAAGTTTGGGAAGCAAAAATATATAACGCAGACCACCAATTGACGAGCGTGGGGCGTTGTACCTTAACAAATCGACAAAAAAAACAGTAATCTTTACAGGTTACTGTTTTTTTGTTTATGGTTTTTAATAAGTAATTAGATTACTTCGTTTATTTAATTTTAGTACCAACCATTTGCTAACCAGAATGATTTAGCTGCATCCCATGAACCATAGCGACCTGCTACGTACTGATCTGCCACGCGTTCTTGGTTGGCAGGTGAATAGTCACCATTTAAATAAGAGGCAGATAATTGGTAACGACCGATATACTGACCGTTTGTTGCATCGTAAGAACCACTAGATTCACGTTGTGCGATCCACTCTTTTGCATCACTGCTTGCGGCAGGTGCTGCTGGTTGCGCTACTTCTTGAGCAACAGGTTGTTGTACTTCTTGTTGTACTGGTTGTGCAACAGGTTGTTCAACTACTTGTTGAACTGGTGCAACTTCTACAGCTGGTGCTGGAGTATTAGCAACTTCTTTTTCTGAACGAATAACTAATTGTTCTCCTTCAAAAATTAAATCAAGGTTTGGCAATTTGTTATCAGAAGCAATTTTTTGAATTAAGCTATTGTCTCCTGCAAATTGATGAGAAATTGTTGATAAAGTATCTCCTGCTTTAACTGTATATAAGCTTTCTGCGTTTGCGTCTGTTCCTAAGAATAATCCTAAACCTGCGGCCAAAGTTGTTCCAAGTAAAATCGTTTTGATTGATTTCATGTATGTTTCTCCTTTGTAATTAAAAATATTTGATTGTTGCTCTTAGCACTCGGCAACAACCACGTCTGCTTCGCTTTATCGAAACGACTTCACATACTTTATCATCGAATGGCCGGCCGTAGGTGAATATCTCGTGACAATTTATTACTAGAATGTCGGTTTTGTTACATTTTGTAATAAAAAGCTGCTGGAAGCTTGATATTATCCTGTTTATATTTTGCGAAAAAAAGTTAAAAAAA
Organism: Enterococcus sp. AZ119; assembly: GCF_050546175.1. Taxonomy (NCBI): domain Bacteria; kingdom Bacillati; phylum Bacillota; class Bacilli; order Lactobacillales; family Enterococcaceae; genus Enterococcus; species Enterococcus sp. AZ119. Next base: position 337,432 of record NZ_CP172951.1, on the reverse strand, counting down.
CAGGATTTTATTTTCGAGAAACCGTTTTCTAACCCTTGATTAGCCCTTAAATGTCGGTTTTTTTACATTCGTTTCAGTCAAAAAGTAACAAAATGTTAAAGATACTAGACATGAGAATGTTTTTTTCAAAAACTCAGGCCTAAAAAGAACGGGTGTTTTCTTTGAATTTTTTTATCATTCACTATTTTTATTTTTCCTTCTATTATATAGATAAATTTTTTGTCGTATTCATTTTTCAATTCTGAAAAAACACTAAGCACTTCCTATTGAAACAAAAAGAGTTAAACAAAAAAATCTTATATTTTGCTTGTTATTTATTCATTTTAATCTTATTCAAAAAAGGAACAGCTAAAGCAACTATGAAAACAAAGTATTGAAAATAAAGCAGAATAAATATTCATTTTTATCATAATTCACGAATAAAAAACAAACAATCGCTCGAACGCTTGTTATTTAAAAACATAATCAGTTTTTTCTCTTTCTATTTTCCAATCTATGAGTAATAAAATATATGAATCTACATTTAAGTCATTTTATTATCAAATATTCTGAATATTATAAGAATTGGAGTTTTATCTATGAGTGACAAAGAACAACTTGAGAAATTAGACAAATCCTTTCTGGGACAACCGAAAGGACTAGCAACACTGTTCTTCACAGAAATGTGGGAACGTTTCAGTTACTACGGCATGCGTGCTATTCTAATGTATTACATTTACGATACCGTAGCCAATGGCGGTTTAGGTCTCCCCAAAGCAACTGCCTTAGCCATCATGTCCATTTATGGATCAATGGTTTTCATGTCCAGTATCATTGGCGGTTGGGTCTCTGACCGTGTCTTAGGTTCAAGGAAAACTGTTTTTATTGGTGGTTTGCTAATCATTGCTGGACATATTGTTCTCGCTACCCCATTTGGTGTCCCCGCCTTATTCGTTTCTATTATGTTGATTGTATTTGGGACTGGGATGTTAAAACCAAACGTTTCAGGGATGGTTGGCCATCTTTATTCAAAAACTGACTTACGTAGAGATGCAGGCTTCTCCATTTTTTACATGGGGATTAATATCGGAGCCTTAATCGCTCCCCTTGTTGTCGGAACTTTAGGACAAGAATATAATTATCATTTAGGCTTTTCCGTTGCCGCAGTAGGGATGTTCTTCGGGCTACTACAATATTATTTCCAAGGACGTAAATCTCTTGCTGGGATTGGTCAAGCCCCAACTAATCCAATGTCTAAAGAAGAGCAAAAGAAATTTGCTAAAGCATTTATGTTGGCAATTGTCGTTGCTTTACTTATTTTTGGTGGCGCCTATGTCACAGGACATTTAACAATTGATTTCTTTATTAATACCATCAGCGTGTTAGGAATCCTGTTACCAGTTTATTATTTCAGCAAAATGTTAACGTCTAAAGATGTCACTGCTGAAGAAAAACCAAAAGTTCTGGCTTATTTGCCATTATTCTTAGCAGCAATTGTTTTCTGGTCATTGGAAGAACAAGGTTCGTCTATTCTTGCTCTATTTGCAAATGAACGGACGCAAACGAGTTTGTTTGGCTTCCCGATTGCCGCTAGCTGGTTCCAATCATTAAATCCTGTATTCGTAGTTATTTTGACCCCTATTTTTGTTACATTATGGACAAAACTAGGTAAACGTCAACCATCAACAGTTGTGAAGTTTTCACTAGGGCTAGTCTTTGCTGGTCTTTCCTTCGTCTTATTAATGTTGCCAGGTCTACTTTATGGTACCGAAGGACGGGTGAGTCCACTTTGGTTATTCTTTAGTTTCTTCATTATGATTGTCGGAGAAATGTGTTTATCTCCCGTTGGCTTATCGATTACTACAAAATTAGCACCGAAAGCTTTCGAAGCTCAAACCGTTGCTATTTGGTTATTAGCAGATGCCGCTTCACAAGCCATTAACGCTCAAATTGCTCGTTTCTATACACCTGGAACAGAGTCAGCATATTTTGGGATTGTCGGACTTGTAGCTGTCGTTGCTGGGATTCTCTTATTCATTGTGAAAAAACCAATCCAAAACTTAATGGGTGACGTCCGTTAAACCGTCAAAAAAGTTGCCTTTCTCTTTTTTGAAAGGCAACTTTTTTATACAGCGTTTTGATAACGTTTTCATCAAGTGGTATACTAAATAGAAGGAGGACGAGGACATGCGTTACTTAATTGGCGGTATTTTTTTATTGATTAGTATCTGGCAATTCATTGTTACTGGACGAACATTTTCCTACTTAAAGAAAGAGGGCGGCAAAAGAACCTCACCATTTATTCTGTTAGGACTATGGAGTAGCTTAGTGTTTGCTATTATTTCATTTGCTGTGGCGATTGCTTCTTTCTTTTATGTGAGTTTTTAAGGCAAGTATATTTTATATTTTTTCTTATTAAGCAACGAAAAACATCTCAAAAAATCGAGATGTTTTTTGTTGCACATTTTTATCTAAATGGAATGATATTGCGAAACTTTTTGATAGGCACTTGCTATTTTTTCAAATGGTGTTTCCTCAAAAATAGTGAACAGTCCGGGCTTATGTTTATTCAAAAATTGAATGGTTTCTTTAAGAGGTACCTGCCCTTCGCCAATGGCTACCGGAAATATCTTCTGATTTCTTATAATGAAATCTTTCAAATGAAAAGCAACGATTTTTTCACCAAAACACTCAAACGCTTCTTCTACTATTTCCAAATACGTTTTATCTATATCCACTCGAATTAAGTTGGTAGGATCCAAAATAATGCCTAAATTAGTTGAAGCAACCTCGTCAATCAATCGTTGCATTTTTTCAATTGTATGAATTGGATGATTGATTCCTGGTTCAATCCCAACAATTATCCCATACTTTTCAGCTTCTCGACATAATCTTCTAACAGAAAATAAAACTTCTTCGTAGGCTTCTTCTGTATAATTATCTTCAGTGTAATAAATCGTTTCATATATACTGCCTGTTTCAGTTGCAACGATTTTTGCCCCAAACATTGAAGCGTAACGAATGTATGTTTCAAATTGATGCAGTCGTTTTTCTCGCTCTTCTAAATCTGGATGAATCAGATTAATATAACAACTTAGGACACTAATCGTAATCTTTTCATCTTCGAAAATATTCTTCAATTGACTTCCTAGTCCTGGAGATAGAACAGCAGCACTTGCATATTCTGGATAAGAAATACCTAAGGCAAATTGAATTGAAGTTATGTTCGTTTCAGCAATTTTTTTAGCCAATTCCACAGGAGATATTTTGGTGCCAACATCATGGGCACGTACTGCAAGTGTCAACATTTTATTCAAGCCTCACTTTCTTTATAGATTCTTCGTAATGATCAAAATGAATGATCTGATTATTCTTATGTTGCACCAAAAATTCTTTTGGTGTCATATTAAACTCTTTTTTAAAGGACTTCAAAAAGTGTGGATATGATTTAAATCCACATTTCAGGTAAACATCACTAGCACTGCGATATTCTTTTAATAACTGTTTAGCGTAAAGTAGTTTCTTTTTCAGCACAAATTGATGGAAAGTAAATCCTGTATGTTTCTTAAATTCCCGCGTTACATAATACTTAGTCACAAAAAAATTTTTTTCCATCTGTTCTAAGGTTAATGGTTGATCCAAATTTTGAGAAATGTAGGTAATCATTGCTTCAATTCGTTCATTTTCAATCATTTGTTTTGGTTGGCTCTCATTCTCTTCTTTCAGAACTAATTGATTTAAGTAAATTAAAAAGTCTAACAGTTGTTGTTCATAACGAACATCCGCACCATATTCTTCTGGCAAAGGAGAATGATCTAACGGGGTCAAGTAGTTTGCTAATTTTGCTACATCCACTTTGATAACTTTACTACGACGCTGACCAAAATGTTGAAAACAAGCAGACAAGTTTGTCCGTTTACTAGACCGTTGTTGTAAAAAATCAGGTGTTAAAAAAATATACATTCGTTCGAAATCATCAGTACTCTGCTTAATAATTCGATGTAAATCATGATAATGAATGAGTAAAACGGTCCCTGCTTCAACATCAAATTGATGTCCATCTAAAAAGAACGTTGCTACCCCTTTTAACGTACAATGGACTTCATAAAAATCGTGGTAATGATAGATGGTTTTTTCTGGACTAACCATATCTTTTACATGAAAGATCTCATATTGATCTGAAATCATACTATTTACTTGTGATTTCCGGATTTCTTTTACACTCTTCAACAAGATTCACCTCTTTTTTTAGAAGTTAACTATTTTTTGAATAAACAGTTACAGCTAATGTTGGTACAATTTATTACTTTCTGGAACAGCTGTTACCACAAAGGCTTTCTTTGTAAGTTCCAGAACAATTTCTTAAAATCAACTCCACTCAAGTAAGTTGTTTTGTGCACAACCATACGATTCACTATAACAAACTGTTCTATTTTAAATTATAGTTCAAAAACTTTTTTTAATTCAGCCGTCACCGGCGAGCAATCAGGATTTGTTTCCATAATATCTTCCATATAGTTCCACCATTTTTGATTGATTGGTGTCAGTGCTATTTGCTCCCAGCGAGCTTCATCTTCTATTTCTAAATAACCAAAAAGTGTACTGGTTTCAGTATTTAAAAAAATTTGATACTTAATTGCCCCATGTTCTTTCAGCATTTGACGCATTTCTGGCCATAACTTCTCATGACGTCGTTGATATTCGGCATGTTGATCAGGATATACTTGCATACAAAAGGCTTTTTTTATCATAGCTTTCTCCGTTTTGATACTTTCTCTTCCAAATAGCCAACTTTCGGTGTCACACCAAACGCTTCTGCTAAGCGCCATAAATCTGCATCTGAAATTGTTTGGCGAACGCCTCCTTGCGCACAAACATAAGTGTACACTTCAGCGGCTTTTTCGGCAGTTTCAATTAAACCAAATACTTCATCCATATCACGGCCAGTACCATAAATACCATGTTGCGGCCATAAAACTAAACGAGATTCTTTCATTTTTTCAGCCGTTGCTACACCAATTTCATTCGTTCCAGGAACCAACCACGGAATAATACCAACACCGTCTGGAAATACTACTAAACATTCGGTACACATTTGCCATAATGTTCTAGTAAAGACTTTTTCATCTAATTCGTGAGTAAAACTCATTGCTAATAAATGACTCGCATGATTATGCATGACAATGCGATTTTCTGGATCAACAGCTAAACGAGCAATATGGCTCATAAAATGACTAGGTAATTCACTCGTTGGCACAGCTTCATCTTCTAAGCCCCACAATAGTTCTAATTCTTGACCATTTTCACTAACTCGTAAAATCCCTAAGTTTTCGCTTGGTGCATCACAGACATTTTTAAAATATTTTCCTGAGCCTGTCACGATAAAATATTTTCCTGCTAATTTCGTTGCATCAAATTTCATTGGAATCTTTCGGAGCACTTGTGTTGGATTTAGAAAAGGTAAAATCTCCTCCTCTTTTAATAAATACGAAATATTTCCGCCATTTCGTTCATCCCAACCTAAACGATATAAATTTTTGGTCGTTTTGACCATTTCTTCCACAAATGGTGCTTGTAACACGTTCATTTTTTTCATTTTAGAAGTTCCTCTCGTTTGTTAATTTTATGAAAAACGACAACTATCTTTACCTGTTGGCAATTGACGAGTTGGTAAAATCACTTTTTCGTATTCTTGAACATCCGTTAACCAATCTAAGCCGATAGGTACGTGATTTTCTTGACAGTAGTAGTTCCAGATATCGGCAAATGGAAAGTCTTTTAACTCTTCCGTTAAGGCTAAACGTGTGGTAAAATCTCCCATCAATTCAGTTTCTTTTAAGACGTTTGTTGGCTCAAGCATCGCTTTCATTAACGCTTTTTGTGTATTGCGGGTGCCAATCACCCAAGCGGCAACACGATTGATTGTGGCATCAAAGAAATCTAAGCCCACGTGTGTTTTTCCTAATAAATCATTGCGAACTAACTCCTTGGCAATTTCTTGCAATTCATCATCCATAATGACAACGTGGTCACTATCCCAGCGAACTGGACGACTGACATGTAATAGCATTCCTTCGCCAAATAAGGATAATGAAGATAACTTATTAGAAATCACTTCTGTTGGATGAAAATGACCAGCATCTAAACAAATTAATTTATTCCGCGTTAAACCGTAGCCCATATAAAATTCATGAGACCCAACTGTATAGGCTTCTGACCCAATCCCAAAGAGCTTGCTTTCCACTGCATCGACTGTATAAGCTGGATCAATTTCCTCTGAAAAAATTTCATCTAGCGAAGCCATTAGCCGCTTTCTCGGCGTTAAACGATCAACTGGGTTATCTTTAAAGCCATCTGGCACCCAAAAGTTATTGACAGCTACTTGTCCTAATTCTCTTCCAAAATATTCAGCAATTCTTCGTGAACGTTTCCCATGCTCAATCCAAAAGTCTCGAACTTGCGGATTCGGATGAGCTAAAGTAAAGCCATCGCGGTACATTGGATGCGAGAAAAAGGTTGGATTAAAGTCCAATCCTAAGCCATTTTCTTTTGCCCAAGTCACCCATGGTTCAAAATGCTTTGGTTCCAGTTCGTTTAAATCCACCCTTTCCTCTGTGTCTAAATAAATAGCATGCAAATTCAATTTGTGTTTTCCTGGAATTAAAGAAAACGCTTTTTCTAAATCTTGACGTAGTTGCTGGGGACTTCGAGCAACGCCTGGATAATTCCCTGTAACTGAAATACCGCCAGAAAGTTCATCCTCACTTAAGAATCCTCTCACATCATCTCCTTGCCACACATGCATTGAAATTTTGACATCAGCCATTTTTTCCAATACAGCTTCGGTATCTACGTCAATACTGGCATATTTTTCTTTCGCTTCTTCATATTTTTGTGTAATGGTTGTCATAATGAGCTCCTTTTCATAAATGCTTGATAGCGATTTTTTATTGTTGAATCAATTGGATTTGCTTGATAGATTTCCGTGGGAAAAGATGTTTGGATACAAGTACGAGCTGCTGGAATATCTTTAAGTTCACCTGTTGCAATCATCTGCATCAAAAGATTACCTAAAGCAGTTGCTTCCCCAGGTCCCGCTTTCACTGTAACATTAGCAACATCAGCAGTTAGCTGGTTCAATAAACGATTATTGGAACCACCACCGACAACATGTAAAGTTGTAATTTTCCGTTCGATTCCTGTTAATTGAGCTAATTTTTCTAGTTCTACGCTGTAACACAATGCTAAATTATCATAAATACAACGAGCGAGTTCACCAGGGCTTTCAGGAACTGTTTGTTGTGTTTCACGGCAATAGGCTTGTAATTCAGTAATCATATTTCCCGGATTTAAAAAACGAGGATCATTTACATCAATAAATTGTTGAAATGCTGGTTCTTTTTCAGCTAAGGCGGCCAATTCAGCATAGCTATATTGGTAGTTTTGGTACCGTGCCACTTCTTGAATTAGCCACATACCCATAATATTTTTTAAGAAACGAATTGTGTTCTGGGCGCCCCATTCATTCGTGTAATTTTCTTGGAAAGCTTCAGCAGAAATTGTTGTAACAGTCGTTTCAATGCCTAATAAAGACCAAGTACCACTGCTAATGTACGCCCAGTCATCGCCAATGCCTGGCGTACCTAAAATTGCTGAAGCTGTATCATGACTAGCTATCGTAATCAACGTTGCATTTGGTAAATCATAGTCTGGAAAAGCCGCTGTTTGCAGGTCGCCTAAAATCGTGCCCGGCTCTACTAATGTTGGAAATAGTGTTTCATCAATTCCTAGGAAATCCAGTAATTCACTTTCCCATTGTTTCGTTCCAGCATTCAACAGTTGCGTGGTGGAAGCGTTGGTTGCTTCGATGACTGCTTTTCCAGTAAAGACATAACCTAAGTAATCAGGGATTAACAACAATTGACTGGCTGCAGCCAAACGTTCCTTTTCCTCTACAAATAACTGAAAAATGGTATTAAAAGGTTGAACTTGAATCCCCGTTTGTTGGTACAATTTTTCTAATGAATAGCCTTTTGAAAAATTTGTTACAGCTGCTTCTGTCCGTCCATCTCGATAAGCAATCGGTTCGTCCAAAAGTTGTCCAGATTGATCCAGCAGACAATAGTCAACACCCCAAGTATCAATTCCAATAAAACATTCCTTGATACCTAATTGTTTAACTTTTTGCAGACCAAGCAGTAACTCATGAACTAAACTAGCCATATCCCAACGCTGATACCCATCTTTTTGATGAAAACCATTTTTAAAACGATGAATTTCTTCTATTGTTATCTGACCATTCGCTAAGCGTTGACTTTTCATTATGCGACCGCTAGAAGCGCCAATATCAACCGCTAAATAGGTTCGTTTCTCAACTTGTTCTTTTTTCACTTTGTTGATAGTTGTCAATCCTTTCACTATTTTTATTTTTTGTACGTTAGACTAACTTTATGTATTCATCATAAACAAAAAATAGCGCTTTCACCTCTCACAATTTTGAGATATAATTGTACTATCTTGGTAATTAGGAGGTTCTTATGGATTATTGGGAAAAAGCCGACTACTCTTGGTCAGACGATTCTAAGCGACATATTTTGACACCTAGCAGCAAAAGTCGCACACTTTTTTATTACATACAGGAAATTGGACAGTTTAAAGCCTCGCGCCCTTATTATACGGAGCGGGCACATTTACCATCATACTTAATTAAATTCACGCTAAATGGTACTGGGGAATTACGCTATCGTTATCATACATACAGCTTACAGAGAGGTGATTTATTCTTTATTGACTGTCGGGATTATCAATACTATCAAGCAACCAGCGAAGAGCCTTGGGAAATGGACTGGATTCATTTTGAAGGAGGAAATTCTGGTGCTTTTTTCCAAGAATTTATGAAAAATGGTTCACCAGTTTTCTCCACTAATCAGCTTCCAGAAGATAATCCTATTCATTTAATCATTCAGCAGCTATTACAATTACAAGATTTACAACATGCGCAAACTGATTACCAATCTTCCGTTTTAATTCATCAATTACTGAACGAATTATTGTTGCAAAAGTATCGTCAAGACTTTACCTACGAAACGATTCCATCATTGGTTTTGGAAATGAAAGCTTACATTGATCAACATTTCAAAGAAACAATTTCTTTAGAAGACTTGGCTCAACTCTTTCATTTAAATAAATATCAATTGAACAAAGAGTTCTCCAAATACATTGGATTACCGCCAATTAAATATCAAATTAGTAAAAAAATTTCTTATTCAAAAGATTTACTACGCTATTCTAATCAAACAGTGAAAGAAATTGCTGTAGATGTTGGTTTAGAAAACTATGCCTACTTTAGTCGATTATTTAAAAAGCGAACTGGATTAACTCCTAGTCAATACCGTAAAAGTGGCTTCTAAAAAATCTCTCTATGACACATAATGTCATAGAGAGATTTTTTATTTCTATGCCTCCTAAACTCAATATTTTATAGTAAATTACCAAATCTAGTTGATTGAACAACTTATATTTCGCTCAATTGGGGTTGTTAGACAATTTGTATTGAATTAAGAAATTAGATTTGGTAACCACATGACAAGTTCAGGTACATATGTGATTAAAAGTAAGATTGCTAAGATTACCAGATAAAATGGAACTAGTGGTTTCAGCATTTGCTCAGCTTTAACACCCCCAACACTAGCACCAACATATAATCCCGTTCCAACAGGTGGTGTAATTGAACCAACACACAAGTTCATAATCGCAAATAAACCAAAATGAACTGGATCCACCCCAACATTCATAACAATTGGTAAAAAGATTGGCGTAAAAATCAAAATAGCTGGACCAACATCCATAAACATTCCCACAAACAATAGGACAACGTTTACTAATAGTAGAATTAAGTATTTATTGTCTGTGATTCCTAAAATAGCTGTACTGATTGCTTCTGGTATCCCTGTAAAAGCCATCGCAAAAGACATCATTGAAGAAGTTGCCAACAAGAACATAATGGTTCCACTCATCAAGACAGCCTCTTTTAACATTTTAGGTAAATCGTTTATTTTCACTGTTTTGTAGTAAAACATTGAAATCAATAATGAGTATGCAACAGCAATTGCTGATGCTTCAATCGCTGTAAATAACCCCGTCAAAATACCACCAATAATAATGACAATTAACAATACACTGGGAACCGCTTCTCGCAGAACCTTGCTGACTTCTCCTTTTTTTGCTTTTGCCACAGTAGGATAATTATGACGTTTTGCAATAACATAAGCTACCACCATAATTCCTAACGCCCACAAAGAACCTACCAAATAACCTCCTAAAAATAAAGAAGAAATAGAGGCCCCACCAGCCACCAATGAATACATAATAAACGCTGTACTTGGTGGAATAACCATTCCTGTAGGAGCAGAGGCAATATTTACAGCCGTTGCAAATTTCCGATCATAGCCCTCATTTACTTGTTGCGGAATTAGTACGCCACCAATAGCAGTCGATGCTGCAATTGCAGAGCTAGAAATCGAACCAAATAATGCATTCCCTAACACATTAGTATGTGCTAGCGCGCCGGGAACACGACCAACAAATAACATAGAAAAATTTACCAACTTTTGGGCAATTCCCCCATTATTCATAATCACACCAGAAAAAATAAAAAACGGAATTGCTACGAGAGAGAAACTATTTAAACTAGAGACCATTTTTTGAGCTGAGGTAAATGCAGCTGCTTCAAAAGGAATTACTAATAACAATGTTGCAATTGAAGATGCCGCAATGCTCATACCAATTGGCATACCAACTACCAATAAGACTGCAAAAACTACAAATAAGATAATGCCTGCTTCTAAAGCCATATTTTTACTCCTATTCTTTTTCTTCTATAAACGCATTAAGAATCTTTTGATTGCGTGAATAACTCTAGCAAATTCATCAAACTATAAATAAACATCAAAACACCTGCTACTGGAACGGCTAAATAGACATAACCCATAGGAATTGCCAAAGATGGTGAAATTTGTCCTAACGTAATTACTACACCATTCCAACCGCCAAATATCATAATCACTCCTGCAAAAAGTAGGAACAACAATTGAACAATAAATTCTAAAAAACGTTTTTGTTTCCCTTGTAATTTTTCACTTAACAAAGTTACTGCTAAATGTCCCTTTTTTCCAACCACATAAGCAGAAGCTAACATCGCCAGCCAGACCAATGCAAAGCGAACAAATTCTTCTGTTAAGGTACTAGGATTTTTTAACACTGTCCGGGCAAACACTTGGTACAAAACGACCAAAACCATTGCAGCAAGAATGATTGATCCAAGTATTTCTAAAAGTCGATTTAAAAATTTTCTAAAACCTTTCATAATTACCTCCTTAATTAGTCCGCCAACTGGCGAATAGCCTGATACAGTTCGCCATGTTCTGAGCTATTTTTGAATGATTCATGCAACGGTTGAACAAGTTTTTGGAATGGTTCACTGTCTACTTGATTGAACACAACACCATATTCTGCTTGTGCTTTTTTCTTTTCTTCTTCAACCGCTTCTTTAAAGACCGTTTTTTCAAAAGCGGTCGATTCTTTTGCTGCTTCTTCAATCGCTTGTTCTTGTTTCGCTGTCAAACGTTCTTTTGTCCCCTCGTTCATAATCACAATATCTGGCACTCGAGTATGCTCATCATAAGAATAATACTTAGCCACACCGCCATGGCCAGCTGTATATAAAACGAACTCATTATTCTCTGCACCGTTGATTAGATTAGATTGTAGAGAAGTATATACTTCCGAACTACCCATAGGTACTGGCGAACCCCCTAAAAGTTCTACCATTTTGATGGCGGTTTCACTTTGCATGACCCGAATTTTTTTACCTTTCAAATCATCTGGAGATGTAACAGGCCCTTTGCTCATATAAAAACTTCGTTGACCAGAGTCATAATAAGTTAAACCAACAAATCCTAATTTTTTTGTAGAATCATACACTGGTTGCATTAGCGCTTGATTATCCATTACTTTAAAAAAATGTTTTTCATTATCAAAAATATACGGAATGGCAAATACAGAATAATCTTTAGAAAAACTTTCTAATGCTGATCCACTGACCTTTGCAAAATCAATTGCACCTGTTTGTGTTAATTCAATTAGTTCTGTTTCTCCCCCTAATTGACCATCTGGAAAGTATTCAATTTGAACTTTACCATCTGTTTTTTCCTCTACCAATTCACCGAATTTCTTCATAGAATCGATAACTGGTTGGCTATTACTAGCATACGCATAGCGCAAGACTACTGTATCACTTGCCGAAGCTTCTGTTTTGCCGCAACCACTTAGCAACTGTAATCCTGCCAATACCATAACTGCTGTAAATAAAACCTTTCTTTTTTTCATGAACTTTTCTCCTTACTTTTCTAGCAATAAGAAACAAGCAATTCAGTCAAACATAGGATTGTTAATGATTGACCATAAGGCATCGCTGTCATTCCAATTGTGCGATAAAAATCTAAATTATCACCCATTCCTGTACCAACTGACACATGTTGTACTTCTCCCGTTTCATCAATCTCATTTAGTAAGCCAGCAATTGCTTTGTTTGCCACTTCTTCATATTCAGAAGAAATATATTTTTTATGAACCGCTTTTAAAATCCCATAAGCGAATCCCGCTGTAGCAGAAGATTCTAAATACGAATTTGAATCATTAATTAATGTATGCCATAAACCAGATTCATCTTGGTATTTCGCTAAAGCTGCCACTTGCGCATTGAGGGTACTTAATAAAAATTCCCGTAAACTATCTCCTTTTGGCAACTCTAAGATTTCAATAATTTCTGGAATAGCAATCGTAATCCAGCAGTTCCCTCTTGCCCACAGTGCTTCCGCATAGTTATGATTTCCCTCAAAAGTCCAACCGTGATACCATAGACCACTTTTTTTATCTTGTAAATATTTAATATGGATTAAAAATTGATGCTTTGCTTCTTCCAAATAATCGAGTCGATTCAACAACTTACCAATTTTTGCCAAAGGTAAGACAGTCATCATTAACGTATCATCCCATAATTGATTTTTATTTTCTGGTCCATATGTCGCATGTTGCAAGCCCCCTTCATTCGTTCGGGGCATTTCTTCCATCACCCATTCCGCCCATTGCTCTAAGTAAGGTATATATTTAGAGTCTTTAGTGTCTTCATATAGATAAGCCATTGTTAAAAGCGGAGCCATCGTATTCACATTCTTAGGCGGCGCGCCTTCTTGCATCCGACCTTCAAACCAGTCGTTAACTACTTGTAAAGCTTTTTCACTTTTAGTATTTCGATAATTCTTATATATACCATACAACCCAACGCCTTGCGGCCAGTTCCAAATCGTCCAACTTTTGTCATCAACTTTTAAACCATCAAAATCTAACAGAAATTCACCTGTGTTATCTTTAATCGTTGTTAAATTTCTAATTAATAAGTCAATCGTTGTTTCTACTGTATCTTTTGGTATGAATTGTTCCTGTTTAATAATCATCGGCAATCAAAACTCCTTTTCCATCCCACCAGCGCAAATGAAACGCTTTCATTTTTTTGTAATTTTAGTTTAGCAAGGAATGTTAGCAAATTATATAGTTAATCTTGACGAATTACTGTCAAAAATTGACTTTTTTTAAAAATTAGATACGGTTTTTACCAATTCAATCAATGAGTAAATAACAAAAAACGGACATCCTTTTTAGGTATGTCCGCTTTTTGTTACTTATTTATGGTTGTTTTCCAATATAAGCTAAAATTCCACCATCGACATATAAGATATGTCCGTTAACAAAGTCAGAAGCGTTAGATGCTAAGAAAACTGCTGGGCCAGCTAAGTCTGCTGGTGTGCCCCAACGATTAGCAGGTGTTCGTCCCAAGATGAATTCGTTAAATGGATGCCCTGGTTCTCTTAATGGCGCCGTCTGTGGCGTTTCAATGTAGCCAGGTCCAATCCCATTACATTGAATATTATATTGTCCATATTCAGAAGCAATATTTTTCGTTAACATTTTTAGTCCGCCTTTTGCTGCCGCGTACGCACTAACTGTTTCACGACCTAGTTCACTCATCATTGAACAGATATTGATAATTTTGCCATGACCCTTTTCAATCATATCTGGAATAACCGCTTTTGCCATAATAAATGGCGCATTCAAGTCAACATCAATCACTTGACGGAACTCTTCTGCTGACATATCCACCATTGGAATTCGTTTAATAATTCCCGCATTATTGACTAAAATATCAATAGATCCGACTTCTTCTTTAATCTGAGCAACCATCGCTTGAACTTGCTCTTCATCAGTGACATCACACACATAACCACGTGCTTCAATCCCTGCGGCCCGATAATTTTCCAAGCCTTGTTCAACTGATTCAGGAGATAAGTTATTAAAAACAATTGTTGCTCCTGCTTCAGCTAGGGATTTCGCAATCTCAAAGCCAATCCCATAAACAGCACCTGTAATTAACGCTACTTTTCCATCTAATTGAAAATCATTCATTTTAAATTCCATGTTTTCTCCTCTTTCTTTGGTTTATTTTAATTGATCCATTGCAACCATATCCATGTCTGTGTACGTAATATTTTCTCCGCACATGGCCCAAATAAAGGAATAATTACTTGTACCAACCCCAGAATGAATTGACCAGCTTGGTGAAATAGCTGCTTGTTCATTACTCATTACTAAATGTTTCGTTTCGTCTGGTTTACCCATCATGTGGAAAATCCGCGTATCTTCTTCCATATCAAAATAAACATACGCTTCCATACGACGTTCATGTGTATGACAAGGCATTGTATTCCAAGCGCTACCTGGTTCTAAAATGGTGTAGCCCATTTGTAACTGGCAACTTTCACAAACGTTCGGATGAATGTATTGGTAAATTTTACGTTGGTTCAATGTTAATGGATCACCCGTTTCCATTGGGGTAATTTCATCAATACTAATTTTTACGTTGGGATATTTATGATGTGCTGGGACACAACTAATGTAAAATTTCGCTGGATTATCAGGGTTTTCTGAAGAAAAACGAACATGTTTTGTTTCTTTCCCAATATAATAGCCATCTTGTTTTTTCATTGTTTCTTTGGCGCCATCAATTTCAATAAAGCCTGGTCCCCCAATATTAATAACCCCTAGTTCACGGCGTTCTAAGAAATAGTCAACCCCTAATTCTTTGTCCAAAATAATTTCTAATTCTTCTGTGGTCGGTGTCACACCACCAAAAATCATCCGATCATTATGTGTGTAGGTTAAGCTGATTGCACCTGGAATAAAAACTTTCTCTACTAAAAATTCATCTCTCAATTGTTCTGTTGAATAGTGACGGATATCCGCCGGACTATGTGTATAACGTGTTTCCATATTTTGCATAACTAAAATCTCCTATCTATTTATTTTTCCTGAGCCCGTTGCCAAAAAAGCAAGGACTTCTTTTTGACTAAATTGATTACAATCACCATGGACAGTATGTTTTAACGCACTAGCCGCTGTCGCAAAATCAATGCAGGTTTGTGGATCATAGGCAGCTAATATGCCATGTAAAACCCCACCAGCAAACGCATCACCGGCACCGACACGGTCAACAATCGGTTGTAATCGATGACATTTGGACGTATAATACGCACCTTTGTACCATAGCGTTCCGATTAATTCATTATCTGTCGCTGAATGAACTTGACGTTTGGTTGAATAAAATACTTGAATGTTGGGATAACGTTCTTGCATTTTTCGGTAGTACCACGTTAATGCGTCTTCAAGTTCTTCCTCTGGTTCTGGAATCTCCAGTAAATAACGAGCATCTAATACCCCAGCTGAACAAATATCAACAAATGGAAGAATGGCCTTCAATGCCACGCTCGCTTCTTTCTGGGACCAAAGTTTCCCTCGATAATTAATGTCAAAACTTACTTGGCACCCTGCTTGCTTCGCTGCTTTAACTAACGCAACCGTCATACTTTGCCAATTTTTTGATAACGCCGCTGTAATCCCTGAAATATGAAAGATCTCTACTCCTGAAAACAGCTCATGTAAGTCCCATTCCATTTCTTCGATTTGAGCAAAGCTTGAATAGGCGCGATCATAGACAACACTGGCTGCTCGTTCTCCTGTACCAGTTTCCAAGTAATACGTTCCTAGACGTGTTCCGCCAGTTCGTACAAATTCCGTTGAAACCCCATAACGACTTAAATGCTTTTTGGCGGCTTCTCCTAATGAATTATCGGGCACTTTACTAGCAAAAGTCACTTGGTGGCCATAGTTCGCTAACGAAATCGCTACATTCGCTTCACCACCGCCGTAATGTACAGCGAAATTTTCTGTTTGTGCTACGCGTATTCCGACAGGCGTTGACAAACGCAACATGATTTCTCCCAATGTTACGACTTTCCCCATGTGCCTACACCCCTTTGATTGCTTGGAATTTTTCCATATAGGCTTGGGCAACCTCACGAACTTTTTCAAAATCCCCAGTTGCTGCTGGCGCTAACAGATTGCCACCAACACCGACGGCCGTCACACCTGCGTCAAACCACTCGGCCATATTTTCCAAACTGACACCACCCGTTGGCATAATATTTAACTGAGGCAATGGCGCTTTAAATGCTGAAATAACACTCGGTCCATAAACACTTCCTGGAAATAGTTTAATAATATCTGCTCCGCTTTTCAGTGCTTCTTTCATTTCTGTGATGGTCATACAGCCTGGCAAGTAAGGAACTTGATATAAATTGCAAATTTTAGCGGTTTCTTCATCGAAGCTTGGACTCACAATATATTCAGCCCCTGCTACAATAGCTAAACGAGCAGTCGTAGCATCCAAAACTGTCCCCGCACCAATGACTACGTCAGGATTCTCTTGGTATAACGCAACTAATTCCTGAATCACTTCTGTTGCTTGAGGAACAGTAAAGGTTAACTCAATCCCCCGCATACCGCCTGCTACAATGGCTTGACTAGCTTTTAGCGCTTCCTCTTTTGTCTTTCCGCGAACCACAGCAATCACGCCAGCATTTTCTAATTTTTGTAAAATTGATACTCGCTTCAACAGACTCCCTCATTTCTTATTTAGAAATATATATTTATTATAAAGAAATTCACAACTTCATTATACAGATAAAAAAAGAAAATGCAAACGTTTTTACAAAAATAAAAAAAGAAAGACAAACAAAAATCCCAATCGACTTTTGTTTGTCTTTCTTTTTCTACTATAATTTCGCTTCAATCGCTGCTTTTGTTGCCAAAAGGGCTTGATTAATCGTCGTTTTATTTTCCTCTGTCAAACGATATTTCGGCATGCTTACACTAAAAGCACCCGCAATTTCGCCATCTTTCATTAAAGATACTCCGCTACAGAAAATATCTTGTTCAATTTCTTCATCATCGTAAGCAACCCCCGTTTGTTGCACTTGTTTTAATTCTTTTTTCAAACGCAAGGGATTGGTAATCGTATTTTCGGTATAGGGAATTAATGTCTGCGTGTCTAAATATTGTTGCACTTGTTCTTCCGAAAATTCTGCTAAAACGGCTTTACCCATGGCCGAATTATACAAAGGTCGAGTAATTCCCACTTTCGAGGACATGCGAATCGTTTGATTTTTCGGTTCTAATTTATTGATATACAGAATTTCATTATTATTTAAAATCCCTAAATGAATGGTTTCATCGACCGTATTTTGAAGGTTTTCTAAATAAGGTACCGCAATTTCAGCTAAATCGATTTGCTCCACACTTTGATTCGCATAGCGAATCAATTTTGTTCCTAAGCGGTACGTCTTGTTCGTGTCTTTTTGAACATAGCCAATTAATGTTAAGGTTTCTAAAATTTTGATTGCCGTTGATGCCGTCATTTCGGTATTCTTTGCAATTTCCTGTAAGGTTTGATCGGGTTGTAAACTTAGACAGTCCATGATTTTAGCCGCTTTTAACAAGACTGTTCCGTAAGGTTTTGTTTCTTTCATCGAAACCCTCCTTTTCCATATAAGAAATTATATAGAAAAATAAAGAAATTGCAAGAAAAAAAGAACTCGAAGATTCATTCAGTAACGTTTTACTTTCACTTCAGGTCTTTCTCCCAGTCCTATTTCATTCTTATTTTCTTTTCTTTAACTCATCAGAAACATCTGCATCCTTAGGAATTAAAAGATACTCACTGACTTCTGTGGTTTCATTAAATACGACATATAATTTTTGTTCTTCATCGAAATCGCCCAAATCAATCACTACGTAATTGGGACAAACTTCTGAGATACCATGAAACATTTGACTAAAGATTTTTTTCGTCATCCCCACATTACGATGCTGCTCTTCTGCTTTTTCCACCGCACTTTGTAACGTATATCCTTCATCTAAAAAACGCTTGATCCAATGCACTTTGACGACTGTATGTAACCGATATTTCCGTGGACCGTTTGCGTCTTTCGCAATGGAAGAAATATACCCTTTTTCTTCCCAATAACGAAGTTGACGTGGCGAAACTTCAGCAATTTCACTTAGTTCACTAATTCCTATCAACAAATTTTCTTCATTTAACAAACGCTGAATCATTTTTGACCACATTAGTTTAACTTCCTTTCCCTTATCCTTTCCTTAATTGTAGTTTTTTTTACACCTTTGTCAAGTAAGTTGACAAAGATTCTAATTAGTTGTAAAGTAGTTAATGCAATTTAATTTGAAACTTACAGAAAAAGGAGCGATATATGTGACTTCACAACAACCTGTGGATATTCACGGAAAACCTTATAACCGGTCGTTACTAGTCGGTGTTTTACTAATCGGAACATTTTGTACGATTTTAAACCAAACGCTTTTAACGACGGCCTTACCTACATTAATGAAAGAATTTGATATCTCAGCTTCAAGTGTACAGTGGCTAACCACTGGATTCCTACTTGTGAACGGCATTATGATTCCCATCAGTGCTTGGTTGATTAACAAATTCAGTTCAAAAAAATTATACATAACAGCGATGTCAACGTTCTTAATCGGAACCATCATCTGTTTTGTAGCGCAAGACTTCGGCATGTTATTGACTGGACGTCTTGTTCAAGCCGCAGGGGTCGGTGTATCTATGCCTCTTTTACAAACAATTATGCTTTCAATTTTCCCGCCTGAAAAACGTGGCGCTGCCATGGGCACAACGGGAATTGTTATCGGATTAGCACCCGCTTTAGGTCCAACATTATCTGGTTGGATTATTGATTCTTATACATGGCGTGACCTTTTTGGGATGGTCATTCCAATTGTCGTTTTAGTCCTAATTTTAGCTTCATTTTTAATGAAAAATGTCATTCAATTATCTAATCCAAGTATCGATGTCTTATCGGTCATTCTTTCTACTCTCGGCTTTGGTAGCTTACTTTACGGTTTCTCAAGCGTTGGTGATAAAGGTTGGGGTAGCCCGCAAGTCTATGGATTCTTAATTGTTGGTGCGATTGTTTTATGTCTTTTTACATATCGACAATTGCATTTAGAACAACCTTTCTTAGAACTACGCGTTTTTAAATCAAAAGTCTTTACTGTTGCGGCCATTTTATCTGGCGTAACCAACATGGCAATGATTGGCGCCGAAATGGTTTTACCTTTGTATATCCAAAATATTCGTGGCGAATCTGCCTTCCATTCAGGGTTAATGCTTTTACCAGGAGCGTTAGTCATGGGACTTATGATGCCAGTAACTGGTCGCATTTTTGATAAAATTGGTGCCCGTCGTCTTGCGATTACTGGGATGTTTATTTTAACAGCTGCAACGTTACCGTTTGCTTTCTTAACAAAAGCAACACCTATTATTTATATCATTGTCCTATATGCGATTCGGATGTTTGGTATTTCGATGGTCATGATGCCTGTGACAACTTCTGGCATGAATGCTTTACCAATGAATTTATTAAGTCACGGAACTGCTGTAAACAACACCTTCCGACAAGTAGCCAGCTCAATTGGAACAGCTGTTTTGATTAGTGTTTTAACAAATGTTACCAAAGACGGCTTACCTGCATCGGACTTATTAAAAACAGCCCCACTCGCTTATCGCGATCAAGCAACAAACGCAACACTAAACGGTTATCACGCAGCCTTCTTCGTGGCAACAATCTTTGGCGTTCTCGGCTTGGCGATTACTTTCTTCTTAAATAAAAAAGAAGCGATGCCTGTTAAGGAAGTAGGTGCAATGAAATAATGATTATTTTCCTTTTAATCCTTTGCGTGTTAGGCTTTGCCTATACGAATGTATTTGGCCGAAAAGTCTGGCATAAATTCTGTATGGTTATTTTTGGTTTAGGGTTCTTAGCTTCGTTAAGTCTTATCGTTTTAAACGATAAAGATCATTTTGGTATGACCGAAGTTACTCAGGACAAAACGTTTGAACTAAAAAGCAGTAGTTCAAGCAAAGATGGCCCCAACATGTTATTGTACCAGCCGTTGGGCGATGGTTCCGAAAAAGTTTATTTATATAACACACCAGATAAAAAGAAACTACAAAAAACAGGAGCGGAAAACGTCACAAACACGGTTCAAAAAGATGCTCAAAAAGCCACATTAGTCCAAAAAACGACGAAATGGTCCTATCAAGAGTCTTGGGCCAAAACACTATTTGGCCTTGCTGACAACGATAACCAATTTGCAAAACAAGAAAACACCTTCAACGTTGCTAGTGACTGGCTAGTTTTAAGTGCTGATCAAGCCAAAAAATTAGGCGAATATATGGAACAACATGCCGCTGATATCAAAAAAGAAGGGACTGAAACAGTTGGCAAAAAAATGATGGCTGCTATGATGGCGAATCCATCAATGTCCCAAGAAGAACAAGCGAAACTCACCGAACAATATACCAAAGAGTTTCAACAAGAATTGATTCAGAAAATTCTTAGTGACATGAAATAAAAAAGCGAGCTTGATAGGATCATCAAAAAAGATGTGACTACCAAGCTCTTCTTTTTAATTATAAATCGCTTTAATCGGATCCATCCTCGAAGCACCAATTGCTGGAATAATTCCGAAAAAGATACCTGTGAAGACCGAAACCAATGTTGAAATAGCAAAGATGGACGGCGTAATAATTGGCGTAATCGAAATATACCCACCGACCACAGTTGCCAATAAGTAGCCGCAGCCGACACCAATCAAACCACCAATCAATGTGATAAACGCTGCTTCCATTAAAAATTGGAATAAAATGACTCGTGGTTTAGCACCAATGGCCCGGCGAATCCCGATTTCTCGTTTCCGTTCCGTAACAGACACATACATGATGTTCATGACGCCAATTCCCCCGACTAATAGGGAGATTGCAGTAATTGCCATCAGAAACATCGTCATACCCGTGACCATTTCTTCCATTTGTTGTTGGAGTTGTTGGTCTTGGTCATTTTCTTTAAACGTTCCTTTCACTTCAGGATGATTTTCACTTAAAATAGTGATTGCCTGTCCTAAAATTGCTTCACGGTCTGCTCCCTCACGAACCTTAATATTGATGCCACTAATTGCTTTTGTTTTCGCTAATTTATTGTATGATTCTCGAGAAACAAAACTGCTCATAGCAGTTGCCCAATCATCGTTCATACCCAAACTATCTAAATCTTTTGGTGCTAAAATACCAATCACCTTGTACATATAACCACCAATTGAAACAGCTTTTCCAATGAGTTGGCTAGGATCATCAAGCCGAATTTGCGCTTCAAAGATATCATGATTTAAGACAATCGCATCTGTATTTGCATCGCTCGGTTGAAAATCACGACCATATAAAATATCATTCTGCCCTTTAGTCGACGTAATGGATAAATTCGCTTGCGCCCCAAAATAATCCATTGGTACAAACAAATTGTCTCCGCCCCCCATCATTGATTCACCATATTGAGGATAAATACTTTCAATTCCTTGAATGTCTTGTAATTTTTTCAAGTCCACTCGGCTAAACGTATAATCTGGCTCTTCATAGGACATAAAATTGTCACTGCTACCATCCGACATTGTATAATGAATCTTCAAAACATCCGCGTTCACTGCACTGGATGCCTTCACAACTTGACGCTTCATCCCTTCACCTAGCGCAGAAATCGTTACGACTGATGTAATCCCAATAATAATCCCGACCATCGTTAAAAATACCCGCAACTTATGTGCCTTTAAGCTTAAAAAAGTACTAACAAATAAATTAGCAATCATCTAATCACCTCTTCTTCCAAAAAGCGACCATCTTTCATATGAATCACTCGTGAGGCATATTTTTTCATATCTTCATCATGTGTCACCATGACAATTGTTTTGCCTTGTTCATTCAATTCTTTCAATAATTCCATAATTTCTGTACCCGTTTCACTATCCAATGCCCCAGTCGGTTCATCAGCCATAATCAATAATGGATCATTCACCAAGGAACGAGCAATGGCTACTCTTTGTTGCTGTCCTCCAGAAAGTTCAGTAACTTTTGATTTGGCTTTTGTTTCCAAACCGACAATTTTTAGGTATTTTTCAGCAATCGCTTTTTTCTCAGCGCGGCTTTTTTTCCCTTCATAAACACAGGGCAATTGAACATTTTGACTAACATTTAAAGAATTAATCAAGAAAAATTGTTGAAAAATAAATCCTAGATATTCATTGCGAAAGGCTGATTTTTTATTTTCAGACAATTTTGAAACATCTGTTCCTGAGAAATGATAGCTTCCGTATGTTAAGCGATCCAAGAACCCAATAATGTTCATCAGCGTTGTCTTACCGCTGCCGGACTTCCCCATGATTAAAATGAACTCTCCTTGATGGATGGTCAAGTTCAATTCTTTTAAAACATGTAGTTTTTCCTTACCTACTGGATAGAACTTGTTAATGTCCCGCAATTCAATGAGGGGTTGATTTGTATTGTTTGCTTCCACCATCAAGCCCTCCTATTTCGACGCATCTGTCATTGATTCGTTGGTTGCTGATTCATCAGAAGCAATCGCTGCATCTGATTCCACAATATCACCGACTTTTACTGGTTTTTTTGAAGAAATAACCACTCGGTCGGCTGATTCTAAGCCAGATTCAATCGCCATTTTGTCGCCATTTTCTTGCCCGACTTGGACATCACGACGAATGATGGTTCCAAAATCATTCACTAAAACGTAGGCCTGTTCACCCTCTTTTTGAATCGCTTTTTTCGGTAACTCAATCGCCCCTAAATCGCCTAAATCAATGGTTGCTTGCATATGGTAGCCATTTTTGACTTTGTCTAAATTGGCCAACGCAATTTTGACGCTATAACTAGACATCGTCGTGCCTCCCTCTGGATTGCCACTCGCGGCATCGCTGTTGCCTTCAGGAGGATTATCATCGATATAAGAAATTGAGCCATCCACAACCACATTGTTGGAAACAGAAGTTAGTTTAGCTTTTTGCCCAACACTAATTTTAGTCAAGTCCTTTTCATTCACTTTTCCAGCTAAATAAAGATCTTCTGAAGTTAACCGTAAAATCGGTGAATTGGCATCTTTTACTTCTGGAATTGATACGCGGCCTTTGAAATTAGCCTTTGTGGAAATATATTGCTTCGCTCCTAAATCCGCTAAGGTTTCATTGGTGAAGGTAATCTCTTCATCTACCGCATCGACTTCTGTTTGATATTGTTCATTTAAATCATCACCAGACATCGTGCGGTCTTCTTCTTTAGTTTTATTAAATTTATCAATGGCCCGATTCCACTTATTATAGATATTCGCCCGCTTCGTTTCTAATTTGGCTAAGCTATTTTGTTGGGCCTCAATTTCTTTTGTGACCGCCTCATCTTCATAAGTAAATAATTCTGTGCCTGCATCTACGACATCGCCGTTTTTCACCTTAATCTCTGGATCCTTTGTTATTTTTTGATCGCGCGCAAAGGCTTCCATTTGTTCCGGTTGGATGACACCGTTAATATAAATTTGTTGCAAGTCAGGAACATCAAAATAGTCAATTCCCCAGTCATCTTTAGGCGCTTGCTTGACAGCTACTTGTTGTGCATTTTTATTTAACGCATTCACAGTTACGATGCCCCCAACCGCAATTACCGCAACTGCCCCCAATATAATTATCGTTTTCTTCTTCATTTTCTTCGTTTCATCTCCTCATTCTGTCTATTTTCCCCAACAAACTAAATTGCTCGGTCGTTCACTTATAACTATTTAACCATGCTTGAATTCAAGAAACAAGGGCATTTCTCTAGGCCTTTAGTCTGATTTATTTCATTTTTGTTCATTTTTTTATTTATTTCACGACAATAAATAACCATTGTTGGGTCTTTGTGTTTCAACAATCTAAAAAGGTTATTTTTATGTTATTTATAACTAAACTATACGCAATCGAGATTTTTTGCTTCTTTTTTTATTTAAGGTACACTAGAAGAAACAATTGAAAGTGAGGGCTTGCCATGAAAGTCATTATTTTTGGCGGTAGCGGTTTTTTAGGTCAACAAATCGCGAAAATTTTAGTCCAACGCCAACATCAAGTCATCAGTGTTTCACGTCATGGAAAGCCTGCCACGCTCTCCGCATCTTGGAGCCACCAAGTGCAGTGGGTATGCTCCGATGTTACTCGTGACACGAATTGGCAAGAACAAGTCCAGCGTGCTGACTGGGTCATTGATACAGTAGGTATTTTATTTGAAAATCCACGAAAAAAGAAAACCTATCAACGGCTAATTCTGACGCCAGTGAAAAAAATCAGCTCTTTTTTAGCACAACAAAAAAAGCCAGCTAAGTTTTTATTTATTTCAGCCAATACTGTTCCTTTCCCTTTGAGAAAATATATGGATGCCAAATTGGCAGCGGAGGAACTAATCCACCAAGAAGTCGCCGAAGCAGTGATTTTTTATCCTAGTTTACTTGTAGGTCAAGAACGTACCGGCACCATACTTTTTAGTAAATGTATTTATTTTTTTAAGAAAATCCCCTTTTTAAAGAACTTATTTATTGGCTATGATCCTGTGCCTGTGGCAGAAATGGCACAAGAAATTGTTCACGTTTTAGAAGGCGGCAATTCTATTTACACACACAGAAGGACCCGTTAACAAGTTATCTCCCAATCGTCTCTGTCTAGAGGCGGTTTTTTTGTGTTACAATACAACTGTTCGAAGGAGAGAAGAAGCATGAAAAAAATTGCCATTATTGGCGGCGGCATTATCGGAATGACGTTAGCTAATTATTTAGATCCACAAAAATTTGACATTACCGTTTATGATGAAGGGCTCGGCCAAGCGACTAAAGCGAGCGCTGGGATTATTTCCCCTTGGCTATCCAAACGTCGGAATAAGAAATGGTACCAATTAGCGCGAGAGGGCGCTGCCCTATTTCCAAAGCTAGTCAAAGATTTTCAGCTGACGGAGGATATTTATCGTCAATCAGGGACAGTCATTTTGCGCCCGGCAGCCGCTTTGGCAGACTTAGCCCATTTGGCAGAAGAGCGTAAGCAAACTGCACCTGAAATTGGAGAAATCACGATGTTGTCAGCGGTTCAAACAGCGAAGTTCTTACCGCTACTTAAGGAAACTCCCTCACTTTTTATTTCTGGCGGCGGTCGCCTAGATGGACCAGCTTATCTAAACCATCTTCAGAAACGCGCCGAAGCCAAAGGGGTCACTTTTTGTTCACAACGGGCGCACTTTCGACAACTGAATCAAGGGTGGGAAATTGTCACAAATTCAGAAAAAAAGAGCGTTGATTTTCTCGCTTTAACACCTGGTCCTCATTTAAAGGAATTACTAGCTACTTTAAATTTATCTGTGGACATTCGTCCCCAAAAAGGACAATTATTAGTTTTCGAGACCCCTTTTACAAACAGTCAGCAATGGCCTGTTGCTATGTTAGATGGCGAAGCCGATTTAATTCCTTTTAATCAAGGAAAAATTTTATTAGGTGCCACCCACGAAAATGAACAAGCCTGGGATTTAGAAGAGACTGTTAGCGCTTTTCACCAACTAACTTCTGGGACTGCGCCATTTCTAAAAGAAGCAGAGCAGCTTTTTAAGCAACCCATGCATTACCGTGTTGGTACACGTGCTTATACATCTGATTTCGCTCCGTTTTTTGGTCCTTTGCCAGAGCTGCCCCACCTTGTGGTTGCTAGCGGACTTGGTTCATCAGGACTCACTACTGGCCCATTCATTGGTTACCAATTAGCTGAATACTTCAATACAGGTGCCTTCAAAGGAGAGCTTTATCAAAAACCACTTAGTCAATATGTAAAAAACAACCGCTCACTTTAATCAGTGAGCGGTTGTTTTTTTCTTTAATTAAGAAATGTGAAGTATCTTGGTAGAAGGATTTTGTTATTATGCTACTTGTGGTCGCGCATAGCGTTCTACGTTTTGTTTAATATTTTTAACCGTTTCTGGATCTTCAATGCCCGTTACTTCAGCGATCACTGTATCAACGCTTTCTTGGTCAAGCATTTTCTGTAATTGACGGCTTTGTTCATCTTCTGGATCATGATAATTAAAGACAATACCAATCATTGCTAATAAATGCGGCGACACTAGATTGCGTTCCTGTAATTCACGGATTGGTCGAATAAACCGTTCTTGCGCACCTAATTTTCTGATTGGTGTCCGTGCTACACGTGTAATAGCATCTGAAATATATTTATTTTGGAAACGTTGAATAATTTTTTCAATATAGGCTGCATGTTCTTGTTCATCAAAATTCCATTTAGCCACTAAAAGTTTACCGGTTTCCTGCAAAACTGATTTGAGTTGTGCTACCACTAAGGCGTCCTGCATCGCTTCGTCAATGGTTTGATAGCCTAACAACGCCCCTGTATAGGCAACTGTAGCATGGCCAGTGTTTACACTAAATAATTTTCGTTCAATATACGGCTCTAAATCAGCAACGTAATGAACCCCTTCTAACTGAATCTCTTTGGCTTTTCGGTTGGTATCATCAATGACCCATTCACAAAAAGGCTCAACTTGAACAAAAAGTGGATCTTCATGTTTTTGTAATGGAACAATCCGATCAACCGCCGCATCAGGAAAACCAATCCATTGTTCAGCATAAGCTGGGTTTTTCAAATATTTGGCCACTTCTTCTGCTAAAAAGGTTGAACCACCAATCATATTTTCACAAGCGATAATATCCAGCGGCTTTTGACAATTTGCTTCGGCACGTGCATCAATTCCTTGAGCAATTAATTCAGCAATTCTTGGTAAAATATTAGGACCAATTGCCGTCGTGACTAAATCGGCTTCCGCAATTGCTTCTACTACTTTTTCTGGTTCTGTCATGTTATTTAACCCGGTCACATTTTCAACGTTAATTTGTTGATGTGAGGCATCGGCCAATTCAATTGTATAACTTTTACGTTCTTTTAACGCTTGAATGATGGTTTCATTAACATCCACAAACGTAATATGAAACCCGTTTTTAGCTAAAATTTCGCCAATAAAGCCGCGTCCAATATTTCCTGCTCCAAAATGTACTGCGTTCATTCTTATTCTCTCCTTTAAGCAATGGCTAAATTTTCTGTTATTTCTTCTTTACTTAATGCATCGGCAAGTTGCACCACGTTATCCATATCACTACAATAAAGTGCAATTTGTTGGACTAATTGCAAATGTTCTTCACCGACTCCGGCAATCCCAAATAATACGGTAGCAATTTTTTCATCTTCTTCGGTGCCAAAATTAACACCCTCTGGGACTTGCACTACACAGATTCCTGATTTTTTCACTAATTTTTTGGCTTCTTCTGTTCCATGAGGAATGGCAATAAAATTCCCCATATAAACAGATAGCAATTGGTCTCTTTCAATCATTGCTTCAATATAAGCGGGCTCAACACAGCCTGCCTCGACTAGTTTTTCGCCGCAAAAGCGAATAGCTTCTTCTTTTGTATTAAACTGTTGATTTAATTCAATTGAAATATTCGTAAGATTTTCCATTGTTTTCTTCCTCTCTAGGCACTTTCTTTTAAGAGCGAAACCACTGTTTCATATTTTTGGGGATTAACCATACTTTTTACTGATAAGTGTGTCGCTTTCGGTGCTTTTTTACGGGCTTGTTCCGTTAGTTCAGCTTTTGTGACAATTAAAGCCTGTGTTTGTTGAGTTAATTCATTAATATTAATTTTTCGAATCGGCATTGAAATTTTCTCTTTATCTAAAATTTCTTCTAAGACTTTCATTCCCATCGTTGCTGACCCGACACGATCATCGTGAACCAAAAGAATCTCATTGACATTTGCTAAATCTCCCTCAATTTCAGAAGCAGGTGTTGCTTTGGAGACTGTTGGTTGTGCGTCGTTTTTTTCTTTGGTACCTGATAGTTCAGCCACAATTTCATCATAACGTGGTGAGTTCAAGAAATTTTCAACTGCTACAAAGGTTGCATTAGGTGCTTTCTGTTTGGCCCGTTCTTGCAATTCCGCTTGTGTGACAATCAATGTATTTCCCTCATCGGTCAAATTATTAATGGCCCGATTCGTCACAGTTTGTACTAAACCAGCCTCTTGGACCTTTTTCCGTAAGATAGACGCACCCATTGCACTAGAGCCCATCCCAGCATCACAAGCAAAAATAATTTGTTGAATTCCTGACAATGAAGCACTACCATTTGTGACAGTTAATCCTTTTGATGCTGCTTTAGCAGCTTGGGTTTCTTTCACTTTTTGGGCAAATTCATCACTTTCTTCTTTCGCATCTGCTTTTAAAATGACTGCGGATACTGCAAAGGAAACTGCAGTTGCTGCCAAAACACCTAAAATAACTGGTAAGTAAGAACCCATTGGTGTCATCGCTAAAATAGCTATAATGGAGCCTGGAGAAGCGGGCGCACGTAAACCAGCATCTAACGTTTGGAAAACCAAACTACCTGTCGCGCCACCTGCAATAACCGATAAGAATAATAACGGTTTCATCATTACATATGGGAAGTAAATTTCGTGGATACCACCAAGGAAATGAATAATTATTGCTCCCGGCGCAGAAGATTTTGCCGCACCTTTTCCAAAAAACATAAATGCTAATAAGACACCTAACCCAGGACCAGGGTTTGCTTCTAATAGGAAAAGAATTGATTTGCCAGCCGATAAGACTTGTTCTGTCCCTAAGGGTGTTAAAATGCCATGATTAATCGCATTGTTTAAAAAGAGCACTTTTGCCGGTTCAATAAAAATACTCGTTAATGGAATCAAATGAGCATTTAAAATGATTTCCACACCACGTGCCATTGCAGCAGTCAGCGCATCGACAATTGGGCCAATCGCTGAAAAACCAAGTAAAGCTAACGCAAAACCAATTAATCCAGCTGAAAAATTGTTTACTAACATTTCAAAACCAGCTTTAATCCGATGTTGGAAATACTGATCAAATTTCTTAATTGTAAAGCCACCAAGTGGACCCATAATCATGGCACCTAGCATCATCGGAATATCGGTTCCCACAATCACGCCCATTGTTGCAATTGCGCCAACTACGGCACCGCGATCACCTGCAATTACTTTCCCACCAGTGTAGCCAATTAATAATGGAATTAAATAGGTCAACATTGGGCCAACCATCGTGGCAAAGGCTTTATTTGGCAGATATCCATCTGGGATAAATAGCGCTGTCAAAACGCCCCACGCAATCAACGCCCCGATATTGGGCATCACCATGCTAGATAAGGTACTGCCAAGTCTTTGGACTTTTGCTTTAATTGATACTTTATTTTTTTCTGGTACTTGTTCCATTTTTATTCCCCTTCTCTCAAGTAACTTTTCTTGTTGACTAAATTGTATCCGCTTTCCGAATCTGGAAAAAGTCGTACTTTGGCACAAACCATTTTGCCAAAAGTTGAAAGAAAAAAGCACGTGTTCTCTAGTTACGAAAACCAGAAAACACGTGCTTGTTCCATTTCTAATAATTCCAATAATAAATGAACAACTTTTTATGCTATACTCAAATTGGCGACTTGCCTCGAAAGGAGGTGCATCACATGTACGAGATTGTCACAAAAATTCTTGTGCCGATTTTTGTCGGGATTGTCCTGAAACTTGTAACCATTTGGTTGGAAAAACAGAACGAGGAATAAACAAGTTGCTTCCAGCCGCTGCTGTCTAAACAGCAAAAAAAGACACCCTACTACTGATAGGGTGTCTTTTTAGTGCATCCATGCACGACTTTGTCACAAGTTACCTTAAATTTATCATAGGGCCTATTTTTTGTCAAGGAATCTTCTTATCTTTTTTGTTTGATCTCTTAAATTAAAATATTTTATTTTTTAATATAAAATTATTTCAATAATTATTGAACATTTCAAATTGAATTGATTTTTTCAGACGTAACTTTAGGCTTGAGCCAGAATTTTTTGCGCTTCATCTATTGTTCGACAATCACTGAGCCGCTGAATGTTTTCGAGATCTGAACAGAAAAAAGCTAATTCTTGAAGCATGCTTAGTTGCCGTTGACTTTTTAGAGCAACGACAAATAACAAAGTAGCTATTTTTCGATCTGCTTCCGTACCAAAGTTGACCCCATCAGGCACTTGAATAAAGCAAATCCCTTCTTTTAAAACTTGTTCATCTTGTCCTTCCGCATGAGGCAATGCCACGAAGTTACCGATATACACGCTGACTTTTTGTTGACGTTGATACATTGCTTTGACATAGTCAGGCGTGACCAACTGATTTTTTAGCAGTAATTCACCAGAAGCTGCAAGTGCTTCCTCCCAACTAGCATACGATTGATTCAACATTATTTGCTCCGCTGTAATTTCAAACATCTCTCAACACCTAGCCTTTCATTTCTTCAATTAATAATGACGAAAGCAACTGATAAACAATGGCTTCATTTCCTGAATGAAAAATTTCTGTATTTAAATCATTCATAATAATCGCACCACTGATTTTTCCTAAAATTTTCCCGATTGTTTCATCAATCGGCATTGGCGCTAGCATGAGTAACATACGTTGTAACTGCATCGGCTTTTTATCCATACCTTCAATCATAAGTGGCTGGGCCAGATTAAAAATACAAAAAACAGGCTGTGTCACTGCTGTACTTGAGGTATGGAATAAGGCCATTTCCGTCTGAGGAATCCCAATAGGCGCTTGCTCGTAACGTTTCATCAATTGCTGACAGACGATTGCACTATCGGTGATTAAATCTGCGGAAAGTTGCGCGAGAGCTTGTTGAACGGTTTCTGCTAAATCCGCTTGATTATTTAAATCTGCTATGAAAAATGTTTCTAATAGTTTACTAATTTCTTCCATGAAAGCGACCACTGTTTCGTAGCTTTCTTCGCCACCTATTTTTTTCACAGGCGCTTTCCTAAGCGAGCGTTTTTCGTGACTAATCCGCTTAAACTCTTCTTTCAATTGGCGGATTTCATCGTCTAAAAGTAACGGTGAGATCAATTTATATTTACCGTTGTATCCTGGTAATAACGAAGTGGAAATCACTAAGTCATAGTTTTCCTCAACATTCACCTTACCTAAATCCGCAATCCGAAAAAAATGAATCTGGTTGATAAAAGGAAAGTAGCGCCGTAATCGCATTTCCAGCATACTTGTCGAAGCCAAACCGCTAGGAGAAAAACCAGCAATATCAACTTCCATAATTTTGGGACTCCGTTCTAAAGAATTGGCAAAATGAAGTACCATGTAGGCAATTTCCTCTTCCGATAAATTTTTTTGCGGAAAAATTTGCGGCAACGCTTGGCGTAAAGCCGCAGCTATTTCTTGATATTGATTCATAATCCGTTCTAAAATGGGATTCGTTAAATCTTCTTCTTGTAAAACCGCCCGCGAAAAAACACCTGATAAATGCGTCAACAACATTTTATACAAATTGGTATCTTCGAAAAAATTAACTTCCGTTTCTTGACTTACTGCTTCAATCAGTTGTTTCACTTCATAAGCCAGCTGAGTGTCAAAATGTTCATCAAAAAAATCTTCATCAAAAGAATTAGAAAAATCACTTAATAAGCTAGCAAAAAAAACAATCTCACTGACAGCGTATAGTTGTTTTGTTTCAGCAGCGACTTTTGAAAAAAGTCGTTTAGAACAATTTAGAAAGGCCTTATTCATCTGCCCAGTATAGGTCTCATCAGCTAAATAAAAACCTGCAGTGACCCGATCCATCGCAATTGTTAACATTAAAATCAAATGTTGTAATTTGCGATCACTTAATGCTGGAAATAAAGTTTCTACTTCTGGCTGAACAATTTTTTGTGCAAATGCTAAATGTTCTGCATGAATAAACTGAAAGAAAAAATGGTCGTTTGTCGTTAATTCGGTAAAATGAAAAAATTGGTACTCATTAATTTCCATACTTAGAATATTCGCCATTAGAAGACGGCGATATTTTTCAGAACCAGTCACTTCATAACCTTGATTCCGAGAAATCGTCAACGGAATCCGAGCAATCCGTGTTTCTAATTGTTTAATATCGGCATAAAAAGTCGTATTACTAATACAATACGTTTCCAGAAAATAATGCATAGAGACTGGCTCTTTTGTTTGCAGTAATGTCAATAAAATCGCATGTTGCCGCGCCAAAGTAGAAAGTTCCTGTGTCTCTTCTCCTAAAATAGCAGCCTGAATTTCCGTCATCGCTGCTTCATCTGCTTGAATCGAAAAGCGCCCACGAGCTACTTTTTCCAATGTCGCGCCCATCGATGCTAGCGAGGTTTCTAAATTTTCTAATTCACGATATACCGTCCGGCGGCTAACCTTTAACAAATTCATCATGCGGTTTACTGAAACGGGGGTAGGACTATTCACTAATTCCGTTAATAGAACAGTTTCTCTTGTCGTTAAAAACATCTATCAGCTCCTCCTTCCAGCCATTCTTGATACTCTTTCTTATTCAAAAAACTAGTAACTACGTATAAATTTTGTTGCGTTAGATCTAAATGATAGGCTTGCGCCAGTTCACGAGTCACTACGTAGGTTGTCTCCTTGGTAAAAAAGACTGTTTCCAGTGGTTCTTTAGATACTTCAATCGCGACTCCTTGTTTCGCTGCTTGTTGCCGCAATAATTCCATTCCCATTGTTTGCGATCCTCGAACATTCTCGGCATATAAAAAAACAAGCTTCTGTCTTTGTTTTGTCGAGTTCGTTTCAGTAGACTCTGAACCAAGTGAAGATTGCTCTTGAGAAGAAGCAGTCAGTTTGGCTAAAACTTGCGGGTAATAGGATTTAATTTCTAAAAAATTTTGAACACTCACCATATCCTTTTCTGGGACGTACTTTTGTGCTAACTGTTTCAATTCTGCTTGAATCACCACTAATGTCTTAGGCTGCCACTTCATCTGATGAACGGACTGGTAAGTCACAGGTATCTCCAAGTCCACAGCTTTTAATTGTCGGCTTAGCAAACTTGCCCCCATGGCACTTGAGCCCATTCCTGCATCACAAACAAATAAAATTTGCTGATAGTTAGGTGTGACTGTTTCCACTTGGTCTTCCTCCTTCATCTTTATCATTGAAACTGGTTCAATTCCTCGTTGACGTTTTAATAACAAGCTTGCTATTGCAAAAGAGCACAGAAAGCTAACAAAAATTCCGCTAAAAACCGCCAGCCTTGCATCAGTCGGGGCATTGGCTAAAATCGCAACCAATGAACCTGGCGAAGCTGGAGCACTTAGCCCCACATTAAATATTTGAAAAACAAGCGTACCACTCATTCCTCCAGCAATTACTGCTAAAAATAAGCGCGGGTCCATCAAAACAAACGGAAAATAAATTTCATGAATGCCCCCAATCAGTTGAATCATGGTGGCACCTCCTGCTGTTTTTCGTTGTCCTACAGGCCCAAACAGCAGAAAAGCAACCAAAACGCCCACGCCTGGTCCAGGATTTGTTTCCAATAGAAATAAAATGGACTGACCTGTTTGACTAGCGCCTTCTAAACCTAGAGGCGTTAATAAGCCATGGTTAATCGCATTATTAAAAAATAACACTTTTAAAGGTTCTAAGAAAACGTGAACCAATGGTAAAAGATTGGCTTCAATTAACCAAGAAGAAAATTGATACAGCCAAAAACTAGCGTTTTCAACAGCAGGAGCTACAACCAGAATACCAAAACAGCAAAGCAGTCCTCCCACAATTCCTGCTAAAAAGTTTTTAGTCAGCATCTCATAGCCTTCTTTAACTTTCGGTAAGAGAATTTGTTCAATTTTGGCGAAAGTATATCCTGCTAAAGGACCAATAAACATAGCACCAAACAACTGTGGAACATCTGTGGAAACAATCACGCCCACTGTCGCAATAGCAGCAACAACGCCGCCACGTTGTTCCTCGAACATTTTTCCGCCTGTAAAACCAATTAGAATCGGTAAAACAACTCGAATCATTATCGTTTCGACTTCAGAAAGAGCTAGCCGTAGATTCCCTGTCGTATAGCCAGCCACCAAAGACAATAAGCTCCACGCAATAAAAATACTCAAATTTGGCATAATCATCCCACTCAAACGATGACCAAAACGACGTAAATAGGGAGTTACTTTCACAAACTTATGTTTAAAAAAGAGCGAATGCATTTCTTTTTCCTTCATATTCCTTGTCCCTCGCTCTCTATGTAGATAATTAGAATACTTCTATTATATGAAATTTCACAAAAAAATAGTATAGATTTTTGTAAAATAATTCTTTTATACACCTCACAAGAGAATCCGTTTACATTAATAGAAAAAACTTTTATACTAAAAGAAAGAAACTCTTCGGATTGGAGGCCAATTATGGCAATCAAAGCAATTGTAATGGATATTGATGGTACCTTGTTAACTTCAGAAAAAAAGATTTCACCAAAAACGCGACAAGCATTAGTAGCTGCACAAAAACAAGGCCTCTCACTGATTTTGGCTTCTGGCCGCCCGACTAACGGTATGCGGCCCTTAGCAGATGAATTGGAGATGGCTCATTATAATGGACACTTACTTTCCTATAACGGCGCTTGTGTCACCCATCACGGCAGTCAGCAACAACTATTTAATCAGACAATTTCAAAGTCATTGAGTCAACAAATTTTAGAGCATTTGAAACAATTTGACGTAATTCCAATGATTAATGATGAAACATTTATGTATGTCAATGATGTTTTTCATAACACCTTACATTTAGAGACTGGTGATTTTAATATTATTGAATATGAATCACGGGGTGGCAACTTTCAATTATGTGAGTGGCGTGATTTAGCCGCCAGACTAAACTTTCCCTTGAACAAAATTTTAATTGCTGGTGAACCCGCCTATTTACAAAAATATCATGAGGCCATCTACGCGCCTTTCAAAGAAACCGTCACCGCTGCTTTTTCCGCTCCTTTCTATTTTGAATTTACCGCAAAAAATATTGATAAAGCGCGTTCTTTAGAAAAACTAACCCTACAGTTAGGCATAACTGCTGAAGAAGTAATTGCTTTTGGTGATGGTCACAACGACTATACTATGTTGGAATGGGCCGGCACGGGAATTGCTATGGAAAACGCCGTTGACGAGCTTAAAAGCATCGCAACGGAAGTCACTTTATCCAACGACAATGACGGCATCGCTGTTGCATTAGCCAACTTTCTTTAAGATCGTTGGTTGATGCAAGCGTACGCCGTCATTTTTTATTGCCTATTCAAATGTCGTGATTTTTTCTGGTGCTAAACGAACAGATTCATAACCAGTTTCCATGCCCTTACCCACAGATAAAATCATTACTGGGACATAGCGCTCTTGATCTAAACCAAATGTTTCGGCTAATTTTTCCGCTTCAAAACCACCGATTGGATTTGTTTCATATCCGTGAGCTCGTGCCACTAACATAAATTGCATAGCTGCTAAACTCGCATCAATTTTTACGATGTCATTCATTTGTTCTCTACTTAAACTTTCATAATGGGGAATAATGGCTGCTAATTGTTGGTCCCGTACTTCTTTAGGCATTTTACCACTAGCATAGGCTTGATTGTAAATCTCCTCTCCTCGTTCATGGCAGTTTAGATCACCAAAAATTAAGAGCATTGCAGAAGATGTTTCATTTTGACGCGTATTAAAGCGAATTAAGGGTTTTAATTTTTCTTTGCCTGCTTCACTTTCCACTACGACAAAACGCCATGGCTGCATGTTAACAGAAGAAGGGGCAGTGGTCGCTTCTTGAATCATTGTTAACATTTCTTCATGAGAAATTTTATGGGTTTCATCGTACACCCGAACCGATTTGCGGCCAAAAACAATCTCTGAAAAATCATTCGTTGTATATGTTGTCATTCTATCATACCTCTTTCGTTGTAATGCTTTGATCTAGTTTTGTCAAAAGTTCTTTTAACTGGCGACAGTCGTCCTTTGTAAATGTACTGGGAATAATTTCTGTTACCGTTTGTTGCTTGGCTGTACATTGCTGTAGTTCTTGTTGTGCTTTTTCTGTTAAATGCACTAGCACTTCCCGATTATTTTCTGGATTTCGCTGTCGTGTCACATACTGTTTCTCTTCTAAAATTTTCAAATGGCGAGTGACCGCACCACTATCGATTTTTAAGTGTTCTTGAATCTCCGTTTGAAGACACGGCTGACGTTCTTTTAAAATCATCAGCAACTCATAACGAGTCAAACTCAAGCCAACTTGCTCTTCAAAAACTTTGGTAATTTTTTGATCTAATACCTTTAACTGACATAATAATTGGCTGACTTCCCGTAATGATAACGACATAGTTTCCTCCTTAAAAAGATGACTCGTCAACAATTGACTAGTCAACTATAACTGTTTCTTTCTAAAAATGCAACCTTTTTTACAAGAAAAATAGAACAATTGACAGGGAGAAACTACAGTATTCCCCATCAACTGTTCTATTTTAATCAACCTATTTTTCGGTAACAGGTTCTACTGATAACCGCTTAATCCCTAAACCAGTAAATGCACTGACCATTGAGAAGACAGGCGATAATAAGCTAAAGAAAACAAATGGTAAGTAAGTCAACGTTGGTACGCCAAAAGTCCCCGCTACGAAGCTACCTGCAATCCCCCAAGGAATGAGGTAGTTAATAACCGTCCCACCATCCTCCAAGGTTCTGCCTAAAACAGTCGGATCCAAGCCTTCTTTTTTGTAAACTTCTTTAAAGGCATTCCCTGGTAAAATAACCGATAGGAATTGTTCACCAATAAAAATATTTACGCCAATTCCTGTTAATAACGTTGATAAAATCAATTTCGGTGTACTGCTCATTTTCTGCGAAACAACTTCCATGACCGCAGAAATCAATCCTAATTCCATTAATAAGCCACCTAGAGACAACGTTAGAATAATAAGTGCCACAGTCGGCATCATACTCATAATCCCGCCACGACTTAATAATTGATCAATTTGTGCGTTCCCCGTTTGAGAAACAAACCCATTTTCCAACGTGTTTCCTAATGCCTGCAACGATACTTTCGGATTTTGAATAATAATCATAATTACTGCCACAATAATGTTCAACAAAATCGTGATAATCGCTGGAATTTTGCGCCAGGCACAGATTAACATTAAGGCTAATGGTAACAATGACCAAATGGAAATGGTAAAGTGGTCTTCCAATACTTGAATAACTTGAACTACTTCTGTCAGACTAGTATTCGCGTACGTTTGTCCTAAAATCATAAACAAGATTAAAGAGACGATAAATGCTGGTACAGTCGACCACATCAAGTTTTTTATATGTTTAAACAAATCCGCTTCAACAATCGCTGCGGCTAAGTTTGTTGATTCTGATAAAGGTGACATTTTATCACCAAAAACTGAACCAGAAACAATCGCCCCCACAACTAAAGCAGGATTTAACCCTAAGGTACTGCCAATACCGAAAAAGGCAATTCCAATTGTTGACATCACTGTAAAAGCACTACCTACTGCACTGCCGACAATCGCACAGACAATAAAAACTGACGGCACAAACCATTTAACACTAATCATTTTAAAACCAAAAACCATAATCGTTGGAATAATTCCTGCTTGAATCCAAACGGCAATCAATGCCCCCACTAAAATGAAAATAAAAATTGGAATAATTCCTGGCTTCAAGCCATCAACAATCCCTTTATGCATTTGATCAAATGGTACTTTACGAAACATTGCGTAGCCTAA
Source organism: Enterococcus sp. AZ119 (assembly GCF_050546175.1). NCBI lineage: Bacteria > Bacillati > Bacillota > Bacilli > Lactobacillales > Enterococcaceae > Enterococcus > Enterococcus sp. AZ119. The sequence continues at coordinate 299,410 of NZ_CP172951.1, read as the reverse complement.
AATCAATGCAATCACAAACAAAATAGTAATATTTGGCGATATCTTTAAGCCAATTACTCCTGTTGCAATAGCTGCCACAATAATTAATAACACGATACTTGCTTCTCGAACACTCACGGTCTTCTTTTTCTGTTTTTCTTTCATTTCGTTACTCTCCTCTAATCTTTTTTCTGAATACTCTGACATTAAAGGATCTTATGATAACGAATAACCCCTCCACAACTCATTGAAAACGCCTCCTAAAGCTACATAAAAAGAGAGATTCATCCTTAAAGAATAAGGACGAATCTCTCCGCGGTACCACCTTAATTAGAAGCTTACTTGCTTCTCGCTTATGTATTATGTAATTGTTACTACTTATTAGTGTAATTCACAAATAGACTTGATCGATTCGCAGCAACCATCGACTTTCTGAACAAAACATCTATTTCCTACTGGGCTAATAATTTATGAATCTCAATATACCAAGAAGAAACCGACTTGTCAACGAAAATAGCATAAAAAATTTTTTCACACACCAACAAAAATTACTTTTTCTTTTTGTAAAAATAGAAAGAGGTCGGGACAGCAGCGTTTAACTCCGAGAAATAAGAAGGAATTTCCGAAAATTGTTCTTTAATTTTTGGAGAATTTCGGCTTATTTCCGAAGGAGTTGCTTCTGTTCCCGCCGTTTATCAGTTTTTGAGCGTGGAACAAAAATCCAAAGTGATTTTTGTTCCACGCTCCTGTTAATTAATGGGTTGTGCCACCTTGTAGTTGAATATCTTCTTGCGTTTTTACTGCTGCTTCAATCATATAGAACAAAGAATCTGTGATTGCTTCTAATGACATAGAAGCAAACGTTGGTTTATCAATTGTTTGTTCTGGTAGGAACGGAACATGAATAAATCCGCCACGAATAGTTGGATATTTAGTGTTAATTAAGTGTAGTAAGTGATACATAATATCATTACATACAAAGGTTCCTGCTGTATAAGAAATCGCTGCAGGTAATTGATGGTCATGACAATTTTTTACCATCGCTTTAATCGGTAAATTTGTAAAATAGGCTGTTGCTCCATCTTCAACCAACGGCACATCGCTTGGTTGTTGTCCTGCATTATCCGGGATACGCGCTTCCGCTAAATTAATCGCCACTTTTTCAACAGTGACTGTTTGGCGGCCGCCTGCTTGTCCAACACAAATCACCATATCTGGTTGATGGGTTTCAATTGCTTCAGCCACTTTTTCACCACTAGTGCCAAAAACAGTTGGCACCTCAACTTTAATAATTTCAGCTCCTGCAATTTCAGCAGGTAATTTTTTGACTGCTTCAAAGGCAGGATTGATTGCTTCTCCTCCAAATGGATCAAAGCCAGTAACGACAACTTTCATTTCGATCATCCTTTCTTATTTGAATAGAATCATATAAACAATTTGGAAAATTAACATGAAAAGTGCAATCGGCAATTGATTTTTAATGACGCCGTACTTATCTTTCATTTCCAACATGGCTACAGGTACGATATTAAAGTTCGCAGCCATCGGTGTTAACAGTGTACCACAAAAACCACATGTTAAGGCAACCATCCCAACTAATGCGGGATCTGCACCTAAAGAAAAGACAAACGGCACACCAATTCCGACTGTCATCACGGTTATTGCTGCAAAGGCATTGCCCATGATAGCCGTAAAAATAACCATTCCCACAGCATAAATAATAATCCCTACATTGACATTTCCTGCTGGTACTACGGCACTAACCCCTTTTGAAATAATCTCACCAACACCAGCGCTAGTAAAAACAGCACCTAAACAAGCTAATAGCATTGGCAACGTACTAAGAGGACCGACTGTTTCTAACATTTCCGCCGCATCATCAAAAAATACTTTCGGCGTATTATTTTTAGAAAAGAACATCATGATGAAAATCGCTACAAAGACACCAACACCGACACCGACTAAAGCTCCTAAAGTAGTCAATGTGGCAAAAAGAATTGCAAAAACCCCGATACTTAGTGCGGGAATAAAAATCTTCATTCCTAATTTTTGAGACATTTTTTCCATGTATTCTTTCGAAGGTAAGCGACTTTCTCCTTTTGTCACTTTTTGAAGAATTGCCGGAATTGTCATCACAAAAATAAGTACGCCACAGGCAACTGGTGGGATAAACCGACCAAAACCGATTAAGATCCCTAAGATTCCCCAGAATAAACTAGTCCCATACGCATGTTGATTGGTTTTATCACGAAAACTACGAAAACTTGTATATAACAAGATAATCCCCATAAAAATATAAAGGACTTCCAATAACTTTGCACTCAAATCAATACTTGGATCTGTGAAAAAACTCATTTCAGTCCCTCCTGTCCATAATATTTTTTACGTAATCTTTTTTCTTTTAAAGTAAAGTAAATACTTGCCGAAATTAAGGCAACTAAGGCGACTGGTACTTCCACTAAAGCCAATTTACCTAATGTCACTTCATAGCCTAAATCTTTTAATGTTGATTGAACAAGTAATGCCCCAGCCCCACCAACAAACAGAACTTGACCAAAGAACCAACAGATATTTTCCATGGCTGAAGCCATCCCTTTTAGTTCTTCTTCATACTCTGGCACCATTGGTAAATTTTTTGATTCAATTGTTCCTAACGCCATTGGCAAAATAATCGGACGCACAAAACCTGCTACCCCACCGAAACTTACGTTAAAAGCGGCGAAGATAATCCGAAAGACACCATAAATGTCAATAATCACACCAGCAGATACCTTTTTGAATCGTTTAATCAACGTAGCCGCTGACTCTTTCAAGCCATTTCTTTCTAAAGTTCCTGTTGCTAACATAATAATAATAAAGATAGCCATTCCTCGATTATTCACAAAGGTTGTTCCTAGTGTTTCTAGCATCGATGTCAAACCAAGTCCGCCAGTAAAAGCCGTCACTATTAAAGCAACCATCACAATCAAGATAGCATCAAATTTCAATGCGAAGCCGACAATGACGATCAATACGCCTAATAAAGGTAATAAATCCATCAAATCTCTCCTTCTTAAAATAAAATTTCACTTTCCATTATATGCCAATTTTCGCTCATTTGTAAGACTTTTTTAATTTTTAATGTTATTTTTTCTAAAGACACAGTTTCCAACACTTTTTAGAGCTACCACTCGCACTTTTTTCTTTTTTCCGCTAGAATAAAAGAAACAATAACATTGAGGAGGATTTTTATGTTCCAAACTTTTAGAGAAAATTTTCGGCGCCATACCCTATTGCGCGACGCCGTCTTTATCGTTATCGGAAGTGCCATTGTCTTTAATCCCGGTGCTTTCTTCCAGTTCGTCGGTTATTTAATTGCTGGTTATTTGATGCTTTTAGGGTTAATTAATATTTATGATGACTACAAAATAAAAAAACAAACGGGTAGCTGGGGACTTGGTTTCGTAACAGGTTTAATCTTTGTCGTCTTAGCAGTAGCCTTTTTATTTTTTGCACCGGTGATTGTTTCGATTCTGCCGTTTTTATTAGGGATTAGCATTGTTATAAACGGCCTCGTTCAATTGACTTTTGCTTTAAATACTCGTCAAACAGGCGCGCTTATCTACAGTATTCTGGTTTTAATCGCTGGAGCCGTTTTAGTTTTTAATCCCTTCAAAAGTCTCTTAGTTTTGATGCAAGTCTTTGGATTTATCCTGATTTTCATGGGTGTCATTGAAATTATTGGTCATTTTAGAAATAAAGCTTAACGAAAGGAGCAACTTATGGATAAAGAAAGTACCAAGTGGATCCGCTTTTTAGGTGGGAAAAATTTACTTTACACATTAACTATCCTTTGTCTAATTGCTGTAACTATCTTTTTATTCAACACTGTTTCATTTATCTTTAAACCAATTTTTGTTATTTTTAGTGCCGTCTTAGGCCCGGTACTTTTTGGTATTATTCTATTTTATTTGCTTAATCCAATGGTGAAACGCCTTGAGAAAAAAATTCCCCGTGTTTGGGCGATTGCGATTCTCTATGTCTTAATTATTGCATTACTAGTGTTAGCTGGACTGCAACTTTTCCCAATTATCCAAGACCAAACGGAAGAATTAATCAAACAATTCCCAAGTTTTTGGAAAAGCACGCTCCAAACAGTACAAGAATTTATGGCTAAAACACCTTTTGCAAAAGATTTAGAATCTGCTAATGAGTCGATTAATCAGCTCTGGGGCAAACTTGCAAACTCCTTTAAAGACTTTGCAGGGGATTACCTACAAACAGGCGCACAAGGTCTGGGAAGCGTCTTTTCTGCAGTCTCTTCTACTTTCCTAACCTTGTTTACAGGACCTATCATCGCCTTTTTCCTTTTAAAAGACAAAGAAAAGTTTTATCGCTTTGTAAAAGGCATCATTCCCCCAGCTTTTCGTCCTGATTTTGATGAATATAGCCAAATTGCCAACATTCAAATTGGCGATTATCTAAAAGGTCAAGTCATTGCTTCGTTGGTTTTAGGGATTATGTATTGGCCAGCTTTTCTATTAATTGGTTTACAATTTGGTAGCATTTTAGCTTTAGCTGCGGGTATTTTATGTATTATTCCTTATATCGGGCCATTTATTGCCTTTATTCCTGGATTGATTATTGCCTTTCAGGATTCCACATTTATGGTAGTTAAATTTGTTATCGTCTGGTTTGCCATCCAATTGATTCATGGTGATTTTGTTATTCCTCGTGTGATGGGCGATAAATTAAAAGTCCATCCGATTACTATTTTACTTGTCTTGTTAGTTATGGGTGAACTGTTTGGTTTAATGGGCGTTATTTTTGGGATTCCAATGTATTGCCTAGTTAAAGTGACAGTCATTTATTTATTCCGCAAATTCAAACAACGCTATAACCGCTTTTATGGTGACAACGGCGAGTATGAACACACGAATTTTACTAAAGATCAATATTTAAAATAATACAATGAAAAAACTGGGACATAAGCCGTTTAGACTTATGTCCCAGTTTTTTTACCATACTTCTCTAGCAATTTCTTGAAGTAATTGAACTTTGCGCCATTGTTCTTTCTCCGTCAAACGATTTCCTTCTTCCGTCGAAGCAAAACCGCATTGCGGACTAATACTTAAGTTTTCTAAAGGAACAAACTGTTGGGCTTCTTCAATTCGTGCTTTCACTTGTTCAGTCTCTTCTAATTCAGGAAACTTAGAAGTAACTAAACCTAAAACGACTTTGCTGCCATTATTTTGCCAATGTCTTAATGGTGAAAAGTCCCCTGCACGATCTGAGTCATATTCCAAGAAGAAACCATCATAATTCGTAGCAAATAATTCTTTTGCTATCGGTTCATAACCACCTGAAAATAACCAAGACGAAGCATGGTTCCCACGGCAAATGTGTGTGGTTACAGTTAAATCTTCTGGCTTGCCAGCTAAGGCTTCATTAATAATCGTGGTGCACACTTGTGCAATTTCCTCTGGCTGTATTCCTTTTGCTCGTAATTCTTCTTGTTTTGTCTGATCCGCTAGAAACGCCCAATTTGTATCATCAAATTGCAAATAACGGCAACCTCTCTCGTAAAAGTTCGCAATTGCATCTTTATATGTTTGTGCTAAATCCTTATAAAAAGCACCAATCTCTGGATAAATTGTTTGAATGCGCGAGGTGCCATCGTTAGATAAAATTTCTTGACGTAAAATCATGGTCGGACTAGGGATCGTTGCTTTGGCTATCGTGCCATCACCAACTTCCACCACCTCTTTTAAAAATGAAAAGTCCTCTAAAAATGGATGTTGCGTAGGAAAAGATATTTTATCCACTACGCGGATATTATAGGCCGGAGCTGCTTTTCCATGAAAGGTTTGGTTATACCCCGTTTCTGGGATATAGCCTGTCACACCATTTAATCCTTCTAAGAAATCAATATGCCAAAAACCGCGACGAAATTCACCATCTGTGATTCCCCGTAAACCGCCAGCTTTTTGTTTTGCTACTAATGCTTTGATTTCCTCATCTTCAATAAGACGTAGCTCTGCTTGAGATAAAGCACCTGCTTGGACCTTTTTCCGTGCTTTCTTAATTGTTTCCGGACGTAAAAAACTTCCCACATGATCAACTGTAAAAGGAATCTGACTACTCATTTGCCTCACTCTTTCCTATTTTTATTTATAAAAAAACGCCCTTTTACTAGCCGTAACTAGTAAAAGGGCGATTATTATCGCGGTACCACCTTTTTTCGGAAAGATGACTCTTTCCCTTCAACTGACAATCATAATCAGCGGTCTTGTTAACGAAAGACATTACGTTTTTGCCTACGTTTCGACAAAAATTCCTCCTAGGCCATTTTTCGATACAGACATCTAACTTTTTTCACCAACCAAAGTCTCTCTACCAGCTGTCTTGTATTTACTTTCCTATTCAACGGAAATTATTAGATTATAATTAGAATACCACGTTTAGCAAATTTGTCAACGGAGATGGATGAAATAGTAATGAAAAAAGCAGCTTCTTTTCAGAAGCTGCTTACGTCTATTTTTATCATTGCTGATTAGGCTGAGTGTCCTACGATTGTGCTACCTGAGTAACCAAAACCGACACGTGTAATACCTGGGTTAATTTCCCAATCACGGTGACCGCTTCCTGAAGCTGTTACCATGTTTGTTTCATTGTACCACGCCATGATTACTGAGTTACCTGGCGCCCACATAATTGCGATAACTTCATCTCCACGAGACCAGTGATCATTTGGAATACCGCCTGCTTCAACTTGTGCTGCACGAGCAGTTGCAGAAGCTGCTAAGCCTGCATCCCACACTACTGGACGTAAACCTAATGATTGACGTAGAACATTCAATGCATTGATTGTTGGATCAGCAGAAGGCGCTGGTGTTGGTTGCTCTGGTTCTGGTGTTGGTGGTGTAACTGTTCCACCACCAGTTTGGCCACCATTATTTCCATTATCACTTGGTGTTGTAGGTTGTACTGGTTGTTCTGATGAAGAAGAGCCAGTATTTTCTGTTGCACTATTATCTGTACTTGGTGTAGTTGTTTCAGTTGTTTGTTGCGTGCTTGATTCAGTTGCTGAGCTTGAGCTTGCTGGTGCTTGCGCTTCTGTTGTTGAAGAAGAGGCAACTGGTGCTTCTGCTTTTACTTCAGCTTTAGCTTGAACTGGTTTTGCAGCAGCTTGTTTAGCTTTTTCAGCGGCAGCTTTTTGTTCAGCAGCTAAGCGTGCTTGCTCTGCTTCAGCAGCTGCTTTTTGTTTTTCTAAGCCAGCTTTAGAACTTTCAGCTGATGATTGTTCTAATGCTAATGAAGCTTTCATTACGTTTAATTCAGATTGTTTAGAAAGTAAATCTTGACGTTTTGTTTCTAATTCAGCTTCTGTTGCTTCAAGTTGTTTCATTTTTTTCTCGTTTTCAGCTTTTTTATCAACAACGGCTTGTTTATCTTCTTTTTGTTGTTGCATTAAGTCGTTGTTGGCACTTACGATTGTTGAAACAGCTTGAACACGGCTGATTGCATCTGCAACTGAGTCCGCATCTAAAACTGCATCTAGCATTGTTGTGCTTTGTCCATTAACTTGAACATCACGTGCTTGATTTTTGATTGCTTCGTTACGTTTTTCAATACGTTGATTCAAGTTTGTAATTTCTTGTTGTAATTGTTCTGATTTTGCTTTTAGTGTTTGCTTTTGTTCACGTAAAGCCATGCTTTCATCAAATACTGAAGATACTTCTGCTTCTAAAGAAGATACTTGTGAAGCTAAATCCCCTTGTTTTGCTTTTAATGATGAAATTTCTTGATTTTTTTCTTCAATTTTTTTATCAACATTGTCCGCCAAAGCGATGCTTGGGGTAGCAATTGCTGATAGCGTTAATGAACATAGTAATACTGATGCAAATAGACGTTTCTTCACTTGTCATTCCTCCGAATTAATTTCTAAAGTTTATTTAAAATATCTTAATCTTTTCTTACGACAAAAACATTCTACCACACCCATATTTCAATTAAGCAATAGAAATGTTACAAAAACATTTCAGATCACTCGTTCTTTCTCCATAATAGGTAAACTTACCTTTTGTAAGGCTTTTACGCCTTGTCATGACTGGTTTTCACGTGTTTTCAATTGTTAAACAATTCTTCGATTTTTTTTCATATTTTTTCTTTTTTTATTCAAATTTTGCTTCTTTTTTGTCGATATATGCTTTTTTTCGTAAAATTAATCATTTTTCCTTCTTTTTAGCAAACGTTTTTGTTACAAAATTCGTTATACTTTGGTAATGAACCAAGAAAAAGGCCGCTTCGTTGAGCCGCCTTTTATTATTTCTATGCAATGTTTTTGATCAAACTATTCAACTTATTTTTTATGGACTTATGGGCCTGTCACTAAATTCCAAGTCACCATTGCTTGATAAGTTTGATCTTTTCTACCTTGATTTGCTGGAATTTCTAATTTGATTTGATCAAAAGAAAAATCAAATTGATAAACATCACTTTCGTCAAACTGACCATTGGCAACAATATGGCTAGCTACACCGTTGGCAACTAATTGAATAGCGGTTGTTTTGCCAAGAGCAACTTTAGTTTCCGTTGGTTGATTGTACTGAATAAAACCTGAAACATTGGTTGTTCCTAACAATAACTTTGTCATTGATGATAGTTGATCCACTCTTCCTTCAAAGGGGGATAGTTCTGCAGTTAGTGCCCAATTGGGTTGTGATTTTTTCAAACGTAAATATGGATTTTCCTGACCATTTTCATAATAATCTGCTGCCTGCTTTAAACCATGTTGCTGCGTGTTGCTAGAAATGGCGACTTTACCAAAATCAAAAGTTGGTGTGCTGATAAAACCTTCCTCATCTGGTGCCACAATTTCTTGATTTTTAGGTTGGATTCTGACAGTATCAGCTGCGTGAACAGCAGAAAAATTCCCATTCATTTCAACAGCCGCTTGTAACACTTGATCTGGTTCACCTGTAGCAATTGTTGTCATCATAATAGTTGCTGTCTGACCAATAGGCACTTCCGTATTTAAAGCAATGCCAACTCGCCAATTTTCATCAGTAATAGGAACAATTTTGTTTGGTTCAGATCCAACACGAATCGTGACTTGGATTGGCCGTGCTAGACCTGGTGACCAACCACTTGCTGGCTTTAAGTTTATTTTTTTTAACGGTACTTCTCCCACATTTGTAAGCATAATCTGCCAAATTTGTATATAACCACTTGGCATGACTTTGACTAGTCCTTCTATTTGCATTTCAGCTTTTGCAGTTATTTCCTTATATACTGCTGTAATAGCGTTCATTTCATTAAAAACAGGGGAGTTTATGGGGCGCTTCGTTTTTTCTAAGCTCTCTTGTTTTGTTTTATCTTGATACCAACCTTGATATAAATAAGTTTTACCGTTAACGCTGTATTGTTGTGGCAGTTTTTTCCAGCTAAATAGCGAAAGCCATCCGTAGTTATTGGTTGTTGGTGATCCTGAATAAAATCAGATGGTGGTGCAATTTCAACACCATTGACATCCTCAAATGTATAATTTTTTTGAGGTATCTCCTTATAGACAACAGTTAAATCATCATTGTCATCATAGGTAATATCATAACTGGGCGTTACGCTTTTTTCTAAATTTTCAGGTTTCGTTTTCCCTTTATACCATCCTTGAAATTGATATGTTTTTGAGTCGATTTCATAGCTACTTGGCAAAAGGCCGTTCTGTTTAAATGCGTAAGGGTCACGCTCAATAAGTGTTTGCTTTCCTTGTCTAAACCCCGGTGGTGGAGGGATTGGTTTCCCTTGAGTATCCACAAAATGTTCTGTCACTTTGCGATTGGTAACATGATAATAGACCGGCCCTGAAAATTTAAAGTAATTCAATAGCCCAGATTGATTCGATGAATCAACCTTCACTTGGTTGTACAAAGGAACGATTAGTTTTTGACTCTCGCTAATGTTAAACGTTACTCCTGTTTTCTGACTATATTGTTGTGCAGACATTTTTTCCAATTCAAATTGCGAAATTGTTGTTGGATATTGGTTTCCTGATGCGTCGGAAATAGTTGGCAGCGGAAAATTGGGATCAATTTCCCCTTTCTTATTGTATAAGCTTAAAGAAGTATAATATCTTGGTAAAAAAATTGTTTGATTACTCGCTGCAAGCACCGTTGACATGTCGGAATAGACGGCTACTTTCTCACTTGGAATTACCACTTCTTTTAAATTAGCCACTGTAGATGCTGTCACTGGTTGACTTTCACCTTCCCACACATTTATGCCATTTGGGGAATTGCCTTGCCAACTATGATACTGTAGAAGGATCTCATTGGCGTTTACTGGCTGCCCCTCTTCATTAATAAATCCATAACGATAAGTTAGGTTAGGCGTCTCAATTCTTTCTCTAATCGTTTGACTTGTAACATTAGCCTCATTATCGATTAACTCACTTTTTGGCAATGCTAGTGGTTCTTCATCATGTAGTTTATCCTTTGTCTGTGGTTGTTCACTTTCGGCTTTTTCTGCTGTTAATGAATGATTGGTTCCTTCTCTTACTTGTTTTGTACTTGGTAATGTTTCTGCAAAAACAGTTGTCTGTATTAGTATGGGGAATACTAATATATGGCAGATGCCCGTTACTATCAATTCTTTCCATTTACTTCGCTTCATATTGTCCCTTCTTTCTAAAGAACAATCCAACAATTCTTAGTTAACTAAACATTAAGACACTAAACTTAGCAGAATGATCACTTACCATTTTCAGCAACAGTCTTGTCTTGTGGTATCGGTTTCATTTTTCTTTATACTTTGGATCATTCACTTGTTTCAGCGCTATTCGTCCAATACTTCTTTTTACTAACCAGTTATAACTAGTTTAGCAAAAAAGAATAATTTCTGAAATTCCGAATTTTAAACAGATAGGAGCATTTCCTGAAGATTCTATATATATCAAGGAAAATCGACCAAAAATAAACTGAAAATAAACTTTTCAATAGAGAATCATAGCTAAAACAGGATAAATTAATCATATTTTCACCTTCCTAGCTTTACCTTTATCAAAAAAAGCTCAAAATGTTAGTTTTGACAACTAACATTTTGAGCTTTTTGTTTTTTTTCTTAATGAATGATTTCGACTTTTTTGTCTGTCTTGACTGTAACACGGCCGTTTTTAATAACATATAACCGTTCTGGAATATCAATAATCGCATGTTCAACCACTTTTGTGTCTAATAAGACTAAATCTGCTTTATTCCCAACTGCGACACCGTATCCTTCTAGTCCCATCGCACGAGCAGGACTTGTTGTTACCATTGGTAGCACTGTTTTTAAGTCATCCGCTCCACCTAGGTGCCCAACAGGAATGGCTAACATCGCTGTTTGAACAATATCCCCTGTGCCATATGGTGTAAAAGCATTGCGAATATTATTCGTAGCAATACAGACATTCACGCCACCATCGCGTAATTTACGAATTGGCGTAACCGCACGTCGAACATTGTACTGATCACCACGAGCCCCTAAATGTAAATCCGTTGCTGGTAAAGCCATCACGCTAATATTTGCTTCCGCCATTTTTGCAATAATAGGCGCCAATTCTGCTTCAGGTAAGGCATGCAATGCCGTTAAGTGGCCCACTGAAACACGGCCTTGGTAGCCTTCAGCGATGGTTTTTTCACATAAATATTCAATACTCATATCATCAGCTTCATCGGCAAAATCTTGGTGTAAATCTACATCTTTATCATATTTTTTAGCAATTTCAAACACTAAATCAATATGTTCTTTCGCTGGTGCATCATTATAAGGAATACCGCCGACAACGTCTGCGCCCATATCCATTGCTTCATACATCATTTGTTCTGTTCCAGGGGCTTTAAAAATTCCTTCTTGCGGAAACGCAACTACTTGCATGTCAATTAACTCTTTGTATTCTTCTTTCAAACGCATAATTGTTTTGAAGCCAGTAAAACCTTGCGCTGGGTCAAATTCTGCATGCGTTCTTAACGCCGTGGTCCCATGAACAATTAACATTTCTAAAGCACGTTTGGCACGGTCGTAAATGTCTTCTTCGGTAAATGTTGGTTTTAATTCTGCGGTTACTTCAATTGCTTCTTTCAACGTACCTGATTTATTTGGTTTACGATCAGCGATTAATGCCTTGTCCAAATGTAAATGGCTTTCTACAAAACCTGGGATTAAAACACGACCATCTGCTTCGATGACTTCTTTGGCATCGCCAGTAATAACTGGGGCGATTTCAATGATTTTACCTTCTTTAATAGCTACATCTTGTAATGCTTCACCGTCTTGAAGACGAACTTGTTTAATTAATAAATCCATGTTTTCCACTCCCTAAATTGTTTTTTATCCAAAGATTAAACCGATAACTAATAATAGTACAGAGGCAATACTTAACCATTTCACGTTTCCTTTAACAACATCCAAAATTGGAATTTGGAAGCCTGAAGATAAAGCTTGCATAGTAATATTAACGAAACTCATTTGACTACCTAAACCAACACCCATTGCTACAAAACCTAATGCTAACGGCGGGAAGTTCAACGATACAGCAACTGGTAGCACTAAAGTTAAAACAGAACCTACGTAGGCCCCAGCTGGAATCCCAATTAAAATCCCTGTTAAAATGGCAACTGGCACGACAATAAAGGCTGGTGCATTTTCAGCAACACCTGCGATTACAGCAAACGTTCCTGTTTGTGCAATAACATTAATAAAGGCTAAGAAAATCCCTACTTGGAATAAACGAGTCAAAATATATGTAGACCCATCTACCATCGCTTCGACAGATTTGTTCATTGAGAAATCTGTACATAAGAAAATTAAAACTAATGTTAAAATCATGTATACAAGTGGCGTAAAGAAGGCAAAACCAATTAAATCATTCACAATTGGTCCAAAAATTACAGCAAACAATAAGAAAATGGCTGGCAAGGTAATTTTAAATAATTCACCATTGCTCTTTTTATCAAATTCATCATCTGCCGACTCTTTAAAGCCAACATTTCTATGTTTCGTTCCCCAAAAGGCTAAAACAATCGCTAATGCTACGAAGAATAACCAGTAAGGTCGCATGGTTGAAACATATGAACCGACACTGATATCGCCTAATTTTGAAACAATACTTGATTCTAATGAAGCGGGTGATGTTGTAAATGATACCGCAGCAGCTAAAGACATTGCTGCAATTAATTCAGGAACAACCCCAACTGCAGCAAAGGCCAATGGTGCAATAACCATCGCACTTCCGCCACCAATTCCTGACATATATGTGGCTGCGGCTAATAAGATAACAATAAAAGCTGAAACATACTCGACTTTTCCTTTTGTGCCTCGTTTGGCTAAAGTTAATGCAGCTGAATAACTACCTGCTTTAAAGACTGCCATCGCAACAGCTGAATTAATGATGGGAACGGTAATTCCTAACATCATTGGGATAGCTTCCAACATCTGTTTATTCGCTTCTTCTAGTCCAATGCCACCAATCAGCATCGCTAAGACGCCACCAATTAAACCAGCGATAATCATATCGACTTTCATAAACAATAGAACCAAAACAACAATCAATGGAATAATCACAACTAATGCCATGATTCCTGTCGGGGCAACTACATCCCCAATCTCATCAGCAAAGGCCGCAACTGGCACAAAAATACTAACTAAGAATGCAAAAATAAGTGCTACTTTTGACGATTTTTTCATTTTACTTTCCTCCAATAGAAAGAAGGCGAGAGCAACGCAGTAGCGAATACTCTCTGCGCTCCTCATTATTTGGCAAAGGCACCTTGCCCGCCATATTTATCGTAATGTACAATCTCACTAACTAAATAATCATAAATACTTTGTGGAATTTCAATGCCTTCTGACATGGCTTTTTGATAGTTTAGCTGACCAATTTCTCCTGGATAGTAAACTTGTTGAAACCCTTCTGCTGTAGGCACACTATGAAGTTCTTCCACCATTTGATTAATATTTTCTTTAAATCGTTCAGAATCTGTAAAGCGGCTTGGATCAATGACTAAAAACATCTGACCCAGATTCCGTTTCTCCGTTAAATCCGCATACATGGAGCTGACATGTTTGCCAAAAGGTAAGCCTAACAACGAACCAGCTAAGACATCGACCATCATCATTAGTCCATATCCTTTTGGTCCTGAAATCGGCAATAAACCTCGTACTTCATAAGGATCAGTCGTTGGCTGGCCTTTTTCGTCTACTGCCCATGTGTCGGGAATTTCAACATCTCTTGAACGTGCATCTAAAATTTTCCCCCACGCCTGTACTGTCGTAGCCATATCAAACACGACTGGTTCATGACCTGCTCTAGGTGCTGCAAAAGCGATTGGATTTGTTCCAAAATAATTGCTTGTACCACCAAACGGTACCACCATTGGATCAGATTGACACATCGAAAGAGCAACCATGCCTTGTTCCGCTGCTTTTTTAACATAATACGATAACGTCCCGCTATGACTCGTTTGAGAAACGCCAACATACGCTAACCCTGATTCTTTGGCTAGATCAACTGCAGCAGCTAATGCTTCGTTACAAACAAATTGACCCACGCCATTATCGCCATGAAAAATGGCAGTGGACGGTCCAGTTTTTTCAAATGATAATTCGGGGTCAATCGTGATCCCGCCTTTTGCAATCCGTTCCGCATAATAATCCATACGAACCGCACCATGTGAATGAATACCGCTAGCATCTGCAAAAGTTAAATGTCGAGCAACTTCTTCGGCATGTTCAGAATGTAAACCAGCAGCTTCTAATTTTTGTTTCATCAGCTTTTCTAATTTTTCCGGTGTAACGACAACCATTTCTTCCATTGCGCTTGCTCCTTTATCATTAATCTTAAAAAAGGGAAAGAAAACAAGTGATTTTCTTCTTCGTCCTTGCATTTCCTCCCCTTTTTTCACTACTTATTGCTACTGTTAAAGACAGTATAGTCAATTTCATCCACTGATTTTGCAACTAGAATAGCAGAGTAAACATCTGAATTGACATTTAAAATTGTTCGTAACATGCCAACAAACCATTCGACGCCTGCAAAAATTGCAATACTCTCAATGGGTAAACCCATTTGCGGAACAATCACTGCCAGTGAGACTAAGCCCGCACCAGGAACAACTGCGTTTGCTAGTGAGACAAACGTTGCTGTAATTGCTAAGTAAATCATTTTCGTAATATCAAAATCTAGCTGATACATCTGAGCGATAGTCATTACAGTAAAAGCCATATGCATCGCTGAACCGTTACTGTTTAATGACATACCTAACGGCAACACTAAGTTAGTAATTCGCTTACTTAAACCTAATTTTGTTTCTGTTTCTTCCAAAGCTACTGGTAAAGTAATTGCTGAAGAAGTTGTCGCCAAGGCCATCACAGACATATTTTTCATGTTTGTAATTAAACGTAGTGGACTTACTTTACAGTACAATGTGATAACCAAAATCCAGATGCCCAAAAATAAAATAGTTCCTAATCCATAGACCAATAGATACTTCACTAACGGTAAAATAATTTGAAGGCCTAAGTGACTAATTGTTGAAGCAATTAAAGCAAAAATCCCCAGAGGTGCTAGATACATGACGTATCGAATGACTGTAATGATAACTTCATTAAAGTCCACAATTATTTGGAAGAGTTGTGTCTCTGGATGGCTTTGTAAGTATTTATTCAGTGCTAAACCAAAAAATAATGCAAAGACAATAATTTGAATAATCGATCCTTGAGTCAGTGAATCAAAAATATTTTTCGGAACGAAATTTAAAATCGTATCAGTGATTGAGATTTCTTGCGCTTTAATAGAAGCATCTTGGAAGCCAGTCATTTTAACACCGTATCCTGGATTAAAAATGACTGCCATTAGGACGCCCCATAAAGCGGCAGCTAAGGAGGAAATCCCGAAAACAGCGATTGTTCTACCCCCAAGGCTCGTTAATTCTTTTGGATTAATACTGCCAACTGCTTGGACAATTTGCCCTAAGATCAAGATAGGAATAGCCATTTGCATCAGTCGCAAAAAGACATCTCCAACTATTTTCAAGTAATTGCCGCTAGCAGGAATCAAGAGTCCTACGAGGATTCCTACGACAACAGCAATTGCAATTTGGGTGATCATGGACGGTTTTTTCATGGTAAACTACCCCTTTTGACTGATCACAGTTCCTGCTTCTTTATCGATGTTTTCTAAGTTTTCGATAGAAGTAATGATTGCTTTCCGTTTGTCATCACCTTTTACGAAGTCTAAGGCAGCTTCGATTTTTGGTAGCATACTACCAGCAGCAAAGTGACCTTCTTTAATGTATTCTTCTGCTTCGGCTACACTGATTTGTTCTAATGCTTTTTGATCTGGTTGATTGTAATTAATGTAGATGTTATCAACGCCTGTCAAAATAATCAAACGGTCTGCATCAACGTTTTCAGCTAAAACACGTGCAGAGAAATCTTTGTCGTTAACCGCTTCCACACCTACGTATTGTCCGTCTTCTGCTACGACCGGAATGCCCCCGCCACCAGAACAGATAGTTAAAACGTCCGCCTCTACTAAAGCACGAACCGCCTCTTTTTCAACAATTTCTTTAGGCATTGGTGATGGAACAACTTTTCGGTAGCCACGGCCAGCATCTTCCACATACGTAGAGCCATCTTTGGCTGCTTCCGCGTCAGCTTCTTCTTTTGTATAGAATGGACCAATTGGTTTGGATGGTTTTTTAAACGAAGGATCTTCTTTGTCCACACGTACTTGCGTAACTACAGAGATAACTGGTTTAGCAATGTTACGTTTTTCAAACTCATTAGTTAAAGCATTTTGTAACCAGTAACCGATGCTTCCTTGTGTCATCGCAACACAAGTATCCAATTTCAACGCTGGATTTTTTTCACTTTCGCCTGCTTTTTGTTGTAAAAGCAAATTCCCTACTTGTGGTCCGTTTCCGTGACAGACAATGACTTGTTCCCCTTTAGCAACAAATTCTGCAATATATTTGGCCGCGTGATTAACGACGGCTTTTTGGCCTTCATCTGTTGGATCCGTATCTAAAATAGCATTCCCACCTAGGGCAATTACGTTTAAACTCATTGATTGATTCGCTCCTTTTTAGTAAAGCAAAGATAAAATCTTTTCAGTATCGACGGATAAGAAATAATTTGTTTACGAAATGAAAGATTTTGTCTTGCTCATTTTGATTGTTTCAGTCATTATCGAAGGGATAATTAACCTAATTTCGGTTTACTCTCATCTTTAGCTAAGAAAGCAAAAGCTAGTAAACCAATAACTAATAGTACACAAGAAAGATAGAAGCCAACTTGCATTGAGCCTGCTGTATCTGCTAAATATCCTGTGACATACGGTGCTAGGATTGACCCTGACATCCCGATAAAATTATAGGCACTTAACGTTGTTCCTAAGGCCGCTTTTGGTGCATGTTTGGTAACAAAAGTCACCATAATTGGATCTAACGCTAATTTCCCTGTTAACCCATAAAGAATTAAAACAGAAATTAACAATGTCCGATTTGTTACAAAAGCAATCGCAAAGACAGATAGGATTGCTAAAGGTACTAATGTAAAGACTAATTTTTTCGTCGCACCTGTTTTATCATTCAAACGAGCGAAGATTAAGGCTCCTGGAATAGAGGCCCATGGTACAAGTGATGAAATGAAACCAACGCTCGCTCCTGTAAAGCCACGTTCAGCAATTAAAAATTGTGGCAACCAAGTAATAATGACAAAGTTTGCATAAATACTTGTGAAACATAAAATAAATGCGGCTAATAAATTACGATTTGAGAAAATTTCTTTTAATGAGATCTTTTCTTGCGGTCCTTCTTCAGCAGCTGCTCGTGCGGCTTCTTCACCAGGACGAATCACTTTTTCTTTCAAAATTGTATAGAAAAGAATTCCTACGATAAACGTTGGAATCGCCATGATAAAGAATGGTTTGCTCCAATGTTCACCATTTTCTAAAACCAACTTACTTGAAAGTAGGTACCCACCTGATGTACCGAAGGCCATCCCACTATTGATGATGGCATTACCGATGGTCCGTTTACTTGCTGGAATCGCTTCTGTCGATAGCGCATATTGCGGGCCATAGTAAGCTCCTTGACCAATACCAGCAATTGCACGAATGACTAAAAACATAACAAAGGTTGTCGCTAATCCACTAAAATAAGTAGAAATAGCAAGAACGATAAACCCAACAGCAATGACTAATTTCCGCCCAATTTTATCGCCAATCATCCCAAAAGGAATCTGTGCAACAGCATAGGTTAGAAAGAAGATACTATTGGCTAAACCAAGTTGTGTGTTACTTAGACCAAATTGTTCTCCAATGACCCCCATCACTGGATTAAAAATAGTTCGTGTTGCGTACATTAAAATCCAGCCTACGAAGAAAATGGCTACGACTTTAATCCAGTAACTATTGCTCACTTGCACTGCTTGATTTTTTTTACTATTCTCCATGTCTTCTCCTCACTTCTCATCTAACTCTACAGATTGTAAAGCTAGTAACATTCCAAATGACATATCTTTACCAGAGGAATGTCCGATTTGTATAATTCTGTCAATATTTTCGTCAACTCTATTATCCCGATGGTTCTCCAAATCCAAGAGTAACTGATACAACAATGAATTTACATATCCTTTAGCCGAGCTTGCAATATAGCCTTTACTAACATCTGTTGTGGATAAATTTGCTGCCGAAAGAGTAGCGGCTAGCGCCGCAGCTCTTTCATCAGCAAGTATGAACAGAATTGTTTGATACGCCACTAAAATGTCATCACCACTCGGGGTTAACCCTTTGCCCCGACCAATCAGATAATTCGTTACTTCTTGCCATTCCGATAGTGTCCAAACTTTTTGTTTTTGGCTCATTTTTTTGAAAATATGCTTCGCTCGTTCGTCTAAAGGCAGGCCAATTCTACGTTCTAAGTTTCTCGCTAATAAGCGGTCTCGCAACAAGCGTAATTGGTCTTTTTCTAACTTGAAATGAGTAATGTTTAAAGAAACGACCTCGGCAGGTGTGAGTTGGATCGTTTTCACGCCGACTGTACTGTAAAAGGTCAACTGATTTTCTGTGATTTTGACTTTATTACCTTGTTGTACATACGGAAAGATTTCTTGAAACAATTGATCTGGCAAAAACATACCAAAGCTTGATAAATAATTATGGAAGTTTGCAACATTGATTAATTGATCCTGGACTTTCAGATTAAATGAACGTTCAAAAATACTGTGAATGGTTCCCATCTTGCCATATTGGTGGATAGGAAAAATGTAGTCACTAATGACTAGTTGGTTATTCAACCGTAATGCCTAGTTTCTCAGCATACGCTTCTAGGGCTTTTTCAAAACAGCCTAGAGGTGCTCTAACTGTCCCTGCACCAATTTGACCAACACCGGCATTTTTGTGTGCAATCCCTGTATTGATGATTGGTGTAATTCCTAATTCCACCACTTTACGGATATCAATTCCTAAACAAGTTCCTTGGAAATCCCAAGTTGGAATTGAGAATGTTGGGTTGTGTCCTTCACAGATTTTTGCCATTTCATTTGAGGTTGCTAACGCATCTTCAAAGCCACCTGCACCAACAAACCGTGTTACGCCAGGTGCAGCTACCATAGCCATTGCTCCAACGCCTACTGTTTCAGTAATTGCACTATCCCCGACATCAGGATTTCCGTCTTCTTCGCTGAAACCAGTGAAGTAAAGACCTTTTGGTGTATTTACTGGTGCGGTATGCCATTGATCGCCTGTTTCTGCAATCCGGACCCCAAAGTTCACGCCGTTACGAGTCATCGTTGTGACAATCGTTCCGTTGGTATCTTTACGGGCACCATCAACAATTGCTTTTCCAGTTGCCATCATGACATTTAAGAAGAATTGATCTGTGTCAGCTAAGAATTTGATTACTTCGTATTTTTGATCTTCTGGAATATCTGTTTTGATAATTAATGGAGACAATTCTTTTAAGAAGTTCAAAGATGCGGCAATATTTCTTTGGTGGAACTCGTCACCCATTGTAATAGAGCGCGCAATCAATACGTTTAAGTTCAAGCCTTCTTCAGAAAGTTTCAAGGCTTTCGCAATAGTTGGTCCTAAAACATCTTTAATCCAATCTAAACGATCAACCACTTCTTGTGAATAAGCACCAAAACGTAATACTTTACCGATACCTTCATTCAAGATACAGTATGCTTCGTTACCTTCTAAGCGATTTTCTACAACAAAGACTGGCATATTACCAGAAGTAATACCGCCCATTGGTCCTACTGCTTTTACATGGTGACAAGGAATGAAACGTACTTCGCCAGCTTCAAAAATCTTCAAAGCATCTTCTTCATTGTCTGCCCAACGTTCGAATAATGCAGCTCCGATACAAGCACCTTTCATTGGTCCAGTCATTTCAGACCATTGGATTGGTGGTCCAGCATGAAGTAATGTTTTTTGTGCGTCATCATTTAATTCTGGAATCACTGATTTTGCAGGTACCACATCTACTAAGAATGGTTGTGCATTTTTAATTTTGTCTGTTACTTTGTGATTTTCAGCTTCGATTTGTTCACTGTAATCTTCCAAGGCATCCAAAATTTTAATCATTTTTTTATTGCCGTTAGCACGTGGACGCCAGTTAAATTGAACAGTTTCGCCACCGTAATCAACGATTGATTCTGTAAAGCTTTGCAACCCAACGTTAATGATTCTTGGTTTGGTTGTTAATAGTTCTATTACTTTTTCGCCTGGTTTTGGTACATCGACAGTTGGTCCGTTGTAAGCAACCACTTCTTTATCGTCTTCTGAAATTTCGATTCCTTTTAGCAATAGAGCTAATTGAACAGCTTTAGCATTGCTTTCTGCTACTAAAACGCCGCCTTCTTTCAAACGATCAACCGACGATTGGTAATTTTGCGGATCTTTCGTCGTCCCACAGACAGTTGCAACAAAGTAAAGATCACGTCCTGCTTCTTTGGCTGTGGCACGCGCTTCTTCAATTGCTGGTAACAATGCACCAACCATGTCTTCATGAGCACCATAGCCTAACACCACATCGAATAAGATAATCCCCGTTTTTTCATCTTGTGCGTATTCACGAATTTTTTCGATACGAACATCTGGGTCAATCATTGGGTGCGGACGACCTTGTGTATACATATCATCGCCTAAGTCAATGACTTCATAACCGTGAGATTTCAAGACATAACCTTCTGCTTTCACTAAACCGCCAAGATCTAAAGCTTCAGAAATTAACATACCCGCTTCAGAAGCTAATGTACCACCTGAATATAAGCCTTTTACAACTTTATCTTCTGGTAATGTTGGTACAGCTGGTTTTGCTAATGCTTCAAAGTAATTTTTCTTCACGGCCACATCATTTGCTAAATCAACAGCAATTTTAGCTGTTTCTTCTAATGTATGAGCTAGATAAACTTTGCCTTCGTGACTTGTTGGTTTTTCTCCTAAGAAAATCGCAACGACTGGTTTTGAAATGCTTTGTAATAATTCAACCACTTCATCACGAACTTCTTTTGCAGGTGGTTTAGAAATAACTGTAATCACATCGGTTGGTTCGTGATTTTCTAAAGCCACAATAGCATCTTTCACAGTGATAGCGCCTACTTTGTCGCTTAGGTCACGACCACCAGTACCAATGGCGTGAACAACTCCGCCACCTAAACGGTCAATAATCGTTGTAACTTCTTGAATCCCTGTTCCTGAAGCACCAACAACGCCAATGTTTCCTGGAGAAACAACATTTGTAAAGGCGATTGGAATACTTGAGATAATACCAGTTCCACAGTCAGGCCCCATCATTAGTAAGCCTTTTTCATGCGCTAATTTTTTCAAACGTACTTCATCTTCAATTGACACATTATCCGTGAAAGAGAACACGTGTAAATCATTTTTTAAGGCACGTTCCATTTCTGGCGCACCATATTCACCAGGAATACTGAATAGCGCTACATTCGCCTCTGGTAAAAGATCAAACGCTTCTGACCAAGAAGTTGCTGCTTGTGCTTCTTCACTAGTTCCCTTTGCTGATAAATCATCTAAGAATTCATCAATCGCTGGCATAACTTCTTCCATGATGTTTTCTTTTTCACTGTCAACCACAATCATCATGTCGTTTGCAGATGCACTATTGGCCTCATCCGTTAACAAGTTCGTGTTGTTAAGGATGTCTTTGTTGGCATCTGTTCCCATCATGATTTGACTCATGGTTACACCATCTAATGCATTGATTTTATTGGTCAATAACATTAAGTTGATGGAGTCTTGGTAATTGTTTTTCAAAATTACTGTGTGTAACATTGTTCATCCTCCTATCTATTCCTTACAATGCTATTGTATCGAAACGAGAAAGTGTTTTCATCGGACATAATTCTAAAAAAATGGTATAATTTTTATCCATAAGAGGAAAAAAGGAGAAAATGATGAAATTAAGAGAGTTATTATCGATAGGTGACTTAAAAAAAGGTAAAATTTTGACGAAAGAGATTGGTTTAGACAATGAAGTTGACTCGGCAATGGTCTTAGAAGCGATTGACATTGAGAACTGGAGTAGAAAGAATCAGTTAATTTTGACTTCTTTCTACGCATTGCATGATCTACCCGAAAAAGAGTTGGAAAATTTTTTCGTAAAGATGCGCCGAATTGGCATCAGCGGCTTAATTTTGAAAACAGATCGATTCATTAAAATGATTCCAGAGTGGTTTATCGAATTATGTTTCAATTATGAAATTCCTTTAATTAAAATCACACAAGACATTAGCTATGAAAAAATTCTGTTTACGATTTACGAGCCTTTGTTGAATTATCAGTCGCATGTCTTACGTACGTATTACGATGTGCGCCAACGTTTCACCAAATTAGAGCGTCACTACCCAACGGTTGAGACGATTATGCAAGAATTTTATGACATCATTAAATTACCCTTCGCTTTAAAAATGTTGGATAAACATCTGGAAATTAGCGATGGCGACTTACCCCATGATGCGATTGTGCTCTCAAGAGAAAAACTAAAAAACAGTGAGTTCACTAAAAATGATTATTCTCTTTTAACACTTTATTCTCATGCCAACCCCAAAAAACAGTTGGCACTAGAAGTTTCTATTTTCAATAGTTATTCCACTAATTGTTTACTTCTGGTTTATTTACAAGATGAAAAGGTTAAAGAAACGGATTTAGTGATTATCGAAAATGCGATTGATGTCTTACAAGAAAAATTCAATACCGAAAATTTGTTAAAAAAAGAACGGTATACTCGTTTGAACAACTTAGCGGATGCTATTTTACAAAATACACCGCAAAATCCTGACGAGCTAAACAGTTTGCTTCGTGAAGTGCAAATGCAAGAGCTAGATTCTTACCAAGCGATTGCTTTTTCTACCAAAGACACCAATACACAACTCATGAAAGAACGAATTATTGCCTTACTTCGTACCCTGCGTGTGAAATCCATCTTCTTTGATCAGCTAAATTATTCGGCGGTCCTTTTTAACTTCAATGAAAGTGATGGAAAAATTACAAAGCTGCAATTAAGTCGTTTATTAGCTGAACTTTTAGAAGAAAACGACACGCTTACCGTTGCCGTCAGCAGTTTAAAATCACGAGAAGGGATTAAAGAGCTACTGATTGAATGTCTGGACATTCTGCGCTTTAATGAAACTTTTTATAACGGACCAATTGTCACCTTAGCCGATATCGGGGTATTTAAAAATTTTATCCGCGAAGACCAATTGGAAAATTTAGACGAATTAATTCCTCGCGCACTTTATCAATTAGCCGAAAATAACTACGATTTGTTTGAAACCTTGTACAGTTTTTTCCAAAATAATCGCAACTATAAACAGACCTCTGAAGCGATGTTCCTCCATTCAAAAACGATTCGTTATCGTTTAAACAAAGTGGAACAACTTCTTGATATTGACTTAGCCAATCCCTTGCAATTGTTAAATTATGAAATTGCCACATACATTATAAAGATGAGGAGACGTGCACTTGAAAAACAATCAAACACTCGCTAATGGCGCAACAGTCACTATCTACCCCACTACGACTGAACCAACGAACTATGTCGTCTATTTACACGGTGGCGGGATGATTTATGGAACCAAAAGTGATTTACCAGAAGAACTGAAGGAGCTGTTTACAAGCAATGGCTATACCGTTTTAGCGCTGGACTATTTGTTGGCTCCAAATACAAAAATCGATCACATCTTAAGGACGCTAACGGAAACCTTCCAATTGTTAAACGAAGAGATTATTCAAAACCAGCCCTTTGGTTTGTGCGGGCGTTCCGCTGGCGGTTATTTAATGTTACAGTTAACCAAACAATTACAAACACTAAATTCGACGCCACAATTTTTAGTCAATTTTTACGGTTATACAGATTTAGAATTTATTAAAGAGCCACGAAAATTATTAAAGCAAGCCATTTCCGCTAAAGAAATAGCTACCATCGACCAAACAAAGCCTGTTTGGGATGATCCTTTTCTTTCTCGCTATCTGCTGTATCATTACAGTATTCAGCAAGCGCTATTGCCGCACTTTTACGGATTACCAGAAAATGGGGACTGGTCTGCTTACGCACTGTCAGACGAAACATTAAAAACTTTTCCACCTTGTTTCAGTACAGCTAGCAGCTCAGACGAAGAAGTGCCGTTCCGCTATAGCAAAAAAATCGGACGGACCATTCCTGAGAGTACCTTTAAAGCGGTTTACTATTTAGAACATGATTTTTTAAAACAAACCAAAGATCCTTCGGTCATCACTTTATTTGAGCAATTGGATAGCTGGTTGAAGAAGCAATAAGCATAACAAAAAAAGAAGCGAGAAATCTCGCTTCTTTTTTTATTTTTGATAAAGTGTGGTTCCTTTTACCACACTGATTTCCACCGGTGTCTGACGAGCGACAAAAGCCGCCGCACATTCTGCTTCAGTGAGTAAGTATGTTGCTTCAGCACCAACTTTCGGCCAATTTGCTTGCCCTTGTTCGTCTAAAGTTGTGACACCATCTGTCACTAAGCCTAATAATTGTGTTAAAGCATCTTGATCTTTCACGTTAAAAAGTTCACCTAAACGAGCCAATTTTTCTTGTAATGAACCATCACCATAGGGAGACCAGCAATCGTAGATATTGTCACAACCAAGATGGACATTGACTCCATGACGTAACAATTCCATAATTGGCGGAATCGTGTTAGGTGTGATTGGCACGCTGGAATTAATATGAATTTTTTCTGCTGCTAAAGCATCATAAACTTCGTCACGTTCTTCACCAATGAAATCATTTAACCCGAAGGCATGGCTGATAAATACTTTGTCTTGTAGGCCATATTCTTTCGTTAAACGGATAATTTCTTTAATCGTTGTTGTCCCAGCTTCGTGACGGTCATGTAAATGAATATCCACACCGACACCATGTTTATCTGCTAAGCGGAATGTTTCAGCCAATGATTTTTTGTAATCACCATCTAGTGAATAAGGATCCACGCCACCAATAAAATCGGCGCCTTTTGCCAATGCTTGATCAACTAATTCAACGGAATCTGAACGTAGTAAGCCGTGCTGTGGAAAGACGACAATTTCTACCGCAAATGGTTTCGTTTGGGCCAATGCTTGGACTTCATCAAAATAACGTAAGTCTGTCATCGGTTCCACGTCGACATGTGTTCTGAAGGCTGTCGCGCCATGTGGTAATTCTAAGTCAATTAAATGGTTGGCGCGTTCTGTTAAAGAAAGTTCTAAACTATCTAAATAAGGGATTTCTGCTTCGACACGTTCCACAATTGACTTCGCTGGCGTCACCGGATACCACGGAACACCTAGTTTACTTTTATCAAAGTGACAATGTTTTTCAATCAAACCTGGTAAAATCAATTGATGGTGACCATCAATAATTGTCAACCCAGGTTCTTCTACCAATTCTTCATTGGGGATGATTTTTGTAAATACTCCATCTGTTACTTCAATTGCCACTTCTTTGGTTACTGTCCCAGATAACCAGTCACCTTCTTTTTGATACCCTGTTTCAATTCGAACATTTTTTAACCAATAATTCATGCTTTCCTTCACTCCTACCTGTATTTATTCCTTCCCGAAAGGACACAATACTTAGTTGTACTGTGCTAAAATTTTACTAATTTCCGTATAGCCTTTTTGATTGGCATAGTCCATTGCTGTTCGACCAGAATTGTCTTTAATGGATTGATCCGCACCATTTTCCATTAACAATTTTACAATATCTTGGTAAAGTTGGTTCCCTTCACGTAACCCCACTGCCTCAATCAATGCTGTATAGCCAAAGTCATTTTGGAAATCTATGTCTTCTCGTCCATCTTCTAACAAGAGCTTCACATTGTCAATATGTCCTTTTTCAGCTGCCGGAATTAACGCATTGCCACCGTAACGGTTATGCTTATTTAAATCTGGGGTCGCATTTTTTAACATATACGCTAAAATCTCCGTACGTCCTTGCGCTCCCGCATAAAGATAGGGACTATCACTAATGCTATTTTGCAGATTAATATCGGCACCCCGATCAATCAACGCTTTTGCAATCTCAATGTCATTATTGTGAACAGCGATATTGAGCGGTGTGTTGCCTTCTGTGTCGACTTCATCCACTTGATAAGTAGTATCTTGTAAAATTTCCTTGACCTTCTTCGTATCTCGTTGATTGGCTGCTTCTAAAAGCGCACCCACTTCATAGGTCTTCATCGGTTCTTTCACTTCCTCTTTTGATGTTGTTTGAGCCACCGAACGGGTTGTACTGGTGCTTTCAGTTTTTGCACTACTTTGAGTAGTCACCGTTTGACTATTTTTTGACGCTGCGGAGGGTGTTTCTCCTCCTTGACACGCAGCAAGTAATGGAATGGTCACGACACTTAATAGCCCCATTAAAATTTTTTTGTTCATTGTGCTCAACTTCCTTTCCTCGAGAGAAATATGAGATTTTTCTCCAGTGGTTCTAATCTAACGAATCTTTTTTTATTTGTCGATTAAAACGCTTTCTCTGTTTTTCTATTTTAAAAAGAGAGAAACCAAAAGAAGTCGAAACTTTTTTTGGTTTCCATTCGTATGTTTTGTTCTTAAAAGGTAAATTCAGGATTAAAAGTTCCTTGGTATGGTTCATGTTCCACATAGACTTGGATATCGTTTCCTTCGTTATCTTTACCCATTCGTGTGTACGTAAAACGATTATCATTCAATTCTGTTAACTCTAAGACAGCGCCATAGCGATTGGTTCCAATGGAAACATGGGCACGGAATTTATTTTGATTTCCTACTTTAAAGTAGCCATAGTCGCCACGAGTTTCACCAGTTTGTAAATTGAAAAATTCATATTTGCTGCTGTCTTGGTCAAATTTCGCTAAGCTGATAAAGTTTTGGTTGGCCGAAGTTACGTCATTGCCATCTTTATCCACTACTTTTGTGCCATTCCAAAGAAATTGCGGTGTCCCATCAAAGGAAGTTTTACCAATAATTTCATCCCCTTGTCGATTTACATCAATCTGGCCTGTTTGTTCTGTCATGGCACGGCGTCCATTCGTGAATTCTAGTGTTCTGGGACGATTATTGGGGTATGGCTGCGGACGACCATAAACTGGTCCTGAGGTTGCTTTGTTTTCTACGAAAACTTCAATATCATTTCCGTTTTTATCTTTCCCCATCTGTCTATACGTAAAAGTATCTTGGTATAAAGTTCTAAGTGGGTATACACCTTGATAATTTTTGGTTTCAGAAATAATTACAAGACGGGAAACATCTGTAATACCAGCGGTCATAAAGAAGGTTCCTTCATCTCCTGTTGATTCTCCAGTCTCTTTATCAAAAAATTCATAGAAACTAGTGGTTGCATCAAATTTGATTGCATGTAATAGGTTTTGATTTTCATCTGTTAAGTCATTCCCGTTTCGATCATAAACGCGTATTCCAGCCCAATCTTTTTCTGATAATCCTTCATCTTGTCTAATACCAACTGAACGTAAATACTCAGGTAAATCCCCTAAATTATTGGGATTGTCTACGCTTTGAGGAACGTATGCTTCTGCCGTCAAAGCCCCTCCTGCTCCACCAACTAATAACGCACTTAAAGCCAACAACGTAATTGTACCAACGATTTTTTTCTTCATAAACGACTACTCCCTTTCCTTTTGATAATTTAAGGATAGCAAGTAGTTATTAACTCCACCTGTCCATAATATGAACAAATTATTAAATAATAATCATTATAATTATCTTAATAATAATATTTAATTATAACTAATAACAATTTATTTATAGAAGAAGAGAAAACAAAAGAACGTTGGGGGACGTTCTTTTGTTAAATAAGAGAGAAGACAAGAGACTTTTAGAAAGTAAAGGCTGGGTGATATGTGCCTTGGTAAGGTTCATGTTCCACGAACACTTGAATATCATTCCCAGCATTATCTTTACCCATTCGAGTATACGTAAATCGATCATTGTTTAGTTCCGTTAATTCTAGCGCCGCGCCGTAGCGATTCGTACCAATAGATACATGGGCCCGAATCTTGTTATTGTCCACCACTTGGAAGTACCCAAAGTCGCCGCGGGTTTCACCTGTTTGTAAATTGAAAAATTCATATTTACTTGTGTTTGGATCAAATTTCGCTAAACTAATGAAATTTTGATTGGCCGCTGTCACATCATTACCGTTTTTATCTACGACTTTTGTGCCATTCCACAAGGTTGTTCCTAAAATTTTATCCCCTGATTTATTTGTCACAATTTTGCCAGTTTGATTGGTTAATGCTTCACGTCCATTTGTAAAAGCTAATTTTTTCCCATGATAAGGGATGTGTTCCACGTAAACTTCAACATCATTCCCCAGTTTATCTTTCCCTAAACGCTTGTAAGTAAATTTGTCTTTACTCACTTCGGTTAAATCCACTACGGCTTGATAATTTTGTGTCCGCGAAATTAAAATTCGTTTTGTGCCATCACCTGTCACAAAAAATGTTCCTTCGTCACCACGGGTTTCCCCAGTATTTTTGTCGAAAAACTCGTAAAAACCGGTTTCACCATCATATTTTGCTAAACCAATAAAATTAGCATTTTCTGCCGTTAAATCATTACCAGCAGCATCATAAACACGGGTTCCTTGCCAGTCCGTGCCAGATAAAATCTTAGTCGCCTTGTCGCCTCTTGTTTGGCCATTGTTTTGATGTTTGCCTAAATTTGCTGTAGCACTATTTGGATTGGCTGCATGATCTGCAAATGCTGGACTTGCATAACCTGCTATAAGTAACGTACTTAATGTTACTAAAGTAATCGAACTTAATACTTTCTTTTTCATAAAGCATCGCTCCTTTTCTTTGATAAACCTATCTTAACAAACGATTCTAAACTACCACTGTCAGAAAAATGAACAATTTATAAACGATTAAAAACAACTATAAACTATTTTTTTGTTAAAAATGAAGCGGTCAAAAGAATCCTTTACTTCCTTTTGGCCGCTTCATCCACTAGTGATTGACTAATTAGAACGTGAAGTCTGGCGTAAAGTCTCCTTCATATGGTTCATGTTCTACAAAGACTTTAATTTCTTTGCCATTGTTGTCTTTACCCATTCGTGTATACGTAAAACGTTTATCATTTAATTCTGTTAATTCTAACGCAGCTCCATATTTATTGTCACCAATTGAAACGTGGGCCCGGATTTTGTTATTATCAATTACTTGGAAGTAACCAAAATCTCCACGGGTTTTACCCGTTTCTAAATCAAAGAATTCATATTTACTTGTTTTATTATCAAATTTCGCTAAACTAATAAACATTTTATTTGCTTCAGTAACATCGTTACCGTCTTCATCTAAAACTTTCGTGCCATTCCATAATGTAGCCCCTAAAATGTCATCCCCAGGTTCACTGGTAACAATCTTGCCAGTTTCTGTTTCTAAATCTTTACGGCCATTCGTAAAAGTTAATTTCTCGTCAGAATAAGGGATATGTTCTACAAAGACTTCTACATCTTTCCCGTCTTTATCTTTACCCATTCGCTTATAGGTAAATTTATCTTTCGTCACTTCCGTTAAATCGACCACCGCTTGATAGTTTTGTGTATCCGAAATTAAGATACGCTTTTCGCCATCGTCTGTCACAAAGAATGTGCCTTCATCGCCACGGGTTTCACCTGTTTCTTTGTCGAAAAATTCATAAAAACCTGTTTCACCATCATATTTTGCTAAACCAATAAAATTAGCATTTTCTGCTGTTAAATCATTATTATTTTTGTCGTAAACTTTTGTGCCTTGCCAATCAGTACTGGATAAAATTTCTGTTAATTCTTGTCCTTTTGATTGCTCTTTAGCTGCTTCTGCTGAACTAGAGACTGCAGTGCTTGAGCTAGCTGCACTTGATTTATCTGTTGCAGAGTTGGCTCCGCCAGCACAGCCTGCAATCAACAACGTACTAAAGGTTAATAAGGTAAGCGTACTAAAAACTTTTTTCTTTTTCATGGTTGGTAATCCCCTTTTTCTTTTTGATATATTTAGAATAGCAAAGCCTTATAAACTCCTACTTGCCGAAAAATGAACAAATTATAAACAAATGAAAAAAAGTTAATAACAATACTAGCTTTTTTTTGTTCACTTGTAATACACTATAAGTAAGAAATAGATTAAAACCACTAGGAGGGACGCTTTTGACCATTAAACGCCGCTTTTTTATTTCTTATATTAGTGCCATCATTATTACTTTAGCCTCTGTTTTAGCTGTTTTATCCTTAGCTTCTTACATCACGTTAGGGACTGTTCCCAGTTTGCCCCAAGCTTACCGAATGATGAATAAGCAACGACCATTGACCGCTAACGAAGAAGAAAGTTATTTGGCCTTAGATCAATTGTTAAAAAAGTCACCGAAATTACTAGATACGCCTTTAAGTAAAGAATTAAAGGAAACGATTCAAACAATTGAGGCAAAAGGATTAAGTGTGATTATTCGAAAGAATGCACGGTTTCCTTACTATTCGGATAATTTAGTAGAAAAATCTTTGTCTGTACATATTCCAAACTACGAAATGAATAATATTATGCCAACTGGCACACTGGATAATGCAGGGCGTCTATATCATTATGTCAAATCCGATTTTCATTATTTAGATGGTTCTAACGGGAGCTTTATTGTCTTGAAACGCGAAAGCAGCCTTTTTGAATTCTTCACACGCTGGATTATCTGGATGATTTTGTTAATTATCCTTGTAGCAATTGCGGCAGCTTGGCTCATTAATAAGCGCTTAACCAAAACCACTATCGAGCCATTAGAAGCATTAGAAAAAGCGACTAAAACATTGGGTAAGGATGCCCAAAAAGAAAATCCATTTACGCCAACTAGCCACCAAACCGTCT
Organism: Enterococcus sp. AZ119; assembly: GCF_050546175.1. Lineage (NCBI taxonomy): Bacteria > Bacillati > Bacillota > Bacilli > Lactobacillales > Enterococcaceae > Enterococcus > Enterococcus sp. AZ119. The sequence goes on along the minus strand of NZ_CP172951.1, from coordinate 268,054 downwards.
CAACGGAAGTCAAACAGCTCCAACTTAGTTTTGAACAAATGTGGCAAGATTTAGAAGAAGCCAATGCGGAACGCGAAAAATATGAAGCTAATCGGAAAGAATTAATTGCAAATATTTCTCATGACTTAAAAACACCAATTACTTCTATTATTGGTTACGTTGAAGGTTTAATGGATGGCGTTGCCAATACTGAAGAAAAAAAACAGCGCTATTTAACGGTCATTCATGAAAAAAGTTTAGGCCTCAATGATTTAATTGAAGAATTATTTTTGTATTCTAAATTAGACCTAGATCGTGCTGTCTTTACAATGGAAAAGACCAATTTCACTCGTTTTATTGCACATATTCTTGAAGAATACCGTTTGGAACAAGAACTAGTAATCACTTCTGTACTTCCCACCGAAGCTTTATACGTTCAAATGGATCCCACGCAGATGAATCGAGTGATTACCAATCTAATTCAAAATAGCATTAAATTTGCGGATCCCACTAAAGAACAACTAGCCTTTACGATTTCTTTAACGCATAATCAAACAGACTTAGTTTTAACCATTACAGATAACGGCATTGGTATCGATAAAAAAGAATTACCTTATTTATTCGAACGCTTCTATCGTGTAGACAAATCTCGAACCCCAACAGTTAAAGGAAGCGGCTTGGGATTAAGTATTGTCAAACAAATTATTGACTATCATCAGGGAACAATCACTGTCACAAGTAAAAAAGGAGACGGCACCAACGTGATAATTACGCTGCCGTTGTTGGAGGATGAAAAATGAAACCACATGTATTAATTATTGAAGATGATCCAAGCATTGCTGATTTGCAAAAAGATTATTTAGAAATTAACGATATGACTGTCACAATTGAACATGATGGAAAAAAAGGATTGGAAGCAGCTTTAAATGAGCCCTTTGATTTAATTATTTTAGATGTGATGCTGCCAACTATGGATGGTTTTGAAATCTGTCGTGCAATTCGGAAAAAAAAGCAAACGCCGATCATGATTGTTTCGGCTAAAAAAGAAGATATTGATAAAATTCGTGGGCTTGGCTTAGGTGCGGATGATTATATAATCAAGCCGTTTAGTCCCAATGAATTAGTCGCTCGAGCAAAAGCCCATATGAACCGTTATCAATTGTTAAGCAACGCAGAACAACCACCACAATTACTAAAAATCAATGAAATCGCTGTCGACACTGCCGCCCACAAAGTGTTTGTTTTAGAAAATGAAGTTATTTTTACAAGCAAAGAATACAAATTGCTGGTTTTCTTGATGGAACATCCTAACCGTGTGTGGAATAAAGAAGAACTTTTTGAAAGTGTCTGGGGGTTTGATGCCTTAGATACTGAGGTTTCGACTGTCGTTGTTCACATTAAACGGATTCGGGAAAAATTAAAAAAAGCCAATCTTTCTGACTCTCCAATTGAAACACTCTGGGGAAGTGGCTACCGCTTCAATCGATAAAGAGAGCAAAAATAAGTCGGAGCCTATTTCTAGGCTCCGACTTATTTTTTATTAATTTACACGAGAAAATTTTTGATAAAGTTGGTTGAAAACAATCATAAATTGTTCAATTTCTGCCATTGTATTGCTTTCATCTAAACTAATGCGCACAGCGGAAGGTGCTAATTCCCCTGGCACATGCATGGCATACAAGGTGCTGCTAGCCATTTTTTTTCGGCTAGAACAAGCACTCGTAGTCGAAATATAAATCTGTTTTTCTTCCAATGCATGGACCAGCACTTCGCCACGAATCCCTTTCAAAGCAAAACATAAAATGTGTGGCGCAAAATGTTCATTATCTTGTGAAAAAACAGTCACATTTTGAAATTCTTCTAGCGCCTTTAATAAATAACTCCGTAATGTCGCCACATGTTGCGGCCGTTGTTGTTCGTTCTCTAAATGCAAGCGTAACGCTTTGGACATTGCCACAATTGCTGGTACGTTTTCTGTCCCACTGCGTTGGTTGTTTTCTTGCCCGCCTCCTGTTAAAAGCGGCGCTAAACGTTTTCCTTGTTTCCAATACATAAAACCAATGCCTCGTGGTCCATGAAATTTATGTGCAGAAAACGTTGCAAAATCCACCCGATCCGTTAACCACTCTGAGTAATTAACTTTCCCAATTGCTTGAACCGCGTCTACATGAAAATGAATTTTAGGAAACTCCGCTAAAACCTCGCTGATTTCTTTAATTGGTTGAATCGTTCCCACTTCATTGTTCACTGCCATAACAGAAACCAAAATCGTTTCTTTTCTAATTAATTTCTGTAGTTCCTCGACTTTTACACGACCTTCTTTATCCACTGGCGCATAAGAAAGTTCAAAACCTAGTTCGACTAATTGTTCCGCTGTTTCTGTAACTGCTGGATGTTCCACTGCAGAAATAATAATATGATTACCAAATTCTCGTTTTTCGATAGCCGTTCCTTTTAAAACCCAGTTATCTCCTTCAGTTCCGCCACTTGTAAAATAGATTTCATTTGCTGAAACATTGATTAGCTCCGCAATCTGCTTCCGTGCTTGTTGTAAGAGCCGATTCGCTTGGTTGCCTAAGTCATGCAGACTAGACGGATTGCCAATAATCCGCTGACTGGTTTTTACATATGTATCTAAAGCCTGGGGGTAAATCGGTGTAGTTGCACTATTATCAAAATAAATCATTTGTCACCCTTCTTTTTTAAAATTCTTTCCCATTATATACTTTCTAAAGTATCACTTCAAGTCACCACCACGCCATAAAAACAGAGGCTTGTCTGTCGACAAACCTCTGTTTAGTGATTGTTTAATTAAATTGCTGTTAAATTAGGGTTATTGATATTTTTAAAATAAAAATCTTCGATTCGTTTGAACGCCCCTGGCTCAACAGCTTCCAATGCCGTTCCAATTTCATCTAATGCATCTTGATAACGGAATTCTGTCGAGAATAAATACATGCTTTTATCTAAAGCCGCTCGGATGTTCTCGTGAGTATGACGATAGCGGTTTGCATATTGCATCATTTGTTCTGTCAGAGCTGCTGCATTGACTAAATCTTTTGTTTTCTTATCTAATAACTCTAAATCATCTTCGCATAAGTCACACAAACGATTGATTTCATCCATGTTAATGCGCATTTTATTTAAGGCTCGGCTTAAATCTTCAATTCGATCCGTTGCCACATAGAAAAATTCTAAGTAATCAGCAGACAAACCTGGTAATCGTTGCTTTTCAACATACCGCTTGATACTCCGTAAACGGAATTCGTATTCGTCGACTTTTTCTTGGGCGACTTTTTCGCCTTTTCTTAGTTCTTTCAATGAAGCATCAATTTCTAATTGTTGATTTTCAATATCATCTAAAATCTTATAGCATTCTTTATAGAACGCTTGAATTTCAGAGTAAGGAACGGTATGTTCTTTCATTCGAGGTTCCAAGTCTTTTTGACGGCGGATAATTTCTTCAATTTCCGTTTGGAAACCACGACTACGTCCTAGCTCGTTGTTGTTTAAGGTGTAGCTTTGTGATACATGGTCCAATTCAATCATTAATTGACGGTTATTTTTTAAGGAATGAGAAATATAATCGTCAATAATTTTTTGATTGGTCACGACATATTTCTTCGCTTCAATTTCACGTTCCATCACTTCATATAATGCATCAATCGCCGTTGCTGTGTCGCGATTTGCGACCTCTACTGCAGCAATCTCTGTTTTCTCTAAATCAGCCATTGAATTCTCGACACGTTTTTTCGCATGTTGAATTTCTTCAGCAAAGTTTTGTTCAGGGAACACATAATCGTCAGCTAATAATTGGTTGTAGCCTTCTTCGATTTCTTTTAATTGATCTGGGAAAGTTTCATTTAATTCTTCATACATTGGTGGAATCCGTTTCATTAAGTCTTCCAATTCATACGTATGACGTTCCGCATCTTCTAGGACTTCTCGAGCCTCGATTGGGTCCCCCGATGTATTTAGTGTGACAAATTGTGTGAATTCAATTTCGACGTTTCTTAATTGTTTTTGGATTTCGGAGTAAGCTGGACCAAAGCTAGCTTTATCATCTTTTAGTGATTTACTTAATTCTTCATAGACATCCAAAGCTTTTTGAACTTCTAATGAATTGCGCTCTTCACTTTCACGTAATTCTTTCAAGCCATTACGAATGACTTCCACTTCGGCTTCCATTTCGGTCATCGTTTCATTCGCTTCCACGACTGCTTTCTTCGCTTTCATGAAACGGAAAATTTCATTTTGATTTTCGACTTCATAAATTTGACTCTCTAGTTCGGCGAAAGAACGCGTCGATAGTTCTACCCAGCGTTGATTCCATTCACGGAAACTATTTTGACTCTGTCCAACTAGATGCATTTTTTTAATGTCATCGATTTCTTCAAAGACTGGCAAGTCAAACAGGGCTTCTTTACGAACTTCTAATTCATCTAATTGTTCTTGATTTTTTTTGCGCATAAAATAACCAATTAAGTATAGCACCGCAGCAATAATAACGATTACTAGTACTAAAATGATAATCCAATTATTCTTCATTTTGGCTCCTCCGATAATTTTTCTATAATAAAAGAAAGGTTGTTTGTTCTCTTCACACGGTTATCTATTGTTCCTGACCCTTGAAAAAGGGCATTCTTGCAGAAATACCTATAGAAAATTATAGCACAAACTGTATATTCATTCACTAGTTATAACAAACTTTTTTAAGAAAACCCGCGATCTTCTTACGAAGGGGTTGATTCACTGCTTTCATCGATCCGATTTTCACTAATTTTTTTACAAATATCACTTAGTTGTGTTAAGAAGGCATCCGCTTGACTTTGATCCATCCCAAAGTGTTCATCGCGCATCGCCCAAACTTCTAGCCCAGCTTCTTTGGCAGAAGCAATGCCTTTTTCTGAATCTTCAATGGCTATACATTCCTGTGGCGCAACAGCTAATTCTTGTAACGTGTGCAGATAAATATCCGGCGCCGGTTTACTTTCTTCGAAATCTTCCCCACTCACGACCGCATCAAAATAACTACTTAATTGCCCCACTGTCAAAACCTCTTCAATTGCGTCTTTTGTGGAAGAAGAAGCTAATCCGATTTTATAGCCTTGTCTTTTTAAAAATTGTAAAACACGTTTCGCGTTTTCATCAAGCACAGCTAAATAATCTATCGGATGCGCTTTTTTATAGGCTATGTATTGTTCATTTAAAAAAGCAATATCTAGCTCTTTTTTGTTGACTTGTTCAATCTTTTGCCATAATGAACGCATATCCGCACCGACTAATTCCGGCAAGGTTAGGCCCTCAATGGTCAAATCAAATTCCGCTAAAAATGCTTTACGTCGCTCATAATAATAAGCTTCGCTATCTACTAGGACACCGTCCATATCAAAAATAATGGCAGTTTTGGATTCTGTCATACTATTTAACTCCTTCGTTACGACTCATATCTTTACAGTTTAACAAAATTTTAAGAAAAAATGAAGAACAAATATTTTCATGATTTCCTAACTTTCTGAAAATAAGTGGTTGCTTTTCTAAATGTTTTTCGGTATCCTTTTACTAATCTACAAATGAGAAAATAATTAAAAACAGGAGTGATAAACGTGAACGTAGTTAAATTCGGCGGTAGCTCGCTAGCATCAGCACCACAGTTACAGAAAGTCTTACAAATCGTCAAGGAAGAGCCGCGCCGAACGTTTGTCGTTGTATCCGCTCCTGGAAAGCGAACCCCGCAAGATATTAAAGTGACTGATTTATTGATTCAATACTATCAGCGCTACTTAAATAATGAGGAAATTGAATCGACAATCTCTGCCATCATTCGTCGTTATGAAGATCTTTTTGATGAATTACACTTGGATAAAGCAGTTTTAGCTGATATTGCTATTTCGATTCGCCAATTAGCCACTTTACCAAAAGAAAACAATGCTTTTTTATTTGACTATTTTTTAGCTAGCGGCGAGGACAATAATGCAAAAGTTGTTGCCAGTTTTTTCAATCAGAATGGCTTAGATGCTCGCTACATTAGTCCAAAAGAATTGGGTCTCCTGGTGACACCTGAGCCAGGCAATGCTCGCATTTTACCAAAAGCTTTAGAGAAAATTAGTGCCTATCGTGAGACTCAACAAATCTTGGTTATTCCAGGTTTCTTTGGTTATACAGAAGCCGGCGAAATTTGTACTTTTTCTCGTGGCGGTTCCGATATCACAGGGTCCATTGTTGCCGCAGGTGTTCAAGCAGATTTGTATGAAAACTTTACCGATGTGGACGGAATTTATGTCGCCCATCCTGGAATTATTGAACAGCCTCAAACGATTCAAGAATTGACCTACAGAGAAATGCGGGAGTTAGCTTATGCAGGCTTTGCCGTCCTCCACGATGAAGCCTTAATGCCTGCCTATCGCGCAAATATTCCAGTCGTTATCAAAAATACCAACAACCCACATCATCCTGGCACCCTAATTACTACTTCTCGCAAAGTGAAGCATGCCCCTGTTGTAGGAATTGCTAGTGATCAAGGGTTCGCAAGTATTTACATTAGTAAGTATTTAATGAATAGAGAGTTAGGTTTTGGGCGACGGCTCTTAGAAGTACTAGAAAAATTAGCCTTGAGCTATGAGCATATGCCCTCAGGAATTGATGACATCACGATTGTTTTAAGAGAAGACCAGTTAACAACTGAAATTGAAAATCGACTGATGGCTCAACTCCAAGAAGTTTTAGCGCCTGATGAGTTACGCATCACGCATCACCTTTCTATGATTATGATTGTCGGGGAAGGCATGCGCCAACGAATTGGGGTTACTGCTGAAAGTACAATGGCGTTAGCCAAAGAAAAAATCAACTTAGAAATGATTAACCAAGGATCTTCGGAAGTAAGTATTATGTTTGGTATCAAAAAAGAACAAGAGGAAAAAGCCATCAAAGCCTTATATCGGACGTTCTTCCATGATTAATGAAAAAGACGAATGAGTTTTCTCATTCGTCTTTTTCATTGGTTTCAGTAATTTTCAATTGGCGTTGAATTTCCGCTTTAATTTTAGCTTCTGGCGCAAAATCTTGTTCCCAATTTTCAGGTTTTAATACTTTATTTGTTTCTGGATCATAATGTGGCTGCCCATCTGGAAATAATTTCCCCATATTGGCTTGATGAACGATTTCAATAATTTTTGTTGGATTGACGCCCATTAAGCAAAACGAACCATAAGTAAAATACAATAAATCAACTAGTGCATCCACTTCCTCCACTAAAGGATCAGATACTGGTTTGCCTTTCGCCAAGACTTTCTGCTCTGCTTTATCGACAGATTTTTTTAATCCGTTGACCAATTGTTGAAAAAGTACTTGGTCATTATCAGCAGCACTATATAAAAATTCTACAAGTTCTTCAACTTTAAACTCTGCTCGTCGACTGGCTAACTCTGGCGAAAAAGCAGTTGGTTGCTCTGGTTGTTGTGGATTAAAAACCTCGTGGAAGGCACAAGCCATTTCATAAGGGGATTGCTTTTCAGACATTCAGCTACCTTCTTTCTCAAAATAAATCTAATTGTTTTGGATTCAAATCATCGTAACTCAAATTCAAGACTTTTTGCATCTGTAGAGCGTTTTCTGCGGCATCGCCGCCAGAATTATTATTAAAAATTACGCCCACTTCTTTAGCTTCTTGCGACATTTTTAAAACAGCTTCGCTTAAATCAGCGATTTCCTGCGTATTATAATGATAAAGGGTTCTTTTTTTACGCCACTCTGCATCATTGGCTAACCAGCCAGCCGCATTACGTCCGTGAAACCGGAAGAGCACGAGATTAGGATTCGTTACATAAGGATAAAAGGGCACTGGATTCGTAGGAATCTGCGGTTCATCTACAATCACAAGTGAAAATTGATTTTCTTTCATAAATTGCAACATTTGTTTTACAAAGTTTGGTTGATACCATGAATTATTTCGTAATTCAATGGCGATGGGTAGGTCTTTAAACCAGTGACGAATTTTTTGCAAGTAAGCGACATTTTCTTTCGTACAACCAAATGTTCCTGAAAATTGTACCAGAAAGGCAAATAATTTTTTACTTTCAATTAATGGGGCCATACTTTCTAAAAAGGCGGTGATCATTTCTTCTTCACTTGCATAATAGGTCTGCCACTCACCTTGACAACTGATTCCACTATAAACTTTCATGACAAAGCGAAAGTTTTCGGGAACTGCTTTGACCCATTCAGCTACTCGTTCTTTGGGAGGAATCCCGTAATACGCCGTGTCCATTTCAACTAGTGGTAAATGACTGGCATATTCATAAAGCGTGGCCCGTTTTTTTCCAGTTAAATAGTCGTGTTCACTAAAAGATGTTAATCCTAAGCGAATCATGTCCTTCCTCCTCTGCGTAACTTTTTATTTTCTAAACCGTCATCTCAACTTAGTTGGTCCAATCGATATTCGCTTCACAATAGGTTTGACCATCAATCCGAATCTCATGGCGCGTTTTCAACTGATTTTCTTGTTCGACAATTTCGTAATGACTTTCGACTTCTTGGCCATATTCTACTTCTTTATCAAATTTCACAAGAATTTTTTTCGGTTGATGCGTTGTTAAAAAGTCATACCCTAACACATCCAATAACCAATTAAAGTAAATCGCATTATTAACATGTTGATTGCCATCAATATCAAAAAAACGCACACGATAAGGTAAAAAGTTCCCCTCTGTGACCTTTTCAATTTTTTCATGGCGATAAATTTTAGTGATTTTTTCAGAATCAAAAGGTGCAATAATTTCTGGTAACACACTACTGATTTTCCGATTTTTTTGATCCATTAAGACAAAGGTTGATTTCACAAAGACACATTCATTGCCTTCTTCATCATGAACCCAAAAGTTACGATAACAAAAATATTTGTTATAACTCATAGCTTGCGTTGTAATTGCTACTTTTTCACCAACTTTTGGTAAGCGGTGAATCTCTATTTCATAATTGGTGATGACCCAGCCTAGACCAAATTGAGCGACATAAGCCGCATCTCTTCCTAGTAATTCTGTTTGTTCTTCTGATACTTTAATGACAACCGCTAACAAAGCCGGTATCTTCATTGCACCAGTAAAATCGCCGTCATAGTAGGCAACTTCATAAGAGGATGTATGTTTTTTTCCCACGAAATAATCTCCTTTTTCCAATGGCTACTTTCGTGTCATTGTTTCTTCTTAAAAGTATACCACGTGATTTCTTCAATTGCGATTCCGAATGAAAAATTAACAAAACTTTGAAAAACACTATTATTTATATTATTTAAAAACATTCTTAATATTACTTAAAAAATATTGTTTTATTTTTAAAAATAACATTTCTTATTATTTGTATCCGAAAGATTATTATGTTATATTCCTATCTGTAAGCGCATACAAAATAATTTTTTAGGAGGTTTTTTTCGTGAAAAAGAGTTTATTAACAATCGTCCTGGCTTTTAGTTTTGTTTTAGGTGGCGCTGCATTGGCCCCTACTGTTTCAGAGGCTCATGGTTACGTAGCAAGTCCTGGAAGTCGTGCTTTCTTTGGTAGTTCTGCTGGTGGTAACTTAAATACAAATGTTGGTCGTGCACAATGGGAACCTCAAAGTATCGAAGCGCCTAAAAATACGTTTATTACTGGTAAATTAGCCAGTGCAGGTGTCTCAGGTTTTGAACCTTTGGATGAACAAACAGCTACTCGTTGGCACAAAACAAACATTACAACAGGTCCCCTTGACATCACTTGGAACTTAACTGCCCAACATAGAACTGCTTCTTGGGATTACTATATTACTAAAAATGGCTGGAATCCCAATCAACCATTAGACATTAAAAACTTCGACAAAATTGCTTCAATTGACGGTAAACAAGAAGTTCCTAATAAAGTTGTTAAACAAACAATTAATATTCCGACAGACCGCAAAGGTTATCATGTCATTTACGCTGTCTGGGGCATTGGTGATACGGTGAACGCCTTTTACCAAGCGATTGATGTGAACATTCAGTAAAAATACTCACATCTTAAACTACATTAAAGGAGTTCTCAAAAAATGAAGCTAAAAAAAATAATTCCTGCTTTTCTCCTTCTTTCAACCGTAGCAGTTGGCTTGTGGTTAACGCCTACTCAAGCTTCTGCAGATGCTGCGGATACGATGGTGGATATCTCTGGCAAAAAAGTGTTGGTTGGATATTGGCATAACTGGGCCTCAAAAGGACGCGATGGTTACAAACAAGGAACATCAGCATCGCTGAACCTTTCAGAAGTAAATCAAGCCTACAATGTCGTACCAGTTTCCTTCATGAAAAGCGATGGCACGACACGGATTCCTACGTTCAAGCCTTATAACCAAACGGACACTGCCTTACGACAAGAAGTCGCACAATTAAATAGTCAAGGTCGCGCAGTTTTATTGGCACTTGGTGGAGCAGATGCACATATCCAATTAGTCAAAGGCGATGAACAAGCCTTTGCGAATGAAATCATTCGTCAAGTGGAAACATACGGCTTTGATGGTTTAGACATCGACTTAGAGCAATTGGCGATTACTGCTGGCGACAACCAAACCGTCATCCCTGCTGCATTGAAAATAGTCAAAGACCATTATCGAGCACAAGGAAAAAATTTCATCATTACGATGGCGCCAGAATTCCCTTATTTAAAACCTGGTGCCGCTTATGAAACATACATTACTTCCCTAAATGGTTATTATGATTACATTGCCCCACAATTATATAACCAAGGCGGCGACGGTGTCTGGGTTGATGAAATTATGACTTGGGTTGCTCAAAGCAACGATGCTCTAAAATACGAGTTCCTCTATTATATGTCTGATTCATTAATCCATGGCACGCGCGGCTATCTACAGATACCAAACGATAAATTAGTCCTTGGTTTACCAGCAAATCGGGATGCTGCTGGTAGCGGCTATGTCGTTGAGGCTACCCCTGTAGCCAAAACTTTTGATCAGTTAGCAAAAGACGGTAATCCTATCCGTGGCTTAATGACTTGGTCTGCAAATTGGGACGTTGGTCAAGATGTCAACGGCAAGTCCTACAACAATGAATTTGCGACACGTTATAGTAACCTCGTAAAATAAAAGCTATTTTGAGACAGAACACCGCATTTGGTTCTGTCTCTTTTTAAATTTTACTCACCGGTCTTTCAATAATCCAAACAATGTTCTCTTGCTTTCTAACCAATTAATTTTAAACCAATCACAGAAACAATGATTAAAAAAATAAAAAATATCCGGCGTAGGTCTTTTGATTCACCTAAGAGCATTCCTAAAATAGCGCCTCCTGCTGTACCAATTCCTGTCCAAACTGCATAAGAAACGCCCATCGGCAATTGTCTCATCCCTAAATATAAGAATAAGAAACTACCACTAAACGCTAGAATTAAAATTAACAATGAACGTAAGTCTTTTTTTGTTGTAAATAATTTAATTGAACCTACGCCAAAGATTTCAAAACAGCCTGCAATAACTAAGTATAACCAACTCATCTTGTTTCCTCCTCTTTATTTCCAGTTACCATTTTTAAGCCAATCACACCTATTAATAACAGCAACAGAAAAAGAACTTTTCCTATACCCAAAGGTGTGTGGAATAAAAAATGATCTGTTACAATAGTTCCAGCACTACCTAAGCCGACAAATACAGCATAGGCTGTGCCGACTGGCAATTCCTCTCCTGCTTTAATCAGCGCATAAAAACTGATAAAGATTGCGATTACTGTCCCTAAAATCTCCCACCATGTTGTACTATGCTTCATGCCAATGACCCAAATCACTTCACAAAAAGCGCCAAAAATAACTTTTAACCAAGCTTTACTCATCTTGTTTTCCTTCCCTTCCAAACAAAAAAAGTGCCAACAAACAGTTCAGCTATGGCCTAAGAACTGTTCATTAACACTTTAGTCGCAAGCATCCGGCGATGTTTACGAAAGTTTATGTATTAAAATATCTCAGGCTATTATATTCTTATTTTTTTTAAAAATCAACTAAAAAATAATAGTTCGAATTCGAGACATTTCTTTTGCATTTTTAGGACTAATCATTTAAACTTACTTTTAGTAAGTTAATTAATCAAAAAATTATTTTTCTTTTAGGAGGATTTTTATTATGAATACACAAATTTTAGGTTTACACCACGTCACTGCCATGACTTCAAGTGCCGAAAAAATTTATCACTTTTTCACCGATATTTTAGGTCTACGTTTAATTAAGAAGACTGTCAACCAAGACGATATTGAAACATATCATTTATTTTTTGCTGATGATGCCGGCTCTCCCGGAACAGATATGACTTTCTTTGACTTCCCAGGCTTACCTAAAGGAACCAAAGGAACCAATACAATTTCTCGTACTTCCTTCCGTGTAAAAGATGATGCTGCTTTGGATTACTGGGTATCACGCTTTAATGAATATGCAATTGATCATGGAGAAATTCAAGAACGTTTTGGTAAAAAGTATTTAGAATTTGAAGATTTTGACAATCAACGTTACCAACTTATTTCTGATGAAAAGAACCAAGGTGTTGCGGCTGGCACGCCTTGGAAAAAATCTAACGTCCCTAGTGAACATGCTTTAATCGGCTTAGGTCCAGCCTTTGTAACTGTCGAAAATTACGAACATCTGCAACTAGTTTTAACTGAAGTTTTAGGGTTCAAATTGATTGATGCTGAAGGTAGTTTCCATTTATTTGAAGTTGGCGAAGGTGGGAATGGTGCCAGCATCATCGTAGAGCATCGGGAAGATTTGCCAGCGGCTCAAGAAGGCTACGGCAATGTCCATCACTTAGCCTTGCGCGTTGCCGATGAGGAAGCACTACGTTTCTGGATTGAAAAAATTAATCGTTTGGAATTTCCTAATTCTGGCTTTGTGGAACGTTTTTACTTTAAATCTGAATATTTCTTGGCAGCAACACATGTTTTATTTGAACTGGCAACCGATGGTCCTGGATTTTTAGAGGATGAAACCTATGAACACGCTGGCGAAAAATTATCATTACCGCCATTTTTAGAACCAAAACGGGCAGGGATTGAAGAATTTGTGCGTCCTTTCGATACTTCAGATGCGAATGTTCAAAGAAATTAGTATTTTTTCTAGGAGGCTCCTATGATTCATTACAATAGTAACGAGTTATCTGCAAAAACAGCGTATAAATTTTTATCAGGAAGTATTATTCCTCGGCCAATCGCTTGGGTTACAACACAAGATACAGCTACAGGTGTCGTCAACGCTGCTCCCTTTAGTTTCTTTAATGCGGCGGCAGCTGAAATTCCTTTAGCAACGTTGTCCATTTTACGACCAGACGAAGAGCCTAAAGATACGGCACGAAACATCTTGGCTACTAAAGAACTTGTCATCCATTTCGTTAACGAAGACGTTCTTACTCAAATGAATCAGACTTCGGCACCTTTAGCAGCAGAGATCAGTGAAATTGACACATTCGGTATTGAAACCATTGCCAGCCAGACTGTTGCTGTTCCAGCAATCAAAGCCGCGCCGATTCGGATGGAAGCTCGCTTACATCAATATGTACCTATTGCTAACCATGAAGGTCAAATTATTACGGATTTATTCATTGTAGAAATTACCGATTTCTATTTTGATTCAGCCGTTTTCGATGAAGAACATCAGTACATTTTACCTGAAAAACTCCAACCGATTGCTCGTTTAGCAGGCAATGATTATACAACATTGGGCGAAATCCGTGAAGTTCGCCGCCCAACGTAAAAAGAAGGCCCCGCCATGACGGCGGAGGCCTTCTTTTTCTGTTTTATGCTAATGCTCCCATTGGATCCCAAGGTGCCAAAACAGTTGGCGCTTGTTCCCAAGCTTTTTTCTGTTCATCAGTTAATAAATCTTTGTGCACAACGATTTGATAAGTGTATTCGTCCATCCACGCATCGCTCATAACGAAGAAGCCATTTTCACCGACTTTTTCGCCCCAGCTATTTTCCACTTTCCATTTTGTTGTTTGACCATCAACGATATCAACACCTGTTAAAACCATGGCGTGTGTCATTAAGCTTTCACCAAAGTCTAAACGTTCTGCTTTAGTCATCGTAAAATCAATATCAAAAAGATCGTTCATATCGTAAACGTCTAATGCCATAATTCCTGTGTCACGTGTTGAAGATTGTCCGACATCACAACCAAACCAAACAGATTCGCCTTGTTCCAATTGTGCAGCAGCTAATTTTTTGAAAGCAGCCATTTCTACATTTAAATATTTAACTTCTTTGCCGCCGACAACATTCCCTAACATTTCAACAGTGTATGTTTTGTTGAAGGGTTTATCTTCTGTAGGAGCATTAATAATACTTACATAATCATGTAAATTAACGCCAACGTATTTTTCAAAGAATGTTTGCGGTGTTAGATTTTGATCCAAATGATAATTTTTTTCTTCGTCACGGTATTCAAAATCAAAGGTTTCTGGCGGTGTTCCTAAAGAGATTGCTAAGAAATTATAAATTTCTTGTAACATTGCTTCTTTGTTTTTTTGGACTTCTTCAGCAGAAGCGCCTTTTTCAATTAAACTACGTAAAATTGTTGCATCTTTGCGTAATTTTTTATTTAAATAGTTGTTTAAATCACGTGAATTGGAACTATTGCTGCTTTCAGGCATTGCCGTTTTAGGCACTACGCCATATTTATCAAAAATTGAAACGATCATATCCCATTGCCCACCATCTTGTTGTGGTGTCGCTAATAAAAAGGCCACTTTACGACTAGTCAACGGTTGATCGGCTGTTGCAATAATATTTTCATAGAAATAATTTGATTTTTCATATTTATCCCAGAAAAATGTATAGTTTTGTGATAATTCAAAATCTTTTAATTGAAACGCATTTAACATTCTATGTCTAAATGTATTTAATGCCGCAAACATCCAGCAGCGACCGCTTTGTTTTTGATTGGCCACTTTTCCAGTAGCTAAGTCGACTGAAAAGACGGGTACGTTATTCACGGCTCCTTGTACAGATTCACCTGAAGCGCTGATACCATTTTTTACTACACTACGTTGTAAGGCATTTTGTTTATTATTGTTCAAGAAATCTTGATGGAATTTCTCTGTTAATTTTGGTTCAATTGCTGTCATATTTTCATCGTCCTTTCATTTTACGTTCTTCTTCATTATATGCTTCTCTTTAAACAGAAACAACCATTTACTCTAAATTCCTTGCTTTCCAACTCTTTTTGTATTAGTATATATAATACAGATAGCACAAATAAGACAGGAGTGATTCGATGCTTTTAGAAATAGATGAACAAAGCGAACAGCCCATCTATCAGCAACTCATTGATCAAATCATTGTAGGCATTGCCAAAGGTGAACTGGTTCCCAATGAAAGTTTGCCTTCTATCCGACAATTGGCGGACGAAATCGGGGTCAATATGATGACTGTTTCAAAAGCTTATAATAAGTTAAAGCAATCAGGTTATATTGTGACTGACCGTCGTAACGGCACCAAAATTGCCGCAAAGTTACCTGCTACCGCTGTTTGGCAACAGCAATTGCATGAGCGTTTAGAACTTCTGTTGGCTGAAAGTTTTTTACATCAGCAATCCGAAGCAGAAATCCAAGCACTTATTCAGAAAATTTATCAAAATTTTGATTCGAAAGGGCGTGCATTATAATGGCGGTATTCTTTTATTTCATCCTAGTTTCTGTCGCTTTTTTTATGGCATTTACTATGGGGATTTATGCAAATCCTCACAAAAATATTATTTTGGAAAACACTTTACCAGAAGATAAACTACAAGATCCCAGCGTTCAAGCAATCCGAAAACGTTATAAAAAACGCTTGGTTCAACTAGCAGCCGTTTTTAGTGTTCTTAGTTTACCTTTGTTATTTATTCCTTATGATTCGATTTTATTGTTCCTTTTTCTGTTACTTTTATTTAGTTTTATTGGCAGTGGCTACTATCTGCAAATCGTTTATATTCGCAAAATGGCCGCTTTAAAAATGCAAAACGGCTGGTTGCTACCTAAGCGTCCTCTCTTAATCGATACGCAATTAGTTTTAAATAAAAACCAGAAACTTATTTCATTTTGGTGGTTTTTACCTGCAATTATTCTTACTTTTGCTGGGGGCTTTTATTCCTTGCAAACGGCGATTGGTTCCTGGATTCTTTTCTTAATTACTGTTTTGATGTTAAGTTTGTTCATTGGCGGCTATTATTTTATTTCACGCTTACCTGTCAAACCGCTAACTAGTGACTCAAAAATTAATCAGCAAATCAATGATTTATTTCGGCATCATTGGTCTGTTTTAATGGTTTTATCCGCCTTAGTTTTTGCACCGCTAACCATTTTACCAACTTTCACAATTGTAATTGATTATACGGTTGCGATGGCCCTTACTTTTTGTTATTTTATTCTTTTGTTTGTTTATGTAGGCTTTCTCTTCTACTACCTATTTTCAATGCGCAAAAAACAAGATCAATTCGTTTTACAGGCTGGCGATTATCGCTATGGGGATGATGATCAATATTGGCGGTATGGGATTTATATCAATCCAAAGGACCCCAAAATCATGGTTCCTGATCGCATTGGTATGAATTTATCCATTAACCTAGGACGGCCTGCTGGGAAAATTATTCTAGCCGCTACTGGTATTTTAACGATTGCGGTGCTGTTCTTTGCCACAGTGCCGATGTTTATAAATGATTTTTCTAGTCATGCCTTTCAAGCAACTATTGAAAAGAAACAAATTGAGTTATCTGCCCCATTAGCAAAAACAAGGTCAATTCCTTTTAACCAAATCACTGCTGTTTCTTTGATTGATGACTTACCTCAAGAACGCATCCGCACAATGGGTGCTGCGACAGATAGTTACTTAACAGGAGAATTTAAAGTCGCTGGAAAACCTGCTTATTTACTAATTTATACAAAAAGTCATCCGATTCTGAAAATAGAAACGCGGAAGAAAGTTTATTATTATACTGCGCGTGAGGGTCAAGAAACAACTAAGATTTATCAGGAAATCAAAGCAAAACTTCCATAACAAAAAAACAGGGTCTACTCATGATGGTAGGCCCTGTTTTTTTGTTATTCGCTGACAACCTTGAATTTTGTATCTGCCAACGTGGTATTCAGTTCATCCTGGCTTACTTCACGATCTGCTGTTACAACGGCTGTTTGATCTGCCAAGTGAACCGCAACATTTGTTACGCCGTCAATTCCACTAAATTTTTCAGTGACCGCTTGAACACAGCCATCACATTTCATCCCATCAATTTTTACTGTTTTTTCCATTTCACTTCATCCTTTTCAATTTTATTTTTGACTTCCACTAGTTTTTTTCACCGTCGAAGGTTTAAATCCTTTTAAGCGTAAGGCGTTTAGTAAGACAGAGACTGAACTAAAACTCATAGCTGCTGCTGCAATCATCGGACTTAACAAAGGTCCACCAAATAAGTGTAACACACCCATAGCCACTGGAATACCTAATGTATTATAGGCAAATGCCCAGAAAAGATTTTCTTTGATGTTTTTGATGGTCGCTTTACTTAATTCAACTGCTGTAGGCACATCCATTAAATCACTACGCATTAGCACAATGTCGGCCGATTCCATTGCAACATCTGTGCCTGAACCAATAGCAATCCCCACATCTGCTTGGGCAAGTGCTGGTGCATCATTAATACCGTCACCCACCATCGCAACTTTTTTGCCTTCTGCTTGTAGTTTTTTCACTTCTAACACTTTATCTTCTGGTAAAACTTCACTTAAGACACGATCGATACCTACTTGTTTTGCAATCGCCTCGGCAGTACGTTTGTTGTCTCCCGTAATCATCACGGCTTCGATCCCCATTTTATGCAAACGTGCAATGGCTGTTTGACTGCTATCCTTCACAGTATCTGCTACCGCAATGATACCCGCAAACGAACCATCTTTTGCCACAAACATTGGGGTTTTCCCTTCTTCTGCCAAACGATCCGCTTGTTGAACAAACGTTGATAGCTCAATGCCTTCTTCTTTCATTAATTTTATATTGCCCAAAAGTAGGACTCGTTCGTTGATTGTCACACGGATGCCGTGACCTGGAATCGCTGAAAAATCGCTTCCTTCTACTAATGGCAATTGACGTTCTTTAGCCGCTCCCACAATTGCTTCACCTAGAGGATGTTCTGATCCTTGTTCTGCAGAAGCTGCTAATGTTAGTAACTCAGCTTCTGAAAGTGCTGAATCAGCAACTAAAATATCTGTAACCACCGGTTTGCCTTCTGTAATAGTTCCTGTTTTATCAAACACGATTGTTTGAATTTTGTGAGTGGTTTCTAAAGCATCCCCACTTTTAATTAAAACGCCATTTTCAGCGCCCTTACCTGTTCCCACCATAATCGCAGTCGGCGTTGCCAAGCCGAGCGCACAAGGACAAGCAATCACTAACACAGAAATGGTAATTGTCAAAGCGAAAATCCATGACTCTTGTCCTAAAAAGAACCAAGCCAAGCCAGAAAGAACAGCCAAACCAATAACGATTGGGACAAAAACACCCGAAATTTTATCAGCTAATTGTGCAATCGGCGCTTTTGAGCCTTGCGCATCTTCCACTAATTGAATGATTTGGGCAAGGGCCGTCTCTTTTCCCACTTTTGTCGCCTTGAATTGAAAGCTGCCATTTTTATTGATGCTAGCACCAATTACTGCATCACCGACTTTCTTTTCAACAGGCAAACTTTCGCCCGTTAACATGGCTTCATCCACAGAACTACTGCCTGAAACAATCACTCCATCAACAGGGATTTTATCTCCTGGGCGAACAATCACAATGTCATCCAACTGAACAGCATCAACTGGCACTTCAATTTCTGCGCCATCACGTAAAATATGAGCAGTTTTCGGCGCCAAACCCATTAATTTTTTTATCGCATCTGAGGTTTTCCCTTTTGAAACAGCTTCGAAATATTTTCCTAATGTAATTAAAGTTAAAATAACACCCGCTGATTCATAATAAAGAGCCATTGTAAAACTTGTATCTCCTAAGAATATCATGACTGTGCCATATAAACTATACACAAAAGCAGCACTGGTTCCTAAAGCCACCAAAGAAAACATATTCGGATGCCCTTTAAATAATGCTTTAAAACCAACTGTGAAAAATTCTCTGCCGACATATAGAACGGGTAACGTCAAAATCAATTGAACCATTGCAAAGGTCGTCGCATGTGTCATTGGATTCAAAAAATCCGGCAATGGTAAGCCTACCATATGTCCCATCGCAATATAAAGAAGTGGTACTGTAAACACCGATGAGATCCAAAAACGTTGCCACATCTCAGCAATATGTTTTTGTTTCTTTTCACGATCTTGGTCCGCTGTTGCACCTGCAGCGACTTCTTCTGTCGCTTGATAACCTGCATCCGTAACTGCTTTGATAATTTCAGCACTCGTTACTTGATGGTCGTCATAACTAACCACCAGTTTTTCCGTGGCTAAATTAACAATCGCTTGTTGAACACCAGATAATTGGTTCACAGCTTTTTCAATCGTTTGGGCACAGGAAGCACAACTCATTCCTTCAATCGCAAACGTTCGTTGCTGGGCTGGGCTAATCGCCTTGTAGCCAGCATCTGACACAGCTTCCTTAATTTCTTCTTCTGTGACTTCCGTCTGATCATACGTGACACTTAATTTTTCCGTAGCTAAATTGACACTTGCCTTTGCCATCCCAGGTAACTTCGCCGTAGCCTTTTCAATCGTTTGGGCACAGGAAGCACAGCTCATCCCTTCAATATCAAACGTTTTACTTTCCATTTTTTTCACTCCTTTTTAAATTAAATGACATTGGCATTGACCAGGAATACAGTTACAAGGGACAGATTCAACCGCCGTCTTGCGCTTCTCTTTCAAGAGTTCCTCTAATCGATCCAAATCGTCATAACTCAACTGACTCTCTGTTAAAATTGTTTCTACCACGGAACCAACTTTACGGCTGCACACCTTGGCTAAAAGTTCGTCTGCCACCGTTTCAACGCTCCGACGTTCTTCTACTAGCGGATAATAAATATATTTATTGCCTGCTTTCTCCGTCCCAACTAACCCTTTATCTGTTAAACGACTTAGTAACGTCTTGACGGTCGTTGATTTCCATTCTTTTTTCTCATTTAAAAGTGTATGAACTTCACGACTCGTGGTTTTGCCTTGGGTCCAAATAACCCGCATGACTTCCCACTCTGCATCAGTAATTGTCGCTAATTTATCTTTTGCCATACTCGTTAAATTCCTCCTTCATCAATAAAAAAAGAGTTCAAGGTTATCGACTACAAATGTAGTCGTTTATCTTGAACTCATCATATAGCTATTTTATTTTTTTGTCAACAACTTCTGCTCATCTTTTTTTATTGCAACGCAGATTCTTGTTTTTTAACAAAGTATTTCAATAAGAACGGTGCAACTAAGGTCGTTAAGATAATTACCACAATCATGCTCGTATAATACGCTTCTGAAAGTAATTTAGATTGGTAGCCAATTTGCGCAATGATTAATGCCATTTCCCCACGCGAAACCATCCCAGCACCGACCATTAAAGAACTTGTATTGGAGAAACCAACCATTTTCGCTCCCCAGGCGCCGCCCAGTAATTTCGTTAAAATCGCCATAATCGTCATTACCAAAATAAAAGGTAAATCTTTTCCTAACGTGTTAAATGTCACTGATAAGCCAATGCTGGCAAAGAAGACGGGAATAAACACGGCATAGCCAATAGCTTCAATATTGAAATCAATTTCTGTTTTTGCATCCGTTTGTCCCACAGCAATCCCTGCAAAAAAGGCACCTACGACAGAACTTAAACCAACTAAATCAGCCAAATAAGCCATGCCCAAACAGATAATCAATGACATGATAATCACAGACGACCCAATGTTCATTTTTTGACTTAAACGTAGTAAATAGGGAGCGATAAAGCGGACCAAAAAGAAAATCCCAATAAAGAATAAGCCTTGTTCAATTAACTTAACAATAAAGCTGACTTCTGTATTGCCGCCTGTACTTGCACCAATCATGCCGACAGCAACACTTAAAATAATCACGACCACGATATCGTCAACGACGGAAGCCCCAAGAATCGTTGCACCTTCTTTACTACTTAAAACATTCAACTCTCTTAATACTTCTACTGAAATGCTGACCGACGTTGCTGCTAAAACTAACCCAAGGAAAAAAGCTTCTTTCCAAGAAAAAGCAAACAGCTGACCAATCAACATAGTAAAACCAACCGGTAAAACGATGCCCAAAATAGCGACCATGACACTAGGTTTCGCATATTTTTTCAATAATTCCAATTCACATTCCATTCCAGCAATAAACATCAGCATAATGACACCAATTTCTGAAAAGTCATGCACAAACACATCTTGATGCACAATATTTAACATCGCTGGACCTAACACAATCCCTACTAGCAATTGCCCAATTACCGCAGGAATTCCTACTCTTTTACAAGCAACACCTGCTAAAGTCGTTGTAATTAAAATCAAACATAAAATACCTAAAAATTCCATTCTATTTCCCTCTTTCTCTATTAACCAATCATCACTGATTCTTTTGGATATTGAACTTTCGACTGACTTTCCAAGCCTTTCTTAATTAATGACAATAACACCGTGTACACACCCACACGACCGACGAACATTAGAAAAATAATCACCAGTTTACCAAAAACAGTTAAATCTGGTGTTAACCCCATTGTTAAACCGACCGTTCCAAATGCAGAAATCACTTCAAAAACAATATACTCAATCCCGTTTTTTAAAGGTAATGTTTCTGTAAACGAGAGAATAACCGAAGCAGTTACACATAAAAAAGTTGCCAAGAAGAACAAAGTAAATGCTTGGAGCACTACTCGCTCAGGAATTGTGCGTTCATGGAATTCCACTCGCTGTTTCCCTTTAAAAATTGCACGAAATTGTAAAAATAGCACACCAAACGTAGTGGTTTTCAAGCCGCCAGCGGTTGATCCTGAAGTGCCACCAATAAACATCCACAAAATCGTGACAATCAGGCCTGGATTACTCATTTTCAAATAATCAACTGAATAAAAGCCAGCCGTTCTTGGTGTAACCGACAAGAACCAACTGTTGACAAGACGCTGCCAAAAAGACATGTCAGCTGGAAAATGGCGATATTCTGAAATGTAAAAAATAACGGTCCCTAAGACTAAAAAGGTGGTGGTCACCGTTAAAGCAAGGCGTGTATGAATACTAACACGGTGCTTAATTTTATTTTTATAGCCTTTAATCATTGCAAAAATATCGCGCCACACAATAAATCCTAAGCCGCCAGCTATAATTAAAAAGCTAATGACTAGTAAAAGATAAGGCGAATTTTGATAAGGAACCATACTATCCCCTAGCAAATCAAAGCCAGCATTACAAAATGCCGAAACGGCATGGAAGAGACTAAAAAACATCCCTTTTTTCCACCCAAATGTTGGCACAAATTGAAAGGACAACAAGAAGGCTCCAAGTAATTGAATAATGGCCGCAAACTTCATAATATATTTCATTAAACGAAAAACTCCGGAAACTTCACTAACATTTAAAGCTTCTTGATACAACATCCGTACACTTAGTGACGCTTTTTTCCGTAGCAAACTAAAGAAAATCGTGGCAACGGTTAAAAAGCCTAAGCCGCCTAATTCAATCAAAATCATAATAATAACTTGCCCGATAGGACTCCAATGTTCCGCCGTATTCAAAGGCGAAAGCCCTGTAACACAGACGGCGGAAGTTGCCACGAAAAAAGCATCAATCCATTGCGTTTTTTGTCCAGCTTGTGCAGAAAAAGGCATCATTAATAAGATTGTGCCTACAACAATTAATAGAAAAAAGCCTAAGACAATTGTTTGAACAGGTGAAATATACAACCTTCTTTTGATCTGATGTTTCATTTTTTTCTCCTCTACCATTTCTTTGTCAATCAAAAACAACACAAACGGCTAGACAACTGTTGCTTTGTTCCTCTCGCCCTATGAGAAACTCAAAACCTTGAAAGCAACTTGCCCAACCGAATAATTATTTTTTAATTTTTGTTTTCACGTTGATAAATCGAATAAACCAACTCATTTTTTTGATAAACCTGTTTTAAACGAACTGGGATTGATTGAGCCATTGTCTCGTATAGAGCAATGCCCTCACCCAGAAACAGTGGTATTGTCGTCAAAATGAAGGTATCAATTAAATCAGCTGCCAAAAGCGGTTGAACCACTTTTGGGCCTCCAACAATCCAAATTCCCGCGCCGTCTTCTTCTTTGAGACGACGAATTAATGTGACTGGATCTTCCTTGGTAAAAGTTCTTGAAGCAGTTGATGGTTCTGGATGAGAGGTAATGATATAAGAATGCTTGTCTTCATAAAAATACACATCTGGGGACAATTCTTGTGTCACTTGATCATAAGTAGTCCGCCCCATTACCACAGTGTCTATTTTTTCATACATTTCATCGTAACTACGATCTTCTTCATCGCCACGAATATTCTCTTCTAACCAAGCAACACCGCCCGCTTTGTCCGCAATGAAACCATCAATACTCGCTGCAATAAATAAAATTACTTCCCGTGCCACATCAACGCCTCCTTTTCTCTTCTTATCTATTTTAGCTTGTTTTCTCAAAAAACTCTAGGGGTGCGCATTGTTATTTTTAAAAGAAAAAAGAGAAAAACTAGGATAATTGGGCTACTTTTTGTAAAATAGGAAATAAGAAACTTTTTATTGAGTTATTTTACATTTTTTTCAAGAAAAATAAGAATTGGTTTATTTGATTTACACAAAAAAATAACATATTCAGTTTTTATATAAAGGAGGATTACTTTGTTTGATTTAGAGAAGGTTCAGACCTTGAATGAATTAGAAATGCTCGTTTACCATTATGTATTGGAACACCTGCACCAAATCCCTCAACAGACCATTCGCCAACTGGCTACTTCCTGTCATGTCTCCACCTCAACGATTCTACGATTTTGTAACAAAATGGGCTATGCTGGTTTTTCCGAATTAAAATATGCAGTGAAAGAAGAAGCCAAACAAACACAAACGTTTGAAAATTTTTATGATGCCACGGTTCACGTCGATGCTTTTTTAAAAAAATTAAACCAAGAAACCTATTACGAAATGCTTCGTCCAGCAATTCAAATGATTGTTCAAGCACGTCACGTTGCCTTTACTGGCATTGGTACTAGCGGAATTTTAGGTAGTTATGGTAGTCGTTATTTTGCCAACTTAAATATCAATTCTTACAGTATTGCTGACCCCTTTACGCCTATCCCCAAGCGCGGATTTGAAAATACATTAGCCTTGATTCTGTCTGTATCTGGGGAAACCAATGAAATGATTAAACAAATGACCGACTTTAAAACAGCTGGCGCCAAAGTGCTAAGCATTACCAACAATCAACATTCAACTATTGCCCGCTTGGCTGACTACAACATCTCCTATTATATGCCCGACGAACGTTCTCCATTTGCAGATAAGTCAGTCAATACAACCACTCAAATCCCTGTCATTGCTTTAATTGAACTCCTAGCTCATCAAGCAAGTCAACTTTTAAAGGAACTAGATGAAACACCTTCCTAGTTGTTTTTCACAAAAGCTCATGCTGTCTAAAACAGCATGAGCTTTTTTGTTTTTTTTCTTGGTACATGTTTCTCATTCAAGCAAAAGTCTATTTTTTCTTCAAATAAGCTTATATAGTAAATATGTAAACGGATACATTTGCATTTATATTATTCTTCAAAGGAGAGATTTTTATGAACGAATGGATTAACGAGAAATTATTACCTCCAGTACTAAAATTCGTCAATACCAAAGCAATTACTGCCTTACGGAACGGGATGCTTTACACGATGCCTTTTACCATTGTTGGTTCCGTGTTTCTTCTATTAGCGAATTTCCCAGTTACAGCTATTTCTGAATGGGTTAACGCAAGCGGTCTGGCTGTTTATTTCAATCAAGCATATGGTGCATCTTTTGCGATTATGTCGTTATTTGCGGTCATCGGTATTGCCTACTCATATGTAAAAAGCGAGGGATTTGAAGGCCTCCCAGCGGGCATGATTGCCATGGTGGTTTTCATTTTGTTTATGTCATCTGAAGTCAAAGATGCGGTTTCTGGCGCAGTAGTTGGCAATGTCATCAACAAAGATTGGACAGCTGGCAAAGGGATGATTACAGCTATTATTGTTGGTTTGTTAGTCGGCGTTGTATATAGTTGGTTTTTACGTCATGATATTCGTATCAAATTACCAGAAGCTGTACCAGAAAATGTGGCCAATTCCTTTACTGCGTTAATTCCTGCCAGCGTCATTGTAACTGGTGCAATGCTAATTTTCATTCTTCTAGATAAAGTCTTCAATACGACATTCTTTGACTTTATTTACGAAGTGCTACAATCACCACTTCAAGGAGTCACAGATTCACTAGGTGGCGCATTACTATTAGGTTTTGTCATTCCCCTCTTTTGGTTTTTCGGTGTTCACGGGTCAACAATCGTTGGCGGTATCATGGGCCCTATTTTACAAGCAAACTCTTTAGAAAATACCGAAATTTTGAAATCAGGAAAAGACTTAACACTGGCTAATGGTGGCCATATTGTTACACAACAATTTTTAGATCAATTTTTAACGGTCACTGGTGCGGGCATGACAATCGGGTTAGTCGTGTTCATGGTTTTCTTTGCCAAATCAGCTCAGTTTAAGCAATTAGGTCGGCTTTCAATTGGGCCAGCTGTTTTCAATATTAACGAGCCAATTGTCTTTGCTACACCTATCGTGATGAACCCAATCATGGCTGTGCCGTTCATTATCACACCGATTGTTTCTTCTGTTGTGACATATTTTGCCTTGTACACAGGACTGGTTCCTCTCTTTACTGCGGTACAAGTTCCCTGGACTACTCCTCCAATCATTTCTGGACTTTTAGTTGGTGGTTGGCAAGCCGCGTTGCTTCAAGTAGTAGTACTGACGATGAGTTTCTTTATCTATTTACCGTTTGCTAAAAAAATGGATGCACTTAACTACGCAGAAGAAACCAATCAACCGATTACTGAAGAAACCCTTGAAAAAGTCGAAGCACAAAACGTATAAAAATTTGAACAAAGGACTGAAACGATATGTCAATTTTGAAAAATGATTTTCTTTGGGGCGGCGCTGTCGCTGCTCATCAATTAGAAGGAGGCTGGGACCAAGGCGGCAAAGGGGTGAGCGTGGCGGATGTAATGACTGCCGGTGCACATGGCGTCCCTCGTAAAATTACCGCAGGCGTTTTACCAGATGAACACTATCCTAACCATGAAGCGATTGATTTTTACCATCGCTATCAAGAAGATATTCAACTATTCAAAGAACTTGGTTTAAATTGTTTCCGAACCTCTATTGCTTGGACACGAATTTTTCCTAACGGAGATGAAGAAACGCCCAATGAAGAAGGTCTCCGTTTTTATGATGCACTTTTTGACGAGTGTTTGAAAAATGGTATTGAGCCAGTCGTCACACTGTCTCACTTTGAAATGCCTTATCATTTAGTCACAAAATATGGCGGCTTTCGCAATCGCCAGGTCATTGATTTTTTTGTCAAATTTGCTGAAGTCTGTTTCACTCGTTACCAGAAAAAAGTCAAATATTGGATGACCTTTAACGAAATTAACAACCAAGCCAATTATGAAGAAGATTTTGCACCTTTTACTAACTCTGGTATTGCTTACCAGGAAGGAGAAGACCGCGAAGCAATTATGTATCAGGCTGCTCATTATGAACTAGTCGCTAGCGCACGTGCAGTGAAAATTGGCCACGCTATCAATCCCGACTTCCAAATTGGCTGTATGATTGCGATGGTGCCTATTTATCCTTATTCTTGTAATCCTGAGGATATGATGATGAGTGTTAGCGCAATGCAAAAACGTTATTGGTTTACCGATGTTCATGTCCGCGGTCATTATCCAAGTGCAATTCAATGCTATTTGAAACGAAAAAACATTTCATTAGATGTCACAAAAGAAGATTTAACTGATTTAGCTAATGGCTGTGTTGATTATATTGGCTTTAGCTATTACATGTCGTTTGCTGTAAAAGGTGCAGAAAAGGCCCCTACTTTTGACTACAATGAAGCAAAAGACTTGGTGCGAAATCCTTATGTAGCAACATCTGATTGGGGTTGGCAAATCGATCCTATGGGCTTACGCTATGCAATGAATTGGTTCAATGATCGGTATGAATTACCACTCTTTATTGTTGAAAATGGCTTTGGTGCTATTGATGAGCTAGAACCAGACGGAACGATTAACGACACTTACCGAATCGCTTATTTACGTGAACATATTGAGATGATGAAAGAAGCCGTTGCGTATGACGGCATTGATTTGATGGGCTATACACCTTGGGGATTCATCGATTTAGTGAGCGCTAGTACAGGCGAAATGAAGAAACGGTATGGCTTCATTTATGTAGATAAAGACAACGATGGTCACGGAACGTTGGAACGGCGAAAGAAAAAATCGTTTGCTTGGTATCAACAAGTGATTGCTACGAATGGAGAAGAATTATAAACAAAAGGCCTTCGTCTAAAGACGAGGGCCTTTTGTTTATGCTTGTAATCCCTTTTCTAAATCAGTCAACAAATCTTCGACTGCTTCAATTCCTACAGATAAACGAATGAGTCCATCTTTAATTCCCACGGCTTCACGATTTTCTTTGGGGATAGATGCGTGAGTCATAATGGCAGGTACTTCAATTAAACTTTCTACGCCACCTAAACTTTCCGCTAAAGTAAAAATTTCCAACGCTTCTACGAAAGGAACGACTTGCTCATCCTTGGCTAATTCAAAAGAAATCATGCCACTAAATCCCGACATCTGTTTTTGCGCAATTTCGTGACCAGGATGACTCGCTAGTCCTGGATAATACACCGTTGCTACCGCTGGATGCGCTTCTAAAAATTCTGCAATTTTTTGAGCATTTTGGGCGTGCGCTGCCATCCGGACGCCTAATGTTTTTAAACTACGTTGGACCAGCCAACTATCATGTGGTCCTAAAACAGCACCAATCGCATTTTGTAAAAAGGCAATCTTTTCTGCGCTTTCTGGATGATTCGTTACGACTAAACCAGAGACTACATCACTATGGCCCCCTAAATATTTTGTCCCGCTGTGAACGACAATATCAGCACCTAACGCTAACGGCCGTTGAAAATAAGGCGTCGCAAATGTATTATCGACAATAGTTAACAACTGATGTTTTTTAGCAAGCTTAGCCGCCGCTTCAATATCTGTAATTTTTAACAGTGGATTACTTGGTGTTTCCAAAAACAAGGCTTTTGTATTTGGCTGAATTGCGGCTTCAATTGTTGATAAGTCGCTGGCGTTTACAATCGTGTAGCTTAACCCATTTGCTACAAATACTTTATCCAATAAACGGAAACTCCCCCCATAGACATCGTCACCTAATAAAATATGATCTTCGGGTCCAAACATAGAAATGATTGCATGAATACCAGCTAAGCCTGAGCTAAACGCAAAGCCATGGCTCCCACCTTCTAACTCAGCGATTAAGGTTTCTAACGCGTGACGTGTGGGATTACCTGAACGAGAATATTCATATTCTTTTGGCTGGCCCACGCCATTTTGTTCAAAGGTTGACGTTTGATAAATAGGAACACTCACTGCACCTGTTGTTGTGTCTTTGCTAATGCCGCCATGAATTAATTTTGTATTGAATTTCATAAAAGGTTTCCTCCTAAGAATAAATATTTTTTGATAAATAACGGTCACTACCGTCAGGAAAAATAGTTACAATTGTGCTGCCTGCTGGTAAGCGGCGCGCCTCTCTTAATGCCGCCGCAAACGCTGCGCCGCTGGAGCTTCCCACCAGCAAAGCGCTTTTCTTGGCTAATTGTTTGACCCAGAAAAAACCATCCTCGTCTGAAATGGTATAAAAGCCGTCCACAGGAATCTGTTTAAGAAAAGGCGGCACGAACTCCACGCCAATGCCTTCGATTTCATGTCCGTGTGCAGGTCCGCCATTTAAAATTGAACCTTCTGGCTCCACGCCCCATAATTGCGTCTTACTATTTTGTTCTTTGAGATATCTGCCAACACCTGCAAACGTTCCACCACTGCCTAAACCTGCGACAAAGCTAGTAATCTTTCCGCCTAAGTCTTGAACAATTTCAGGTCCTAATCCTTCGTAGTAAGCAGCAGGGTTATCCGGATTTTCAAATTGTAACGGCACGTAACTATTAGGAATTTCCTTGGCTAAGTCTTGGGCACTAGTTATCGCTCCGACAATCCCTTGCTCTGTTGGCGAAGGGACAATTTTAGCACCTAACGCTTGCATCAGCTGTTGTTTTTCCTGACTAAATTTTTCTGGCACAACAAAGATTGTCTTGAGGCCCAGTTGACTGGCAGCTAATCCAAGTCCAATCCCTGTATTCCCCGCTGTCGGTTCAATAATTGTTGTGGCTTGATTTATCTTTCCCGTTTTCATTGCTTCTTTGAGAAGATGCACACCAAGCCGATCTTTGACGCTGCCACCTGGATTCAAATATTCTAGTTTCGCATAAATTTTAGTGCCTTCTGGCATAGGATATTGTTCACTTGTAAATTCAAATAATGGTGTTGCTCCGATTGTGTCTAAAATTGACTGAACAATCATAGCGAATTCCTCCTTCTAATACATGTACATAAAACAAAAAGGTGCTGATCGCATCAGCACCTTTTTTGTTTATTTCTGGTTGTCTAGATTCAGAGAGGAATCGTGTTAGGCAATTTTTCAGAAATAACGGAGGTTTTCCCCATCACAAAAGAGTATGCTGCACTATTTTGCACCATACAACAACAGCTTTCCGTTTCTAAAAAAAGGCTAGCTTGTTTTTTCGTCATGGTTGATTTCCTCCTTCGTCATGTGTTGACCAAACTATACCATTTCCCATTTTCTAGTGTCAACGATTCTAACGATTGCTATTTCCTATCACACCAATGGTTTTCTTATAGGCAAAAGAATTAATAGACCAAAAAAAACAGAAGGCTAGCCTTCTGTTTTTCTGCTACTTATTTAGCACGTTTTAAATACGTACCTTCCGCAGTATTGATTTCTAATAATTCGTCTGCTTCAACAAAATCTGGAACATTAACAACTAATCCTGTTTCCATTGTAGCGGGTTTACCAGAACCAGTTACTGTTGCGCCTTTGATTGAAGGTTGTGTTTCAGCAACACGTAAGATTACCGTTGTTGGTAAAGTTAAACCAATGACTTCTTCACCATAAAATTGAATTTTTACTTCCATATTTTCTAATAAATATTTTAATTCTTCTTCAATTAAAGCAGTTGGTACTTCATATTGTTCATATGTTTCTAAATCCATGAAAATAGCCATATCATCTTGGCTGTATAAATATTGAACCGGTTTTGTATCGATGTGCGCTTTTTTCACTTTTTCATCTGGGCGCATTGTTGTATCGGTTGTTGAACCCGTACGAACATCTTTTAATTTCATACGCATAACCGTGTTACCTTTACCTGGTTTGTGGTGGCTAGCTTCCATTACTTTAATTAATTTGCCGTCTTGCTCAAAAGTCATACCGGCTTTTAAATCGCTTGCTGCAATCATTGTAATTTCTCCTTTTCTCTGGTTAATTCTTCATTATTGTAGCAAATAACCTAGGATTAATCTAGGAAATCACGTATCTTTTTTAGAAGTTTATCACTCCCCAGACATTGAATTGGGAAATAAAACGAGTTTAACTTGCCTTTTTTCTTGAATTGCGTTAGAATTACCAAGCTTTCATCAATTATTTTCACTTTTTACATAGAAAAAATCAATCATTAAAGGGGGTGATGATATGATACGTCAAACGCTATCTTTATCAAAAACACATGAGGTTGTCTGTCACTAAACATACGTTGGTGAGACAAATTGCCTTTCAGCGTATGTACTCGGTCTATTTGAAAGGAATTTAAAATCATGAACCCAACTATTCAACCTTACCAATTTAACATAATTAAAGAACAAGTCGCTGTGTTACTAAACACCTATACGTCTGTTAACGATGCTACGACTGTCAAAACTGTCCAGGCCCTATGTGCCGAAAAAATCAATGGGTTATTTCCAGAAGAACACCCTGCTGTTACGATTTTGTTGGACAAAGTGATGGATCGTCGTTTAACACGCGCACGTGCTGAAAAATATTTAGACGAATTAAAAGAAACCGTGCTGCCCTTTAAGGAACCTTCAACACCACAAGTCACGAAAGTCTTTCGCAAAGTGAAAAAGTTAAAGATTCCTGAGTGGGAAAACATGGATTTACGGAACAATACCTATGTCGGTTGGAACGACGCTGGGACTCAGAAAAAATTTATCTTAGCTTATCGAGAAAATAAATTAATCGGCGTCCACGGCACCCTTTCACCCACCATTGTTAAAGGTGTTTGCTCCATCTGTCAAACAATCACGAATGTGTCTATGTTCCTAGCTACCACCAAATCAGGCGGCGACGGAACCTACACGAAAAAAGGCAATTACATTTGCCATGATAGCGACACCTGTAACCAACAATTAACACAACCTGAATATTTGGAAGCCTTTATGGAAAATGTTAAGGCTGTGAAATAACAAAAAACCGTCAAGAAAATTTCTTGACGGTTTTTTTGTTACATCTCTTTCAATTTCCCACGAAATTCTTCAATACTTTCATAACCTTTTGCTGCCATGATTTCTTGTAATTCTTTGGCTAGACGCTCAAAAACTTGTGGACCTTCTTGATGCAATTGTGTGCCGACTTGTACTAATGTCGCACCACATAAAAGATGCTCAAAAACATCTTTTCCACATGTAATACCGCCCGTTCCAATAATTTTGATTTCTGGTTTCAAACGTTGCGCAAACGCACGAACATTGGCTAACGCTGTTGGTTTGACATATTCGCCGCCCAGTCCACCGAAGCCTCCTTTTGGTTTAATGACCACTTCTTCCTTGTCACTGTCAATATATAAACCATTACCGATGCTATTAATACTATTCACGTATACTAAAGGGAATTTATTTAAAATTTCAGCCATTGCGTCAAAATGTGCAATATCAAAAAATGGGGGTAATTTTACACCTAATGGTTTAGTAAAAAATTGGAAAACTTCTGTTAAAAGCTTTTCTGTTAATTCAAAATCATAAGCAATTTGCGGTTTACCAGGCAAATTGGGACAAGACAAATTAAATTCTGTCACTCCTGTGTATTCACTTTCTTGCACTTTTTTTAAAATAGCGATATTTTCCTCATAATTCATACCAGATACAGATAAAAAGCGTAACTCCTCAGGAAATTCCTTTTGACGTGCAATCTGATAATCTAAATAATAATCAATCCCTAAATTAGGCAAGCCCATTGAGTTAATACTTCCTAATGGTGTATCAAAATACCGTGGTTCCTCATTGCCCTGACGAGGATTAGGTGTTGCCGTCTTAGCGACAAAAGCACCTGCTTGAGAAGCCGCTAACTCGTCCATTTCCTTAATTGTCATACAATGAATACCTGATGCGTTCATTAACACATTCGCCAATTTATGTCCCGAAAACTCTACTGAAATATCCAAAAGAAAAACCCTCCTGTAAATTGTTTTACTCATAAGCTTACCACCTTCACGTAAGCTTTTTATGATTATAGCATGTTTTTTTGCGTTAGTGTTATTTATATAAATTTAAAAAGGAATAAGCCATTGTGACTTATTCCTTTTCTTAGGGAAACTAACGTATCCAAAATTGATTGATTCTTATCGTCCCACAATAAACGTCAATTCACATTCGCAGACCTTTTTATCTTCCACGTAAGCAGTCGCTTTGCCGATGCCGACAAAGTCACGTAATTTGACGATTTCAAAATGTAATTTCAAGACATCACCAGGGACCACTTTTTGACGGAATTTGGCTTTGTTGATACCGCCAATATAGGCTGTTTCACCTTCAAATTGATCCATTTTTAAGATTAAAATCGAACCTACTTGTGCCAATGCTTCAATAATCAAAACGCCTGGCATTGTTGGATTTCCAGGGAAATGTCCTTGGAAAAATTCTTCGTTAATTGTTACATTTTTTGTTGCAATAATCTTTTCATTTGGAATAATTTCATCCACATAATCAATATAACAAATCGGATAGCGATTAGGAATCATTTCCATAATTTCTGTTGCAGTCATTACTTTTTTCATACTAGTTTTCCTCCCATTTCTTCAAGCAAATTACACCATTATGGCCACCAAAGCCAAACGAATTACTAATTGTATAGTCCGCTGTAATGTCACGTGCACCTTCTGTGACATAATCTAAATCACAATCTGGATCACCAACTTGGTAGCCTACTGTCGGATGAGCTTTTCCTTCTTGCAATGTTTGTACACAAGCAATCGCTTCGATACCGCCAGCCGCGCCCAATAAATGTCCAGTCATACTCTTTGTACTTGAAATTGGAATTTGCGATGCTCGCTCACCAAAGACACGTTTGATGGCCGTTGTTTCCGCAGCGTCATTCGCTGGGGTTGACGTACCATGAGCATTGATATACCCAATTTGTTCCGGCGTAATCCCTGCTTCTGCAATCGCCATTTCCATCGCAGCCGCCGCGCCACTACCGTCTTTTAAAGGAGCGGTCATGTGGCTAGCATCACAGTTGCTGCCATAGCCAACAATTTCGCCGTAGATAGTTGCGCCACGTTTCTGTGCATGCTCGAGTTCTTCTAAAACCAGCATTCCTGCGCCTTCACCCATCACAAAACCTTTTCGTTCTTTATCAAAAGGAATCGAAGCCCGAGTCGCATCTTCTGTTGTATTTAAAGCATTCAATGCTGCAAAGCCTGCAATCCCAATTTCACATACTGTGGCTTCTGTCCCCCCAGTTACCATCATGTCCGCTAAACCATATTTAATCGTGCGAAAAGCTTCACCAATCGCATTCGTCGCAGAAGCACAAGCAGTCACGATAGTTTGAGAAGGTCCTTTTGCACCTAAACGAATCGAAATATTTCCCGCTGCCATATTAGCAATTACCATGGGCACGAAAAATGGTGTTACGCGTTTTGCGCCTTTTTTATCCATTACCCGTACTTGGTCTTGTAAGGTAGTCATCCCGCCAATCCCACTACCGACAATCACACCTAAACGAGTCGGGTCAATCGTTGCTTCTGTTAAACCACTCATTTCCCACGCTTCTAAAGCAGCGACCAAGCCATATTGAGAAAATAAGTCCATTCTTTTTTGCTCTTTGCGTTCTAAAACAGCACTTGGGTCAAACTCTTTCACTTCACCAGCCAAAGCTACCCCAGTATCTTCAGAATCAAATTTAGTAATTTTACCAATTCCTAGCTTGCCATCCACTAGATTATGCCAAAATTCTTTTACGGTATTGCCTAATGGTGTTACGGCACCCATGCCGGTTATGACCACTCTTTTCATACTGTACCTCCGAGTTTATTTTGATTATCAAACTATTATTTCATGCGGTTTCCAGCACTTTTTATTAAAAAATAAGAAAAATAGTTTGACTTTCAAAGTATTTTGGTTAATAATTCAGACATCAGGAAAAATGTCTGTTTTTTTCAAGATTAGAAAATTGAGAAGATTTTGTTATCATTCTCACACAGATAATACCAGTTGAAATTTTATTCGTCAACTCAATAAATGTAACTTTTACATTTTGATGAAGAAAAGCCTATTCTATCAACAAAAATTTTTTATTAAAGGAGATTTTATATGTTTTTACAAAATAAGAATGTCGTCGTAATGGGTGTTGCCAACAAAAAAAGTATTGCTTGGGGCTGTGCAAAAGCATTAAAAGATCAAGGGGCCAATGTTATTTATACGTATCAAAACGAACGCATGAAAAAGCAAGTGGTTAAATTAGCAGATGAAAATGATTTGTTGGTGGAATGCGATGTTGCTTCTGATGCGTCCATTCAAGCAGCCTTTGAAACAATTAAAAATGAAGTGGGCACGATCGATGGACTAGTCCATGCGATTGCTTTTGCCAAAAAAGAAGAATTGTCTGGAAACGTTAGTGACATCACTCGTGATGGTTTCCTATTAGCACAAGATATTAGTAGCTACTCTCTTTTAGCAGTCACTCATTATGCGAAACCTTTGTTAAATCCTGGTTCAGGAATTGTCACATTGACGTATTTAGGTTCCGAACGTGCGATTCCTAACTACAATATGATGGGGATTGCTAAAGCTTCTTTAGAAACTGCCGTGAAATATCTAGCTTTTGAATTAGCTGCAGATAAAATTCGTGTCAACGGAATCTCCGCAGGAGCGATTAAAACATTGGCTGTGACTGGTGTAAAAGACTACGATCAATTGATTAGTATTTCTAATGAGCGGACACCAGATAAAACAGGCGTAACCATTGAAGAAGTCGGAAACACTTGTGCCTTTTTAGTCAGTGAACTAGCTAGTGGTGTGGTCGGTGACATCATTTATGTCGATAAAGGCGTTCACTTAACTTAATCATTTTTTGTCTTTATTTTCTATTTATACATTAAAAAACAGAGATTGGACAATCTCTTTCACTCATTGATTGTCCAATTTCTGTTCTATTTTTTACTTTATTCTATAATAAAATTGACAGTTTCAATTCCAAAAACAGTTGTTAGAATTTGATTGACTTGTTCAAAAAGTTCTGGTAAATCTTCCAGTTTATTTTTAGATTGGATTTTTTCAGAACCGTTATCGTAGCTTAAATGATTGTACGCTTCTTTAAAGGTTACTGCTGTGTCTTCTTTTCGATAAAGGATATATTCGTCATCTAGCATATCCATTTGTAGCTCCTGTTTAAATCCATTTCTGGCAACAACAGCAGAAACTAGATGAGCAACTGTCAAGCCATCTAACGGAATGTCCACTCCATTCATTGCTAATGTGTAGACGGTATCTTCCACTAAACCACAGGCGTTGCAACCACCACTGGTTAAATCTACTGTACTTGTTATAATTGCCTCTTGCATCGTTTCTTCCCCCATATTGTTTTTTAAAGTTATTCTTTCATTTGTTATTTACGAACGTAATTCACATCATAATCGTCAACTTCAATATAGATATAGATTTTTTTATCAGGCATTTTACTGCGAATGTCTCGTTCAATCGCATTCACAACATCAGGTGCATCTTCTTCCATTGGTTCTACCACATCAATTTTTGCCGCTACTAAAATTTCAGTTGGACCTAAATGAACGGTCTTTACATCAATTAGTTTTTCAACATCCGCCCGATCAAATGCAGTTTTAATTTTTGCTAAATCTGTAGCGGTCACACTTTCTCCTATAATCAAACTATAAAATTCTTTCGCTAAGAAAATGGCTGCACACATTAATAGTAAACCAATCAGTAAACCACTGATAGCATCAAATGCAGCAATCCCAGTTACCATTGTTAAAAGGGTTCCCACCAAAGCTAAACACAAACCAATAACCGCACAAAAGTCTTCTGTAAAAATAATTAAAATTTCACTGTGACGACTTTCTCGCAAAAATTTTAAGAGCGATAACTTCTCTGTATTCAATTCTTTGATTTCTTTCATCGCTACACGCAAAGAGCTACCTTCCACAAGCAAACCAAAAATTAAAATACCAATGACAATAGCCACATTTTCTACTTCATGAGAGGGATGCAGTAACTTCTGAATAGCCTCCATTACGCCTAACGCGCCCCCACCAAAAAAGAGCATCGTTGCAACAATTGTACTAAAAAAGTATTTTGCACGGCCTTCTCCAAATTGATGTAACGCACTTTGCCCACGAGAAGCGCGCTTATTCCCAAAAAGTAATAACACCTGATTACTACAGTCCACGACACTGTGGATACTTTCATTCATCATAGCGGTACTACCACTTAAAGCAAAACCAACAAATTTACTAATCGCTACTAAAATATTCGCAATCAGTGCGGCAATAACTGCAAACATGCCACTCGATTTTTTTGTCTCCATAATTACCTCCTATATGTAACGTAAAACTAAGATAAACCACCCGTTTATTCATCCATCATTTTACCACTTCTGAGGTATTTGTAAAAAAGAGTTCTCTTAAAATTCAAAAAGAAATGTACTGACTGTTTTAGTTGGCCCTCATTTATCGGTGTCCATCCCACTCTTGATAAAATTCCTCCAGATAAAGTTCCATAAATTGATGACGCTTTTCCGCCAATAAGCGACCATAATTTGTATTCATTTGTT
Organism: Enterococcus sp. AZ119; assembly: GCF_050546175.1. Taxonomy (NCBI): domain Bacteria; kingdom Bacillati; phylum Bacillota; class Bacilli; order Lactobacillales; family Enterococcaceae; genus Enterococcus; species Enterococcus sp. AZ119. Next base: position 230,849 of record NZ_CP172951.1, on the reverse strand, counting down.
CCTTTAACTTTAAAAGTTTCTCATAAAAATGCATAATAGCAGTATCTTCCCCATTCCGGTATTCTTCTTGGGTTAACTGTTCACGAGGTTGTTTGTGAGGATCGTGAATTAAACGGCCTTTATTTCCCGAATAAGCCATCACCCGTGCAATTCCAATCGCACCGATGGCATCTAATCGATCCGCATCCTGGACCACTTTTCCTTCTAATGTAGTGACTGTTTTCCCAGTATTTCCTCCTTTAAAGGACATATTAGCAATAATGGAAAGGATGTGATTCGTTTGCTCTGTTGATACGTTATTTGCTTCCAACCATTGTTGCACCTTTAGTAAGCCAGCCTCTTCACTTTCGTTAAATTTTTCATCGCCAATATCATGTAACAATGCTGTTAATATACATAAAAATAAATTTGCTTGTTCTTTCTCTGCAATTGTTTTTGCTAATTGTGTCACCCGATAAATATGCCACCAGTCATGGCCACTTGCTTCGTTGGCTAATTCTTGTTGAACATAACGCTCTGCTGCTTGAATAATTGTTTGTTCTTCAAAACTAAGAGATTCATTTTCAAACATCCTAACACTCCTTTATTCTGGATTTAAAATTTCCACCTGGATAATCCCGCTAGCTTTCAGAAACATATTGGTGACAATCGGACCTACAAAAGAAAATCCTCTTTTTTTTAAGTCTTTTGCTACGTTATCTGACAAAAGCTGTGTGCGTGGGACTTGGTATGCTTCTTCATAAATAGATAAAACGGGGACGTTTTTTACAAATTGCCATAGATAATTGGCAAAACTGCCAAATTCTTCTTGTACTTTTAAAATTGCTTGCGCATTTTTAATGGTTGCTTCAATTTTGCGCCGATTGCGAATCATATCTGGATCAGCTACTATTCGATCGACTTCGTCAGGCAACAGCGCGGCAACTTTTTCCGGCTTCATTTGGCAAAAATTTTTCATGAATGCTACTTTTTTCCCTGCTGCTGCTTTCCAACTTAAACCAACTTGAAAAACACCCACCGTCAACAATAAAAACAGCAAATCATCCTCTCTTGTAGGTTTTCCCCATTGTTCTGTATACCATTGATAGTTGTTCATCGCCGCCTCCTTTTAAGACTGTTCAAATGTTAATAATGCTTGTTTCATTGCTAAACCACCACGGTAACCGGTTAATTGTCCCTTGCTGCCGATGACTCGATGGCAAGGAATGACCATTAATAAAGGATTTTTCCCAATCGCTGTGCCAACTGCTCGAACCGCACGTGGACGCCCAATTTTTTCTGAAATTTCTTGATAGGTTATTGTCTCACCATAAGGTATTTCTTGCAACGCCTGCCAAACTTCTTTTTGAAAGGGCGTTCCTTCGATGTCTATGGGGCAAGCAAACGTTGTCGAATGTTGGTTAAGATAACTTATTAGTGCTTCTTTATAAGGCGCAGTTTTCTTTTCAGAAGCTTCTAATTGTGCTTGAGGATACCAGTTTTTCAGTTCTTCTATCGATTGATTGGCTGAACCTACAAAAGCTAGTCCAGCGTCTGTCACACCAAGATAATAGTGATCGTTCTGCCATTCTTGTTGCGCATAATAAATCTTTTTTGCCATATTTCTACACTTCTTTCTCGTGTTTTTCTTATCTTCATTATAATTCTTTTGGCTTTCAAAATCTTGCGCTCCTATCACTTTTTACTTGTTTTTATTAGGGATTCTTTTACAATGAAGAAAACGGGAGGTGTGCTTACAATGAAAACAACGTATCGACTTACTCAGAAACGTTGGGAAGCCATTCAAAATAATAATACGCAATTTGATGGTGATTTTTTTTATGGTGTGACCACAACTAAAATTTTTTGTCGTCCTTCGTGCCCTTCCCGTGTGCCCAACAAGAACCACGTTCTGATCTTCAAAACGGCTCAGGAAGCTTTAACACTTGGTTTTCGTCCATGTAAAAGATGTCAACCAACCGGGCAAGTCGTTCCTAACGAGGAATGGGTTGCTCAAATTAAGCAATTTATTGATCTGCATTCAGCGGAACCTTTAAGTTTAGACTATTTAGCGCAAGCCTGCCACGGTAGTCCCTTTCATTTGCAGCGAACCTTTAAGGAACAGACAAAACAAACCCCATTAGCTTATTTAACAAGTATCCGAATTAGGCAAGCCCAAGAATTGCTTCTCCATTCACCCCTTACGATTCAACAAATCGCGAAAAAAGTTGGCTTCCAAACCGCAGCATATTTTGCCACCACTTTTAAAAAAGAATCAGGCGTAACCCCCTCTGTTTATCGCAGTAAAAATGAGCCGAAAAAATAACATTTCGGCTCATCGGATTATTTATTGGGGCGTAATTGTAGCCACGCTACAATCAATTGACTGATTTCTATTTGCTGTTGCTCGTTAGAAATTGTCGCTTTGTTGTCTCCTTTTTGGACACCGTAATTACCAAACCCTGCATGGTTACCACCTTTGATAGATACATACTGCGTATCTTTCGGCAAGAACTGTTTGGCTTTTTGATAGCTAGTCCAATTTAAAACACCATCGTTTGTAGCTGTTATTGACAGAACCGGCAGATCTTGCTTGTTTAGTGCACCTTTTTCGTCAGGATAGCTGGCTAAATAAATCATGCCTTTGATTCGTTGCTCATTTTCCGCTACAAAACGACTAGCCATCACACCACCCAGAGAATGTCCAGCCAAAACGAAGTTTTGTTGTGGATGATCCTTTATAATTTGTTCTGCAGCATTTGGTGCAAGAACCGCTAAATTCAAAGGAAAATGAACAACATAGACATCATAACCTTTCGTAGCAACTTCTTGCGCCCATTCACTATAACTAGCGGGCGCAACCAATGCACCTGGATAAAAAATCAGTGCTGTATCATTTTTTTGCCCGTTTGTATAATAATCATAGTTTTTTTCTTGCGTGGCACTTTGACTTATTTTTAAGGCTGAATCGGTTGCTTGATACGTACTATTTTTAATAAAAATAGTCAGACCGATGACTAATACCGCTAAAAAAAGCCCGATTCCTAGGACAATTTTTTTCCAGCGTGATTTTGTTCTATTTTTCATCTCATTTCCTCCCAATGAAAAAATTCTTCTTTCTGATTCTACCTTTAATAAAAAAAGAACACAACAATAGGAGTTGGTGAAGCAACCCTTCTGTTGCTCCACCAACTCCTAAATAGACTGTTTCTCTAATCCAGGGATTATTTTGTCTCTTTTTCGCCTGCTTCTAAGTAGCTGACATCATTGACTTTATCCAAAGTATACTCGCCATTTTTGTAATGAATCGTTGTAACACTAGCATTCTTCAAACCGCCTTCTGGGACTTTAAAATCATCAAATAAAGTTGCTAACAACGCTGAAATACTCAAGCCATGAGAGACCACTAAAACATTGCCATTCCCAGAATTGGCTGATTCTGTGGCAACAATTTTATCTAAGCCTTTTTTCAAACGTTTGGTAATTGTAGCATAGTCTTCTGCAGGCCAGTTATTCTTGCTTTCCTCGCGCTGTTGATCCAGTTTAGCTACGCTGTTGGCAAAGGATTCAGGAGTCATGTTTTTCATAAATTCTTCTAAGGAAACACCTTGATCATCAGCAATATCCTGCCACATTGTCTTGTTTAAATCCCCTTCATAGCTACCAAAATTAAATTCACGTAAATCTGGGTCACGCACGACTTCAAGGTCTTTGCCTGCTTTATTTTGATCTAAAATAAGTTGAGCAGTTTGCAAGGCGCGGCCACTATCACTACTATATGCATTTTGAAAGGCAACATCTTTCAGGCCAATCCCAGTTGCTGTCACAACTTTTTCACCTTCTGGTGTTAAGACCGCATCTGACCATCCTTGTACGCGGTCCGTCGTATTTAACATGGTTTTTCCATGGCGCACAATGTAAAGAGTTAGTTCTTCAGGTTTTGTCTCTTTTTCTTTTGTCGTTGCTTGCTGATTTTTACCACAACCAACCATTACTAAAATGGCCAGAAAAAGCATCCCCACAATCGTCAATCGTTTTTTCATTTTTTATTTCCCCTCATTTTCTACTCAGTTGTTAAGTTTTCACCATTACTAGCGATAACTTGTTTGTACCAATTAAATGATTTTTTCTTAGTTCGTTTCAAGGTTCCCTGACCTTCGTCATCCATGTCTACATAGATAAAGCCGTAACGTTTTTTCATTTCGCCAGTCCCTGCTGAAACTAAGTCAATACAACCCCATGGCGTATAACCAATTAAGTTAACCCCGTCTTCTTCTACTGCGGTTCTCATGGCTTCAATATGTTGTTTAAAATAATCAATGCGGTAATCGTCGACAATCGAGCCATCCTCTTGCAATGTATCCACCGCACCAAACCCGTTTTCAACCACAAACAATGGCATATTGTAACGATCTGACAACTGACACAATGAAATTCTTAACCCTAAAGGATCGACAGCCCAGCCCCATTCAGATTCTTGCAAATAAGGATTTTTAACCGCAGGCATTTGGTTGCCTCCGACATATTTTACTTCTTCGGGATAAGCAGTCGAAACGGTCGACATATAATAACTAAACCCGATATAATCAACTGTTCCTTTTTGAATAATCGCTAAATCCTCTGACTCCATTTGAATTGTCATTCCTTCACGCTCAAATTCTTTGAGCTTATGCGCTGGATAATAGCCCTTAGCCTGGACATCCATATAAAATTCTTGCTCTCGGTTAAATTGAACAGCTGCCATCACGTCCTCAGGTTTGCAGGACAAAGGATAACTTGGAATATAAGCCACCATCATACCAATCTGGAAATCTGGATTGATGGAATGTCCTAATTCAACTGCTTTCGCACTTGCTACAAATAGATGATGCGCTGCTTGATATTTACTTTGTTTATCATTATTGTGAATCCCAATTTGCGTCCAACTTCTTAAAAAATTAATTTCATTAAAAGTCATCCAATACTTCACTTTATCCTGATAACGCGTAAAAATGGTTTCGCAAAAGAAAACAAAGAAATCAATCACTTCACGATTTTTCCAACCATCATATTCATCGGCCAAATACATCGGAATATCAAAATGGTTAATCGTCACAACGGGCTCAATTCCATTGCGCAGCAAAGCATCAAAAACTTTATCATAAAAGGCTAAGCCTTCTTCATTAATCTCTTTTGTTCCATTTGGGCAAATCCGGCTCCAGGCGATAGACAGCCGAAAACATTTGAAACCCATTTCTGCAAATAAGGCGATATCTTCTTCGTAATGATGGTAAAAGTCCGTCGCTACATGACTAGGATAGTATAACTCTTCATCGATATAGCCAATCGCTCCTTCGGGTAATGCTTGATCGCGCGTACACGAAGCTTTTTGGCCTTCTTTAGTTAAATACGTAATCCGTCGCGGTTCTGTTTGACTACCACCAGTAATTGCATCTAATGTACTCAGACCTTTGCCTCCTGAAAGGTAGCCACCTTCATATTGGTTAGCAGCTGTTGCACCGCCCCATAAAAAATTTTCTGGAAATCCCATAAAATCCCTCTTTCCCTCTGTTTTTAGGCATCACAAAGAAACCATCAAGGGAATTGACGCTGGCAGAAGAGTCCTTGTTTTTTCTACCAACGTCAAACGCCCTTTAATAGTTGCTAATTTTATTAATTACTTAAATCTTCACCATTTGTTGCGATTACTTTTTTGTACCAATCAAACGATTTCTTCTTGCTTCGTTTTAACGTACCATTTCCTTCGTTATCGCGATCCACATAGATAAAGCCATAGCGTTTTTTCATTTCACCTGTTCCAGCTGATACTAAATCAATACAGCCCCAAGTCGTATAGCCTAACAAGTCGACACCATCTTGTTCAACGGCATCTTTCATCGCTTGAATATGCGCCGCCAAATAATCGATACGATAATCATCGACTACATAACCATTTTCGTCTGGTGTATCTACCGCTCCTAAGCCATTTTCAACAATGAATAGTGGTTTTTGATAACGATCATATAAGTCATTCATCGTAATTCTCAAACCAAGTGGATCAATTTGCCAACCCCATTCACTGGCTTTTAGATAAGGATTTTTCACAGAGGCAAAGATGTTACCAGCTGTTTGTTCATTAATTTCTGGATCTGTTGATGTGACACGAGAAGAATAATAAGAGAACGAAATGAAGTCCACCGTATGTTCTTTTAAAAGTTCTTCGTCGCCTTCTTCCATTTCAATTTGAATACCTTTACGGGCCATTTCTTTTAAAGCATACGCAGGGTATTCCCCACGTGATTGGACATCAATAAAGAAATAATTTTCACGATCTGCTTGTCGAGCAGCGAAAACATCTTCTGGTTTACAAGTATAAGCGTAGTTGGAACCAGCCGCTAACATACAACCTACTTGGTTTTCAGGATCTACCTCATGAGCAATTTTTGTCGCAATTGCACTTGCTAGTAGTTCATGATGAGCCGCTTGGTATTTCACTTGTTCTTTGTTTTCGCCTTCTTCAAAGTATAGACCTGCTCCCATAAATGGTGCATGTAAAATCATATTAATTTCGTTAAATGTTAACCAATATTTGACTAATCCTTTATATCGGTTGAAAATTACACGGCAAAGATTTTCATAGAAACCTACTAACTTACGACTACGCCAAGCGCCATATTCTTCCACTAAGTGCATTGGGCAGTCAAAGTGTGTAATCGTTACTAGTGGCTCAATCCCATATTTATGACATTCTTTGAATAAGTCTTCATAGAACTTCAAGCCTTCTTCATTCGGCTCTGTTTCATCTCCCATTGGAAAAATTCGACTCCAAGCAATGGATAAACGGTATGTTTTAAAACCCATTTCACCAAATAAGGCGATATCTTCTTTATAGCGATGATACATATCAATTGCCTCTTGTGCAGGATAGAAATGTTCTTCATCAAAGTTAAACATTTTCTTTTCACCAGTGATTACTGGAAAACGATCTGGACCCGTTGGCGCTAAATCGACGTTTGCCAAACCGCGTCCGCCTTCGTTATAGCCACCTTCACATTGATTGGCTGCTGTTGCGCCACCCCATAAAAAGTCTTTTCTAAATGCCATAAATTCTCTTCCTCCACATCTTTTTATATTAAAGCGGTCAGCAAATCATCACTTGTTGAAACTTCATTACTGCCGACTTCCAAAATATCTAAATAATCCGCTGTATTCGTCACAACGATTGGAATTTGTGTACTAAACCCAGCTTTTTTAATTCCTTCTAAATCAAAGGTTACTAATGTTTGACCTTTTTTCACGCGGTCACCTTGTTTTACAAAAGCTTCAAAGCCTTCGCCTTCTAATTGAACTGTATCAATCCCAATATGAATCAATAATTCTGTGCCGTTATCTGAAATCAAACCTAATGCATGTTTTGTTGGGAATAGTGTGACAATCGTTCCATCAAAGGGTGCAACCACTTTGCCTTCCGTTGGTTCAATCACGACCCCATTTCCTAATGCTCCATTTGCAAAAGCAGGATCCTCTGCATTTTTTAAAGATAACACTCGTCCTTTGACTGGACTTGTAATATTTTCTTTTTTAATCGTTGTTTTATCAATAATCACTTCTTCTTCCTCAACTGTATTGTCTTTCCAGAAGAAGAATGTTAGACCAAAACCAACGACCGCTGCAATGGCAATTGCAATAAAGGACTGAATCATCCCACTTGCATCATCACCATTGATAAAGTTTAGCACACCGAAAATTCCTAAACCACCCATTGTATAAGCTGTCACATTGTTGATCATCAAATATAAACCACCGACAGCGCCACCAATCATTGAATAAATAAATGGCCATTTTTTTGGTAAAGTGATTCCATAAATTGCTGGCTCTGTTACACCAAAAATACCAGAGATAATTGCTGGCGGACACAAAGCTTTTAACTTTTTATCTTTCAATTTGAAGAACATCGCTAAAACAACCGCTGTTTGCGCAAAACTAGCTGCAAATGATCCCGTTAATACTTGGCTTGAACCTTCTTGTGTCACTTGCATAATAGCTAATGGCACAACGCTCCAATGTAAACCAAAAATAACTAAGACTTGCCAGAAGAAACCAAGAATCAAACCATACAAAGCTGGTGAGAAACTCATTAATGCTGTAAAGCCAGCGCTTAATAAATCTGTTAGCATGCTAACGATTGGCCCAATTACTAAGAAACCAATTGGTAAGGCAATCAACAAGACGAAAAACGGTACTAAGAACGTTTGAACAACTTCTGGAATAATACGTTTAAACACTTTTTGAACTTGTGCCGCAAAAGCAATAATGAAGATGATTGGTACGACACTACTTGTATAGTTCGCACCGACCCAAGGGATCCCCATAAATGTATTATAGGCAGGTAAACCGAATAAATTATACGGTGCTGCGGCTCCGGCACCCGCTGTTGTTTCAAAGGCCGTTTGTAATGCACTTCCTTGAATCGTTGGGTAACATAAAGCTGCGCCAATCACGATCCCTACCATTGGATGCAACCGGAATTTCTTAGCTGCTGTATAACCTAAAATAACTGGCATAAAGTAGAAAATTGCATCGCCAATCCCATTTAACATGGTATAAGTCCCTGACGTAGCCGTATAGAGCTTTAAGAAAACCAATAAGGCATTTAACCCTTTGACCATCCCAGCCGCTGCTAACGCCCCTAAAAAGGGTTGGAAACAACCACTTAAAATATCTATTAAGCGATCAAATAAATTCCCACTGGAAGCTTCTTCTTCACGTTCTCCTGACAAGCCTGCAATACTAACTACTTCTTCATAAACGGCTGGAACATGGTTCCCAATAACGACTTGGTATTGTCCACCGCTTTTCATAACAGTTACCACACCATCCATATTTTTTAAGACATCATCATTCGCTTGACTCTCATCTTTTAATTTGAAGCGAAGACGTGTGATACAATGTGTCAAACTATTAATATTCTCTTGCCCACCGACATTTTTTACAATTTTTTCTGCTAGTTCATGATATTTTCCCATCTTTTTTTCCTCCAAAAATTTATTTTCATTTGAAGGTTTAGCCAACTGAATGTCACTATCCAAAGTGGTGCGTTTATTGTTCCGTTGTTTGTACAATTCGTGCAATGTGAATCGTTAGGTACAAGCGTTCTTCATTTGAAACTTGATAGTCATAGTTCTCATTTAAATACAAGCTGATCTTTTCCACGCAACGATAGGCGTTGAGATATTTCTTTTTAATTACCGCATACAGTTCTTCATCATCATTTTCGACAACTTCACGTTGGTGTAATAAGCGATAACAGAAAAATTTTAAATGTGTGCTAAATCGATAAAAGTAAACAGAGTCTTCATCAAAACTTACCTTAAAATAGTATTTGACGATATTTGTAATCTCTTGCATCAACTTTGTCAATTCGTAAATATTACCGACTTCTTCCTCCATCTCCGCATTTACCAAGTGCAATGCGATAAAACCTGCCTCATCCGTTGACAATTCCATTCCTACGCGCTTTTGTACCATTTTTAAAGCATTTACTCCTACTTCGTACTCTTCAGGAAAAAAACGTTTAATATCCCATAATAATAAATTCTTAATTGCAATTCCTTGTTTTTTTCTTTCTAAAGCTGTGTACAAATGATCCGTCAGAGAAATATAAATGGTATCATTCAAACTCTTTTTCAACGTTGATTTTGCATAAACAATAATGTCATCCGAGAGTTTCATCATCTCTAAAGGAATATTTCCTAACAATTCTTGAAACTTAAGTGATGTTTCTTGATTGGCTAAATAAAAAACTTGATCGATACTTTCATCAGGAACCCAATCACCAATGCGTTTCTTAAAAGCAATTCCTTTGCCCATAACAATTTGCTCTCGTTTATCATCATCTAATGTAATAACCACATTATTGTTTAAAATTTTGTGAATAATCAATGCCCCACCTCCTTTGTGTTTCGTTGAAAAAAGAAAAACCCAATTTCTTCAAAAAGAACGACACACCTGTCGCTTCATGAAAAAATTAGGTTTAGCTTGTCTTTAAACAATCACTATCCATCTATTTACTTATCCCTACATCCAAAGAATAACATATTTACAACAAATGTCAACGCTTTCAACGACATTTTTTTGTAATAAAAATAAAAAAAGCATACAAACATTGTTTGTATGCTTCACTATGACCCGTACGGGACTCGAACCCGTGTTACCGCCGTGAAAGGGCGGTGTCTTAACCGCTTGACCAACGGGCCATTAAAAAGAAAAAACGGAGAAGGAGGGATTTGAACCCTCGCGCCGGTTTCCCGACCTACACCCTTAGCAGGGGCGCCTCTTCAGCCACTTGAGTACTTCCCCAAGAAATAAATGGGCCTAAATGGACTCGAACCATCGACCTCACGCTTATCAGGCGTGCGCTCTAACCAGCTGAGCTATAGGCCCCAAATAAGAAAAAAGCGGGTGACGAGAATCGAACTCGCGACAACAGCTTGGAAGGCTGTGGTTTTACCACTAAACTACACCCGCAAATTTTTCTTGGATGGCGCGGGACAGAATCGAACTGCCGACACATGGAGCTTCAATCCATTGCTCTACCAACTGAGCTACCGAGCCAAAAACGGTCTGGACGGGACTCGAACCCGCGACCTCCTGCGTGACAGGCAGGCATTCTAACCAGCTGAACTACCAAACCAATTCGTTTTTGCTTTATGCAAATGTATGCTTTAAAAAATAAAAGCAATTGCGGGGGCAGGATTTGAACCTACGACCTTCGGGTTATGAGCCCGACGAGCTACCTGACTGCTCCACCCCGCGATAATTAGACTAAGGAAAATTGATTCCTAAGAAAGGAGGATAAGGGATTCGAACCCTTGCACGGTTTTACCCGCCT
>NZ_CP172951.1:0-215000 GCF_050546175.1 Enterococcus sp. AZ119 | reverse complement strand
CGGCTACCTTGTTACGACTTCACCCCAATCATCTATCCCACCTTAGGCGGCTGGCTCCAAAAAGGTTACCTCACCGACTTCGGGTGTTACAAACTCTCGTGGTGTGACGGGCGGTGTGTACAAGGCCCGGGAACGTATTCACCGCGGCGTGCTGATCCGCGATTACTAGCGATTCCGGCTTCATGCAGGCGAGTTGCAGCCTGCAATCCGAACTGAGAGAAGCTTTAAGAGATTTGCATGACCTCGCGGTCTAGCGACTCGTTGTACTTCCCATTGTAGCACGTGTGTAGCCCAGGTCATAAGGGGCATGATGATTTGACGTCATCCCCACCTTCCTCCGGTTTGTCACCGGCAGTCTCGCTAGAGTGCCCAACTAAATGATGGCAACTAACAATAAGGGTTGCGCTCGTTGCGGGACTTAACCCAACATCTCACGACACGAGCTGACGACAACCATGCACCACCTGTCACTTTGTCCCCGAAGGGAAAGCTCTATCTCTAGAGTGGTCAAAGGATGTCAAGACCTGGTAAGGTTCTTCGCGTTGCTTCGAATTAAACCACATGCTCCACCGCTTGTGCGGGCCCCCGTCAATTCCTTTGAGTTTCAACCTTGCGGTCGTACTCCCCAGGCGGAGTGCTTAATGCGTTTGCTGCAGCACTGAAGGGCGGAAACCCTCCAACACTTAGCACTCATCGTTTACGGCGTGGACTACCAGGGTATCTAATCCTGTTTGCTCCCCACGCTTTCGAGCCTCAGCGTCAGTTACAGACCAGAGAGCCGCCTTCGCCACTGGTGTTCCTCCATATATCTACGCATTTCACCGCTACACATGGAATTCCACTCTCCTCTTCTGCACTCAAGTCTCCCAGTTTCCAATGACCCTCCCCGGTTGAGCCGGGGGCTTTCACATCAGACTTAAGAAACCGCCTGCGCTCGCTTTACGCCCAATAAATCCGGACAACGCTTGCCACCTACGTATTACCGCGGCTGCTGGCACGTAGTTAGCCGTGGCTTTCTGGTTAGATACCGTCAGGGGACGTTCAGTTACTAACGTCCTTGTTCTTCTCTAACAACAGAGTTTTACGATCCGAAAACCTTCTTCACTCACGCGGCGTTGCTCGGTCAGACTTTCGTCCATTGCCGAAGATTCCCTACTGCTGCCTCCCGTAGGAGTCTGGGCCGTGTCTCAGTCCCAGTGTGGCCGATCACCCTCTCAGGTCGGCTATGCATCGTGGCCTTGGTGAGCCGTTACCTCACCAACTAGCTAATGCACCGCGGGTCCATCCATCAGCGACACCCGAAAGCGCCTTTCACTCTTATGCCATGCGGCATAAACTGTTATGCGGTATTAGCACCTGTTTCCAAGTGTTATCCCCCTCTGATGGGTAGGTTACCCACGTGTTACTCACCCGTCCGCCACTCCTCTTTCCAATTGAGTGCAAGCACTCGGGAGGAAAGAAGCGTTCGACTTGCATGTATTAGGCACGCCGCCAGCGTTCGTCCTGAGCCAGGATCAAACTCTCATAATAAAAGTTAGAACAATCTTGCGATTGTTAAGCTCAATTTGTTTGCTAGCATATTGCTTGCTTGTTAAAAATGTTTGTTGTCTTGAATTGAATCAAGACGCCCTACACATTTGGTTCGTCTATTCTTTGTTCAGTTTTCAAAGGTCTACGTTACCTCGCAGCAACTTTTATATCATAACAAACTTTCGTTTGAATGTCAAGAACTTTTTTTAAAAAAGTTTTTTTAAGTTGTTTTGCTCGGTTGTTGTCGTCTGTTGTGACAACTTCTATATCTTATCATCTCGTTTGTTATTTGTCAACAACTTTTTTGTTGTTTTTTCGAACTTTTTTCGAGAGATTTGAAATCAAGAATTGTTATTTAATTATTGATTTCTGAATCGCTCAGTTGTGTGACTCGCCTTGCGACATGTAATAATATACCAAGATTTCAAGCATTGGTCAATCATTATTTTCACTTTTTTTAAACTTTTTTTCAATACCGATTATTCTTTCTTATCCGATTAGATAAAGTTCGTTTTTTTATCAGATTACCCATTCTTTTTATTACCCATCTTCGATTTTTTTAGAAAAAAAGAATTGGTTTCAATTGTTTTTCTATTCTTTTTTTATTTAATTTTTTGCGAATACAAAAAAAAGATGCCCTTAAGGCATCTTTTTTCATCTCATTGTTGGGAATAGCAAGACATCACGAATTGATTGTGCATCAGTTAATAACATAACTAGTCGATCAATCCCAATACCTAATCCTCCGGTTGGTGGTAAGCCATATTCTAAGGCTTCGATGAAATCTTCATCTACTCCGTGTGCTTCATCATTTCCTTGTTCCCGTTCTTTTTCTTGTTCTTCAAAACGTTCACGTTGGTCAATTGGATCATTTAATTCTGTAAATGCATTAGCAAACTCTTTTCCGATAATAAATAGTTCAAAGCGGTCAGTGAAACGACCATCTTCTGGATTTTTCTTCGCTAATGGTGAAACAGCTACTGGGTGACCATAAATAAATGTTGGTTGTTGCAACGTATCTTCTACAAATGTTTCGAAAAATTCATTAATGATATGACCGACTGTCATGGCATCTGTAATTTCAACATTATGTTCTTTAGCCAACGCACGGGCTTCTTCTATCGTCATCTCTTGCCAAAAATCTACGCCCGTTTGTTCTTTGACCGCATCTACCATGTGTAGACGTTTGAAAGGACTTCCTAAGTCAACCGCTTGACCATCGTACGTGATATCAGTAGTTCCTAAGACTTTTTCCGCAGCATTACGAATAATTCCCTCTGTTAAATCCATCACATCTTGATAATCAGTATAAGCGGTATAAGCTTCTAGCATTGTAAATTCTGGGTTATGAGTGGTATCGATTCCTTCATTACGGAAGACACGACCAATTTCATATACTTTTTCCATGCCACCGACAATTAAACGTTTTAAATGTAACTCTAGGGCAATGCGTAAGTATAAGTCCATATCTAATGCATTATGGTGTGTGATAAATGGACGAGCAGCAGCTCCTCCTGCTTCGTTATGCAAGACAGGCGTTTCTACTTCGACATAGCCATTGCCATCTAGATAACGACGGATTTCGCTAATAATTTGACTGCGTTTCATGAAACGATCAAAGCTTTCTTTGTTACTGATTAAATCCAAATAGCGTTGACGATAGCGTTGTTCCACATTCGTTAATCCATGGTATTTATCTGGCAATGGACGCAAAGCTTTAGTTAATAACGTAATTGTTTGAGCTTTAACAGTAACTTCCCCCGTATTGGTTTTCATTACTTGACCTGTCACACCAAAGAAGTCGCCTAAGTCAGCATGTTTAAATAGTTCATAGGCTTCGTCTCCAACTTGGTCCTTCCGAACATAAATTTGAATTTGGCCTTCACGGTCTTGCAAATGGGCGAAACCAGCTTTTCCTTTACCACGTTTTGTCATCATACGTCCAGCAACGCTGACTTCTGTATTCATTTCACTAAGTTCTTCTTTTGTATGATTATCATATTGTTCATGAAGTTCTGCTGAATTATGAGTGCGATCGAAACGTTTACCGAAAGGATCAATCCCTTCTTCACGTAAAGCTTCCATTTTTTCGCGGCGCACGAGCATTTGATCATTTAAATCCTCTAAATGCGCTTGTTGTTCTTCTGCCACTGTTGTTCCTCCATTCTTGATTTTAACCTATCCTAATAATGCCACAGTAATTCGAAAAAAAGCAAGCCGAATTTTACTTTCGGCTTGAATTTTTTATTCTTCTATAGTAGTTACAGCAACTTTGGAAATCTTCTCTACAAAGGCATCAAGTAAATCGACAACTGCTTGTTGTGTTTCGACTTGGTTAATCGCAACTTTCACTTTGGCTGCTCGCGAGATTCCTTTTAGATAGTAAGAAGCATGTTGGCGAAACTCACGGACCGCAATTTTTTCACCTTTTAAATCCACTAATCGTTGTAAATGAACTTTTGCAATGTTAATTTTTTCAGCTGGTGAAGGCTCAGGCATCAATTCGCCCGTTTCCAAGTATTCTTTCGTCCGTTGAATCATCCAAGGATTGCCCAAAGCAGCTCGACCAATCATCACACCATCCGCTCCAACATATTCTAACATGCGTTTAGCATCTTCAGGCGTTTTGACATCGCCATTTCCCATAAAAGGAATGCTTAAATGCTTTTTCACTTCCTTTAAAACGTCCCAGTTGGCTGTCCCTTCGTACATTTGGACACGCGTCCGACCATGCATAGCAATTGCCGAAGCCCCTGCTTGTTCGGCAGCCAAAGCGTTGTCTACAGCATATAGATGATCTTCATCCCAGCCTGTTCGCATTTTTACAGTGACAGGCAAAGAAACTGCTGAAGAGACTGCGTGAACCATCTCATGCACTTTATTCGGATCCAGCAACCATTTCGCACCAGCTTCAGCTTTAATTATTTTATTGACAGGGCAGCCCATGTTAATATCAATAATCGCCGCTTGCGTATTTTCTTCAACAAACTTAGCAGCTTCCACTAATGTTTCCTTATCTCCACCAAAAATTTGTACACTTAAAGGATATTCCCGCTCATCAATATATAGCATTTCTAAGGTTTTTTTGTTTCTTAATTTAATTCCTTTATCACTAATCATTTCACAAACGACTAATCCTGCGCCAAATTCTTTTACAGTCACACGAAAAGCGGCGTTACTAATACCCGCCATCGGAGCTACGACAACACGGTTGGGGATTTCAACGTCTCCAATTTTCCACATAGTCTTTCCTCCTACTTTTGTTTCGTATTGCGAATCGCTTCATCGCGAAGTTCAATTAATTCTTCTTCACTATAGTGATATTTATTGTTACAGAATTGACAAACTGCTTCTGCTCCATGATCTTCATCAATCATCGCATTTAATTCATCGATCCCAACGGCAATTAAAGCGGTCGCAAATTTTTCTTTGGAACAGTCACATTTAAATTGTACAGGCATTTTTTCTAAAATTTCTACTTCGTCTTCTCCCAATAAGCGATACAAGACTTGTTCAGGTGTTTCTCCATTTTCTAGTAATTGTGAAATTGGTGGCACTTCCGCTAGACGCTGTTCAATAAAATCAATGGTACTTTCATCGGCACCTGGCATTACTTGAATCATAAAACCACCGGCTGCTTTCACCGATTCATCCGTGTCCACCAATACACCTAAACCGATAGCTGAAGGAACTTGTTCAGAGACCGCCATAAAATATGTAAAGTCTTCACCGATTTCACCAGAAACAATAGGTGTTTGTCCAGAAAAGGTTTCTTTTAATCCTAAATCTTTAATGACTGTGAAAATTCCTTCGTTACCGACAGCGCCACGTACATCAATTTTACCTGTTGCATTCAACTTTAAGCTGACATGTGGATTTTTAATGTAGCCTTTTGTTTCTCCACGGCCATTACTATCGACAATAATAGCGCCAGCTGGGCCATTTCCTTGTACTTTTACAGTTAATTTATCGTCACCTTTTAAAGTCGCTCCTAGTAAAAGGGCTCCAATCAATGTGCGCCCTAACGCTGCGGTAGAAGAACTCCATGTATCATGTCTTCTTTGCGCTTCACTAACAGTTTCAGTGGCACTGATGGCATATGCTCGAATTGAACCTTTATAACAAAGGGCTTTTACCAAATAATCTTCCATTCTTTTTCCTCTTCTCTTGGTGCTTTTTTGTCCATTAGTCAGATAATACTAGGAATCAGGTGTTTTTTCAACCAAATAATCTTCCTTCTATAGAATATCTTAATATTATAGAAGGTGCAGTATTCGTCAACTCGACAAATACTGCACCTTCTACTAATTGGTTATTTATAACGATCTTCGTAGTTATTGCGATCATATTCAGAATTGGAATCTGAATCTTTTTTCTCTTCAGATTGGACTTCTTTTTCTGTTTGTTCGCTTTCTACTTTGACTTCTTCTGCTTCATCATGTAATTCTTTTTTCGCTTCTTCAAAGTCTTGCTTTTCTTCAACTTGTTTTTGCGCTTCTTTTTCTTCTAAAGCACGTTTTGCTTCTTCGAATGTTTGCGCTTCTTTTTCACTAGGATAGTCGCTGTCAGTACCTTCAGGCATTTTACCTGTTTCAAATAATGATTTGATTGCTTTTGCATCTAATGTTTCATATTCTAATAGTTTTTCAGCGATTAGTTTATGTTGTTCACGGTGCGCTTCGATAATTTCATGCGCTTTCGTATGAGCATCCATTAAGATACGACGAACTTCCTGATCGATTTCAAACGCCACTTGTTCTGAGTAAGCTTTTGTTTGACCATAATCACGACCGACAAAGACTTGATGGTTTCCTTCATATTGAACAGGTCCTAATTTGTCGCTCATTCCATATTCAGTTACCATGCTACGGGCAATCCCTGTTGCTTGTTCAAAGTCATTTGAAGCCCCTGTTGATTGAACGCCAAAGATAATTTCTTCTGCTGTACGTCCACCAAGTAAGCCAACGATTTGTTCAAACATATCTTCTTTAGTCATTAAGAATTGATCTTCTTTTGGTAAAGCAATCATATAACCGCCTGCGCGACCACGAGGGATAATTGTTACTTTATGGACAACACGGGCACGGCTTAAGACTAAACCAACGATTGTGTGTCCCGCTTCATGGTAAGCCACCATTTCGCGTTCTTTTTTATTAATCACGCGATCTTTTTTAGCTGGACCAGCAATTACGCGGTCTTCAGCTTCATCCACATCAGAAGCATCAATTTTTTTCTTGTTACGACGAGCGGCAACTAAGGCTGCTTCGTTTAAGACATTTTCTAAATCAGCACCAGCAAAACCTGGTGTTTGTTGTGCAACAACTTTCAAATCAACGTCATCAGCTAACGGTTTGTTTTTCGCATGAACACGTAAAATCGCTTCACGACCTTTGACATCTGGACGTCCTACCAAGATTTGGCGGTCAAAACGACCTGGACGTAACAACGCTGGGTCTAACACGTCTGAACGGTTCGTTGCAGCAATTACGATAACTCCTTCATTGCCATCAAAACCATCCATCTCAACTAATAATTGGTTAAGGGTTTGTTCACGTTCGTCGTGTCCGCCACCCATACCAGCACCACGTTGACGACCAACTGCATCGATTTCATCGATAAAGATAATTGCAGGCGCGTTTTTCTTCGCTGTTTCAAATAAATCCCGGACACGGCTAGCACCGACCCCGACAAACATTTCAACGAAATCTGAACCTGAGATTGAGTAAAATGGCACACCTGCTTCACCTGCTACAGCTTTAGCAAGTAACGTTTTACCAGTCCCTGGAGGTCCCTCTAATAGTACGCCCGCAGGAATCCGTGCGCCTAATTCAGCGAAACGACGTGGATCTTTTAAGAATTCCACTACTTCAACTAATTCTTGTTTTTCTTCTTCCGCACCAGCTACATCTGAGAAGCGGACACGGTTAGCTTTTTTATCGGCTTCTTTGGCTTTTGATTTACCGAAGTTCATCACACGGCCACCGCCGCCACCGCCACCGCCTTGTTGGCTCATCATCATGTAGAAGAAGAAGAAAATAATCACTAATGGTAAGAAACTAAACAACAGTGACAACCAAGCACCACTTGTTGATTGTTCTTTGACAACTAGCTTCACCTTGTTATTTTGTGCCGCATCTTGAATGCCAGCTAAGGTTGTATCACTAGGTAAAACGGTTGTTGTGAAGCCTTTTGACGACGCTTGCGTTGAGCCCCACAATGACAGACCACCTGTGTCTTTCACTTCTTGTTTTTCTTTATACTGACCTTCAATCCGGTAAACCCCATTGGTTGGTTGAATGGTCATGTCTTTGACTTTTCCGTCTTCCAATTGTTGTTGGAAGGTTGAGTAATCGATGTCTGGCGATTGTTGGTTGTTATTTCCAAAAATGAAATAGACAACCATGACCATGGCAAGTACTACTAAGACGTAGTATAAACCATTTTTCATGCCATTATTCTTTTTGTTCATGCCTGTCCTCCTTATGCTCATCATTACAATTCATGTTATTCTTTTATCAATCCTGACCTTTACATTGTAACACAATTAATTCCTTGATAGATATTAATTTGATTCGTAAACTTCAGGTTTTAAAACGCCAATATAAGGCAAGTTGCGGTACGTTTCTGCATAGTCTAATCCGTAACCGACCACAAACTCATTGGGCACATCAAACCCTACGTAGTCAGCTTTAATGTCTACTACACGGCCTTCTGGTTTATCTAATAAGGTAACAATTTTCACAGATGCAGCTTTACGGTATCTAAACAAATCTACTAAATACGCTAATGTACGACCACTATCGATGATATCTTCTACGATTAAAATATGTCTACCTTCGACATTTGTGTCTAAGTCTTTGACAATTTTTACTTCGCCTGAAGAAACTGTCGCGTTGCCGTAGCTAGATACATCCATAAAGTCCAATTCTAAATAAGTATTGATTTCACGAGTCAAATCAGCCATAAATGGTACTGCACCTTTTAAAATACCGACCACTAAAGGATTTTTCCCTTGATATTCTTCTGTCAGTTGCTTGCCAAGCTCTGCAGACTTCGCAAGAATTTCTTCTTTGGAGATTAGGACTTTCTCAATATCTTTTTCTATCATAGTGCGCTCCTTTCAGCATTACTCCTTTGTCTTAAAAAGGAGTCTGTAGTGTATTTTATCAGTTTCTAAAGGAATACTCAAATAGGAATTTGCAAATTTTGGTACCCAAATGATTTCCTCTTGCTCATCCGTAATGACCCAAGCACTCTCTCTCGCTTCATTTGGCACTTTTTGATCAATAAAAACTCTGCTTAATTTTTTCGTAAACCCTGGTTTTAATGTAATCCGATCACCACTTTGGCGATGACGAACGGTCAAAGGTGTGGCTGTGGTCAACGGGATTGCCAACAACTGGCCCGCCCATTGATTAATCTCTTCAGGAAGAGGAAACGGTTTGTCTGTCGCAATTAATCCTAGCCACTCGGTTTCCGATAAATAAATCCCCGCACCAGGTACTAATAAATGTGTAACTTCTTCTCGCAGTGCAGCCTGTTTTTGTTCTAAGCATAGCCAATCATAACTTTTAGCTAGTTGCCATTGCTGTTCTAACATAACCGAGCCTTGCGGTTGCCGTTCATCATTCAAAACTTTTAAAATTTGTGTCATCTGGCGTTGGTTTAACGAAACCCCTAACGGCACTAATGTTTTTTGGAAAAACGCGGTTAAAAAGAAGTGCTGGTACGCAGGCGTTTCTTTTAATAATCTCTTCAAAGGAATGCGCCAGCCTTGTTTGGTCGGTTCTACGGCTTCAGATAATTGAGGCTCAATTTGTTCTTGAATAAATTCTTGGGCAAAACGTTGTTCATTACTAAAAGAAGCAATCTGATCTAAGAATTGCGGATTTTCCTGCTTTAATAGCGGCAAAACCTGATTACGGAGTCGATTTCTCAAATATTCATTGGTTTGGTTCGTTTCGTCCTCAAAATAAACGAATGCTTGGCGCTGTGCAAATTGATACAATTCTTCTTTTGGATAAATAAGTAACGGACGAATCAATTCCCCTGTTGCAAAAGGACGTCTCTCTTTAATGCCTGCGGAATGGGAAAAATTAGTTCCTCGAATCAGCTTCATTAAAATCGTTTCCGCTTGATCGTCTAGATGATGTGCCGTCATTAAGACCGCCGCACCTTCAATTTCCATGACTTCTTTAAAAAATTCATAACGAAATGTGCGCGCTTTTGCTTCTAAATTCCGTTGCTTTTCAGGGTCTTCCCAACGTGTTTCATAATACGTTAGCTCTCGCTGCTGACAATAGGTAGCGAGATATTGCGCTTCCTGTGCCGACGCTTCTCGCAATTGATGATTGACGTGTGCAACAACCAATTGTAATTGTTCTTTTTCTGCCACCTGTTCCATTAACGTCAAAAGGGCCATGGAGTCTACACCACCAGAAACGGCGACCACAATTGTTTGATGCGGTTGCCAAAATCCTTGTTCTTTTCCTCGTTTATAAAACTGCCAAAACATTGTTCGCCCTTCTTTCTTCCTTAGAATAAAAGAGGAACCGAGAAATAACCCATTCGTTATCCCCAGTCCCCCTATTTGTTTGTGCTTAGCCGCGACGTCCGCCACGTCCGCCACGTTTGCCTTCAGTATTACGTTTTAATGAAGATAAACGGTCATCACTATCTTTCAAGAAAGAGCTCATCAATGAGTCAAAATCTTGTTTATTGTTATTGTTATTTGCTTGTGGTTTATTGAAAGGCTTTTTGCCCCCTGCGCGTGGATTACGGTCACGATTCTCATAATTGTTTTCACGACGTTGAAATTCACGTTTTGGTTGTTGCCCTTCTGCTGGCTCTTGTGCTTTACGGATCGATAAGCCAATTTTGCCGTCGTCACCAACTGAGGTTACTTTCACTGTTACTTCGTCACCTACTGTTAATACATCATGAATATCTTTAACGAATCCATTAGACACTTCACTGATGTGTACTAACCCAGTTTTTCCTTCTCCTAAATCAATAAATGCACCAAAGTTAGTAATCCCTGACACTTTTCCTGGCAATTTAGCTCCTACTTCGATTGACATAAAAAAATTGTTCCTCCTATTTTTTCCCTAATTATAATTGCAGTTTATTCAGCTGAAGACTTAGTTGTTTCAGTTGAAGACTGTGATTGACTATTTTTTTCTGAACTGCTCTTGCTTTCTTCCGCTCCAGAAGTCTGTGTTTTTTTCATTTGTTCTGGTGTGGGATAAATCTGTTCGCCTTCTTTTGAGAGAAGGAAACGGCTACGTGCTAATTTTGCCACATAATCATCATCTTTTAACAAAGCAACGTCTTTTTTTAGATCCTTGACCTTCTTATCAACTGCTACGGATTCAGCAATTGCATCTGCTCGTTCTTGTTTGAAAGCACCTAAGCGATGATAATCTTTCATCAATTGGATGCCAGAAAAGGCAAAAATAATGAAGGCCACGAGAAAAATCGCTGCCAAGCGTCTGCGTCTAAAAATCAATTGTTTCTGTTGTTTTTGGAATTCGACATACTGTTCTTTCGTGTAGTCATTTTCCAATGCCGCAACTTTCTTCGAGTTTTTTTCATTCTTTCCCATCGTCTCGCTCCACTCGCTTTGGATTGTCCGTTTTATTATACCAACATCTAAGAACCTTGTCTAATGTTAATTTCAGAGAAGTTAAAGAAAATCAAGCTTTTTTCTAAAATATTCTTTGCTTTTGAAATAACAGCGGTTGATTTATTAATTTTTTTCAAAAGCGGCGCGTCTGTTTCATTAAAAAGCTGAAAGGATGAAGCGCTTGGAATATTCATCTTTTCAATGAACTTGCCAAGCGCTCCATCCTCACCTGCTTATTCTTCAGAGACACGTGTTTCTGATTTTATTTCATACATTTTTGTGGCATCTTCTTTTTTCGTAGAGTCATTCAGTTGCAGGACTTCTACTTCTAAAATTCTGTTCCCAAATTGAATTTTGACAAGGTCACCAATCTTCACAGTACTAGAAGATTTGGCTAAGACTCCGTTGATTTGAATCCGACCTTTATCAGCGACTTCTTTGGCAACTGTTCTTCTTTTAATAATGCGAGAAACTTTTAAAAATTTATCTAACCGCATCACATTCACCTCTTTTATTTTTTTTGTCTCATCCGTAAAATTTTTGCGCCATACGGTAAACTTAACCATTCACGTATCGTAAATAATTCTAACTTAATGATGGTGCTAATAAAAACTGTACCACCCACTGCAACACCTAAAACTGTAACGAAAAACGCTTGACTTCGGTGATGCACACCTTGGAACAAGATGGAGATAATTCCTTGATAGACCAGTAATGACAGCATCATGATTGCTAAACTAAGCAACAGTTTTTTCAAAAAGTTTCGTTCTCGAACAAAACAATTAATCGCTGCATCCGATTGTCGGACTAAAACGAATAACGTCGCTAGTAACCCAAGGATGGTAGACCAACTAGCACCTAATGTTCCCCAACGAATGGTGAAAAAGCCCGTTGTCAGTAATTTCACTAATAAGCCCACACCAGCTGCCACTAAAGGACCTTTAAAACGATTGCGACTTTGTTCAATACTTTGGTAGGCCTGAATAATGGCCATAAAAGCGATGGATAAAACATACACCCCTAAAACATCGTTGCCTTTATAATCTTTAAAAAGCGTAAAGTTCATGTACGGCAATAACATCATTAGACCAATCGAAGCCGCCGATGCCAAGGTTGTGGTAAGGCGTAAAAAGATTTTTGCAACTTGTAAAAATTGTTGACGGTCTTTTTTCATAAAATATTTTGTCAAACCTGGTAAAAAGGTCGAGCTTAAAGCTAAAGCAATTACCAATCCTAATTGAACTAGTGGTTGTCCTCTATCATAAACCCCTTTGTCCACTTTCGCAGCTAAATCAGAGAGCCCGAAAAGCATGAGGGCATTTTTTACTTTAAAGGAATCAATTAATTGAAATAGAATCAGAAAAGCACTATATAAAGAGACCAAACCACCCTCAATCATTAAACGTTTAAATAGTCCTGTGGTTTGAGGCATAATCTTCCATTGATGCAAGTATTCCGTACTTCCACTAAGAATTTTTCGATTGTAGTACCATAAGACAAGTACCGCTAAGATACCGCCAGCCAACGCACCACTCATGGCCACCGTCCCCGTTTGGTAAATGGAGCCACCAAAGTAATGATAGGACAACGCAGCTACTAGAATAACCCCGACACGCACAAACTGTTCCATCACCTGTGAAATACCACTAGGCACCATCAACAAATGACCTTGAAAATTCCCACGATAGAAAGAAAGAATTGGAACGAGTAAAAAGGTAAAGGAAACAACTTCCATTAATGGTTGGAGTGCAGCATCCCCCATACTAATAGCAATTTCTTGACTACCAAAGAAAAAGAAGGCCCAACAAGCAATCGCTAACCATAACACATAGGGATATAGTTGGCGCAACACTTGTTTTTGACTCCGAATATCTGGTTGTTCAGCAACAATTTTGGAAATAAATTGCGGTAAGCCTGACAATGCTAATGTCATCGCAATCCCATAGATTGGATAAACTTGCTGATACACGTAAAATCCTTCATCCCCTACAAAGTTCTGAAAAGGAACGCGATAAAACGCACTCAACACTTTTGCAATGAAGGAAGCAATGGTTAACACAACGGCACCTTGCATCATTCGTTGCATTTCTTTTTGTGCCATCTTCTAGGCCTCCTTTTAAAGGGAATCCGTTTCTTGCGAATGTTTGTATTTTTCTTGTCGCAATGCGGTTGTAAAAGCAGCAATTTCTTGAATCCAAACAGCTTCTTTACAATCTTTCGGCAACTTCAAGGAAATAGTCATTTGTTCTTTCTCAACTGCTAGATCCGCTTTTAAGCTGGTTGCCGATAACGCTTCAAACAACTGCTCCACAGAGTATGTTTTTGTGCCAATTTTACTTAACACAAACTTGACTTTTTGGTCGCGTTTACGAATACTTTCTAACAAGGCACGGTCGCCATCCATTTTGATACGGCCAGTGGTTAATAAATGCGCCACTTCGTCAGGATACTCTCCAAAGCGGTCTAACAAGTCCGCTTCTAATTCTTCGTACATATCCATATTTTCTAATTGACGAATCCGTTTATAAATTTCAATTTTTTGTCGTTCATCTGTAATGTACGTTCCTGGAATATAAGCATCGATGCCCAAATCAATTTCAACAGACGTTTTTTGGTCTTGGATATTTTTTCCTTGTTTACGAGCAACTGCCTCAGATAACATCTGTGAGTACATATCAAACCCAACCGAATCAATGAAGCCATGTTGTTGGGCACCAAGAAGGTTTCCGGCCCCTCGAATGGAAAGGTCACGCATCGCAATTTTGAACCCAGAACCTAATTCCGTAAAGTCTTTAATTGCTTCTAAACGTTTCTCACTAACTTCGTTTAGGATTTTTTGCTGTTCGTACATAAAATAAGCATAGGCCACTCGATTGCTACGCCCCACACGACCACGTAATTGATACAACGTAGATAAGCCCATGTAGTCCGCATTTTCTACAAACAAGGTATTAGCATTAGGAATATCTACTCCTGTTTCAATAATTGTTGTAGTGACTAATATATCATATTGTCCTTCAATAAAATCAAACAAAGTATTCTCCAGTTGTACTTCTGTCATTTGACCATGTGCATACGCAATTCGTGCATCTGGAACTAGTGCTTGTAACTCTTCAACTTTTCGTTCAATCGTATCTACTCGATTGTATAAATAAAAGACTTGACCATCTCGGGCCATTTCTCGCTCAATCGCTTCCCGAATCGCCCCAGGATTATTTTCCATGACATACGTTTGGATTGGATAACGATTCTCTGGTGGGGTTTCGATGACGGATAAATCACGGACACCTAACATCGACATATGAAGGGTCCTTGGGATTGGCGTTGCTGTTAACGTCAAGACATCCACTTGTGAACGCAATTGTTTTAGTCGTTCTTTATGTTTCACTCCAAACCGTTGTTCCTCATCAATAATCAACAAGCCTAAATCACTAAAATTAATATCTTGCGACAATAAACGATGGGTACCAATCACAATATCTACTTGGCCATGTTTAATTTTTTCAATTGTTTCATTTTGCTGTTTTTTCGTGCGGAAACGACTTAATAAACCAATTTCTACAGGAAAGCCCTCAAACCGCTCTTGAATCGTTTCGTAATGTTGTTGCGCTAAAATAGTTGTTGGCACTAAAAAGGCAACCTGTTTATTGTTGCTAACAGCTTTGAAAGCCGCTCGTAAAGCCACTTCTGTTTTACCAAACCCTACATCGCCAACTAACAAACGATCCATTGGTCGAGATTTTTCCATGTCGTGTTTAATTTCGGCAGCACTACGTAATTGATCATCTGTTTCAGAATACGGAAAAGCCTCTTCAAATTCTTTTTGATACGCATCATCTGGCGGAAAAGCATAGCCTTTTTCCGATTCTCTTGTCGCATAAAGTAAGATTAAATCATCCGCGATATCTTCAATTTTCGAAGCAACTTTTCGTTTGGTTTTTGTCCATTCACTGCCGCCTAGCTTGTTAATTTTCGGCGTTTTAGACTCGGAAGCAACGAACTTTTGAATCAAGTTCAATTGTGTTACTGGAATAAATAACTTGTCATCATTTTGGTACAAGATAGTCATGTAATCTTGATGGACCCCATCAACTTCTAAGGTTTCCATACCAATATATTTACCAATCCCGTGATTCGCATGAACGACATAATCGCCCGTTTTTAAGTCGCTATAACTTTTCAAACGTTCCGCATTAGAGATTGTTTGACGACGTGCCCGTTTTTTGGTCGTTGTATGAAAAATTTCTTTTTCCGTAATCGCCACGAGCTTGTTTTTAGGTAATTCAAACCCTGTTTGTAATGCCCCTTGGACAATTTGGACATGCCCATCTAACAACTGATCCCAATTGCTTACTACGCTAGGTATGTCAAAGTCCTGAAATAGCTCTTCGACTTTTTGAATCCGTTCTTTCGTAGGAACAAAAACAACGACCGTTTGGTTTTGCTTTTGCCAACGGTCCACTTCCGCTTTTAGCAACGGCATTTGACCGAAGAATTGTTGCATTGAACGATATTGGAAATTATGGACTTCTTGGAAACGAAGATTCCCCATTCCTTTTTGAAAAAGTGAAAAGAAGGTCGTATTTCGTGCAGTTTTTCGCAATTGATCATGAAAGTCTACGCCAAAAGTTTGTTCAGAAAACACGCGCATTTCTTCAATTTTCAGGGTTTGCCATTCCGCTTCCTCTCTAGCGATTTCTCGCTCCGTTTCCATCATACGAGAATAATCATCCACAAAAAGCAAACTATTTTCTGGTAAATAATCTAACAGCGTAGTTTTTTGTTGGTACAGAAAATCTGTATAATAGTGAGCATTTTCTGTAGGAATCCCTTGTTCCCAAGAAGACAGCAACTGACCAAAATATTCTTCTAAAAAATCGGTCTCCGTTTGATCTTTAGCTGTCGCTAAACGTTTTTCTAGAGCATCTTGTAACCTCATCATGCCATGATTCATATCTGCCTTTGAGAATACTAAATCAGTCATTGGTGAAATCGTTACTTCTTCAAGATTTTCTAATGAACGTTGGGTATCTGCTTCGAAATAACGGATGGAGTCAATTTCAACATCAAACAGTTCCACCCGAACAGGGTATTCGGCATTTAGCGGATAGACATCAATAATGCTTCCGCGAATACTAAATTCGCCAGGCTTCCCGACCATCGATTGGCGTTCATAGCCCATTAACACTAAGCGTTGCGCGAGGATTTCAGGTTCTACTTCCGTCCCGATTTCCCAATGAAGTTGCGCATTTTGCCACGTTTCTTTCGTTGGCAAATATTTTCGTAGTCCAGCTACTGGTACGACCACGATTCCTGCATTCGCTGTCATCAGGAAATTTAACGCACTCACTCGATCTGCGCGCGCTTCTGGTGAAGAAAAGGCCATTTCGGCGGATAACACTTCATCTACTGGAAATAGATGAACTTGTTCTGAAGGTAAAATATTTAAAAAATCATCTACTAATTGATTGGCATAGTATAGGTTTGGGACCGCAATAACAATTTTTTGATGCGTCTTTTGTAAAGCGCCTGCCATCAGTAATGTTTTAGCAGAGCCTGATAACCCAGTAATTAGTTGGCGCGTTCCTGTTGTCATTAGTTGACTGCGCCATGATTTAGCAATTTCTGTTTGGCTAATTCGTTCGATAATATTCAAACAAGGGCCCTCCTTTCTGCTATTTTCCATTAAATTGATTCATTGTTTCAACAAACGTATGTCCTTCGCATGCATATAAAGCGGCATCGGCTGCTTTCTTTACAGCAAGTAACATCTCTTCGTGTGTTTCTTTGGGAAAAGTACTTAGTACATGGTGGATAACTGTATCATTTTTTGAGGGCCGACCAATGCCAATTTTAATTCTAGGAAAGACATTAGTTCCTAAATGGGCAATCAGACTTTTTATCCCATTGTGGCCGCCAGCACTACCTTTTTGCCGTAAACGAATTTTACCGACCTCTAAGTCTAAGTCATCATAAATAACAATCAAGTCTTCCTCATCTACCCCAAAGTAGGTCAACAGCGGCCCAACAGAGCGACCTGATTCATTCATAAATGTTAATGGTTTCACTAACAATACTTTCTCAGTCCCTATAAAAAACTCTGCAATATCTGCTTCAAAATTACTATTATTAAACGAAACATTTTGCCGATACGCAATTTCATCTAGCGTAATAAAGCCAATGTTGTGTTTTGTTTCTTTGTATTTACTACCGGGATTTCCCAGTCCTACGATTACTTTCATCTTTCATTCTCCTTGGATTATAAGCTTGCCAACACAAAATGGCTGGGAAGCGTATGCGCTACCCAGTTTTATTCATTATACCATAGAAATAAAAAAACTCGCAGTCTTTGAAGATTAAGAAAGATGTAAAAAAATTTTTTAGAAATTTAAATATGCGTAAGATAGTGAAATTACGCACATGTAAGAGCTACCATTTTGAAACAGGTCTGAAAACTGTATCATTTTTACAATCAAAGTTCGTGACATTTTTTACAAACCATGTTACTATCACTTTAGCAACAGGAAATAAAAACTCGTTGCTCATGAAAAAGAATGTAGAGGAAGGAATGGTACACATGACTGCAGCCGCAGGGAATAAAGATCACCAAAAAGTAATTTTAGTCGGGGACGGTGCCGTAGGTTCTAGCTATGCCTTTGCTTTAGTAACTCAGAATATTGCTCAAGAAGTTGGGATTATTGATATTAATGTACCAAAAACTGAAGGAGACGCGTTGGACTTATCTCACGCATTAGCATTTACTTCTCCTAAAAAAATCTATGCTGCTACTTATGACGATTGCCATGATGCAGACTTAGTTGTCTTAACAGCTGGTGCGCCTCAAAAACCAGGCGAAACTCGTTTAGACTTAGTTCATAAAAACTTGAAAATTAATAAAGAAATCGTTACAACAATTGTTGATTCTGGTTTCAACGGTATCTTCTTAGTTGCCGCAAACCCAGTTGATATTTTGACTTATTCAACTTGGAAATTCTCTGGCTTCCCGAAAGAACGAGTAATCGGTTCAGGAACTTCACTAGATTCTGCTCGTTTCCGTCAAGCAATTGCCGAATTAGTTGATGTTGATGCACGAAATGTCCATGCCTACATCTTAGGGGAACACGGAGATACAGAATTCCCAGTTTGGTCACATGCGAATGTCGCTGGCTTACAAATTTACGAATGGGTGAAAAATAATCCTGACGTCGATGAAGAAGCAATGGTTAATTTATTCTTCAACGTACGCGACGCTGCTTACACAATCATCGAGAAAAAAGGAGCTACTTTCTATGGAATCGCGGTTGCACTAGCGCGTATCACTAAAGCTATCCTAAACGATGAAAACTCTGTGTTACCACTATCTGTTTATTTAGAAGGTGAATATGGTCAAAACGATATTTATATCGGTGCACCAGCGATCATCAACCGCCAAGGCGTTAAACAAGTCATTGAAATTCCATTAACAGATGCTGAACAAGAAAAAATGGAAGCTTCTGCTTCTGCATTAAAAGAAGTTATTGAAACAGCTTTTGCTAAATTTGAAGCAGAAGAAGCAAAATAACTCCTTCTACAATAGTCAAAAATTAAAAACAACCAAGAGTGAACACTATTGTTACTCCGCTTTAAAGCCTGGTACAAAAATCCAAAGTGATTTTTGTACCAGGCTTTACTTTTAATCTGTTTTACTTTACTCATCACTCAACTTTTTAAAAAAATTATTGTTTTGTTTAGCTCGAAAAATAACAATAACCAAAAATAAGTTTGTTATCTAAAATTCACTACACTACTTAATACAGTCCATCTGCTTCTTCTTTTGTCACAATGTAAATATTTTTCATTTGCGTATAAGCATCTAGCATTGATTTATGCGTTTCTCGACCAATTCCTGATTTTTTATAACCGCCAAATGGCGCGCCCGCAGGCAATTGATTGTATGTGTTGACCCACATCCGACCTGTCCGTACACCACGAGCAACCCGTAATGCCACATTGATATCTTGAGAAAAGACGGCACCACCTAGACCATATTCAGAATCATTAGCTAAACGAATGACTTCTTCTTCCGTTTCAAATTTAATCACTGTTGCAACAGGACCAAAGATTTCTTCTTGGGCCACACACATTGTATTCGTACCATTCGCTAATAACGTAGGTGCTAAAAACGCCCCCTTGTCTAGCCCATTTTCTGTTAAACGTTGCCCACCAGTAATCAGCGTAGCTCCTTCCTTCACACCAATTTCGACATATTTTAAAATTTCTTCCAATTGATGCTCATTGATCTGAGCGCCCATTTCAACATCTTTTTCCCACGGGAAACCAACGTTCACTTGTTCAAACTTTTCCTTTAAAGCTTCTACAAATTGATCATAAATACCTGACTGAACGAACACACGAGACCCAGCACAACAAACTTGCCCTTGATTGAATAAAATCCCTAACTGCACGCCTTCTAATGCACGTTCCCAATTGGCATCTTCAAAAATAATGTTGGCTGATTTTCCGCCAAGTTCTAAAGTGGCTGGAATTAGGCGGTCGGCCGCCGCTTTAGCGACAGTGTACCCCACCTCTGTTGAACCTGTAAAAGCTAGCTTATCAAACCCTGGATGTGCCAACATATAATTTCCTGAATCAGAACCACGACCGGTGATTAAATTCACTACTCCTTTCGGCAAGACTTGATCAAAAATCTTAAACAATTCCAACAGACTTAATGATGTGCTCGAGGACGGATGAATCACAACCGTATTACCTGCTGCCAACGCTGGCGCTAATTTCCAAGCACCCATTAATAAGGGGAAATTCCACGGAATAATTTGACCCACAACACCAATGGGTTCTTTCACAACAATGGATAACGTATCCTTATCAAATTCTTTGACAGATCCTTCTTCTCCACGAATCACACTAGCAAAATACCGAAAATGGTCTGCACTGGCAGGGACATCAATCGATTGCGTTTCCCGAAGCGGTTTTCCATTATCTAAAGTCTCCACCATAGCCAAATGTTCTTGATTTTCTTCAATCAAATCAGCAATTTTCAATAAAAGATTGCTTCTTGTTACAACGTCAACATCTTTCCATGTCTGAAACGCTTCTTGAGCTGCTTCTACAGCTCGATCCACATCTGCATTTGTGGCATCAACAAATTCTGCTAATTTTTCGCCATTACTAGGATTGTAACTAGCAATCATTTTGTTACCACTACCTGTTGTCCACTCTCCATTAATATACAATTGATAGCTACTGGCAACTACTTGATTTATTTCTTTTTTACTCATTTACCCACCTCTTTTTTTATTTTTGTATCCGCTTACAATTATAAGACATCTTTCACCTAAAAGTAAATGATTCTACCTAAAAAAATATAGCTCTCAGCGACTGTTGCTAACTCATCCCGACCTGAAGCCTCCTGGCAATAACTGAATGTATTAAACTTTATTGGAGAGAACTTTTGCCACAAAAAAAGCTGGCACTGAAGAATTAAAATTGATTCTTCAGTACTAGCTTTGATTTTTCCAACTCATTCGTTCTTATTGACAAAGAGCTGATTTTTTTATTTATCTTTTGGAACGATATAGTTCATTAAATGTGTTTCATCGGCTGAGATTGTACGTGTCGAAACAACGTTTAATCCCTTCACGTTCATTTCAGAAATTAAGATGCTACCATCTTTAAAGACTTTTTCCACAAATGCGACATGACCATAAGTATTGTCTGCGCCTAAAACACCAGCTGGGAAGGAAACCGCTGCACCTGCTTTTGGTGTACGACTTACTTTGTACCCGCGTGCACGACCTGTTTCGCCCCAATCTTGACCATTCCCCATTGTTAAGTCCACACGTTTACCTAATTGCGTAATACGGTTGTAAACATATTGTGTACAGTTGCCCCAAGCATAACTATTAAAGGTGTCATAGTTTTTGCCATTATAGGCTGGGAAATTTGATTCCATTGGTTCAACGGTTGCTTTTTCTTTATCATAATAAGTTAAATCGTATGTTTTAATTAACGCATTTAATTTCTTATGGTAATCTTTGTCCGTTGCATATTTTCCTGTTAGGAAACGCGTCGCTTCTTTGTATGATTTGGCTTCCGTTTTCCAGACACCATGATAGAAATCTTTATTGGAATCTAAACCATTTTTCAATAATTTCGCATAATCTTCCATCGATTCTTTATACGTTGGATATTGACGGAATTTTGCTTCTACTGTGTATAGGTTACCGAAACCATTGTCTTCATAGGTAATAAAAGAAACAGATTGACCTTTGTAATCGCCTTTAATACCAAACAAATTGTAGTTTGGTTTCTGGCTTAATTTACTATTGCCGCTGCCACTTTCTAAAATTGCTTGAGCAATCATCACACTAGCATATAAGTTTTTGTCCTTGGCCACTTTCCGAGCAGATTCACCGATTTCTTGAATAAACTCTTCTGTCTTCTTCGTTTTGCTGACCGTAAACGTCTCATCGTCTTCCACTAACCCAACCGTTTCATTTGTAACTGGTGGGACTATTTCAGGCTGCGGTGTTGACGCTGCTGGTTGTTCTACTGGCTTTTCAGCTGGCGCTGTTGGTGTCACTGGTTTCGCCGGCTGTTTTGATTCAGAAGTACTCGTGCCAGGTTTTGGCTGTTCTTTAGAAGAACTTGGTGTGGTCGTCGGCGTGGTACTTGATTCAGTTGTACTTGTTGACGTAGAATCTGTGGTTGACTCTGTTGTACTCGTTGAGGTGGAGTCAGTAGTCGATTCTGTCGTACTTGTGGATGTTGAATCCGTTGTGGAATCTGTCGTTTCGGTTCCTGACGTTTCCGTGGACTCCGTGGTTGTAGATTCACTTGATTCGGTTGAACTTTCTGTTTCAGTTGTTGATTCTTCTGTCGCTTCTGTTGTTTCACTAGTTGCTGTCGTTTCAGTGTCTTCAGCAGTTGTTGCTTCTGCGGTTGTTTCTGCAACAGAACTATTTTCAGCTACCAAGTTATTACCTTCTGCAAATGCACCTACTGGCATTGATGAACCTAAAAGTAATAAGGTAGAGAACAGGGCAAATTGTTTTTTCATACTCATTCTCCTTTTTTATTTTTCTCCATTTATTTTTATGTACCAACATATATAATTGACATAGTTATTGTTTAAATGGCTCCTTTTTTAATAGTATACTGTTTCATAAAAAATTTCTAGCAAAAAGTTAAAAAAATAGAAGAAAATTCACAAATTCTTCTATCTTTTTTTGGTAATTTTCTAAGAAAAAAAAGAAAGGGCTTGAACAAACATCAACGTCCTCTCTTTTTCTCGTTATCCTTCAAACAAAATACTTTTTTTTCGAAGTGCCTCTTTGATTTCTTGGAAAGTTTCTTCGTCTGCACAGCGAATAGTATGCAGATGGACGCCTCCTGTTAAAACTGATAGTAATGTAGCATGCTCTTTTTGATACTTGTCCATAAATTTATCAATATCTTTCTCTGATTGAATGCGCAAACTGCCGATTAATTCCCCATAAAGCGGATGTGCAATACTCACATCTACCACTTCTCCACCTTTGGCAACAATGACTGACAATTCTTCTCTCGTTTGTTCAGGTGTATGTTGACAAGCAATTTTCCGTTCAATTCCTTCTAAAGGTTGTTCCAACATATACCCTCGAGCTGTTGCGACAATTTCGACCCCTGTCGCCCGTAATAGAGCGACATCTCCTACAATAATTTGTCTGCTGACATCAAAAGCTTTTGCAAAACGAGTGGCACTAATTGGCTTTTCGGTCTCTCTTAATCTTTTAACAATCTCTCTTCTTCTGATTTCTCCATCCACGACCTTCGCCTCACTCTCCTAAATGTTTTTCTTGGAAACGTTTAGAGGCGTCCATAATTCCCTGGAAAGTCTCAGATAATGTTTCTTCATACTCGGCATTTTCAACATGATTCAGAATAGTTTCTAATACTTGTTGTTCTCTTTCAGAATCAAAAACCGCATGACCTGCTTTCTTTTTCACTGCAGCAATCTCTGCGACGACGTCCATCCGCTGTTCTAATAAACGGACCAGTTCCTTATCGATTTGGTTAATCTTTGCTCGTTGTTGTTCTAAAGAAGTTGTTGGGGCGTCATCTTCAGTCAATTCTTTAATTATCCGTGCTGGATTACCTGCGATCACACAGTTTTCTGGAAACGATTTGGTCACAACAGCACCTGCTGCCACCACTACATTATCGCCTAATGTTACGCCAGGAAGGACAATCGCTCCACCGCCAATCCAAACATTGTTGCCAATGATAATTCGTTTCCCTGATTCCATTCCGCTATTACGCTTGGCCGCTTGTAATGGATGCTCGGCTGTATAAAGTTGCACATTGGGTCCAAACATACAGTTATCGCCAATTTCGATTGGACAAACATCTAAAAAAACGTTATTAAAATTGGCATAGAAATTTTTTCCCACAGAAATGTTGTAGCCATAATCAAATTGAATCATCGGTTCGATGTACGTCCCGACACCCACTTTTCCAAACGTTTCTTCTATTAATTGACGACGAATATAAGTGTCTGGTTGTTGGTTAATTAACGCCATTTGTTCACGGGCTTTTTTGCGATCAGCCACTAATTCAGGATCTGAGGCAAAATATAGTGCACCTGCGATCATTTTTTCTTTTTCTGATTTAAATTCTTCCATTCCGTTACTCCTTTATCGTTAATTCTGCAAATATCGTTTCGGCTTTCGCTTCTAAAAAATAATAAGGTTGTTGTAAAAATAGCGGCGTTTGATTAATGGCTAAAATAGTTGCCGTTGGTTGTTTATAATGAATCAAATCGCAAAATGGATGCACTTGAAAACTCGTGCCGACAATCACGATTAAGTCGGCAGAAGCAACGGCCTGAATGGCTTTTTCAATTGCCTCTTCGGATAGTCCTTCTTCATACAAAGTAATAGCTGGACGGATTTGTCCATGACAATCAGCGTGCCGATCACTAAGCAAATAGTCTTGCCAAGGAACCGTTGCACCACAAGTTTGGCAATAACATTCATATAAATTACCATGAAAGTCCACCACTTCTTGGCTACCTGCTTTTCGATGAAGCCCATCAATATTTTGTGAAACAATTTTTCCCCGTTTCATTTGCTCTAATTGGGCCATTTTCTGGTGAATGATATTAGGTTGTGCGTCTGGATGATAGAGCGTTTTAACGAATTGATAAAACTTTTCTGGCTCTGTTTTTAAGCAAGTCCGGCTCAATAAGTATTCCGGTTGCTGGATTCCTTGATAGACACCTTTTAAGGAACGATAATCTGGCACACCTGAGGCTGTCGAGATACCCGCACCTGTTAAAAATGTGATTTTTTGTTGGGTTGCCAACCAATGAATTGCCTCGGCTTGCGTGATATCTTGCATATCGATTCAGCTCCTAATCTTCTATATTATAACGTATTTTAACATTAGCACCAAAAGTTTTTCCACTTTTTGAAAACTTCTTACCTATATATTGATTTATCTTGAAAGAGTTTGTGACAAATTTCTCAACTCGTGGTAAAATATGCATGAGTAAAAGTGAGGTGAAACAACAATGGTCGCATTTATTATTTATTGGGCTGCAATTATTGCCTGCATCGCTTGGGGCGTTTTAAGCATTTGGTTCTCTGTTTTTTATCTTTCTCGTAAAGAAAACGGAAATCTTTGGGCTTTTGCGTTCTTCAACGTTATCGCTATTATCGCCTTAGCAATTGTTTTATTAGTTTACAAAACTTGGGATTTCGGTATCTTAACTTACTCAAGTCTAATTTATACAATTTTAGCTTCTTTAGGTGTATTGACTGTTCTTCAAGCTATTTTAGGTCGTGAACCAAAAGCTGTCAAAGCTTAAGTAAAAAGCAACTGTTCCTTTAGGAATGGTTGCTTTTTTCGTATTAGTTTCTATTTCGTAGGGGAAATGTTACGCTAATTTGATGGTGTTTGTGTCCTCTTGATAAATTCCTTTGCTGGAACATATTGACTTTCTTCTGGATTTATCCTAAAATTAATAACTGAATTTAATAACTGAATAGTGCCTCAAAAAAGAGGTAGAGGTCGCGGTTTTTATTACGCTTGTGGAGTGAGAGGACACTGGGAAGCAAGTTTAGGATCAATCGCCGAAATGCATAACGGAGCCTCTTCTGTTGTGTGTTGGGACGTAAGTTAAGAGCTTGCGGACTGTCTTAGTAGTGATGCTAAGTTGTGCTATGTTTCGTTGAGGAATTTTTTTCGACATTACCTAGCAACCTTACATCTGTTTGGTTGTTTTTTTGTATTCAAAAATAGGTTGTGACAGAAGTATTCTCCTTTAAAAAGACAGAATCGCTTTTGCTCAGCTGATTATCAAAGCTTGTTGATTGAAAAAAGACAAAACGATCAATCAGACAAGAAATTTAAAGGAGAGAAAAAGATGAACAAAAAAGTTTTTTCATTCAGTCTACTACTTGTCACGCTATTTTCGTTACTTGGCATGACAACCAACGCTTCGGCGGAGGAAAATGGTGAATTTCGTGTCGGCATGGAAGCTGGCTACGCCCCTTTTAACTGGTCACAGAAAAATGATGCACATGGCGCAGTGCCTATTCAAGGCAACTCTTATGCAGGCGGCTATGATGTTCAAATTTCTAAAAAAATTGCCGATGGTTTAGGTCGTAAATTAGTAATCGTCCAAACCAAATGGGATGGCTTGGCGCCCGCCTTACAATCTGGAAAAATTGATGCCATTATCGCCGGAATGAGCCCAACCGCTGAACGAAAAAAAGAAATTGCTTTTACAAACCCTTATTATGAATCACAATTTGTCGTAATTGTAAAAAAAGATGGCAAATACGCTAATGCAAAAAACTTGAAAGATTTAGCTGATGCTAAAATTACAGCTCAACTAAATACATTCCACTACGGATTAATTGATCAAATTCCAAATGTCAATAAACAGCAAGCAATGGATAACTTTTCAGCTATGCGAACAGCACTTGCTTCTGGCATGATTGATGGGTATGTTAGTGAACGCCCCGAAGGCATAACAGCAACTAGTGTCAATAAAGAATTAAAAATGTTAGAATTTCCAAAAGAAAATGGCTTTGATGCTAGCGCTGAAGACTCACAAGTAGCAGTCGGCATGCGTAAAGGCGATCCAGACATTGAAAAAGTAAACAAAATTTTAGCAGGTATTTCTCAAGATGAACGGACAAAAATTATGGACCAAGCAATCAAGGATCAACCTGCAGCAACAGATAGTGATGAACAAAAAACAGGACTTATTAACGATTTCAAAAATATTTGGAATCAATATGGCGACATGTTTTTACGTGGTGCTGGTTTAACGCTATTTATCGCGTTAATTGGGACGGTCGTCGGAACAACCCTTGGTTTACTAATTGGTGTCTTCCGTACAATTCCAGATTCTGAAAACCCAGTCGCTCGTTTCTTCCAAAAATTAGGAAATTTAATTCTTTCTATTTATATTGAAGTTTTCCGTGGTACACCAATGATGGTTCAAGCAATGGTTATTTTCTATGGTTTAGCTCTAGCTTTTGGCATCTCTTTAGACCGAACAGTGGCCGCACTATTTATCGTTTCTGTGAATACTGGTGCCTATATGTCTGAAATTGTTCGCGGAGGTATTTTCGCAGTAGATAAAGGACAATTCGAGGCAGCACAAGCGATTGGGATGACCCATGGACAAACAATGCGTAAAGTCGTTATTCCCCAAGTATTACGTAATATTTTACCTGCAACAGGGAATGAATTTGTCATTAATATCAAAGATACAGCCGTGTTAAGTGTTATCGGTGTCGCAGATTTATTCTTCCAAGGGAATGCTGCTTCTGGCGCAAACTTCCAGTTCTTCCAAACCTTTACAATTGTCGGCATCATGTACTTGGTAATGACTTTTGTGATTACACGAATCTTACGTGTTGTGGAACGTAAAATGGATGGCCCTTCTGCTTACGTTAAAGTAGAAGAATTAACTGAAGAAGGAAAAGAAAGCTAGGAGGCAAACAGATGAGTGCAATTATTGAAATTGAACATTTACGAAAAAGCTTTGGCGAAAACGAAGTATTAAAAGATATCAATATGAACGTCAATAAAGGAGAAGTTGTCACCATTATCGGTTCTTCTGGTTCTGGTAAATCAACGTTACTACGTTGTATTAATTTGTTAGAAAAACCAACAGATGGCAAAATCATCTATAATGGTAAAAATGTTTTAGAACGTGGTTATAGTTTGCCCAAATATCGGACCCATTTAGGCATGGTTTTCCAATCATTCAATTTATTTAATAACATGAATGTCTTAGAAAACTGTACTTCTGGTCAGATGACTGTCCTAAAAAGAAACAAAGAAGAAGCCAAAAAAATTGCCTTAGAAAATTTAGAAAAAGTTGGCATGGCTCGTTTTATTGATGCCAAACCTGCTCAATTGTCTGGTGGACAAAAGCAACGGGTAGCCATTGCTCGAGCATTATCAATGGATCCAGATGTTTTACTTTTCGATGAACCAACTTCTGCATTGGATCCTGAAATGGTTGGCGAAGTGCTAAAAACAATGAAAAATCTTGCCCATACAGGGCTAACAATGGTGATTGTAACACATGAAATGGAATTTGCGCGGGACGTATCCGATCGTGTTATTTTCATGGATAAAGGTGTCATTGCCGAAGAAGGGACCGCTGAAGATATCTTTGTCCATCCAAAAGAAGCTCGGACAAAAGAGTTCTTACATCGGATTTTAACGAAAAACTAGTAAAAAAGAGGCAGTCATTCTGGTTAGAGTGACTGCCTCTTTTTTACTAGTTTTTGTATTGACGAATCATTGGCGGTTCATAGGAATCAATAAATGCACCAATTTCTTCTAAGGAATCTGAAATGAAAATTTTAGCTCGATCCGCTTCTGTTAAGAAACTAGTTTCTACCATTTTATCAAAAAAAGCAGCTAATAAATCATAGTAACCATTCACGTTGTATAAAATACAAGGATTCATATGTTCACCGACTCGGCCCCAAGAGATCACCTCGCTAATTTCTTCTAGCGTGCCGGGACCACCGGGTAAAGCTAAATACACATCTGCCAATTCAATCATCTTTTTCTTACGCGCATGCATATCACTGACTGTATGCATCTTTGTAATGCCATTATGTGCAATCTCTCGTTCCATTAAAAAAGTGGGCATGACACCAATTACCTCTCTACCTTCTGCCAAAAGCGTATCAGCCACTGTACCCATTAGACCAACATTGCCACCGCCATAAACTAGATCATAGTGATTTTCTTTCATCCAAGCGGCTAACGCTACTGCAGCTTGCTGATAGATTGGCTCATTCCCCAGACTGGCGCCACAATATACTGCCATTTTTTTCACAAACATACCCTCCATTTAGATAGATTCTTTTTTACCATCTATCCTCTGGTAGCTATGGTAGCATATTTTGATTTTATCGAAAAGGTGCAGCCATTTTTCTTTTCGTTTTAAAAGTATTTGAATTTTCAGACAATAAATGCTATAGTCTTTTTATATTTTAAAATTTCAGAAAAAGGAGCCCTATTATCTTGTCTACCTCACTCACTATTCGCTTAGTTGCCGAAGCAGATTGGCCCGCATTACATACCTTGGACCAAATCATTTGGACAAAAAAGAATACCCCTGCCGAGATACAACCACTCTCGCTTGCGGCATATCAGGAAAAAATGAAGGATGAAACGATTTTCGTTGCCATCAGCGGACAACAACTTGCTGGATTTATTGAAGTCCATCCGCCCACTTCGTTAGCAGCTCATCAAAAGCAATGGCTACTAAGTATTGGCGTTTCGCCAGATTTCCAAGGTCAAGGGATTGGTGGTTCTTTGTTGTCGTATATCAAAGATATGGCTGAGATAAGCGGGATTCATAAGCTGAGTTTGCGAGTAATGGCTACCAATCAAGAAGCCATTCGATTCTATGAAAAACATGGTTTTGTGCAGGAAGCACATTTTAAAGAAGAATTTTATATAAATGGACACTATTGTGATGATTATCAGTATGCTTATTTCATAGAAAAATAAGAAAACCAATGTTTTCTATAAAAACTGGTTGCTCTCTGTTTCTTCTTCTGTTATTTTAAATAATAAGACAATATTAAGGAGTGTGAATCTATGCAAAAAAAGTTAGTTTGGCGTGATTATCTATACGTTGGTTCAATGTTATTCGGTTTGTTTTTCGGTGCTGGAAATTTAATTTTCCCTGTACATATGGGACAAGAAGCGGGGGCTTCCGTCTTTTTAGCAAACTTGGGCTTCTTAGCCACTGGAATTGGCTTACCTTTTCTTGGTGTCATTGCTATGGGTGTTTCTAAAAGTTCAGGTGTTTTTGACTTAGCTTCTCGGATTAATCGTCGTTATGCTCTTATTTTTACCTTACTATTATATTTAACGATTGGTCCTTTCTTTGCTTTACCAAGGTTAGCAACTACTTCTTTTGAGATTGGTCTTGCACCATTTGTTCCGAAAGACTTGCAATGGCTGGTTCTTGCTGGCTTTTCCGCATTATTTTTCTTAGCCGTTTGGCTCTTCTCTAGAAAGCCAAGTAAAATCTTAGATTATGTGGGTAAGTTTTTAAATCCGTTATTTTTAGCATTGCTAGGAATTTTGATTGTTTTAGCCTTTGTAAAACCATTAGGTCATGTGGCCAGTGCCGCTGTTGGTGAAAATTATATTTCAAGTCCTTTCTTTAAAGGATTTACAGAAGGTTATAATACGCTGGATGCTTTAGCTTCATTAGCTTTTGGGATTGTTGTCGTTTCCACTTTACGAAATATGGGCGTCGAAAAACCAGGAGATATCGCTAAAGGAATGATTAAATCAGGTGCTTTCAGTGTTGTATTGATGGGGATTATCTATACCTTACTTGCTTATATGGGAACAATGAGTATCGGGGCTTTTCCAATCAGTGAAAACGGCGGGATTGCCTTAGCCCAAATTGCCAATTACTATTTAGGCCTACCAGGGAGTATTTTACTGGCTTTTATCGTAGTTCTTGCTTGTTTAAAAACCGGTATCGGCTTAAGCACAGCCTTTTCTGAGACTTTTGAAGAAATGTTTCCGAAAGTTTCCTATCAAAAATTCTTGGCAATTGTTGTTATTTTACCAGCTATTTTTGCAAATGTCGGCTTAACCAACATCATTCAATTTGCCGTTCCAGTCTTGATGTTCCTTTATCCATTAGCGATTACTTTAATGCTTTTGGTAATCATCAGTCCTATTTTCAAACATCGACGGGAAGTCTATCAAGCAACGACCTATATCACATTGATTGCTGCTGTTTTAGATGCATTAAATAGCGCGCCTGCCTTTATCAAAGATACGGCGTTTGTAACAACGCTTTTAGAAAAAGCCGGCCAATACTTACCATTGTTCACTATTGGCATGGGCTGGGTCGTTCCAGCAACGGTTGCTTTTCTAATTAGTTGGGTTTGGGTCATGATTTCTAAAAAAGATCCTATTCTTGATTAATTCTTACCAAAACGACACTAGAA
The DNA here is from genome assembly GCF_050546175.1 of Enterococcus sp. AZ119. Lineage (NCBI taxonomy): Bacteria > Bacillati > Bacillota > Bacilli > Lactobacillales > Enterococcaceae > Enterococcus > Enterococcus sp. AZ119. Next base: position 184,337 of record NZ_CP172951.1, on the reverse strand, counting down.
AAAATGCGGAAGCGCATCTTTTCTAGTGTCGTTTTTATGTATATTCGTTGTACCAAACTCTTGACTATGGTAAATTGAAGTTACCAACAAGTACTGGAGGAAATTGCCCATGTTAGTTACAACAACCGAGAGAATTAGCGGTCAAGAATATGAAATTATTGGAGAAGTTTTCGGGTTAACCACACGTTCTAAAAATATGTTTAAAGATTTAGGTGCTGGACTAAAAAGCGTAGTTGGCGGTGAAATCAAAGGTTACACTGATATGCAACGAGAAGCACGCGACCAAGCAATCGAACGTTTAAAAGCAGAAGCCTCTAAATTAGGTGCAGATGCCGTTGTGATGATGCGTTTTGATTCTGGCACAATTGGCACAGACATGCAATCTGTCGTGGCTTACGGAACAGCTGTTAAATACATCTGAATTTTGCAACTAAAAAGACGCAGACCTTTTCTTGTAAGGTCTGCGTCTTTTTAGTTTTCATATTTCACTTCTGCTAAATACAATCCTTCTGGATGAGCAGTCGGACCTGCTAAATTTCGATCTTTGGCTGCGATAATTGCTGGAATCGCGGTTGGTTCCAGCCGCCCATTGCCGATTTTCAATAGCGTACCAACTAAAATCCGAATCATTTTGTACAAGAAACCATCGCCCCGAAAAGTGAATGTTAATTCATCCCCCGTTTCATTGACATGAACGCTGGCTTCATGAATGGTTCGGACTTTATCTTCTACCGAACTTCCTGAGGCACAGAAAGAGGTAAAATCATGGGTGCCTAATAAATCAGGCAAAGCTTGTTGGATTTTTTCGAGATCAATGGGATACGGAAAATAACTAGCATAAAAACGTCGAAATGGACTTCGCGGTTTGCCAATATCCACTTTAAATTGATAGGTTTTTTCGATCACATGATAACGTGCATGAAAGTCTTCTGAAACACGTTCCACGCTGCGCACAGCAATGTCTTCGGGTGTTTGTGTATCTAACGCAAAGCGCATTTTTTCCAACGGACGTTCCTGCGGATAATCAAAGTGAATCACTTGGCCCATTGCATGAACCCCTGCATCTGTTCGTCCTGAACCAAAAACCGTCACGGAGTGTCCGTTATTCATGCGTGCTAACGTTTTTTCTATTTCTTCTTGAACGGTACGCTCATTAGGCTGCTTTTGAAAGCCATGAAAATGAGTGCCATCATAGGCAATGATTGCTTTATAGCGGGGCATAATTTTTATTCACCTTTTCTAAGTTCTTAATACAAATAAGCCAATGGTTAACAAGACAAAGCCAAACATTACTATTGTATCTCGTAGGTGCCAATGAAGAATGCGGTATTTTGTCCGTCCTTCGCCACCTTGATAACCTCTTGCTTCCATGGCAGTCGCTAAGTCTTCCGCACGATTAAAACTACTTACGAAAAGCGGAATCAAAAGTGGAACAATAGCTTTCATTTTTTGAAGTAAGTTTCCTTCGCCAAAATCAACACCACGGGCACGTTGGGCATTCATAATCTTTTCCGTTTCATCCATTAATGTTGGGACAAAACGTAAGGCAATTGATAACATCAATGAAACTTCATGAACTGGAAATTTCACCACACGAAGTGGACGTAGCAAATATTCAATCGCATCTGATAACTCTAATGGTGCCGTCGTTAAAGTTAATAACGTTGACATGAAAATAATTAAAACAAAACGACAGAAAATAAACAGCCCATTCGTCACACCAAACTGGGTAATGGAAATAATTCCCCACTGAAAGTACACTTCGCCCCCTTGTGTAAACAAGGTTTGAAGAGCCACAGTAAACAGAATTAGCCATAATAATGGCCGAACACCGCGGATAAAGAAGCGGGCGCTGATTTTTGATAATGAAATAGCAAAAGCAGTAAAGGCTGCTATTAAAACATAACTCTGCCAATTATTTGCTAAAAAGATAATCCCAATAAAATAAAAACTAGCTAATAATTTTGCGCGCGGATCTAAACGATGGATAAAAGAATCACCTGGAATATAGCGCCCAAAAATCAATTTATTCATCATTTTGCCTCACCTGCTTCCTGCATTTTTTTCAGAAGCTGATCGGCTAATTGATCGGCCGTTAATGGTAATTGCTCAAAAGAAAAGCCTTTTGCCACTAATTTTTCAGCAAATTCGGCTGCAGTTGGCACGCCTAATTGTTTTTCTTTCAGCCATTGTGTCTCTTGAAACACTTCTTGTGGTGCTCCCGCTCGGACGATTTGTCCTTTTTCTAAAACAATCACATGATCTGCGTAATTAGCCACATCATCCATCAAATGTGTCACTAAAACTATGGTCATATTATGTTCCTTATGCAGACGACTAAACATCTCCATCATTTCTTTACGACCCTTAGGATCCAAACCAGCCGTCGGTTCGTCTAATACTAAAACTTCTGGTTCCATCGCTAGCACACCAGCAATTGCGACACGGCGCATTTGACCACCTGATAACTCAAACGGAGAATGTTGTAAGTATTTTTCATCTAAGCCGACTAAATCAAGCATTTTCTTAGCTAATTTTTTCGCTTCTTCGTCTGAAACACCAAAGTTTTTCGGTCCGAAAGCGATGTCTCGCTCCACTGTTTCTTCAAACAATTGTGCTTCTGGAAATTGAAAAACGATCCCAACTTTTTTACGAATTGGTTTTAAATTCTTATTATCAGTTTCTGGCGTAATTACACGCTCTCCAATTGTCACTTGGCCTTTAGTTGGTTTCACCAAAGCATTTAAATGTTGCAACAACGTTGATTTGCCACTGCCAGTATGACCGACAATCGCTGTATAAGAGCCGTCTTGAATCGTTAAATTAATATCGAATAATGCCCGTTGCTCAAAAGGAGTATTGGGTTGGTAAGTAAAATCTACTTGTTTAAAACGGATGTCCATAACCAATCCACCATCCCTTCTTCTGTTAAATAATTCGTTGGCACAACAACGCCACGCTCTTTCAAAGCTACTTTTAATTTTTCAGGAAACGGTAAATCCAAGCCCATTTCAACAAGCGCTTCTCCTGCAGAAAAAATCTTTTCTGGTGTTCCTTCGTTTGTCAATTGTCCTTGGCGCATCACTAAAATACGATTCGCATTAGCCGCTTCATCAATATCGTGGGTAATAGAAATAACTGTTAAATTGCTTTCTTCTTTAATCTTTTGAATGGTAGCAATTACTTCTGCACGACCTTCTGGATCTAACATACTTGTCGCTTCGTCTAAAATAATAATATCTGGTCGCAAAGCAACCACACCAGCGATAGCTACTCGTTGTTTTTGGCCGCCAGATAGCCGAGCAGGTTCTCGCTTGGCAAAATCTAACATACGAACCCGTTCTAATGCATCGTGAACACGTTCGACCATTTCATCACGCGGAATACCTTGATTTTCTAAACCAAAAGCCACATCGTCTTCGACTGTTGAACCGACAAATTGGTTATCTGGATTCTGAAAGACCATTCCTACCATACGCCGGATATCCCAGACATTTGCTTCATTTAATTCTTTGCCGCCAACTTTGATAGTCCCAGCAGCTGGCAGTAACAGCCCATTGATCGTTTTGGCTAACGTTGATTTACCAGAACCATTATGGCCAATAATAGCGACCCATTCGCCTTGTTGAATGGAAAAAGACACATCTTTTAAAGCGGGAGAAGCATCTTCTGGTTGATAATTAAATTGGATATTATTTAGTTCAATGATTGGTTGCATCGCGTACTCCCTCAATCTATTTATTCTTTCTAACACTACCAAAAAAGTAGCGTTTTTTCAATCATCTGTTCTGATTCTTCACACTATTTTTTATTATACCAAAAGAACGGTCATTATGGGAGCTCTTATCTGTCTTGACAGGTCTATTTTTCATAAAAATAACTTCTTGTTCTCATAAAACAAGAAGTTACTGATTTTCTTTTAGAAATGCGTCTTCAAATATTCAAACGCATATTGGGCATATAACTCAGCACCCATTGCCATCGCATCTTCATCAATATTAAAACGACCATGGTGATGTGCCCATTCCGTATCTTTCTCCGGATTACCACTTCCCACTAAGGCAAAACAACCAGAAGCATGTTCAGTATAATAACTGAAGTCTTCACCACCGGTTGTCGGCTCTTCTTGTCTTAAGGCCGCTTCACCAAAATTTTCCTTAATTAGTGTTTGGGCAAACAAGGCATCCTGCTCATCATTAATCACTGGCAACGTCCCATATTGATAATCTAACGAAGCCGTCCCACCGTAAATAGCGGCTGTTTGTTCCGCATAGCGTTGTAGCGCCTGTTCTACTCGATTACGCGTTGCTACACTAAAGCAACGAACCGTTCCTTCTAAACGTGCATTCTCAGCAATCACATTAAAACGGGTCCCCACATCCATCCGTCCAATCGTGACAACTACTGGATCTAAAGGATCTGTCTCCCGAGAAACAATCGTTTGCAGATTCATCACAAAAGAAGAAGCTATGACTGCCGCATCAATACAAGCGTTTGGCATGGCACCATGGCCACCACGGCCTTTAAAATCAACAGAAAAAATATCTGCGGATGCGAAACTTGAGCCCACTCGACACGAAGCGGTTCCTACAGGCATTTGTGACCAGATATGTAAGCCAAATACATCATCAACACCGGTCATTGCACCTTGCGCAACCATTGCTTTAGCACCTTGCGCATTTTCTTCAGATGGTTGAAAAATTAACCTTACTGTTCCCTGAAGTTCTTCCTGGATTTCTTTTAATACTTTAGCCGCTGTTACTAACATCGCGGTATGGGAATCATGCCCACATGCATGCATCTTGCCAGCTTCTAAAGATTTATAAGCTAAATCTTCATTTAATTCCTGTACAGGTAAGGCATCCATATCAGCCCGCAGCGCAACCACTCGGCCTGGTTTGCCGCCCACAATTTCAGCAATTAAACCCGTCGGTTCTGTTTTGCGATAAGTAATTCCTAATTGATCAAGAACTGCCGCGACTTTTTCTGTCGTTCGAAATTCTTCAAATTGTAATTCTGGATGTTGGTGTAAATCCCGTCGAAAAGCAATCATTTCTTGTGCATGCTGCTTGACTAGTGCTTTGATTTTTTTCATACTTACGCCCCGTTTCTACAAACTTAATAAAATACTTGAAAAAATACCCGCTAAAATAACCGAAACAATGGTGACTGTTACGAAACCTGCCACTAACATCGGTGGCATTAAATGGCTCGTTAAAGCCGCCTGTTCTTGTTCATCTTCTGTCAATGATTGAATCACTTCATTAGTAATAATATAATCGGCTGGAAAGCCATATAAAGCTGTCAACGAAACAGCGAATGCCATCTCTTTACTCACACCTAATACACGACCAACAATTGCTGAAAAGATGTACATCCCGATAACACCAATCACAATAATCCCAATCATTGGTAAAAATAAATCCATCAACATTTCAGGTGTGGCTTGTTTTAAGCCATCAAAGACAAAAAGCATTAACCCTAAAATCGCAAAACCAAAGCTATTTGCTTTCTGCAATGGTTGCTTTTCTAAAAAGCCTAAAGACGTTGCAATCACGCCAAAACATAAACACAGCACAAAAGGACTAATCGTCACAAACGGTGCCGTCCACACAGAAACATAATAAGCAAGTGTGGCAACTAAGGCTAAACGTAAAATTCGTGAATAATCTGTATGATATCGTTTGGGTACTTTTTCAAATAGTTTAGGCACATCTGGTTCTGCTCCTGTTTCTTGCCCCTCTTGTTCATGAACCGGCTGCCATGTCCCTGCTCGATATTCTTGAAGCTTCCGCTTTCCTTCTTTTTTTAGAACAATTGAAGTTAAGGGATAACCTGCAAACCCTTGAATGACATAAATTAAAATTGCCAAAACTGAAAGTGAGGCTAAACCAGCTGATTGAGCCGCTTCTGACATTACTAATGAAGAAACTAAACCTCCTACTAACGGCGGGATTGCAACTAAAACTGTTTTTAAGTCAAAAACAAAAGTCCCCACAGCTAACAACAAGGCAATAATGCCCAGAATACCTGACAAAGCAATCACAATCGTTTTCCATTGATTAACCAATTCTTTAACAGAGAGCAGAGTGCCCATATTAGTAATCAACAGATACATTAATAAAGTGGCAACCACTGTAGGAATCCCTGCCACTTCCACAATATTTTGTGGAAAAATAGTCCAATAACCAAGAATAAATAAAACACCACAAACAAAAACAGATGGAATCCAAGCTTTTGTTTTGATAGAAACTACATCACCAATGTATAAAATAACCATCAGCAACGAAAAAGCAAACATTTGCGACATATAATTCCCCCTTCTACTAACTCAGATGTTTAATTATCTGAAAATTCCAATTAATAACCAGTATAACAAACCGGAAAAGCTTCTGCAATGCTTTTAAGAAACAAAAAAGCTTTGAGAAAACAGCGTTTTCCCAAAGCAAAAAAAAATCACCTTTATATGATGAGTGCTCCCCTGCTAAAGCCATCTTTAGCAGGGAAAGCAGAGCTAGACTCGGAGTCGCCTCCAACATCATAACACTCTAAAAGAAACATCTATAAAGTGATCGGTTTATTAATTATTTAACAAATTCGATAACTACCATTGGTGCTGCATCGCCGCGTCTTGGTTCTGTCTTCAAGATACGAGTGTAACCACCTTGGCGTTCCGCGAAACGAGGTCCTAAATCGTTAAATAGCTTTTGTAAAGCTGATTCAACAACGATAGACTCATCTTCTTCACGAACACTAGCAACTTCATTACGAACGAAAGTAGCTGCTTGACGACGTGCATGAAGATCTCCACGTTTACCTAAAGTAATCATTTTTTCTACAGTTGAACGTACTTCTTTCGCACGAGCTTCAGTAGTTACGATGCGTTCGTTGATGATTAAATCAGTTGTAATATCACGTAGCATAGCTTTACGTTGGCTTGATGTGCGTCCTAATTTACGGTAACTCACGTTGGGTTCCCTCCTTCGTTTCTGTTCTCACGAGCCACTGCTGTTAAGCAGGACTGGAAACTTCGTAAAAGTCTTAATCGTCCTTACGTAATCCTAATCCTAGATCATGCAATTTAAGTTTTACTTCTTCAAGAGATTTACGACCTAAATTACGTACTTTGATCATTTCTGGTTCAGATTTGTTTGTAAGTTCTTGTACAGTATTAATGCCTGCACGTTTTAAACAGTTATATGAACGAACTGATAAATCAAGTTCTTCAATCGTCATTTCTAGCATTTTCTCTTTTTGAGTTTCTTCTTTTTCCACCATGATTTCAGCGTTTTTCGCTTCGTCAGTAAGGTTTACAAAGATATCTAAATGCTCAGTCATGATTTTCGCAGCTAAACTTAGTGCTTCTTGAGGAATGATTGAACCATCTGTCCATATTTCCATTGTTAATTTGTCGAAATCATCACGACGACCAACACGTGTATTTTCTACTTGGTAGTTAACACGACGAACGGGTGTGTAGATGGAATCAACTGGAAGTACACCGATTGGCATATCTTCTTTTTTGTTTTCGTCTGCTTGAACATAGCCACGACCAGGTTTCACTGTTAAGCGAGCATGGAAAGTAGCTCCTTCAGCAACACTACAGATAACTAAATCTTTATTTAGGATCTCAACATCACTGTCCACGATAATATCGCCGGCAGTCACGGTAGCGGGTCCTGTAATATCGATCTCAAGGGTTTTCTCTTCTTCAGCATATAATTTCAATGCTAAGCCTTTAATATTCAAAATAATTTGTGTTACGTCTTCTCGTACACCTGGAATGGTTGAGAATTCGTGTAAAACACCATCGATTTGAATATTCGTAATTGCAGCTCCTGGTAAAGAAGACAATAAAATACGACGTAGAGAGTTACCTAAAGTAGTTCCGTAACCGCGTTCTAATGGTTCAACGACGAACTTACCATAATCTCTATTTTCATCAATTTTTTCGATTCTTGGTTTTTCAAATTCAATCATTCTTATCTATACCCCTTTCAAAACGAAAAGTGTCTTGTTCAATGACGTTCCTAATTCAAACTCAGAATGAGTGGCGCTCATTAAACACGACGGCGTTTTGGAGGGCGGCATCCATTATGAGGAACTGGAGTCACGTCACGAATTGCAGTCACTTCTAAACCTGTTGCTTGTAATGAACGAATTGCTGCTTCACGTCCAGAACCAGGTCCTTTAACTGTTACGTCTACAGTTTTAAGTCCATGTTCCATTGCCACTTTAGTTGCGGCTTCTGCAGCCATTTGAGCGGCAAAAGGAGTTGATTTTTTGCTTCCTTTAAAGCCTAATGATCCTGCTGATGACCATGCTAATGCATTACCATGTGTATCAGTAATCATTACGATTGTATTGTTGAATGTAGAATGGATATGTGCTACACCTGATTCTATATTCTTTTTGACACGGCGTTTACGACTAACTTTTTTTGCTGCCATGAAGTTCTAACCTCCTTCACTTAGGAATTATTTTTTCTTGCCTGCTACTGTTTTAGTAGGGCCTTTACGAGTACGTGCATTATTTTTCGTGTTTTGTCCACGAGTTGGTAATCCACGACGGTGACGGATTCCACGGTATGAACCGATTTCCATCAAGCGTTTGATGTTTAAGTTCACTTCACGACGAAGATCCCCTTCAACTTTTAACTTATCAATTTCCGCACGAATCGCATCTGTTTGTTCGTTTGTTAAATCACGTACACGAACATCTTCAGATACGCCAACGTTTGCTAAAACTTTTTTAGCTGTAGTGTTACCAATACCATAAATGTAAGTAAGAGAAACTACTACACGTTTGTCACGAGGGATGTCTACTCCTGCAATACGAGCCATTATTCGTTACACCTCCTAATTATCCTTGACGTTGTTTATGTTTTGGATTTGCTGGGCAAATAACCATAACACGTCCTTTACGGCGAATTACTTTACAATGTTCACACATTGGTTTTACTGATGGTCTTACTTTCATGATAATACCTCCTGTGGTTTTACGGAGTACAATTATTTAAAGCGATAAGTAATACGGCCACGCGTTAAATCATACGGTGATAATTCAACTGTTACTTTGTCACCAGGTAAGATACGGATGTAGTGCATACGGATTTTACCTGAAACAGTAGCAAGAACTTGGTGTCCATTTTCTAGTTCGACTTTAAACATTGCATTCGGCAAAGTTTCGACGACTGTACCTTCGACTTCAATCATATCTTCTTTTGCCACGCACAGTACCTCCTTGTACTTGTTTCGCGTTTTCACACGATAAAACGGCGGAAACTCCAGCTCCCACCTAGAAATTCTCAACTAACTTCGTTATTCATTTTGATGTCACAAAACTGTAGAAGTCGGACTGATATATTCTACCATATTTAGTTATGTTTTGGCAAGAGAAACTGAATACAACAACAGGGTTAAACTGCGGGCAATTGGAAATTAGTTTTCGTCAATGATTTTTTTCACATCAGAAAAAACAGTATCGATTTCGCGATTGCCATCGATTGTATGCATCAAGCCTTGTTCTTTATAGAAAGCTAAGATTGGTGCGCTACTTTCAATGTTGACTGCCAAACGATTTTTAACCGTTTCGGGCTTATCATCTTCTCTTTGGTAGAATTCATGTCCGCCACAGCGATCACAAGTGCCTTCAACTTTTGGCGGGTTGAATAATTTATGATACGTTGCGCCACATGTGCGACAGATGAATCGTCCAGCTAAACGCTCGATTAATACATCTTCTTCTACATGGATGTCAATGACAGCATCAATTTTTTTGTTTAATTCTTTAAGCATTGTATCTAATGCTTTTGCTTGATCCAGTGTACGTGGGAAACCATCTAATAGGAATCCTTTGTCTGTGTCTGGTTCAGCAAGGCGTTCTTTAACAATTCCGTTTGTTACTTCGTCAGGAACCAGTTCACCTTTATCGATATAAGATTTCGCTTCTAGGCCCAAGGCAGTTTCATTTTTCATTGCTGCACGGAACATATCTCCAGTAGAAATATGTGGAATGCCATACGTATCAATGATTTTTTCTGCTTGGGTGCCTTTACCTGCTCCAGGTAATCCCATTAAAATGAGGTTCATATATTCTCCTCCTAATTTTAAAGACCGGCTTATGAAGCTAGCCATATGTGAGAATGGTGCTGAGGTAAAACCTCAACACTCGATTCTTACTTATTGATAAAGCCGACATATTGACGTTTCATCATTAATCCTTCTAATTGTTTCGTTGTTTCTAATGCAACCCCGATAACGATTAGTAAACTTGTTCCACCTAAACCGATTGATTGAGGTAAGTTCCAAACCATTTGCGCAATGATTGGAAGTAAAGCAACAAGTCCTAGGAAAATTGAGCCGACAACACTTAATCTCATTAACACGCCAGATACATATTCTTCTGTACCTTTACCTGGTCGCACGCTTGGAATGTAGCTTCCTTGTTTTTGTAAGTTTTCCGCTAATTTCTCAGGGTTTACTTGAACAAATGCATAGAAGAACGTAAACGCAACGATTAGGACAGTATAGATGATTGCCCCTGGAACTGTGTTATAACTGAAGATTTTTGTCATAATGTCATACCAATTTTCACCAGCGAATTTTGATGAGAAAGCTTGTAAAATGGCATTTGGTGTTGCAATTAACGAGCTGGCAAAGATAACTGGAATAACCCCAGCAGCATTTACTTTTAACGGTAAATAACTACTTGTTGGTGCACCAGAAACACGTTTTGTATATTGGATTGGAATCTTACGTTCTGCTTGTTGGAAGAACGTTACGACTGTAACAATCACCAAAATAGCAATAACTAAGATTGCAATGAAAATAACAGATTGCCAAATACGAGAAGACTCGATATTGACGAAGTAATCTTCATAGATTTCTTTGACTGCTCCTGGCAAACGAGAAATAATCCCGGCAAAGATAATCATTGAAACACCATTTCCGATTCCTTTTTCTGTAATTTGTTCACCCATCCAAGTCACAAACATCGTCCCAGCAGTTAAAATAACTGCAATCATCACAAAGGTACCTAAGGTTGGATTGTTGACAATCCCAGTTTGACTTAAGCTATTAAAACCAGCAGTGATCCCCATTGACTGAGCCACACCCAAGACAATCGTTAGATATCTTGTAGCTTGATTTAATTTCTTACGCCCAACTTCCCCTTGTTTTGACCATTCTACAAATCTAGGTACAATATCCATTTGCAATAGTTGAATAATAATAGAGGCTGTAATGTATGGCGAAACCCCCATCGAGAAGATAGAGAAGTTTTGCATGGCACTACCACTCACCATATTCAACATATTCAAAAAGGGTAAGCTACTTAAATCAGACAATCCCTTTGCATTCACCCCGGGCACAGTAATGTGCGCACCTAGGCGAAATACAAACAAGATTAAAACTGTAAATAAGATTTTTGATCTAATGTCTTTGACTTTAAAGGCGTTCTTTAATAGCTTGAACAATTAGATCACCTCGATTGAACCACCAGCAGCTTCGATAGCTTCTTGTGCTGATTTCGAGAATTTAGCTGCTTTCACAGTTAATTTTTTCGTTAACTCACCATCTGCAAGAACTTTGATTCCCGCTTTTTCGTTTTTAACGATTCCTGCTTCTTTTAGGACAACAGGAGTTACTTCTGTTCCATCTTCAAAACGGTTTAAAGTATCTAAGTTCACAACAGCGTAATCTTTACGATTAATGTTTGTAAACCCACGTTTTGGTAAACGACGGAATAATGGAGTTTGACCCCCTTCAAATCCTAAACGAACACCACCGCCTGAACGGGCTTTTTGCCCTTTTTGTCCACGGCCAGCTGTTTTACCATTACCAGATGAAGTACCACGTCCAACACGGTTACGTACTTGGCGTGAGCCCTCAGCAGGTTTTAATTCATGAAGTTTCATAGGTTTGGCACCTCCTTAAGCAATCTTCTATTACAAATCTATAAATCTTAAACTTCTTCTACGTCCACTAAATGTGAAATAGTGTTAACCATACCTTTGATTGCTTCATTGGCAGGTTTTGTAACAGTACTATTCACTTTACCTAAACCTAACGCTTTAACTGTAGCACGTTGGTTTTGAGGACGTCCGATAACACTGCGTTTTAAAGTAATTTTTAATTCAGCCATTATTTTTGTCCTCCTTAACCGATAATTTCTTCTACAGATTTACCGCGAAGTGCTGCCACTTCTTCGGCACGTTTTAATTGTTTTAGACCTTCAACAGTTGCGCGAACAACGTTAATAGGTGTGTTTGAACCTAGTGATTTAGATGTAATATCTGCTACACCAGCTAATTCCAATACGGCACGAACTGGTCCACCAGCAGCTACCCCAGAACCTTCTACTGCAGGTTTCATAAGGATACGGCCGCCACCGAATACGCCAATTACTTCGTGCGGGATAGTAGAACCAACCATAGGCACTTCAACTAAGTTTTTCTTCGCGTCTTCGATTGCTTTACGGATAGCTTCAGGTACTTCTTGTGCTTTACCAGTACCGAAACCAACGTGTCCGTTTTTGTCACCGACAACAACTAAAGCTGCGAAACGTAAACGACGTCCACCTTTAACAACTTTTGTTACACGGTTGATCGCTACAACGCGGTCTTCTAATTCCAAATGTTTTGGATCAATATAAACCATGAATGGTGTTCCTCCTTCTCCTAAAATTCTAGTCCATTTTCACGAGCAGCTTCAGCTAAAGCTTGCACGCGGCCATGGTAAAGGTATCCACCACGGTCGAAGACTACTTTTTTGATGCCTTTTTCAGCGGCACGTTCAGCAACTAGTTTACCAACAGCTGCAGCTGTTTCTGTTTTTGTTCCACCTGAAATTTCTTTATCCAAGGCAGAGGCACTTGCTAGCGTCACACCCGCTACGTCATCAATGACTTGCGCGTAGATGTTTTTGTTAGAACGGAAAATGTTCAAGCGTGGGCACTCAGCAGTACCAGAGATTTTGTTACGTACACGACGATGTCTCTTTTGACGTGTTTTGTTTTTATCTGGTTTTGTAATCACAATTTTCACCTCTTTGATTTAATGTTTACTACTAATATTTCAAGCAGTCAGCAGATTACGGAAAAGAGAAGCTGGCAGACAAGACAAAAGCATTTTATTGGAAAAATCCCATAAAATGACAGTTGCTTGTTGTTGACTTCTGTTTTCTACACAGCTGTTATTATTTACCAGTTTTACCTTCTTTACGGCGTACAAATTCACCAACATAGCGAATCCCTTTGCCTTTATAAGGTTCTGGAGGACGAACGCCACGGATGTTAGCAGCTAATTCACCAACAACTTCTTTGTTGATGCCTTTAACGATAACTTGTGTGTTCGCAGGTACTTCAAATGTTACGCCTTCTGGTGCTGTCATTTCGACAGGATGAGAATAACCAACGTTTAAAGTTAATTTGTTGCCTTGTACTTGGGCACGGTATCCGACCCCGATAAGTTCAAGTGCTTTTTGGAAACCTTCAGAAACACCAACAACCATGTTGTTGAAGTTTGCACGAGTTGTTCCGTGGATTGTTTTCATTTCTTTTGAATCGTTTGGACGAGTGAATGTCACTTCGTTTCCTTCGATGTTCATTTTGATATCAGAAGAAAATTCGCGTGTTAATTCACCTTTAGGTCCTTTAACTGTAATGTTGTTTCCGTCTTGCTTGATTTCAACACCAGCAGGAAGAACAACAACTTTATTACCAATACGGCTCACTTAGAGACACCTCCTTGTGTATTTTTTAGAATTACCATACGTAGGCGATTACTTCGCCGCCGATATTTTTCGCTCTAGCTTCTTTGTCAGTAATTACACCCTCTGATGTAGAGATGATTGCAATTCCTAGACCGTTTAATACTTTTGGTACTTCGTCAGCTTTTACGTATGCACGTAAACCTGGTTTAGAAATACGTTTTAAGTTTGTGATAACACGTTCTTCGTTTTTACCATATTTTAGGAAAACACGGATTACGCCTTGTTTGTCATCTTCGATGTATTCTACGTCGCGGATAAATCCTTCACGTTTCAGGATTTCTGCGATATCACGTTTGATTTTTGAAGCAGGTACTTCTAAAGTTTCATGTTTAACCATGTTCGCATTACGAATGCGAGTTAGAAAATCTGCAATTGGATCTGTCATGACCATTGAACTATTTACCTCCTTTATGCGAGTTTACTTGTTTACCAGCTAGCTTTCTTCACGCCGGGAATTTGACCTTTATAGGCAAGTTCGCGGAAGCAAATACGGCAAAGATGAAATTTACGATAAACTGAATGTGGACGTCCACAACGTTCACAACGAGTATAAGCTTGTGTTGAATGTTTAGCAGGACGTTTGTTTTTAGCAATCATTGATTTTTTAGCCACGTAGTTCGCCTCCTTATATTATTTTTGGAATGGCATACCTAATTGTGCCAACAATTCGCGAGACTCTTCGTCAGTGTTCGCTGTTGTAACAATTACGATGTCCATACCGCGTACTTTATCTACTAAATCATAATCAACTTCTGGGAAGATTAATTGTTCTTTAATACCTAAAGTATAGTTACCACGACCATCGAAAGCTTTTTTGCTGACACCGTGGAAGTCACGTACACGAGGTAAAGAAACTGTTACTAATTTATCTAAAAATTCGTACATTCTTTCGCCGCGTAGCGTTACTTTCGCACCGATTGGCATTCCTTCACGTAAACGGAATCCAGCGATAGATTTTTTAGCTTTTGTGATAAGTGGTTTTTGACCAGTGATTAATGCTAATTCTTCAACAGCTTTGTCTAAGTTTTTAGCATTTGATACTGCATCACCCACACCCATGTTGATAACGATTTTATCAACTTTAGGTGTTTGCATAACTGAGCTGTAATTAAATTTTTCCACCAATGATGGTGTTACTTCTTTAATATATTTTTCTTTCAGGCGGTTCATTCAGTAAGCCCTCCTTCCGCAATTTTTATTTATCTAAAACTTCACCTGTTTTTTTAGAAACGCGGACTTTTTTGCCGTCGACTTCTTTAAACGCAACTTTAGTAGCTTCTCCGTTTGAAGGATCAATCACCATTACATTAGAAACATGAATTGGCGCTTCCACTTCAAGGATTCCACCTTGTGGGGCTGCTTGGTTTGGTTTTTGGTGTTTTTTAACGACGTTGACACCTTCAACGATAACTTTATCTTGTTTAGGAAACGCTGCTAAGACAACGCCTTCTTTGTTTTTATCTTTACCAGTGATAACTTTTACTTTATCGCCTTTTTTAACAAACATTACTGTTTCGCACCTCCTTTAACGTGGGCTCGAGATTATAATACTTCTGGTGCTAGAGAAACGATCTTCATGAAGTTGTTTTCACGTAATTCACGTGCAACTGGTCCGAAGATACGTGTTCCGCGTGGGCTTTTATCGTCACGGATAATTACCGCAGCATTTTCATCAAATTTGATGTAAGAACCGTCAGCACGACGAGCGCCAGATTTTGTACGAACGATAACGGCTTTAACTACTTCACCTTTTTTAACAACCCCACCTGGCGTTGCTTGTTTGACAGTAGCAACAATAACGTCACCGATGTTAGCAGTTTTACGACCAGATCCGCCTAGGACTTTGATCGTTAAAATTTCACGTGCGCCAGAATTGTCAGCGACTCTTAAACGACTTTCTTGTTGGATCACGATGTGTATCCCCCTTTCAGATTTTGTGCTTCAATCTATTAGGAAATTCTCGTTTTATTAGATAATAACTGCTTCTTCGACTACCTCTAGTAAACGGAAACGTTTTGTAGCTGATAATGGACGAGTTTCCATGATTTTTACGATGTCTCCAACTTTCGCTGTGTTGTTTTCATCATGCGCTTTATATTTTTTAGAATATTTCATACGTTTGCCATAGATAGGGTGGTTTTTCTTTGTTTCAACGACAACTGTGATTGTTTTATCCATTTTGTCTGATACCACGCGACCTTGGTAAACTTTACGTTGATTTCTTTCTTCAGTCATACGCGTTTGGCCTCCTTCCACTATTAGTTAGCTTGTTCACGCAATACTGTTTTGATGCGTGCAATCGATTGACGTACTTCTTTAATACGTGCAGTGTTTTCTAATTGACCTGTTGCTAATTGGAATCTTAAGTTGAACAATTCTTCTTTTAATTGTTTTTCTTTATCTAGCATTTCGGCAGTGGTTAATTCTCTGATTTCTTTAACCTTCATTCGATTCACCACCCATTTCCTCACGTTTTACGATCTTAGTTTTTACCGGCAATTTGTGAGATGCAAGACGAAGAGCTTCACGAGCTACTTCTTCAGGAACGCCTGCGATTTCAAACATGATTTTACCACGTTTAACTGGTGATACCCAGCCTTCTGGTGCCCCTTTACCTTTACCCATACGTACGCCGATAGCTTTACTTGTGTAAGACTTGTGAGGGAAAATTTTAATCCATACTTTCCCGCCACGTTTCATGTAACGAGTCATTGCAATACGGGCTGCTTCGATTTGACGGTTAGTAATCCAGTGAGATTCAGTTGCTTGTAAACCCCATTCACCAAATGCTACTTCTTTTCCGCCTTTAGCTTCACCGCGCATTTTTCCGCGGAATTCACGACGGTGTTTTACACGTTTAGGTACTAACATGATTATTTCCCTCCTTTCTCAGTGTTTTTTTTCGTTGGAAGAATTTCTCCACGATAGATCCACACTTTAACTCCTAGTTTTCCGTAAGTAGTGTCCGCTTCTTCCCATGCGTAATCAATGTCCGCACGTAATGTGTGAAGTGGTACAGTTCCTTCAGAGTATCCTTCTGAACGAGCGATATCCGCACCGTTTAGACGACCTGATACTTGAGTTTTGATTCCTTTAGCGCCAGCACGCATTGCGCGTTGGATGGCTTGTTTTTGAGCACGACGGAAAGCAACACGGTTTTCTAATTGACGTGCAATTCCTTCGCCTACTAATTTTGCATCTAAATCTGGTTTTTTGATTTCAACGATGTTGATGTGAACTCGTTTGCCAGTTAATTTGTTTAATTCTTTTCTTAGGTTTTCGACTTCAGATCCGCCTTTACCGATAACCATACCTGGTTTAGCTGTGTGAATTGAAATGTTAACACGGTTTGCAGCGCGTTCGATTTCAATTGTAGATACAGCAGCATCAGCAAGTTTTGTTGCGATAAATTTACGGATTCTTAAATCTTCGTGTAAGAATTCAGCATACTCTTTTTCAGCATACCATTTCGCATCCCAGTCGCGGATGATGCCTACACGCATTCCAATTGGATGTACTTTTTGACCCACTGATTGTCCCTCCTCTTAAATGTTTAAGCTCTGTTTTCATAAAGAAAACAGCCTATTTCATGAGACTTATTTCTCTGTTACAACTACTGTGATGTGACTAGTACGTTTGTTGATTGGTGAAGCTGAACCTTTTGCACGAGGACGGAAACGTTTCATTGTTGGTCCTTCGTTAACAAATGCTTCAGATACGACTAAGCTTTCAACGTCTAAGTCAAAGTTGTTTTCTGCGTTAGCAACTGCTGACATTAAAACTTTTTCAATGATTCCAGCAGACTTGTTCGGTGTGAATTTCAAGATTGAAATTGCATCCGCAACGCTTTTCCCTCTGATAAGATCGATTACTAAACGTGCTTTACGAGGTGAAGTGCGAACTGTTTTTGCAGTTGCTTTAGCTGATGTAATTTGTTCTGACATTTGCATATCCTCCCCTCAAAATTAGCGTTTAGTTTTTTTATCGTCAGCAACGTGGCCACGATAAGTTCTAGTTGGTGCAAATTCACCTAATTTATGTCCTACCATGTCTTCTTGAATGTAAACAGGGACATGTTTCCGTCCATCATATACAGCGATTGTGAAACCTACGAATGATGGAAAAATTGTAGAGCGGCGAGACCAAGTTTTAATTACTTTTTTCTTTTCGGCACCTTGTTGTGCTTCGACCTTTTTCATCAAATGATCATCGACGAAAGGTCCTTTTTTTAAACTACGACCCATGGTGAACCTCCTCTCAAAATGTACGACACATGGTCAAAAAAATTATTTAGTACGACGACGAACGATAAGTTTGTCTGATTTAGCTTTTTTATTACGTGTTTTGTATCCAATTGCTGGTTGACCCCATGGAGATACTGGCGCTTTACGTCCAATTGGTGTTTTACCTTCACCACCACCGTGTGGGTGATCGTTAGGGTTCATTACGCTACCACGAACAGTTGGGCGTTTACGCATCCAACGAGAGCGGCCAGCTTTACCAATGTTGATTAATTCGTGTTGTTCGTTACCAACTGAACCGATTGTTGCACGGCAAGTTGCTAAAATCATACGAACTTCGCCAGAGTTTAAGCGGATTAATACGTATTTGCCTTCTTTACCAAGTACTTGCGCGCTTGTTCCAGCTGAACGGATTAATTGTCCACCTTTACCAGGTTTCATTTCAATGTTGTGGATAACTGTACCAACTGGAATGTTTTCCAATGGTAATGCGTTACCTACTTTAATATCTGCTTCTGGACCAGATACTAGGCGCATGCCTACTTCTAATCCTTTTGGTGCTAAGATGTATGCCTTAACCCCGTCTTCGTAATGAACTAACGCGATGTTAGCAGAACGGTTTGGATCGTACTCGATCGTTTTAACAACCGCTGCGACGTTATCTTTATTACGTTTGAAGTCAATCACACGGTATTGACGTTTGTGACCGCCACCTTGGTGACGAACCGTAATGCGACCGTTGTTGTTACGACCGGCATTGTTTTTTAATGGCTGTAACAATGATTTTTCTGGTGTTGAAGTTGTGATTTCAGCGAAATCAGAACTTGTCATGTTACGACGGCCATTTGTGGTAGGTTTGTACTTTTTAATCGCCACGTCTTATTTCCCTCCTACGTTGATATTGTTCAGGACTGCTTATTCAGCAGCTTCGAATAATTGAATTTCTTTTGAATCTTCAGTTAATGTAACGATCGCTTTGCGACGTTTTTTTGTATAACCTGCATATTTACCCATGCGTTTGAATTTTGGACGCACGTTTAAGATGTTTACGTTTGCTACTTTAACATCGAATGCTGATTCAACAGCTTGTTTTACTAAAGTTTTGTTTGCGCGAGTGTCCACTTCGAAAGTATATTTCTTTTCGTCCATAGCTAACATGGATTTTTCAGTGATCACTGGGCGTTTGATTACGTCTAGTAATTCCATTATGCAAGCACCTCCTCAATTTGAGTAAGAGCTGTTTGTGTTGCCAAGACTTTGTTAGCTGACACAACATCTAACACACTAACGTTATCAGAAGTTACTACAGAAACGTTTGGTAAGTTACGAGCTGATAAAGCTGCAAAGTCGTTACCATTTTCTAAAACAACTAATACTTTAGTATCGATAGACAAGTTAGCAAGAACTTGTTTGAATTCTTTTGTTTTTGGTGCATCGAAGCTTAAACCTTCTACTGCTACCAAGTTATTTTCAGCAACTTTATCTGATAATACAGATTTCATTGCTAAGCGACGAACTTTTTTAGGAAGTTTGTAGCTGTATGAACGCGGTGTTGGTCCAAAGACTACGCCACCTCCACGCCATTGTGGTGAACGGATTGAACCTTGACGAGCACGACCAGTTCCTTTTTGACGCCATGGTTTGCGGCCACCGCCACGAACAGCGCTACGGTTTTTAACTGCGTGTGTTCCTTGTCTTAATGAAGCACGTTGCATGATGATTGCATCATAGACAACACTTTCATTAGGTTCGATTCCGAAGATTTCTTCATTTAAAGTGATTTCACCGTTTTGAGTTCCATCTTGTTTGAATAATGCTACATTCGGCATTCCTTAGTTCCTCCTTTCCCTACACTTATTTAGCTTTCACAGCTGATTTGATTGTGATTAAAGATTTTTTCGCTCCAGGAATGTTTCCTTTGATTAAGATAACATTTCTTTCTACGTCCACTTTAACAACTTCAAGGTTTTGAATTGTTACGCGGTCGCCACCCATACGGCCGGCTAGTCGTTTATTTTTAAATACAC
The DNA here is from genome assembly GCF_050546175.1 of Enterococcus sp. AZ119. Lineage (NCBI taxonomy): Bacteria > Bacillati > Bacillota > Bacilli > Lactobacillales > Enterococcaceae > Enterococcus > Enterococcus sp. AZ119. The sequence continues at coordinate 164,297 of NZ_CP172951.1, read as the reverse complement.
GGTTAGGCGCTACTGGACCCATTGACCCAGGACGACGATGATAACGAGAACCATGAGACATAGGTCCGCGGCTTTGGCCGTGACGTTTGATTGCCCCTTGGAATCCTTTACCTTTCGTAGTACCTGTAACATCAACAACGTCTCCTGCTTGGAAAACATCTACTTTGATTTCTTTACCTACTTCATATTCTCCTAGCTCAACATTCTTGAATTCTTTAATGAAGCGCTTAGGAGCCGTGTTTGCTTTTGCAACATGACCTTTCGCAGGTTTGTTTGATAAAACTTCACGTTTGTCTTGGTAACCAACTTGGATAGCTTCGTATCCGTCAGTTTCAACAGTTTTTACTTGTAAAACTACGTTTGGCGTAGCTTCAACTACTGTTACTGGAATTAATTCACCAGACTCAGTAAAGATTTGTGTCATTCCCACTTTTTTCCCTAAGATTCCTTTGGTCATGAGTACACCTCCATCTTAATTTTATAGTTTGATTTCAATATTAACACCAGACGGTAAGTCAAGCTTCATTAAAGCGTCAACTGTTTTTGGTGTTGGGTTCACAATGTCAATTAGACGTTTGTGAGTACGCATTTCGAATTGTTCGCGAGAATCTTTGTATTTATGAGTCGCACGAATAACTGTGTAAAGTGAGCGTTCTGTTGGTAATGGAATCGGACCTGATACGTCAGCTCCAGTTCTTTTTGCTGTTTCCACAATTTTATCCGCTGATTGATCTAAAATACGGTGTTCATACGCTTTTAAACGGATACGAATTTTTTGTTTTGCCATCTTGTTCCCTCCTTCGCCTATTTTAAAAGTAGACATAGCTCCACGAAAATTTATCCGGCATGCTCGTTCATGGCAAAGCGTCCGAGCGTGTCGCAACCTCTCGCTTCACAGCCGGCAAATCAAATCGTTGATCTACCAATGCTTTTTACACTCCTGTAAACAGCACCTTTTTGATTATACTATGAAAGGATAGTGTTAGCAAGGATTTTCTGCGTTTTTTTGAAAGAATTTTTTCTTGTTTTGAAAAGCATTTGTTTTGTTTTTCAATTCTTTTCATTCTATTTTTATAAAAAAAGAATTTGAGATTCCTTTTTTACCAGAATCTCAAATTCTTTCTTTTTTATTCTATTAACCAATCCGGCGCATTGGAATATCATTGTTATCTGGATGAACCAATAAATATTGAATAACATCAATATTACTTGCTTGGAATGAGGCTGCACATGCTTGCAAATATAAGTCCCACATTCGATAGAAGCGCTCGCCTTTTTCGTCAACAATTTCTGTTTCTATATTATGGAAGTTTTTTGTCCAATGTTCCAGCGTCAATTGATAATCTCTGCGCAAACTTTCCAAGTCAATCACTTGCAAGTCGTTTTCTGTCATATGGCCGACTAGCTCAGTGACACCAGGAATATAGCCACCTGGGAAAATATAACGATTGATCCAAGCATTTTTAGCCCCACCTTGTTGGCGACTGATCCCATGAATCAACGCCGTACCTTTAGGCGCTAAATTTCGCTGAACGACATCAAAATATTCATGTAGATTTTCCGCACCGACATGTTCAAACATCCCAACACTCGTAATATGGTCAAAAGACTCTCCTTTTAAATCACGATAATCCATCAATTTGACAGTCATTCGATCTTGTAGACCTTCTTTTTCTATAATATGGCGAATATGATGAAATTGCTCTTCACTTAATGTAATCCCAGTTGCTTTGGCTCCATATTCTTTCACCGCAGTTAAAATTAACGTGCCCCAGCCGCAGCCAATATCCAGTAAAGTGTCGCCCTCTTTGATAAACAATTTATCTAAAATATGATGAACTTTATTCACTTGCGCTTGTTCTAATGTATCTTCAGGCGTTTTAAAATAAGCACATGAATACGTCATTGTTTGGTCAAGCCATTTTTTGTAAAAATCATTTCCTAGATCGTAATGGCTGTGAATATCCTCTTGCGAGCGTTTTTTTGAATGACTTTCTTTAGGAAGCCATTTAATAAATTTAGCATTGTGTAAAAAGCTATCCTTTTGGTTATACACATCATAAATCAGCGCTTGGATATCGCCTTCGATTTCAATTTTGCGATCCATGTAGGCTTCCCCTAAAGTTAACGAAGCGTTATTCAGTAAATCCTTCACAGGAATTTTTTCATTGAATACAATTTTAAAAACCGGATCCCCCGACCCTTGCCCATACTCTTTGACGGTACCATCCCAGTATGTGACTTGTGTCTTTTTTGAAAAAGACCATTTAAACAGTTGACTGTACGTTTCTTTTTCTAACATTGCATTCCCTCCATTAAATACCATTTGAAGCCAAAACAAAAAGAAGTCGCTTTCCGGTAGTTCGTCAAAACAAACACCACAGTCCGTTCTAAACTGAAGCACAGAAAAGTTATCACCCCTTCTATGTTCCGCTTCTTTTTTTGCAATTACAGTTCTATTCTACTCCTCTTTTAAAAATTTGAACATTCTTTTAACGTAATACCTACTATTGTTATTCTTTATCACAAAAAAACTAGAGCCAGTCCTTGACAGACTCCTCTAGTTCTAAACATTATGCTTTCTTACGCATCCGTTGTTCCGCATGAGTGTAAGCGCCATGCCACACGTGCCCCACATAAGGATTAACTTGAATACCGTGTTTAATCGCCGCTGCTACAAATTTTTTCGCTAAAGTTACTGCTTCTAACACCGAATAACCTTTCGCCAAGCCAGCTGTGATTGCCGCTGAAAAAGTACAACCTGCACCATGATTATAATCAGTTGGATATAATTCATTTTCCAAAAGATGCGCGGTGTGACCATCGTAAAACAAGTCCAGTGCTTTTTCACCAGCTAAGCGATGTCCCCCTTTAACCACGACATGCTCGGCTCCCATTTGTACAATTCGTTTTGCCGCTTCTTCCATCTCCGCCACGGAAGAAATTTCGCCTAAACCAGATAAGATGCCCGCTTCAATTAAATTAGGCGTGGCCACTAATGCTAATGGCAGTAAATCGTTTTTTAGGCCTTCCACACTTTTGGGTTGCAGAATTTGTGCCGTGCCCTTACAAGCAATGACTGGGTCAATCACGACTTTTTGAATTTTCTCTTGTTTAATGTATTTGCTAGCCATTTTAATATTTTGTTCATTGCCCATCATCCCTGTTTTCAAGGCCGCTACTGGACCGCCTGCAAAAACCGAAATCAATTGTTTTTCTAAGAGCGTTTCTGGCAATTCAGTTACTTCATGTGACCAGCCTGTCGTAGGATCCATCGTCACAATCGAGGTTAAACTTGAAAATCCAAAAACTCCATACTCTTCAAATGTTTTTAAATCTGCTTGAATCCCTGCCCCTCCAGTTGAATCGGAGCCTGCAATCGTCAATACTTTTTCCATTAAATCACCTAACCTTTTTCTCCAAGTATACCGAAGAAACAAGTCTGCTAAAACAGCCAATTGGCTTATTTTTTAGCCAGCCAATTTCTAAACAAAAAAAAAGACCAGAGAATAAATTCTCTGGTCTTACGTCCGAATACCCCAGTTTTTCACGCTGGTTAAAACTATAGTTAAAAAGTTAATTATTTAACGATTTCAGTAACAACGCCTGAACCTACAGTACGTCCGCCTTCACGAATAGAGAAACGAGTTCCGTCTTCGATAGCGATTGGGTGAATTAATTCAACGTCCATAGCAACGTTATCACCAGGCATTACCATTTCAGTACCTTCTGGCAATTCTACAACACCAGTAACGTCTGTTGTACGGAAGTAGAATTGAGGACGGTAGTTAGTGAAGAATGGAGTGTGACGTCCGCCTTCTTCTTTTGATAATACGTATACTTCAGCTTTGAATTTTGTGTGTGGAGTGATTGTAGCTGGTTTAGCTAATACTTGTCCACGTTCGATATCTTCACGTGCTACACCACGTAATAAAGCACCGATGTTGTCGCCTGCTTCAGCGTAGTCTAATAATTTACGGAACATTTCAACACCTGTAACAGTTGTTTTAGATGTTTCGTCTTTAATACCAACGATTTCAACTTCGTCACCAACGCGAACTTCACCACGTTCAACACGGCCTGTAGCAACAGTACCACGTCCAGTGATTGAGAATACGTCTTCGACTGGCATCATGAATGGTTTGTCAGTATCACGTTCTGGAGTTGGGATATATTCGTCAACTGCAGCCATTAATTCTAAGATTTTTTCTTCATAAGACTCGTCGCCTTCTAAAGCTTTCAAAGCAGAACCTGCGATAACTGGAACATCATCGCCTGGGAAATCGTATTCTGATAATAAGTCACGAACTTCCATTTCTACTAATTCTAATAATTCTTCGTCATCAACCATATCCATTTTGTTTAAGAATACAACGATGTATGGTACACCAACGTTACGTGATAATAAGATATGTTCACGTGTTTGAGGCATAGGACCATCAGCAGCAGAAACTACTAAGATAGCTCCGTCCATTTGAGCAGCACCAGTGATCATGTTTTTAACGTAGTCCGCGTGTCCTGGGCAGTCAACGTGTGCATAGTGACGAGTTTCAGTTTCATATTCGATATGAGAAGTGTTGATTGTGATTCCACGTTCTTTTTCTTCTGGAGCGTTATCGATAGAATCGTAGCTTTGTGCTTCCCCGCCACCGTGTTTTGATAATACAGTAGCAATTGCAGCTGTTAATGTAGTTTTACCATGGTCAACGTGTCCGATAGTACCAATGTTAACATGGGATTTAGAACGGTCAAATTTTTCTTTTGCCATTTTGAATGTTCCTCCTAAAAATATAAATTTTATTGTTTGTTTTATATGTGATAGACGTTACTAAAAATCGTCTGATCATCATAAGCTATTTTACACGAAATCTTGAAAAAAGGATAGTTCTAAAAACAAACCTTTTATTCTCAAGGAAAATTATGCGTTGCCGCCGTTTTTCTTGATGATTTCTTCTTGAACAGACTTAGGTACGTCTTCATAGTGGTCAAATACCATCATAAATGTACCGCGTCCTTGTGTTGCTGAACGTAATGTTGTAGCATAACCAAACATTTCAGCTAAAGGTACCATCGCATTAACGATTTGAGAGTTACCGTGTGCTTCCATACCTTCAACACGTCCACGACGACTTGTTACGTGTCCCATGATATCACCTAAGTAATCTTCAGGAACAGTAATTGTAACTTTCATCATTGGTTCTAAAATAACTGGGTTTGCATTTTTAGCCGCAGCTTTCAATGCCATAGAAGCAGCTACACGGAAGGCTGTTTCATTTGAATCGACATCGTGGTATGAACCATCGTAAAGTTTTGCTTTGATATCAACTAATGGATAACCAGCAAGAACACCGTTGTTCATAGAGTCTTCTAACCCTTTTTCAACTGCTGGGATGTATTCACGAGGAACCACACCACCGACAATTGCGTTTTCAAACTCGAAGCCTTTACCTTCTTCATTTGGTGTAAATTCAACCCATACGTGACCGTATTGTCCTTTACCACCAGACTGACGAACGAATTTACCTTCTGCTTTAGTCGCAGCACGGAATGTTTCGCGGTAAGATACTTGAGGAGCACCTACGTTAGCTTCAACTTTGAATTCACGTTTCATACGGTCTACTAAAACGTCTAAGTGCAATTCACCCATACCAGAGATAACTGTTTCACCAGTTTCAACGTTTGTTTCAACGCGGAATGATGGATCTTCTTCAGCAAGTTTTTGTAGAGCCACGCCCATTTTATCTTGGTCAGCTTTTGATTTAGGTTCAACAGCGACTTGGATAACTGGGTCAGGGAATTCAATAGATTCAAGAATAACTGGTGCATCTAATGCACATAATGTATCACCAGTTGTTGTGTCTTTTAGACCAACAGCAGCAGCGATATCACCAGAGTACACTTTGTCAATTTCTTGACGAGTGTTGGCGTGCATTTGTAGGATACGACCGATACGTTCTTTTTTGCCTTTTGAAGCGTTCAATACGTATGAACCACTTTCAAGGACACCAGAATAAACACGGAAGAAAGTTAAACGACCTACGAATGGGTCAGTCATAACTTTAAATGCTAATGAAGCGAAAGGTGCTTCGTCATCAGCTGGACGAGTTGTTTCTTCGTCTGTTTTAGTATCGATCCCTTTGATAGCATCGATATCTAATGGAGATGGTAAGTAATCAAGAACAGCGTCCAACATTAATTGAACCCCTTTATTCTTGAATGCTGAACCAGCTAATACAGGGAAGAACTCAACGTTGATTGTTGCTTGACGGATACCAGCGACTAATTCTTCTTCAGTGATTTCTTCACCTTCAAGATATTTCATCATTAAGTCTTCGTCAGTTTCAGCAACAGCTTCAACTAATTTTTCGCGCCATTCTTGCGCTTTTTCTAAATAATCTTCAGGAATATCAGTTTCTTGAATATCTGTTCCCAAATCATTTGTGTAGATTTCAGCTTTCATTTTAATCAAGTCAATGATTCCAGTGAAGTCTTCTTCAGCTCCGATTGGAATTTGAATTGGATGAGCGTTTGCTTGTAAACGATCATGTAATGATTCTACTGAATAGAAGAAGTCCGCACCGATTTTATCCATTTTGTTACAGAATACAATACGAGGAACTTTATATTCAGTCGCTTGACGCCAAACAGTTTCTGTTTGAGGTTCTACACCTGATTGAGAGTCAAGAACTGTTACCGCACCATCTAATACGCGTAGAGAACGTTGTACTTCAATTGTGAAGTCCACGTGTCCTGGAGTATCGATGATATTTACACGGTAGCCTTTCCACTGTGCAGTTGTCGCAGCGGATGTAATCGTGATACCACGTTCTTGTTCTTGTTCCATCCAGTCCATTTGTGAAGCACCTTCATGGGTTTCACCGATTTTATGGATTTTACCAGTGTAGTACAAGATACGCTCAGTTGTTGTTGTTTTACCAGCATCAACGTGGGCCATGATACCAATGTTACGAGTTTTTTCAAGTGAAAATTCTCTTGCCATTTTGTATGTTTACTCCTCTCTTTATTTAAATCGATTGTAAATTGACTTTCTGCTGCCACTTTACGCGACAGACAGAGAGGATCTTACCAACGATAATGAGCAAATGCGCGGTTTGCGTCTGCCATTTTGTGTGTGTCTTCGCGTTTTTTAACAGAAGCGCCAGTGTTGTTAGCAGCATCCATGATTTCTTTCGCTAGACGTTCTTCCATTGTGTGTTCACCACGTAGACGTGCGTAGTTAACTACCCAACGTAAACCTAAAGTTGTACGACGTTCTGGACGAACTTCAACTGGTACTTGGTAGTTAGAACCCCCAACACGACGTGCTTTAACTTCAAGAACAGGCATAACGTTTTTCATTGCTTGTTCAAAAACTTCCAATGGATCGTTACCTGTAGATTCTTTGATGATATCAAATGAATTATAGATAATGTTAGCAGCAATCCCGCGTTTACCGTCAACCATTACACGGTTGATTAAGCGAGTTACTAATTTTGAGTTATAAATTGGATCTGGTAAAACATCACGTTTTGCAACAGGACCTTTACGAGGCATCCGTAACTCCTCCTTCCGAAATATGATTTTTCAAGTTGTTATTGTCTTATTATAATTAAGCTTTAGGACGTTTTGTACCGTATTTAGAGCGGCTTTGTTTACGGTCGTTAACACCGGCAGTATCAAGCGCACCACGAACGATATGGTAACGTACCCCTGGTAAGTCTTTTACACGTCCACCACGTAATAATACCACGCTGTGTTCTTGTAAGTTGTGACCGATACCTGGGATATAAGCTGTAACTTCGATTAAGTTTGACAAACGAACACGGGCATATTTACGTAAAGCTGAGTTCGGTTTTTTAGGTGTCATCGTACCCACACGTGTACAAACTCCACGTTTTTGCGGAGAGTTAACGTTTGTTTGAGTTTTCTTAAAACTGTTATATCCTTTGTTTAAGGCTGGTGAATCAGATTTTTCTACTTTAGATTTACGAGGTTTACGTACTAATTGGTTAATTGTAGGCATTCCTTGTTCTCCTCCTTCCTTACTTCGCTTCTAGTTCCACACATCCAGGTGGTTCTTTTTTCGCGATAAAAAATAATGCAATCTCTGCACTCTTTATCAAATATGCTTTGATAGACAGTCAGCACGTCCCTATAAGGAACCTGTAGATAAAGCACCTTTGTTAGGATACCACGATAAGTATCAGCTGTCAACCCTCTTCTTTCGCCTTTCGAAAAAAAGCTTTTCCTTCTATTTAAACGTACTTTTCCTTTAAAAATTTTTATGACTTTTTCAAAAACTTTCTATCTTTTTTAGTTAAATAACGGTACAATATCTTTGACTATTGAAGGGGGCGGAAAACAGCGATGAATCTGAAACAAATGGTAGGAATCGAAGCTGCAAAATATGTAGAAGACGGCATGATTGTCGGTTTGGGTACTGGCTCAACAGCAAAATTTATGGTAGACGAAATTGGTCGTCGCGTAAAAGAAGAAGGATTGTCAATCGTAGGGGTTACTACTTCAAAAGAAACAGAGAAACAAGCCTTGGCCTTGGGCATTCCTTTAAAAAGTATTGATGAGGTTCCGTATGTGGATCTTACGATTGATGGCGCCGATGAAATCAGCGCTGATTTTCAAGGAATCAAAGGCGGTGGCGCTGCCTTACTTTTTGAAAAAATTGTGGCCACTTATTCAAAGAAATGTATTTGGATTGTGGATAAATCAAAAATGGTGGACGATTTAGGGGCTTTCCCACTTCCTGTTGAGGTTGTCCCTTATGGCAGCTGCCAACTAGTGCATTTATTTAAAGAAAAAGGCTATCACCCAGCACTTCGTCTAAACGCTGCTGGCGAAACATTAATAACAGATGGAGGCCACCATATCATCGATTTGCATTTAGAAAAAATTACAGATCCAGAAGCTTTAGGTTCTTATTTAGACAACTTGGTTGGCGTCGTTGAACACGGCTTATTTTTAAATATGGTTTCTATGGTAATCGTCGGTTATGAAGATGGACCGAAAACCTTACATGTTCCCGCACGTTAAGAATGTGTGAAAAAAGATTATTTATATAGGAAGGATAATATATGAAACGAATTGGTTATGCACGCACAACTATTATTGAAGACGATTTAAAAAATCAACTAACCACTCTCCAATCGTTTGGTTGTGATGATATTTTCCAAGAGACATTTGATCCTCAAGCGGAGATCAGTGTCTTAGACGAAGTCGAAAAACTTCTTTCTGCTGGGGATACACTTATTGTTTGTAAATTGCACCATTTAGGTAAAACAACCCGCCAATTAACAGACTTTATGAAAATGTTAAAGGAAAAACAAGTTGATTTTGTCAGCATTTCAGAAGGAATTGATACTCACCTTCCAACAGGTGAAGCCTATTTCCAATTAATGGAGAGCTTATCTGCGATGGAATGTGCACTAATTAAAGAACGAACACTCGTTGGGCTCCACAAAGCTCGTGAAAACGGAAAAGTAGGTGGACGTCCAAAAATCGATGGACGCACCGTCCGCAAAATCCGTGCATTATATTACGAAAACAAAGAAACCATCCAGTTTATTTCTAATAAATGCGGCGTTTCGGTGGGCACTTGTTATAAGTACATCAATTTACCTGAAACAGATGTCGAACGGCTGTATTCCTAAGAATAAAAAAGAAGTCCTTCAGATGGGGCTTCTTTTTTGATTCGATTTCACTCTAATTTTTCAGCAACTTTCACGTTTTTTTACTATTTTCCATTGGAAATCTTGCGCAAAACGGTGTACAATAAACGTGGAAATCTTATTTTCAGAAAACTAAACTCAAAGGAGAGCTTATACATGCCAAAATTAGTTTTTTCTCGTCATGGACTTAGCGAATGGAATGCCTTAAACCAATTTACTGGATGGGCTGACGTAGATTTAGCACCTGAAGGTGTTGAAGAAGCAAAAGAAGGCGGCCGTAAAATTAAAGAAGCAGGCATCGAATTCGACGTTGCTTATACTTCTGTTTTAACTCGTGCCATCAAAACTTGTAACTATTTACTAGAATACTCAGATCAATTATGGGTGCCTCAAATCAAATCTTGGCGCTTAAACGAACGTCACTATGGTAAATTACAAGGACTAAACAAAAAAGAAACTGCTGAAAAATACGGAGACGAACAAGTCCACATCTGGCGTCGTTCTTACGATACTCTTCCTCCATTAATGGAAGCAACAGATGAAGGTTCTGCAGCAAACGACCGTCGTTATGCAATGTTAGACCAACGCGATATTCCTGGTGGCGAAAACTTGAAAGTTACTTTGGAACGTGCATTACCATTCTGGCAAGATGAAATTGCGCCAGCTTTAAAAGACAACAAAACTGTCTTAGTAGCGGCTCATGGTAATTCATTACGTGCTTTAGCTAAACACATCGAAGGCATTTCTGATGAAGATATTATGGATCTTGAAATCCCAACAGGTAAACCATTAGTTTATGAATTAAACGATGATTTAACTGTGAAAGAAAAATACTACTTATAAGAACTTGTTTCTTATTAACAAAAGCGGTTTGCCAAGGCAAACCGCTTTTTTATGGATTAAATAAATTGACTTTCGGTTAAACAATCTTTATAAATCGCTACTATGTCCGCTACATCCAATGGTACATAAGCCTTTTCGGCAATTGCACTATGGGCCACAGCTTGTTGTGCCATTTCTTCAAATTTATCTGCTTCGATGCCAACTTCTGGTAATGTCATTGGAATGCCACAAGCCACAAAGTAATCATATAATGCTTGAATACCTTTTTTCGCTGCTACTTCCTCTTCTTGTTCGACTATTCCCCAAACATTTCGAGCAAACTGTGCAAACTTGCCTACAGTTTGTTCAGACAAAACGTAATTCATCCAACGAGGCGTTAAAATTGCTAAGCCAATCCCATGCGTAATGTCATAAAACGCACTTAATTCATGTTCCATTGGGTGACAAGACCAAACACCTTGTTTGCCGCGCCCTGTTAACCCATTTAAGGCTAAACTACTTGCCCACATTAAATTAGCACGTGCATCATAATCTTCTGGATTTTCTAAAGCAATAGGACAATTTTTGATAACCGTTCGCATTAAGCCTTCTGACACAAAATCTTGGACGTCCGTGCCTGTCGAAATACTAAAATAGTTTTCAATCAAATGACTGAAAATATCCGCTGAGCCAGCTGCTGTTTGATTTTGAGGAACCGTAAAAGTATTCGTTGGATCCAAGAACGAAACTTTTGGAATCATATTCGGACCACCAAAGCCTAACTTTTGATTGGTTTCTAAGTTAGAAATGACAGCACCTGCGTTCATTTCACTACCTGTCGCTGCTAAAGTCAAGATGGTCACGATTGGTAAAGCAGGACCAGTATACCCTTTTCTGGCTGCAATGACTGTCCAGATATCTTCTTCCGAATAAAAGCCCGCAGCTATTGCTTTGGAACAATCAATGGTTGAACCACCACCAACTGCTAAAATAACATCGACTTGGTTTTCTTTACACAACTCAATTCCTTTTCTAACGGTTTCAATGCGCGGGTTTGGTTCGACACCGCTCAACTCAATCAGTGTATGCCTGTTTTTTTGGGCCAAATCAGTAATTTGTTGGTACAAGCCATTACGTTTGATACTACCGCCACCATAAACAAGTAAGACATTTTTGCCAAATTGATCTAACACAGCAGGTAATTCGTCTAAACGATCTTTCCCAAAACGGATGTCTGTTGGTACATAAAAATTAAAGTTTTCCATTCTTTCATCCTCCATTCAATGCTCTTACGCATTTATCATACTATTTTTTCAAAAATCCGCCAATCAAAAAGCCGAGCAAATGACAGTTGCTTTCACAACGATCGCTTGACCCAGCTTTTGATTCTTTTTTATAACGAATCGCTTGTTTTGATTAACAAATAAAGAAAATAAGGCGCACCGATGATCGCAACAATAATCCCTGCAGGCATTTCTCCATTGCCAGGCAATAGCCGACCAATCGTGTCACTAACCAATAAAAGTAAACTCCCAAACAACGCCGCCAATGGCAATACCTGTTTTTGTTGCGTAAAACCACATTTGCGAGCAATATGTGGCGCAAGTAAACCTAAAAAATTAATTCCCCCTGTAACGGAAATCGCTGAAGCCGCCAACATCACCGCTAACAGCAACGAAACGATTCGTTCTTTTTTCACAGCAATACCTACAGAAATAGCTGTTTCGTCCCCCAATTGTAAAATATCCAACAGACGATGACGCTTCATCGCAAAAAAGAACCCGATGACTAGCCAAGGCAACAAAGCGCCCACAAAGAACCAATTACTGCCCCAGATACTGCCTGCTTGCCACATTGTAACAAAACGGTACTTTTCAGTGTCAATTTTTGATGTAATTAATAAGGTGAGTGCTGAAATACCCGTACTCAAAATGACACCCGCTAAGACCATTCGAACTGGCGTCAATCCTAAACGATGATGATACGCGATTACTAAAATCCCAACAGCCGCTAGCAAGCCGCCAACTAAGGCCACGAGTGGAAGTGCAAACGTTGTGATACTTGTCGTCTCAACAAAACTAATAAACAAAATCACTGCCAAACCCGCACCCGCATTAATGCCTAAAATCCCAGTATCTGCTAACGGATTCCGAGTAATCCCTTGAAGAATAGCGCCGCTTAAGCCTAAAGCTGCGCCCGCTAGGACCGCAAGCACAATCCGTGGTAACCGAAAATCCCAAACTAACAGTTGTTTGGCCTGACTTCCCTGTCCCAAAAGAAGGGCTTTTAAATCCATGACGGAAACAGATAATTCCCCTTGCGTTAAACTGATACAAGCAGTTAGGATAATCCCAACTATTAAGATAGCCACCCAACGAGACACTTTTTTCTGTGTCATCCTAGTTGCCCTCCTTTACGAAATAAATAAAGAAAGAATGGGATGCCAATTAAGGCCGTGATAATCCCAAATGGTGTTTCAAAAGGCGGATTCACCATTCGAGCGATTAAATCTGCCACCAAAACGAGGAGCGCACCGCCTAACGCTGAGAACGGAATCAAGCGCCGGTAATTTTCTCCAGAAACTGTTCGCATCACATGAGGCACCACCAAACCAACAAAACTGACCGAGCCAACTACCGCCACAGACAATCCTGATAAAAGCAAAATCGTTATACTGGCAAACAACCGAATACGCTGCGGATTTCGCCCCAAACCAATTGTTGCATCATCGCCAAACCGTAAAATAGTCACCGACGGACTAATCAGAATTGCTAATGCAAATGCGCCCAGAAAGATAGGGACGACTATTTTTAATTGTGCCCAAGAAATAACGCTGACACCGCCAAGAAACCAAAACGTTAACTCTTGACTCAAATTGAACTGAATGGCTAAGAATTGACTAAATGATAAAAAAAGGGCACTAATACCAGCTCCCACTAAGGTCAGACGCATGGGGCTTGCTCCTCGAATTGAATGATTAGAAAGATAATAAATCAGTGCCACACTCACGCCGGCACCAAGAAAAGAAACAACTAAAAGCCACCAATAACTTGCCTGAGGGAGGAAAGCAAAAACAAGCGCTAAGCCCAAGCCAGCCCCAGCATTGATACCCAGCAAGCCAGAATCTGCCAATGGGTTTTGCGTAATCCCTTGCGCTAACGCCCCACTCACCGCTAAACTTGCCCCCACAAAAGCGGCCCCTAAAATCCGCGGCAACCGAACCGTTTGGATGACTTGATGCGCTTGATTGGTCGCATCGAAGTGCGTAAATGATTCAATAATCGTTTGAATCGAAACCGACGTCGCACCAAACATCAATGACAGAAGCATTGTCCCCAGTAGCAAAAAAAGACAGACAAGCAACACTTGCCATTGGTGTCTATAAAATCCGCTTATGCCTTTCATCCATCCAGCTCCATTTCCATCAACTCATAAGAAAGCACTAGTGGCCGCTGTGTCTGACTATGATAACTAATTTCTGCTTGAATAGCGAAAACATCTGCTAAGCCAGTAACAGTAATCACTTCTTGCGGTGTTCCCTCATTGATAATCTTTCCCTCTTTCATCGCAATCACGCGATCAGAAAAACGAGAAGCTAAATTAATATCATGAATCGTCATCACGATAGTTTTCTGATGTTCTTGATTAATTCGTTTTAACACATTTAAAATTTCTAGCTGATGCGCTGGATCCAAATAGGTGGTCGGTTCATCTAAAATTAAAATATCTGTATCCTGCACTAGCGCCATAGCAATCCAAACCCGTTGACGTTGTCCACCTGATAAAATTGCCACAGACTCTCTAGCTAACTCAGTTAAGCCTGTTAATTCTAATGCCCATTGTATGTACTCTTGATCTTCTGTGGTGACACTTTTCCAGCCCGATTGATAAGGATATCGCCCGAAAGAGACGAGGTCAAAAACAGATAAATCGATTGTATTTTCTTGCGTTTGTGATAAGATCGCTAGTTCTTGTGCTACTTCTTTTGAAGAAAAATGTTGAAGTTCTTGGTTCTTAATGAACACCTTGCCTTTCTCAGCTGGCAAAATACGCGCAAGTGTTTTTAACAAGGTCGATTTGCCACAACCATTTGGTCCAATAATACTTGTAATAGTTCCCGCTTCAAATGAACAGTTCAGCGCTTCACTAATCACTTGACGACCATATCCTGTAGTTAAGTCCTCTGCCTCTAAATAATTCATAACCATTCCTCTTTAATTTTTCTGTCGTTATTTTACATTTATTGAGAATCGTTCTCACTCATTGTTCCTTGATTATAAAAGACCCTTCCTTAAAAAGCAATGTTTCTTCCAATCAAAAAAAAACGAATTATCTAAAAAATGCAACTTATTTGCTCAAAAAAGCAAGCGATGATTGACAAACGGTCGTTTTTAACTGATAATGAGAATCGTTATCAACTAAAAATAAAGGAGTTACACAATGAAACTTTTAAAAAAGACGGTCCTAATTGGTACAACCCTTCTTCTTGGTTCATTCTTACTCGCAGCTTGTGGTAATACGAATAAAGAAGCCAACAACGCTGACAAAACACATGAAGTAACAGATACCTTAGGCAATAAAGTAACCGTCCCCGCGAAACCCAAACGGATTATTGCGAGTTATTTAGAAGATTATCTAGTTGCATTAGGAGAAAAACCAGTGGCACAATGGACAGTTGGACAAGGCAGTATTCAAGATTATTTAGCGAAAGAATTGAAAGATGTCCCCACTATTTCCTATGACTTGCCATATGAAGCGGTTCTAAAATTTGAACCTGACTTATTATTAATCAGTTCATCTGCTCTAGTTGAAGGCGGTAAATACAAAGAATACAGTAAAATTGCGCCAACTTATGTAGTCAAAAACGGCGAAAATGTCACCTGGCGTGAGCAATTGGAAGATATTGCCACTGTTTTAGATAAAAAAGAACAAGCGAAAAAAGTGTTAGAAGATTATGATACCTTAACCAAAGGCGTCCAAGAAGACCTTGGCAAAAAGGATGCTGGCAAATCTGCGGCAGTCTTATGGGTAACCAACAACCAAGTCTTTATGGTTAGCGATAATCGCTCAAGCGGAACCGTGCTCTATCAAGACTTAGGCCTCCAAGTTCCAAAATTAGTGGAAGAAATTTCTAAAAACGCTACTGCGGATTGGAATCAAGTTTCTTTAGAAAAATTAGCTGAGCTTGACGCAGACCACATTTTCCTTGTAAACAGCGATGAATCAGCACCTCTTTTCCAAGAAGCAATTTGGAAGAACTTACCTGCTGTGAAAAATAACCAAGTTCATACCTATGATAAAAAAAGTAGTTGGTTATACAACGGACCTATTGCGAATACTCAAATTGTTGAAGATGTAAAAAAAGCGCTCTTAAATTAAAAAAATGCTTGGATGAAAATAATCATCCAAGCATTTTTTTAATTAGCAATTGCCGTTTCTAAACCAACTTCAATCATTTCATTAAACGTCGTTTGGCGTTCTTCTGCCGTTGTTTCTTCGCCTGTCACCAAGCTATCACTCACCGTCATAATCGCCAATGCTTCTACATCAAATTTTGCTGCTAAATAATATAACATTGCCGCTTCCATTTCAATCGCTAATACCCCGTATCGACCTAAACGAAAGACATCATCTAAGCTATCTTTGTAAAAAACATCATCTGACAATACGTTACCAACATGGGTAGTAAAGCCTTTTGCTTTAGCAATTTCGTAAGATTTGAGTAAAAGGTCGAAGCTCGCAATTTGTGGAAAATCATATTTAGGAAAATCATTGCGAATCGCGGAAGAAGGTGTCGCTGCTGCTTGTGCGATAACTAATTCACGAACGTTGACTTTTTCTGAAATAGAACCACACGTACCAACACGAATCAACTTCTTCACATCATAAGAGTTAATTAACTCATGGGCATAAATACCTGCTGAAGGCATCCCCATCCCTGTTCCTTGGACCGAAACACGCTGTCCCTTATATGTTCCTGTGTAACCTAACATCCCACGAACTTGATTATAGCAGACAGGATTCTCCAAAAAAGTTTCCGCAATATATTTTGCTCGGAGGGGATCCCCTGGTAGTAAAATTTTATCGGCAATTTCACCTGGTTTTGCTTCGATATGCACACTCATTCTGGTTTACTCCTTTTTTATAAAGCTGCTAGTGTTGCTTTCACTAACTCTTTGAATTGTCCTTTAACGCGTTCAGTTGTTTCAACTACTTCTGCATGATTTAAACTACTTTGCATACCAGCTGCTAAATTCGTAATACAAGAGATGCCTAGTACTTTCATGCCACTATGCACAGCTACAATGACCTCCGAAACAGTTGACATGCCAACTGCATCCGCACCCATCGTCCGTGACATCCGAATTTCTGCAGGCGTTTCATATGTCGGGCCAGAAAAGCCCATATATACGCCTTCTTTTAAATCAATATTTTGTTCCGCAGCCACTTTTTTTGCCACTTCCCGATATTCTTGCGTGTAAGCATGACTCATATCTGGAAAACGCGGCCCGATTTCTTCATCATTTTCACCAATTAACGGATTATCGCCTGTAAAATTAATGTGGTCATTGATTAACATCAAATTCCCCGGTGTATATGTTTCATTTACGCCACCAGCTGCGTTGGTTACAATCATTGAATGAATGCCTAAAGCAGCCATCACACGAACGGGATAAGTGACCGTTTGCATCGAATGTCCTTCATAATAATGAAAACGTCCTTGCATCGCCAAAACTTTTTTTCCAGAAAGCGTTCCGTAAACTAATTGTCCAGCATGTCCAACGACTGTTGAAACAGAAAAATGGGGAATTTCAGAGAAAGGAATAGCAATCGCATCGGTTATTTCATTAGCTAATTCACCTAACCCAGAACCTAAGATTAGACCGAAGTCTGCTTGTTGCACCCCTTTTTCTTTCAAAAACTCAGTTGTTTCGTTTAAATGGTTCGTTAACGTTGTCATGTGTTGCCTCCTCGAATTATTGTAATTGATTTAAAAAGCTTTGACCGTTTTCCGTTGCAGGAACTTCAAAGTTTTCAGCAATCGTTGCTGAAATATCTGAATAAAATCCTTGTGGCAAGCTGCCTTGTTTTGTCATTTTTTTACTATAAGCCAATAAAGGTACATATTCACGTGTGTGGTCTGTTCCTGGGAAAGTTGGGTCATTCCCGTGATCTGCTGTAATTAAAAGCAAATCATCTTCGGCCATAGCTGCCATAATCTCTGGCAAACGACCATCAAAATCTTCGATGGCTTTTGCATAGCCCTTTACATCACGACGGTGGCCATACAGCGCATCGAAATCCACTAAGTTAGTAAAACTTAAACCTGTGAAATCTTTGTTCATGACCGTTAATAATTGATCCACCCCATCCATATTGCTCTTCGTGCGGATAGCTTCAGTAATTCCTTGCCCATTAAAGATGTCGTTAATTTTCCCAACAGCGATCACATCATTGCCGTTTTCTTTCAACGAATCTAAAACAGTATGGCCAAAAGGATCTAGAGCATAGTCATGACGGTTACTGGTTCGAGTGAAATTACCTGGTTCACCAACATACGGGCGAGCGATAATCCGACCAATCATATAAGGTTCGTCTTTCGTAATGTCACGAACATATTGACAAATTTTATACAATTCTTCTAATGGAATAATGTCTTCATGCGCCGCAATTTGTAAAACAGGGTCTGCTGAAGTATAAACGATTAGATCCCCAGTTTTCATTTGATGTTCGCCATAATCATCAATGACTGCTGTCCCGCTATATGGTTTGTTACAAACAACTTTTCGCCCAGAAAAATCTTCAATTTGTTTCAGCAATTCTTCAGGAAATCCGTTTGGGAATACCCGAAAAGGTTTTTTGATGTTCAAGCCCATAATTTCCCAGTGACCGGTCATAGTATCTTTTCCAACAGAAATTTCTTCTAATTTGGTGGCATAGCCATCGTGGTCTGCCACTGCTTTGACACCTGTTAAAGGAGCAATAGTTCCCAATCCAAGTTTTTCTAAATGAGGAATGGTTAGTCCCGCTTCTTTGGCAATATGACCCAGTGTATCACTGCCGACATCTCCAAATTTTTCAGCATCTGGTGCTTCACCAATACCGACTGAATCTAGTACGATTAAATGAACACGTTTAAACACACTTGCTTCCTCCTCTAAGGTCGTAAATACGTCAAGAATGACAATTATTTTACGCTAGCCTTTTAAATAGTCTCGAGAATCAAACAGAATAATCTATTTATTCTCAGCTCTTCAATTATACCATGAATCCGCTATTATTGCCTGAAAGAGCATTAAAATTTTCACTGATTCCTTCGATTTTAGCAGGGCTTAAAAACTGAAAGAAAAAAAGTCTCCCACCGTAATTAGGAAACTTTTTTATTGTTTTTTTCGAATAGCCTGCTCCTTAAAAAGAACACGACTCTTTATCCAATCGAAACTTTTAACACTCCAAGCGGTCTCCCTCTTTTGGCACATTTAAATACCAGATAACCGCTTCTGATAAAATCACACCAATGCCAATGGGCGGATAAAAATAAATGCCGATATATCCGATTGCGAAAAGACAAAGATGAATGATTTTTGTTGCCTTACTATAAGATTTCGATTTTCTTAACTTAGCTGCACCTTGTGGATCTTTCACTGCATTGTCTTCATAAATGATCCTTGTTAGCAAGAAGTAAGCAAAATCCCAAACCGTATACACAACAAGATAAAAATAAACGGGTGCCCGCATCCACCAAAATTCACTCACCCAAGCAGTTGCTACCGGAATGAAGGCCATGGAGAATAACCAAAAATTATTTGCCCAAAACGCTTTTTTAGAAAACCAATGAGTTACGGACATTATGTAATGATGATTGTACCAAGCGATACAGATAAAAATAAAACTGACAATAAACGATAAAAAATAGGGGATATTTTCTATCAAACCTGCCAAAACACCCACTTGAGGAGTCTTAATTTCTAAAATCATGATGGTCATGATGATGGCAATGACTGCATCACTAAATGCTTCTACACGTGTTTTATTCATTGAACGTCCTCCACTTTTCCTATTCTTACTACAAACAAAAGTATAGCAGAAAAACCAACGATTTTTGAAAAAAAGCTGCTAGACCTGTTTGGTTTTTTTCAAAATTTCGACACTTCCTTCGAATTGTAAAAAACAGCCAAAGGAAAAAAGTTAAGTCTCCTTTATCAACTCGCTTTTTTGCAGTGAAGCAGTGCCTAATGCCGCTTGTGTTCAACTGATTATCCTAAGAAAAGAAATGGCCCCCCGTCGCTTTGACGGAGGGCCCATTTCTTTTCTTATTTCGTTTTGACGTAATTTTTCCCGTTCGCTTTTGGTCCCGATGATTTTCCGAAGAACACAACTAGGACTAAAATGGTCAATACGTATGGTGCTGCTTGTAGATAAACTTTTGGAATTTCTGAAATAATTGGTAGGTTTTCCCCAGCAATACTTAAGTTTTGTGCAAAGCCAAAGAATAAGGCTGCGCCCATTGCCCCAAGTGGATTCCATTTACCAAAGATCATTGCGGCCATTGAAATAAACCCTTGTCCTGCAATTGTGGTAATCCCAAAACGACCCGCAATACTTTGAGCAAAGACAGCTCCGCCCATACCGCCTAAGAAGCCGGATAGCAAGACGCCAGAATAACGCATTAAGTAGACATTAATTCCCAATGTATCTGCCGCTTGTGGATGTTCCCCCACAGAACGTAACCGTAAGCCAAAACGTGTTTTATAAATGACAAACCAAGCTAAAATCGCAATCAAAATTGCTACGAAAGCTGGCAAAGAGGTTTTTGCAAAGAATAGTTCACCAATCACTGGAATTTTTGACAATCCTGGGAAAGAAAAATAGCCAAATGATTGTGTAATCATATCTGTTTGTCCTTTTTGATAAATAACTTTTACTAGGAAAACCCCTAGCGCCGGTGCCATCAAGTTAATGACAGTACCACTGATAATATGATCTGCTCGTAAGTTAATAGTTGCAACGGCATGTAAGAGAGAAAAGACAATCCCAACAACGCCTCCTACTAAACAAGCAATCCATGGTGTCGCCGCGCCAAATGTATCAGCAAACGTCAAGTTAAAAACGACCGAACTGAAAGCGCCCATTACCATAATACCTTCCAAACCAACGTTAACCACACCACTTCGTTCTGAGAACGTTCCGCCTAATGCTGTCAAGATGAGCGGAGTTGCATACACTAATGTTTGCGTGATGATTGAGGAAATTGTTGCTAAATCCATTAGATGTCTCCCCCCTCTTGATTGTTTTTGTCTGGCGCCGCTTCAATTGTTTCTACAATCGCTACTTCTTTTTTACTACCAGACGCTTTTGCTAACAAGAAACGAATTAAATAACTAATTCCCACAAAGAAAATAATTGCTGCAATAACAACATCAACTAATTCGGTTGGTACACCAGCTATCAACGGCATTCCTTGTCCACCAAGTTTTAACATTCCAAACAGTAATGCGGAAAGTAAAATCCCGATTGAGCTACCTGCTCCTAATAGAGACACGGCCATACCATCGAACCCAATGCTCAACGATGTGTTTTGAATAAAGAAGTTTTGGAAAGTCCCCAATCCTTGGACCGCACCACCTAAACCAGCCAGCGTTCCTGAAATCATCATGGATAAAATAATCGTTCGCTTGCTGCTCATTCCAGCATATTCAGAAGCAAATGGGTTTAACCCCACCGACCGAATTTCAAAACCAAGCGTTGTTTTTTTCATCAAGAACCACACAAGAATAAGGAAAATGAAGGCCAAGAAAATGCCGATGTTCAAACGAGAGCCATCACTGATACTTGTTAAAAACGGTGAGCGTAATGATGCATTCGCACCAATCATTTTGGTAATCCCTTTATTCGCCATAATACTTGGTTTCATGACATTATTAGCAATATGATTTCCTGTGTATAATAAAATATAATTCAACATAATCGTAACAATAACTTCACTCGTCCCAAAATAGGCACGCAAGAAACCTGGAATGGCTGCTGCTAAAGCTCCTGCAACTGCCCCAACAATAATCGCCACCGGCAACGCAATCATCCGGGGTGTATCAGGCATGGATAAAGCGACCCAAATACTAGCCACCCAACCACATAAGGCTTGTCCAGAAAGCCCGATATTAAAGAATCCAGCCGAATTTGCCACCGAGAATCCTAAAGCGGTAAAAATCAACGGTGCTGCGGTGACAAAAATCTCACCAATACTTTTCTTTCCTTGGAAAGCTGTTTCAAACATCGCTTGATACCCAGCCACTGGGTCATAGCCAAAGATAACCATAATAATTGCCCCTAAGAGGAAACCCATAATAACAGATAACACAGGGACTAAAATATTTCTTATTTTTTCAGAACGATTATTCAACAGTTTCACCTGCCTCTACTTTTGATAACTCAGCACGGGCTTCTTCCAATGAGTAGCCAGCCATTAACAAGCCCAATTCATTTTCTGTCGTTTCTTTCGGATCAACAATTCCGACAATTTCCCCCGCATGAATAACAGCGATACGATCAGAAACATTTAAAATTTCGTCTAATTCAAAACTTACTAATAAAACAGCTTTATTTTTATCTCTTTGTTCAATTAGTCGACGATGAATGTATTCAATAGCTCCGACATCTAAACCGCGTGTTGGTTGAGAAACAATCAACAAATCTGGATCGCGGTCAACTTCTCGGGCAATAATTGCTTTTTGCTGATTCCCACCTGAAAGCGCCCGAGCTGGTACTAGTTCATTAGGAGTCCGTACATCATATTCTTCAATTAATTCACGGGCGTGTTTGTTAATCATTCGATAGTTTAAAATACCTGTTGAACTGTATGGTTTTTGGTAATACGTTTGTAGGCCAATATTTTCAGCCAATGTCATCTCTAATACCAAGCCATATTTATGTCGGTCTTCAGGAACGTGGGCGACACCCATTTCCGTAATTTCCCGAGGTTTGCGATTAGTAATCTCTTTTTCATTCAAATGAATGGACCCGTTTTCGACTTTGGTTAATCCTGCTAAGGCTTGGATTAATTCTGTTTGTCCATTGCCATCAATCCCCGCAATCCCAACAACTTCCCCTGCTCGGACATCTAAGCTAAGATTTTTCACTGCATCTAAGCCGCGGCTTTCTTTCACTACTAAATCTTTAATTGATAAAATTGTTTCTTTCGGTTGCGCTGGTTTTTTCTCTGTTTTGAAGGAAACAGAACGACCCACCATCATATCGGCTAACTGTTGCGAAGAAACGTCTTTCACATTGACGGTGCCAATACTTTGCCCCCGGCGAATAACCGTACAACGGTCTGCTACTTTTTTAATTTCATCTAACTTATGTGTAATTAAAATGATCGATTTGCCTTCATCGGTTAGTTCTTTCAAAATAATCATTAATTCATCAATTTCTTGTGGCGTTAATACTGCGGTTGGTTCGTCAAAAATTAAAACGTTCGCACCACGATATAAGGTCTTTAAAATTTCAACCCGTTGTTGCATACCTACAGAAATATCGCGAATATAGGCATTGGGATTTACATCCAACCCGTATTGCTTAGACACTTCTTCAATCTCTTTTTTCGCTTTTTTCCGGTCTAAAATACCGCCATGGGTAGGTTCACTACCTAAGATAATATTTTCAGTCACAGTAAAGGCTTCAACTAACATAAAATGCTGATGGACCATTCCGATTCCTAAACGATTGGCTGCAGTAGGACTTGTAATGTTGACTTTTTCGCCATTCATATAAATCTCACCTGAGGTCGGTTCCAATAGCCCTGATAAGATATTCATCAAGGTCGACTTGCCTGCACCATTTTCACCTAGCAGTGCGTGGATTTCACCAGGTTTTACTTGTAAATCAATTTGGTCGTTGGCTTTGAACGTCCCAAATTCTTTGGTGATTTTACGCATCTCAATTACGTTTTCTTCTTGAGACAAGGTCTATTCACTTCCTAACAAAATTATATTGGCAATACTTTAGAGGGTAATTTTGACCCTTAACTAAGTAGTTGAAGAACCTCAACTATTTAGTTAAAAATCCAAACATCATAAAGGGTTCCCTTGGCAGCCGTCGCTGCCAAGGACCACTTTATTTTTAGAAGGAACAATAATGAGCCCTTCTTTTTTCATTTAGGAGCTTAAATTATTCTGGTTTTTCTGGGACTTTTACGTCACCTGAGATTACTTTATCTTTTGCTGTTTTAACAGCTTCTTTTGTTTTGTCGTTTAAATAGCCGTCTGTTAAGTCAACGCCACCATCTTTTAATCCATAAACTAAATGTTCGCCACCAGGGAATTTGTCTTCTAACGCACGGTTGGCAATATCTTGAACCGCTGTGCCGACACCTTTAAGCGTTGAAGTTAACGTGAAGTTGTCTTCTTTGCCGTCTTTTGTTTTGTACTTGCCATCAGCATCTTGATCGCGGTCAACGCCGATTACCCAAACTTTGTCGCCAGAACCTGATTCATTCAAGTCTTTTGCTTCTTGGAAGACTCCTTGTCCAGTCGCACCAGAAGCATGGAAGATGATATCAACGCCGTTTTGGTACATTGCAGCAGCTAAAGCTTTCCCTTTGGCAGGATCAGCAAATGAAGCCGCATATTTTGTATCAACAGTAATTTCTTTACCTAATTCTTTCGCAGCATCAGCCACACCTTTTTCAAAACCAGCTTGGAAACGGTCAATTACGACCCCTTCTTCACCACCAACAAAACCGACTTTGTTCGTTTTTGTTTCGTTTGCAGCAGCAACACCGGCTAAGTAAGCTGCTTCATTATCTCTAAATGTTGCAGAAACGACATTCTTTTTGCCATCGATTTGATCATCGATTAAAACAAAGTTTGTATCAGGGTTGGCATCTGCTGCAGAAGAAATTGCATCTTTTAGCAAGTAGCCAATACCAAAGATTGTGTTGAATTTACTTGATACCGCTTGGTCAATATTTGTTGTATAGTCAGCTGCATCATTCGATTGAATATATGCATACCCTTTTGAACCTTCTGGTAAATCATGTTCTTTACCCCAAGCTTGCAATCCTTCCCAAGAAGATTGGTTGAACGACTTGTCATCCACGCCGCCTGTATCTGTAATGATTACAGCACTATGCGCTGCATCCCCTTTGCCACCGCCGCTTTCAGCGGTTTTTCCTTTGCCACCACCACATGCTGCAAGTGAAACTGATAAACCTAATGCAATCAAACTAAAACCGAATAATTTTGCTTTTTTCATTTCTGTAAAGCCTCCTAAAAATAGTTTAATGTATTTAAACAACTAAGTTGTTTCTAAGGTTGGTCTGGGACTTTTACGTCACCAGAGATGATTTGTTCTTTGGCTTCTTTAACTGCCGTTTTGGCTTGATTGCTTAAGGCTTCTGTTGTTAAATCAACACCGCCATCTTTCAATCCATAAGTTAAATGTTCACCGCCAGGGAATTTATCTTCTAATGCAAGATCAGAGATTTTTTTCACAGCAATATTTACACCTTTAATGGTTGAAGCTAACGTTAAGTTATCATCCTTGCCATCTTTGGTTGTATATTTACCGTCTTCGTTTTGGTCACGGTCAACACCAATCACCCAAACTTTATCTTTTGAACCTGTTTCATTTAGCGCTTTGGCTTCTTGGAAGATTCCTTGTCCTGTAGTCGCCGCTGCGTGATAAATAATGTCGGCACCTGCTTGATACATAGAAGAAGCTAAGGCCCGTCCTTTTGAAGCGTCTGCAAATGTCCCTGCATAAGTAGACGTAATTTGAATATCTTTGCCTAATTTTTTGCCAGCGTCTGCTACACCTTTTTCAAAACCAGCTTGGAAGCGGCCAATAACAGGTCCTTCAACCCCGCCGATAAATCCTACTTTGTTGGTTTTCGTAGTGTTAGCTGCTGCCACACCTGCTAAATACGCAGATTCATTATCTCTAAATGTTGCAGAAGCGACGTTGTTTTTCCCATTAACTGTATCGTCGATTAGAACGAAATTCGTTTCTGGGTTGGCGTCCGCTGCATCTACTACTGCATTTTTTAGTAAATAGCCAATGCCAAAAATCGTTTTAAATTGACTTGAAATGGCTTGGTCAATGTTTGATGTATAATCAGATGCTTCATTTGATTGAATATACGCATACCCTTGAGGTCCTTCTGGAAGTTTGTGCTCTTTGCCCCACTCTTGCATTCCTTCCCACGCAGATTGGTTAAAAGATTTGTCATCAATGCCGGCTGTATCTGTGACCATTACGACACTATGTTGTGGATCACCTTTTGTGTTGGCGTTCTTTTTGCTATTGCCGCCACATGCAGCTAACCCAATGGTTAAGGCAACTGCTGCCAATCCTAGACCTAAAAATTTTGCTTGTTTCACTTTCCGAAAAGCCCCCTACTATTTTATCTATTATTTCATTCGCATTTATGCTATTGAAATCTACTTTGAGCCCAACGAAACCTTATGTCCTTTTTTTAAAAATCTTTATCTGTAAATGAATAGGGCAATAATGCCTCAACTGTCATTGTTTTAGTCGCGCCATCTTTACCAACTAGCGTGACCGGCATTTGTGGATCAAAGAATTCAGCCATTACTTGACGACAAGCGCCACATGGAGAAATGGGTGCCTCTGTATTACCTGCTACAACTAAATGTTGGAAGGTCCGTTCATCTTCTGAAATGGCTTTAAAAATCGCCGTTCTTTCTGCACAATTTGTTAAACCAAAGGAGGCATTTTCAATGTTGACTCCTTGATACATTTTCCCGTCTGTAGTCACTAAGCAAGCGCCCACAGGAAAGTTAGAATACGGTACATAGGCGTGTGCCAATGCTTCTACGGCACAATCAAGCCATTCTTGTTTTACTGTCATCTTTTTCGCCACACCTTCGTTTAATTTGAAATACGAATTAATACCCTTCGCCAGTTGCGCCAGAAACAATTGCTACACCCGTACTTGCACCGATGCGTGTTGCCCCAGCTTCAATCATTGCTAACGCTTCTTCTGCATTATGCACGCCACCAGAAGCCTTAACGCCCATGTCAGGACCAACTGTCTCACGCATTAAACGAATATCTGCTACTTTAGCGCCGCCTGTTGAGAAGCCAGTAGATGTTTTAACGAAATCGGCACCTGCTTCTTTGGCTAATTCACAAGCTTTAACTTTTTCTTCGTCTGTTAATAATGCTGTTTCAATAATCACTTTGACTAACGCTTTTCCTTTGGCTGCATCTACTACGCGTTTAATGTCTTGACGTACGTAATCGTATTGTTGTGATTTTAATGCACCAATATTAATCACCATATCCACTTCATTCGCACCATTTTTAATTGCATCAGCTGCTTCGTATGCTTTAACTTCTGGTGTATTTGCCCCCAAAGGAAAGCCAATAACGGTACACACAGCGACGTCGGTATCTGCTAATTGCTCGCTAGCAAAAGCGACCCAACAAGGATTGATACATACAGAGAAAAAGTTGTACTCCTTAGCTTCGTCAATAATTTTTTGGACAGCGGCTTCTGTCGCTTCTGGTTTCAAAATAGTGTGGTCAATCATGCGGTTTAATTCCATGATGAGAATTCCTCTTTTCTTTTTGTTTTATTCCGTAATAATATCGTGAATCAAAATAGGCTCTTCGCCGGTTGGTCCAATTTCAATATTTTTATAAAGCAATTGTTCGACTTCTGTCACGTCTTCACGATTGGCATAAATGGTTAATAATGATTCGCCTTTTTCAACTGGGCTCCCTACTTTTTTGTGAAGTTTCAAGCCAACTGCAAAATCAATCGTATCTTCTTTCGTAGCCCGACCAGCGCCCAGCAACATTGCGGCAACGCCAA
Organism: Enterococcus sp. AZ119; assembly: GCF_050546175.1. Taxonomy (NCBI): domain Bacteria; kingdom Bacillati; phylum Bacillota; class Bacilli; order Lactobacillales; family Enterococcaceae; genus Enterococcus; species Enterococcus sp. AZ119. The sequence continues at coordinate 136,952 of NZ_CP172951.1, read as the reverse complement.
TTTCATTGGCAACGATTTTTTGTACCACGCCTGTTTCTTTGGCAGGTAAATCAAATTGATAAGTTGCGGTTAATAATTTTTCTGGCTGGTCAACAACGGAACTGTCGCCGCCTTGATTTTCAATCATTTCTTTAAATTTTGCGAGCGCTCGACCGCTTGTTAATGCTTCTTCTAATAAAGCCCGTGCTTCGTCTAACGTCTCGGCTTTTTTAGCTAAAACGACCATCTGACTTCCTAAGACATAGCACATCTCCACTAAATCTTCTGGCCCATTTCCTTGCAAGGTCTCGATTGCTTCAACGATTTCTAAACTATTTCCGATAGCCTCCCCTAAAGGTTGTGACATGTCTGAAATTACTGCCATCGTTTGGCGATTTGCCAGTTTCCCAATGCGAACCATTGTTTCCGCTAATCGACGAGCACTTGCTAGGTCTTTCATAAAGGCCCCTTCACCAGTAGTCACGTCTAAGACAATCGCATCTGCCCCTGCGGCAATTTTTTTACTCATAATGGAACTTGCAATTAATGGAATTGAGTCAACAGTGGCGGTCACATCACGTAACGCATAAAGTTTTTTGTCTGCTGGTGCTAGATCACCTGACTGACCAATCACTGCCACTTTTGTATCGTTCACCAATTGAATAAAACGTTCTTCTGTCAATTCAACTTTAAAACCAGGAATCGCTTCTAATTTATCCAACGTACCGCCCGTGTAGCCTAAGCCACGACCAGACATTTTTGCTACATTGACCCCGACACTAGCAACTAATGGCGCTAAAATAAGCGTCGTAGTGTCGCCTACGCCACCTGTAGAATGCTTGTCGACTTTGATTCCTTCTATAGAAGAAAGATCCACAATTTCGCCTGAATGGACCATTGCTAACGTCATTTGTGTAATTTCTTCGTCTGTCATATCTTGGTAAAAAACAGCCATTAAAAAGGCACTTACCTGATAATCTGGAATTGAACCATCTGTGTATCCGTTGATAATAAATTGAATTTCTTCGCTTGTTAGTTGATGCCCGTCACGTTTCTTTTCAATAATGTCTACCATTCTCATGAATTCGTTCCCTCCGATTTCCCGATAATGTATTATACAACAAAATCGTTCAGCTTTAAACCATTTAGTAAACCAGTTTACTATTATTTTTTTCTTGTGAAAACGCAAACAACACGAACATTCTATTTCTAAGCTGTTTTTTAAATCGGTTTTGTGCTTTTTCTAGCAATAAACGTCGCATCAAAAACTTTATTTGGAACTTTCCCTGTTGGATCTGCAATAGCTTCCACCAAAAATTTTGCTGCATAATAGCCAATATCAAAACTCGGCTGATAGACGGTTGTTAAACTCGGCACCAAATATTCGGAAATTTCCAAGCCATCAAAGCCAACCACCGAAATATCGTCAGGAATTTTCTTGCCCGCTTCTTCAATGGCTTGATAAGCTCCCATCGCCATTTCATCATTGCCACAAAAAATTGCTGTGATTTCTTCATTTTTCAAAACTTCTTTCGCCGCAGCATAGCCGCCATGCAAGTTCAATTCCCCAGCACAAACATAATGCGGACGAAAAGGCAAATTGTTGTCCTGTAACGCATGCTGATACGCCGTCACTCGTTCCGTTAAACGATAATAGCCGGCACTTTCACGCAACATGCCAATATGCTGATGCCCTTGTTGAATCAAATGATGGACCGCTTGATAAGCACCTTCGTACTCTTTAACGATTAATCGTCCACTATCTCGTGGATTAATCCCACGATCGACAAGAATGACAGGAATCGGATGTTCTCGTCGGTCTTTTAAAATATGATTTTCTGGCAAAACATTCGGCGTGGCAAAAATAATGCCATCCACCGACCGATGAATCAACTCGCTAACATATTGCATCGCTTGCTCGGAATTATGCTTTGAATTGCATAACAAAATCATGTAGCCTAACGAATTTAAATATGTTTCTACACCTTCAATCACTTTTGAGAAAAAGAAATCCGTCACATCTGGCACAATCATACCAATGGTTTTGGAATGACGGTTGATTACATTCGAAGCAAAGTAATCTGGTTTGTAATGATTTTCAGCGACTACCGCCAACACCTTGTTGCGGGTTTTTTCACTGAAACGACTCCCTTTATTATTCAGAATTTGTGAGACGGTTGTGACAGAAACACCAGCCATATCAGCAATTTCTTTAATCGTTAGTTTCATCGCGCCCCTCCCAACGTCTCCTTTTGCATTGACAGACATTTGTAGACGTGTTACAGTCTTCAAAATACTTATCGAATCTTTTACATTTTAACAAAAAAAAGACAAAAGAAATAGACTAAAAAGATTAAAAAACAAAAGAAAATGGAGGCTATTTTTTTCATGGAAGAATCCCGTGTCCGTCAATTACCAAAAATCGAGCTGCACTGTCACTTAGATGGGTCGATTCGACCAACCACTTTACGCACCATTGCTGAAAAACAAAACATTCCATTACCCCAAGACGAACAAGCCTTGAAAGAGTTAGTGGTTGCCCCTGAAAAATGCACCGATTTGAATGATTATTTAACTCGGTTCGACTTCGTGCTAACCTGTCTACAAACGGCCGAAGCTTTGCAAGCAGCGGCGTATGACGTGATTAGCCAAGCTGCCGAAGATGGCGTGGCATACATAGAGGTGCGTTTTGCGCCTTCCCAACATACAGAAAAAGGCTTACGGTTACCTGAAATCGTGACTGCTGTTTTAACTGGCTTAAAACAAGGCGAAGAAGATTTTGGTGTAAAAAGCAATGCACTGTTATGCGGCATGCGGCATGACCAACAACAAGCCATAGAAAAAATCGTTCACTTAGCGCATGATTTCAGAGAGACAGGCGTTGTCGGCTTTGATTTAGCTGGCAATGAAGTCGATTTCCCTCCATACACATTTGAAGACGTATTAGCTTTAGCCAACCAATTGTCAATTCCATTAACACTCCACGCTGGGGAATGCGGCTGTGGCAAAAATGTCGCTGATGCTGTCACTTTAGGTGCTACTCGGATTGGCCACGGTATTGCTTTGAAAGATACACCCGAATACTTGGCGCTCTTAAAAGAAAAAAAGGTTCTTTTAGAAATGTGTCCAACTAGCAACTTCCAAACAGGCACCGTCAAAACATTGGCTGAATACCCTTTTCAACAATTTATAGAGGCTGGCTTAGCCGTCTGCATCAATACCGATAATCGCACTGTTTCAGATACTACGTTAACGAAAGAATTCATGAAATTGGCCACTTGGTATCAATTAAGTTATGACGAAATGAAGCAACTCACTAAAAATGCGCTTGCAGGTGCTTTTTTATCGCCAGACGAAAAAAAACTGTTGAACCAAAAAATTGATCAAGCATATCTATTCTAAAAAAGAACCTCCACTAAAGTGGAGGTTCTTTTTTACTCTGCTTCTTTAACACTTCGTAAAATATAATAGCCTTTGTCTTTTGTCACGATTTCAACATTGCCAAATACTTCAGCCATTTTCTTCTCTGCACTAGGTGCACCTTGTTTCTTTTGAATAACCACCGTTAGTGTGCCACCAACTTTCAACAACGGAAAAGCCCCTGTTAAAATGTCATGGACAACTTTTTTGCCTGCACGAATGGGCGGATTGCTAACAATCGCCGCGTAGGTCGTTTCGTTTAAGGTTTCATACACATTGGAAGAATGGATATCCACAGTAGTAATTTGGTTGCGTTGGGCGTTCATTTGAGCTAGCCCAACCGCCCGTTGGTTGACATCCACCATTTCCACCAGTCGACCAGTCGCCGCTGCTAAGGACAACCCAATTGGTCCATAGCCACAACCAACATCTAACAAACGGCCTGCTGGTAAATTTTCCCATTCAAAGGCATCAATCAACACACGAGAACCATAATCCACTGTTCCTCTTGAGAAGACCCCGCTATCGGTCGTAAACTGAAAGGTCCGACCACGTAATGGAAAAGACCAGCTTTCTAAATCATGTGCTAATTCTGGATTTTCTGTATAATAATGATTCGCCATTTTGTTCTTCCTATCTATGCTTGTTTTGGTTTTAGTCTACCTTTTATTTCTCGAACAATCAAGGCACCTAATAATTCATAGCCCACTTGTGAAAAATGCAAACCATCCGCTTGTAAAAATTCATCCGTTCCAGGATAAACAGTCATCGCTTTATACAAATCAATAACTGGCAAGTTATGTGCCGCTCCGACTTCTTGTGCAACCTTGACCAATTCCTTGATACGCGTTTGTGGACGTTCTGGACGTCTGCCACTATCCGCATATGGTGGTGTAATTAAAATCACCTTTTCTGAACCAATTTCGTGAATCATTGTTTCAAGGTTTTCTCTAAACGTGGCTACTGTTATATTTCGATCCAGTGACGCATCATTGGCGCCAAAGAAAATCACCACCTCATCAGGTTTCTCAATTAGCACTTCTTTATTTAATCGTTTTAAACCATCTTCTGTTGTATCGCCAGGCATTCCAGCATTAATGACAGCCACTTCTTCTAGACCCATCGCAGCAATATCCCGTTTCACTAAGTCAACAAGAACAGGTGAGACGGCTTCGTCTAAATAACCAGCAGTAATGCTATCACCAAATAATACAATTTTTCTCATGGCTTTTCCCCTCTTTTCTAACAGTTTTCTCTTTTCATGATACCATTTTCATCATAAATTGGCGAAGAAGGGAATTCTTTTGTAAAATCCTGTGTTTCCCTTGTGAAATTATGGTAAAATGTACAAAGATTGAACAGGGTTTGGTGGAGGAACAATGGACGATAAAATGAATTACTACCCAATTTCCAGAGAAGAATGGCATGGGTTTTATCATGACGGCAAAGCACCGTTAACCGAAGCAGAATTGGATAACATTAAAAGTGTGAACGACCAAATTTCACTAAAAGATGTACAAGAAATTTATGTACCCTTAACGCATCTTATTCATTTGTACATGAAAGAATTTGAATCGCTAACACTTAGCAAAGGATTATTCCTACATGAATATGTCTCTGTACCACCATTCATCATTGGAATTGCCGGCAGTGTCGCCGTTGGTAAAAGCACCACCGCTCGTCTTTTGCAAAGAATTCTGGCCCGAACGTTTAAACGAAGAAACGTTCAACTCATTACAACGGATGGATTTTTGTATCCCAATAAAGTGTTAGAAGAACAGGGAATTATGGACCGAAAAGGGTTTCCTGAAAGTTATGACATGGAGAAGCTAATTAATTTCTTAAACGAAGTCAAAAGCGGCAAAGACGAAATTAAAGCACCTGTCTATTCTCACAGTGTCTACGATGTTATCGAAGGCGAATATGAGTTGATACAACAACCAGATATTCTGATTGTTGAAGGCATTAACACATTACAGTTACCCGCCAATCAACAAATTTATGTGAGTGATTTTTTTGATTTTTCTATTTTTGTGGATGCCGATCCAGCCTTAATTGAAAAATGGTACCTAGAACGTTTTGGGGCCTTATTAGATACGGCTTTCTTAGATCCTAATAATTATTATTACCAATATGCAATTGGCAAACGAGAAGATGCTTTCGCCATGGCACGGAATGTTTGGAAAACCGTGAACTTACCGAACTTGGAGGAATATATCTTGCCAACGCGCGGACGTGCGGACATTATTTTGCATAAAACGGAAAATCATTTGATTGACCAAATCTATCTACGTAAATATTAAGGGTTGACGAGCTAAGAAATATCCTGTATCTTTTGTAGAAATATCCTTGAAAATTTTCAGCAGAATGCATGACTTTCAAGGAGTAAAATGTTTTAATAAGTATAGCTAGACAAAGAAGAGTACGGAACAAAAGTGAACCACTTTTTAACCGCCTGATTCTCGGCTGTTTAAAAGTAGCCCCTGCGGAATTAAGCCAAAATTTTCTAAAAATCGTAAAACAATTTTTGAAAATCCTTTCTTAATTCTTGGTGCTGACCACTTTTTAACCGCCTTTTCTTTAGATAAATTTAAATGGATAAGGGGTAATAGACGTGACTAACGTTGCCGATTTGACATCTGTCGAAAAAATTATTGTTTTAGACTTTGGTAGTCAGTTTAACCAATTGATTACTCGTCGTATTCGTGAATTTGGCGTATTCTCTGAGTTATTAAGCCACCGAACTACGGCAGAAGAAATTCGCAAAATCGCGCCTAAAGGAATCATCTTCTCAGGTGGACCAAACAGCGTGTATGACAAAGATGCTTTTAGCATTGATCCAGAAATTTATGAGTTAGGAATTCCCATTCTTGGCATCTGCTACGGTATGCAATTAATGACTCATAACTTAGGCGGAAAAGTAGAACCTGCCGCAAACCGTGAATACGGAAAAGCAGAATTAGAAATCCTTGGTGATGCGACATTATTCCAAGGAACACCTGCGAAACAAACCGTTTGGATGAGCCACGGTGATTTAGTAACAGAAATCGCTCCTGGATTCGAAAAAGTTGGGACAAGCAACGACTGTCCAATCGCTTCTATCGAAGATGCCAACCGCAAATTCTACGGCGTACAATTTCACCCAGAAGTTCGTCATTCAGAATATGGTAACGACTTATTACGTCACTTTGCTTTTGATGTGTGTGGCTGTACTGGTGACTGGAGCATGGAAAACTTCATCGATATGGAAGTCGCTAAAATCCGTGAACAAGTAGGCGATAAAAAAGTCTTACTTGGTTTATCAGGTGGCGTTGACTCAAGTGTTGTCGGCGTGCTTTTACAAAAAGCCATTGGCGACCAATTAACTTGTATCTTCGTTGACCATGGATTATTACGTAAAGGTGAAGCAGAGCAAGTAATGGAAAGTTTAGGCGGTAAATTTGGCTTAAACATTATTAAAGTAGATGCGAAAGAACGCTTCTTAAGTAAATTAGCAGGCGTTTCTGACCCTGAACAAAAACGTAAAATCATCGGTAACGAATTTGTGTATGTTTTTGATGACGAAGCAACTAAACTTGCTGGGGAAGAAGGCGTTTCATTCCTAGCACAAGGAACTCTTTACACAGACGTCATCGAATCTGGTACAGAAACTGCGCAAACAATTAAATCACATCACAACGTTGGTGGTCTTCCTGAAGACATGCAATTTGAATTAATTGAACCTTTAAATACATTATTCAAAGACGAAGTTCGTGCCTTAGGAACTGAACTTGGCATGCCTGATGCAATCGTTTGGCGCCAACCATTCCCAGGACCAGGATTAGGTATTCGTGTGCTTGGTGAAATTACAGAAGATAAATTACAAATCGTTCGTGATTCAGATGCTATCCTACGTGAAGAAATCGCAGCAGCTGGCTTGGATCGTGACATTTGGCAGTACTTTACTGTCTTACCTGGCATCCGCTCAGTAGGCGTTATGGGCGATGGCCGTACCTACGATTACACAGTCGGTATCCGTGCTGTGACTTCTATCGACGGCATGACCGCTGACTTTGCCCGTATCCCTTGGGATGTTTTACAAAAAATCTCTGTGCGCATCGTGAACGAAGTTGCACATGTAAACCGTATCGTGTACGATATTACTTCAAAACCACCTGCAACTGTGGAGTGGGAATAAAGAGCCAACATAATATGAATGGGGAATGCCGACAAATCAACGTTTTTCAACTTTTGAAATGCTTGATTTTCATTGAAAATGATATGGTTCCCTACCAAAAAAACTGTCAGTTTAAAATTCTGACAGTTTTTTTAATACATTACTTCCAATCCTCATATGTTGAATGTTCTGACCAGTAAAACATAACAATAAAGATAGTTAGAACGACTATTACAGCTTAATGATACTTAATATAGAGTATCTACTACACCGAAAATATTTTAGTTATAGTTAAAAATGGGGATAAAGGCCTAGATTATGAGTTTTTAAAAATTTTCAGATATATATTAGAGCAACGATTAAATATGGAGGGTAAATAAATGAAAACAATTTGTTTAGGTTGTAAAAAGGAGTTTGAGAAAGATACTGGTTTTGAGAAAAGAATTGCCAAAAATATTTCTGAGGCAATAAATGAGCAAATTATGCTTGACCATAATCCAGAGGAATTAATGAAATTCCCTAAAACATATTTCATACCAGACAGAGAATTATATTGTTCAAAATGCTTAATAAAAGTTGATCTAGAAAAAGAAAGTGCTAAAAAGTTATTATTAAAATCTTCTGATTTGAATAAAAAAATCAATGAGTTACTAGACGAATACTTCGATATATATACCGAACAACTTAATCTTCTTGAATCAGAAAAAGAAAAATTTGTATTTCTATTTTCTTATATTGAAGAGTGCTTTCATTTATACTCAGAAATTACTGTTGAACTAAATTATCTATTCGATCGCTTTGAGAAGCATATCGTGCCCAATTACAGTGATTTCACATATATGTACTATTTCAGAAATATAGTGTTAAAATCTATAAGTTTGATTGAAAAAACAACTGTGTTTTATAGTGTAGTTTTTAACATAGAGTTTAGAACTCACAAGATTCAGAATAAATATGAGAGTTTACTAAAGCAATTAAGAAAGATAGATTCTTTTAAGGAAACTAAATTTTTCTCAATGATTAATAATTTTAGAGAGAAAGGAGATGCCTTCACTCTCTCTGATACAAGAAAATCTTTAGATCATGATCTATCTTACAAAAAAGGAGTTGAAATGATTGGAATTTTAGAAAGAATACAAATAATTAGAAAGCTAATCGACTCAGGTTATCATCTATTAAACGAAATGATAGATTTAGCCTATGTTGAATACCTAAATATTGATATTCCGATTGACTATACCCTTTTAGATTATAAGGAAATCTCCTCAAAAGAAACTAAACTTATTGATCCAGAGAAAATCTCATTTTTAGCTAAAAAATTTGGAGAACGAGTGTCAGAATTTAATAATTCTACTTTTAAAAATCCTAATGAAATGATGAGTGAAAATAATCAAAGAATGTATGATATTCTTAATCGTTTACATGAAATTTCTAGAGCTAATATTATTATCTATAATTTGTTAAATTATTCTGCATTAAATTACCTACCTTCAAATTCTGTATTTGTTGGTAATTTAGCTGAAAAGAACTATAGTTCATTAATTAATGACGCTATTTATCGTATTTATTCTGTAAATGATAAGTTAGCTAGGTTTTTAAAAAATCAGTATGAATTAAGTACAAGTGGTGATTATATTTATTTTGATGATTTAAAAAATGTAATTTCTAATAGCAATAATCAAGAAATCATCACGAAGAAAAAGAAACTATTTGCTAACATACATAGTTTTTTAGCTTCAGACGAATATATTTTTTTAACTGATAATCGTAATCGCCTTTTTCATGTTAGAACAGACCAGAACAACTTATCTATTACTGAAGCAGAACATTTTAATCATATCAGGCTCACTAATATTTACGTGTATTTGCATTACATTGATAACATAATTAATTCAATTTAGATTATAAAATTCGATATATGTCCCATTAAATGATCAATAAATATCATTAGATACTGTGTAAATTATCGAATTTGGTTATTGAATAATAACATCTCTTCGCAAGCTTGCTGCTCTTCATTCCTTGGAGAAAAAATATCCAGAAAAGTTAGAACAATCCACAAGATTGACTTTTATTTTCCATGTACTTTTTATTGATCTGATTGTATCCTATTTAATTGAAGTTCGACACATCATAGTTGTTAATCCAATAAATCAACATTTTTTAACTCATGAAATGTTTGATTTTCATAAAAAAAGATCTGGTTTCTTACCAAAAATAACCCCCTGCTAAGATAATACTTGGCAGGGAATTTTTGTATAGCTTAGAATTCTTTTTCATCCATATGGTGTACAGCATTTATCTCTTTCATTAACTCTACTAATACTTTTTTATTCTTTTTCAATTGCTCAGAAGCACCATTTTCTTCAGAGATTTTATCTAGTACACTGCCTATGTTAAAGACATTTCTAGTCACATTTAAATTATATTGATATTTTTCTTTCCATCTTCTTCTATCATAATTCTATGAGAAGGCGGCCATAGTACCACACTACTATAAAAATATTCCAAGTAAAATTTAGCCCATGCAACTAAGTTAATCCCGTAATCTGAATAAATGTCTTTAATATACTTTTTGGATTTTTGTGATAGTTTATATTGCGAGATTGATAGTCCACAATTTTTATCACATATTTTATAGTAATCTTTAGCAAAAGCTAACAACTCCAATGGGTAATCACTCAGAATCTTGTATTTTCCAGTTATTTTTGTATACAAATCATATGACAATCTTTCCCAATCCTTTATGTCTGAAATCAACAGAAAAAAATCCGTACTATCAAGTATTTTAGTTATTTGCCGGTTCATTTTAACATCATATTTTGTGAAAATATTTAAGAGCCATCTTTGAGTGTCTTCGCTGTATAATTCAATTTCGTATTGGTAATTAACATTTCGCCTTAACTCTTTCGTTTGGCTTTTCTTTGAACTTTGATCTTCTTCCAAAAACTTATAGTAATCAAATATATAGTCTATCAATTTATGGATATTTTCATCTTTATTTTTCCAGTGTGTTTCATCAAAGCCATCATGTTTTTTCCTAAGTTTAATATATTCTTCTATTTTCATATAGAATCACATGCTTGCTTCATATAGTCTTCACAGAGTTCATCACTTACTGGAGAAATACTTTTTTGCCAATAGTACATTACCAATATTTCTAAAATCTTCTTTCTTCCTTTAATATAGGGTAAGGTTGAAATTTGAGAGTAAATATTATCAATATTAAACTTACCCTTTTTTACTATTCAACTACTTTTCTTCCGTATTAATCAAATCTAGACTTCGATCTTAGAGCTACCAAAATAGAAATAGCTCATCAGACACAAAGTACTAACAAGGAGAAATAACAGATTATTGCCAGTCCCCTATTTAAACTTTTCATCAGAACCTTCTTCTGTTATCATATAATTACAATAATTAAAGGAATACTTATGATGAAATCCTCTAAAATAATCAATCCTAAAATGATGTTTCTATTTGGAATTATCGCACTTATAATCGGAACAATTTTATCCCCATCGATACCACTAATATGACATATGAAAAAAAATCGTATACTAAATGAATTTGCTATAAATTTAAAATTAGGCAGACAATTACAATTTTCAGCTTTTCCTTTTTTCATCCTTAGCGCCTTTTTAAAATTAAAAAAGATCCAGAAAAGAACCCACTGAATCTTTTTTAATTATTATCTCGAAATTTCTCTCACGATTTCAATTTTAAACGGTTTTATATACTCAACACGTTGTATCGCATAGGCATAGTTATTTCCAAAACCTACACCAAAATTGTTATCATAGCCATTCTGTTCCCATTTGAAGTCGAAAATATCTGTAATTTTTACTTGTGTCCAATAATTTCCATTCGCTTGTCTTCTATAGGAAACCGTATAGCTCACTCCTCTTAAAGCTGTAAGCAAATGCCCCGATGTAAAAGTATAGCTACTAGAAAACGAACCTGAAGCTCGTCTGTCACTAAATGCTTCAGCTTTTAAACAAGAGTAATAATGAGTCATTAATTCTCCGCCATCTACCATTGTTGCCCATGTATCATTTTTGTATAGTAAGTAGAAGGTATCCAGCCAGGATTCCATGTGACGTTGTCTAAGGATCTTTCAAAGAAGTTAACTGTTCCAAATAATTCTTTAAATCATAAATATCTTGTTTAGCAATCGATTTTACCAGCCGATTGTTTTCCGTCAACAAAAGACTTTCATTCTTTTTGTGGACTCACTACAACTCTCTGTTTACTTATTAAGATAAGCCTACATAAGCGAAAATCATATATAAAAATAATGTGAAAGCTACTTGTATCAAGGCTAACGTGCTAAAAACTACGTTTTCTTTGCGGAAAACGTTTTTTTTCAGAGCAAAGTTGGCCAAAGACACATTAGCGTAAATTGTACATATAGTAATTAACAAGAAAACTATAGGAATCCAAATTGTTTGGACACCTTGAAATACTGTTGCCGTGAATATAATACTCAACATAGAAAAAACTATAAGAAAATGTTTCCCTAATCTTCTCACTTCTTTTAATTCCTCCTTGATTAACAAAGTAACCCACCTAAATAATATGCTGTGGAAATGATTAGTGGAATAAGTAAAGATGCTGGCCCAGTAATACCCAAAAGATATGCTGCAGCTGAATATGAACCACCGTGAATAAGACCAATAGCACCCATGACATTGCTACATGTAATTAATTTCCCTCTTAATCTTGGATTTGAATTAGGGGTTGGTAAAACATCAGAAACATCATCTACTAAATTAGTAATTGTTCCTTCTCCATTTTCTGCAACAATCAAATAATTAAAACGATCAATAGCTTCTTTCAATTCCTCCACAGAAACAGAAGCATTTACTGCTTCCAATTCCAATTGCAGATTATCAATGTCATTAATTCTTAACTGAAACTCTCCATTTTCATCAACATAACGAGATACTCCACTTAATACAATCTCAGCAGTTTGCTTCTCTTTCTGAGTAAGCCCACCATCTTCTTTAGTTTCTGCAAACCCCAATTGTGACAAACCTAACAAACTAGCAGCTACCAAAATAAATACCGAAAAAACTTTTACAACCCTTAACATTGCACTACCTCCTTTAATATGATAAATTAATAATATCATAAAATTATGATTATTAAAACCATTTTATGTGGAGGTGACAAAAATTGAAAAAAGTTATTTTCCCGATGCTTTTGCTTATTAATACAGGATTATCATTAGCAGGTTGTACCAACAGTAATAATGTCACAACTGAGTCTGCTGTTTTTCCTATTAGTTCTGTAGAAGTTTTAAACCCAAAACAAAAAGAAGCTTATAAAAACAATACAATATCATTAAATTTGGTGTCACCTGTTGAGTTTACAGAAAAATTGAAAGAAGTTTCTGATAAAGAAACTATTTTCGTTTATTTTGGACGTGTTACTTGTCCATATTGTAGAAGTTTTGTTGCAGAGCTTAATAAATTATTAAATTCACAAAGTCCTACAATTTTCTATATTGATACAGAAAATACCGAAACTAACCTTGATATACAGAATATTAGAAAACAATATGACGTTGAATTTGTACCTAGTTTTATTAAAATCAAAAATCAGAATATTGATACTTATAATTCTGAAATAGAGAAATTAGAGGATTTTTTTAAAATCTAATTCACCTCTTCTGATAACAGTTAACAGTCTTTTAAAATTGTTCTGGTTTTAATTAAACACAAGTTACTTAAAATCCTACAGAATCAATAGTTGTACATTATATTGAATTCAATTATTTTTGAGCAAGAATAATTCCCCATAGAAATGCCTATATAATAGGTTTTATATTATGTTTATTTTTTATTGGTCACACTTTCCTCCCACCATTCTCCATTTTTCCTTTGCTCCACCGCCCTCAAAGTCCTATAATTTAATCATAAGAATAGTGGCTATTAATAAAATTCATCAATTAAAAGGAAGCGATTTCAACATGTCAAAAGCAACTTTTCTTAAGTATGGTTTTGTTGTCCTCTTCATAGGAATTTTTTTACTTCGTGCCCAAAAATTTATTTCTGAGCCCCTTTCGTACCTTTTTTCGGGTATTCTTTTGCTTATTGTTGCGTATTTAATACTCGTGAAAAAAATGAACTTTTTCTCAAGTTTGCTCACTGTTACCGACCAGCCTTCTTCTACCCAACAACGATTAGGTCAACTTTCTGGTCTTGTCAGTTTATTGATTGGTTTACTTCTGGTAATTCTTAGCTTCATTTTCTTTCTCCAACCTTGATTCCCCCCTTGACTCTCCCTTCACTCTTGGCTATGATTACCTTAGCAAGTACAATGGTGTACTGTGAACAGTCGAGCAACGGCGCTCAAAAAGATTGGCTTTCGTGCATTCTTTTTGAGGGCTTTTTATTTTTAGAAAGTAGGGAAATTGAATGGAAAAAATGTACCGCAGTCCGTATGAAGCGTACCCGTATCTATCTTCTAAACCAGAAGATTTACGATGTGATTTTGAATTAATGACTGATGAATTGGCCTCGATGACAGGTCTTCTACGAGGATATGTGCAACAATTAGACGTCCCTGAACAGCCTGCACTAACAGAAGAACTAGCTAAAATTTGCGAGTTAATCTACCATGTCAATCCAACGACCCGAACAAAATTAACAGTCACAGAGGACGAAATAGCCTGGCTTTTGGAACGTGTCAATGCTATGAATGAACTGACATACGAAGAAAATCGTCCTTTTGTTTTACCGATGGGCACAATCTGTTCCTCTTATGCACACATTTTAAGAGCCAAAGCCAAAGATATTGTTCGTTTACTTTATCGCATGGACTATGGTGGTAAAAAAATTGATCCGCAGCTGTATGATGTAGTCAACTTACTCTCAGGTTACTTTTTCATGTTAGCTTTGTATCTAAATCAGCTCGAAAATGGTGAAGAAGTCCCCTTTGTTTCTCGCAACTATTCTATTTAAAAAGTACACCGACCGCTAACGACGAATTGCTAGCGGTCGGTGTACTTTTTATACAGGCAAGTACGCTTCCCCTTTTGCAAATAGTTTAGCAGTACCACCAATAATGACTCGATTTTCTTTCACTTCACAAGTTAAAAAGCCGCCTCTTGGGGACACTTGATAGGCGGAAAGGGTCGTTTGATTGAGCCGTTTTCCCCAATAAGGAATTAAATTGGCGTGCGCAGAACCACAAACTGGATCTTCGTTAATTCTTAGTTTCGGGAAAAAAGTCCGTGAAACAAAATCCACCGAGTCTCCTGGTGCCGTTACAATGACTCCTACTCCTAAATCCAATGCTTTTAATGCAGAAAAATCTGGTGTGATTTTTGCCACTGTCTCTTCGTCTTTTAAGACAAAAAATAAATCGCGACCCAAATAAGCTTCATAAATTTTCGTGCCTAAAGCGGCTTCATACTCTGGCAAAATTGGAATCCTTTCCGGTAGGATATAAGGAAAATCTAGATAATAGTATTCCTCTTTTTTGGTCACTGCGAGCGGTCCACTTTGACTAGTAAAATGAAGCGTTTCTTCCGCAACGGAATAATAGTTAAATAACACAAAAGCCGTCGCTAATGTAGCATGCCCGCAGAGATCGATTTCTCGTTCCGGCGTAAACCAGCGCAGGGCGTAACTTTGTCCCTCCTTGACCGTAAAAGCAGTCTCTGACAAATTATTTTCAATCGCAATGTTTTGCATCACCGCTTCTGGCAACCACTTTTCCAAAACATAAACAGCGGCGGGATTGCCTTTAAAAACTTCCTCCGCAAAAGCATCGACAATATAATAGGGGTAACTCATTTTATTTCTCTCCTTGTATTTTTTGATAAATGTATTCCGCGCAACACAAATCCTCAACTGCTAAGCCAACCGCATCAAAAATCGTGCGGTCTTTCTGCTCCGCCTTTAGTTTAACTTTGCCAGTGACTAATTCGCCGAGAGAACCTACAATTTTTTCAGCTGAAAAGGCACCTTCTGAAATCGGAATTAAAAGATCCCCGCTTTCTTTTAATGCAGCCGCGTACTCATCTACAAACACTTGACTGTTTTTAACAAGGTCGCTTGTTAATTCTCTGGAAGTCGGCGTGAATGTACCAATTGCATTGATATGGGCATTCGGCAAAACGTCTTTTTCTTCTAAAAATGCGTCCTGACTGGAAGTTAGTGTACAGATAATTTCCGCTTCCTGGACGGCTTCTTGGACAGAAGAACAACCAATAAAGGTACATTCGGGGTAATTGTGCTGTTGCTTAGCGATTAATTTTCGTGCACGTTCTGCTGTGCGGTCATATATAAAAACCTTTTCAATCGCCCGAACGCTTTGTAGCGCTGCGAGATGAGATGAAGCTTGTTGACCTGCACCAATCAAAGCGATACTTTTTGCCTTTGGAGCTGCTAAATAATCGGTTGCCAAAGCAGAAACAGCTGCCGTGCGAAGCCACGTAATCGCATTGGCGTCCATCATCGCGACTGGTCTTCCAGTAGAACTATCAAACAATAAAATTTGACCAAGATGCGAGGCCAAATTTTTTTGTGGATTTTCTGGAAAAGCTGTAATGATTTTTGCCCCAAAAAAGCGATTTTTTCCTAAGTAAGCAGGCATTAATGCAAAAAGATTCTGATTTTCCCCATCTGGTAAAACCTCTACATGGCGCTCACTTTGCGAAATTTTTCCTTTTTGCAACTCTGCAAAGCAACGTTTCATCACTTGAATTGCTTCGGAAAACGACAATTGTTGAATAACCCTCTCATAAGAAATAATGTCCATCTGAATTCCTCCCTTTGCGCTATCATAAACCAGACAAACAATACACTCAATGTTATAATTGTATGGAATACAATTTTATAGAAAGGAAGTTCCCCTCATGCCGATTAATTCCTATGAGAACTATGCGTTGTCATGGCGCCCTGTTAAAGAACGTTTAACAAGACCTTATTACCAATCATTGGTTCAACAATTAGAAGCGGATATCTTATCTGGTGCACTTCAAAAAAATGTGAAATTGCCTTCGCAAAGAGAATTAGCTGATTACTTGGATCTGAATTTCACGACGATTGGTCAAGCCTATAAACACGCTATGGAAAAAGGCTTACTTTATACCAACATCGGTAGCGGCACTTTCGTTTCTCCCAACGCGTTTCACTCAATTACAATCTCTACCAACCAAGTAGCGGACCATCTAATTGATTTAGGGCTGGTTAGTTCCTTTGATATGTGTAATCAGCGGATTTTACCTTTTATTGAATCCGTTAGTAAAAATGCGGCCCTTAACAGTTTGCTAAATTATCGCGATCCTTTAGGTACGCACTTTCAACGAGCAACCGCTGCCGAATGGCTTCAGACACAAGGCGTTCGAACCAATGCCGAAGAGGTTGCCATTGTATCTGGTGTCCAGAATGGGCTGGCCGTGACGTTAGCCGCCGCTTTTTCTCCAGGTCAGCGGATTGCCGTAGATCGATACACGTATTCAAATTTTATTGAACTCGCCCAGCTTTATCATTTAGAAATCGTCCCGATTGGCTATGATTCCGAGGGGATGGACCCAGAGCATTTACTGCAAGAATGCAAAAAGAAAAAAATACACGGTATTTTCTTAATGCCCGCATGTAATAACCCGATTGGTTTCCAAATGTCTAGCGCCCGCCGAATGACTTTAGCTGAAATCATTCAGCAAGAACACTTATGGGTAATTGAAGATGACATTCATTCTTTTTTAACAACTTATGCACAGCAAGCAGTTTTACCAACGTTTCAAGAACTCTTACCTCAACAAACGATTTACTTAGCGGGGATGACAAAGTTTGTCTGTACAGGCTTACGCATTGCGTACCTTGTTTTCCCTCCGCTTCTTCGCCAAGAAATAGAGCGTGCGATTTTTAACATTAACGTTAAAACTTCTGGCTTTGATGCTGAAATTGTCACCCAAGTCTTACGCTCACCAGTTGCAGAAGAATTAGTGATAGAAAAATTGGCTTTAACAAAACAAGCCAATGACTTATTTGATACCATTTTTGGGTTAGCTAGACCTAGCAATCCTTTGCCGTACTACCGAACTATTCCCCTTTCTACCGAAAAAACGGCGCCGCAAATTGAACAAGAATTTCTCCAAAATGGGGTACGTCTTTTTCACTCGAGCCGCTTTACTGTGCAAAATCAGCCAGATGCTTTTTTACGAATTTCCTTGGTCTCCAATCAGCTTGAGGTATTGGCGAAAGGATTAACCATTATCCAAGAACTCTTACCGACATTAAACGAAAAGAAAGGACATTCCCTATGAATTCATTGCCAATACTTGAAAAAGCAGTGGGCGCGATCACCCTGCTTTCCGAAGAAAAACAAAATGCCGAATATGAAGGCTTTTTATGTCAAGTTAATGAATCGCAACAACTTATCCGCAGTCGCTTAGCCAAAAAAACGCCGAAAAAAGAAGGCTATTTTGCAGCCTTCTGGGAAAAAAATCAACAAAATCAGAACGAAGCCTTTGATGCTACGGAAGCCCCTGAAATGTTAGCAATTGTCATTGACGATCAGGAAAAGCAAGGTCTCTTTCTTCTGCCGAAAGAATGTTTAATCCAACAAAAAATTCTCAAAACGCATCAACAAAAAGGCAAAATGGCGTCCCGTTTTTATCCTTCTTGGTGCCAAAATCTTAATCAAACCGCGAAAAAAACACAAAAATGGCAACTAGCTTACTTTACTGATTTATCTAAATACTAAAAACGTCAGCTGGCTTCAGAAGCCAGCTGACGTTTGTTTATTTTACTGTTTAGCCAATTGGTGGCGTACCTTCTGCGTTCCCAGCAATCGCTTCGATTTGAATCTGGGCACCTTTTGGTAAATCCGTCACACCAATCACTCTTCTGGCAGGCGTGCCTTCAGGGAAGTACGTTTGGTAGACGTCATCTACTGCCGCCAGCTCTTCAATCTCTTTCACAAAAATGTTCACTTTCACCAGATCAGCTAAGCTGTGATCCACACTTTCAATAATCGCTTTGATGTTTTCTAAACATTGCGTCGTTTGTTCCTTGATTCCGCCAGCGACTAACGCATTTGTTTTAGGGTCCAATGGTAGCTGAGCTGATAGATGGTTGTAATGAGAAAAAGCAACAGTTTGTGTCGAAAATGGACACTTCGGTGCGTGATCTGTATTATTTGCTTCAATAATTAATCCATGTCGATCTTCAATCGCTTGTGGTGGCGTACCATCCCCATGAGAAACCACCGCTTCTACTTGCACCGCCGCGCCCATTGGTAAATCAGCAACAGCAATCACTGTTCGTGCTGGCATGTAATTGACCGTACGCGCAATTCCTGAATCTGGGAAAAAAGCGGCATATACTTGATTGACAGCTTCTAGCTTAGATAAATCTTTTAAATAAATATTGACCTTCACAATATCATCAAAAGGCACATCAATACTGGTTAAAATGGCTTTTATGTTTTTCAAACATTGTCTTGTTTGCGTTTTAACACAGCCAGCCACAACTCTGCCCGTTTGAGGATCTATAGGCAATTGTGCAGACAGATTGTTATAGTGAGAAAACGCGACCGTTTGACTGGCTAGAGCATCAATTGGTGCCTGAACAGTCTGATTTGTTAATTTAATTAAATCCCCAGCTTGAGGTGCATTAGGGATAGTTCCTTCCCCATTTGAAACAAGTGCCTCCATTTGAACAGAAGCGCCTAACGGCAAATCTGCGACGGCAACCACTGTTTTAGCTGGATAATAATGGGTAAAGAAGGCCGCATAGACCTCCTCAACTGCGGCAGCATCCCGCATATCTTTGACAAAAATGGTCATTCTGACAATGTCACTCATCACATGGTTAATACTTTCAACAACCGCTTGGATATTTTTCAAACATTGTGTCGCTTGGGCCCGAATGTCACCTTCTACCAATTGTCCAGAGGTTGGCTCAATAGGTAACTGTGCCGACAAATGATTATAGTGGGAAAATGCGACTGTTTGGGCTGCGAGAGGATGCTTTGGTGCACGCTCTGTATTTCTTGCTAAGACGATATTTTCATTACTCATAACTCTACTCCCTTTTTTAGCATTCCAACAAAAATGATTCCGCTTACATTTCCAAGCATTAAACTTCCAACAAGATCCTTTTTATTTTCCTGCTTTTCTATTAATGGTGATAGCTTTCCACCACCACTTCTTTCAGTCTACAATAAGAACAGGAACATTTCAATAAGGCATTCCTAAATTGATTGTTGGCCCTCAAACAAATCTTCTTCCGTTAAAGAAGGCTGAGGTCGGGAAAGAACCGTTTAGCTCCGAGAAATAAGAAGAAATTTCCGAAAATTGCTCTTTAATTTTTGGAGAATTTCGGCTTATTTCCGAAGGAGTTGGTTCTGTTCCCGCCGTTTATCAGGTTTTGATCCTGGGACAAAAATCCAAAGTGATTTTTGTCCCAGGATCAGTCTTTATAGATAACTCGTTAGCTTTAACTAGTTTTATTTAACCACCATATACTCACGATAATTTTCCGAGAACGTATCCATTAGCGTATAAATTCGTTCAAAATCATAGTCACGACGAGGGTCATCATACCAAACACATTGAATACTTCCAATAATTGGAAGATTCGGGCTACCTGCTGGCACATCTGTAAATGCTTTTTTCGACATATTTGCTAAAGCATCATCATATTGATAAATGCCAGAATCAACATTGCCAGCGACCCAATACCACGCATCATTGGTATTAAAAATTTTGTGTCCTTTTTGAACAAAGTACTCAGGTTTGGCTACGTCATATCCGCTCCAACCGGCTGTCCAATAAGAAATAATAATCTCTGGGTCAAATGTACCGAAAGAATCGTCGCTGTTGTAATAAATGCCATCATTAAAGCTCATTGGCTGCATGCCCGCATCTTTAATTATTTTAGCTAAATCATTCGCATAAGCGACAAAATCCTTGTAGCGCCCAGAAGATTGCAGTTTCGCCCAACCGCCTGTGTCGACATCATTTGCATACTCATCGCCACCAAAATTGAAAATTTCACTATGCGCGGAAAAATAAGCCACGTACTTACTGATAATCGCCTTTGTGAAATTCACTGCCTTTTGGTTTCCTAAATCTACTGTTCGTTTTGAGCCATCAAAAGCAGGATTTTTAATCGCTAGTTTTTCCATGGCCACTAACAAGGCATCCATATGTCCTGGACTGTTAATCACGGGAATGATGTTGATGTTGCGCGCTTTCGCAAAAGCCAACAACCGATCCATTTCTTTTTGTGTTAACGCGTTGCCATTAGGATCATTGTAATACGCGTTGTTGCCTCGTTGGATTGCTTTTGAAACCCGGTTGTGGTTGTATTTTTTACCATTCACATTGACCGACATATCATCCAAGATAAACCGTAAGCCATCATTTCCTAAAATTAATTGGACATCTGTGTACCCATTTTGACTGGCTTTGGCCACTAATTCTTCCAGTTGCTCCACGGAAAAATATTTTCTTCCCGCATCAATGGAAAAGACACTTTTTAAAGGTTGTGTTTGTTTCTCTTTTAAATTATCCAAAGCTGTTTGGACCTCCGTTTGCCAAGTAGTCACTTGCGCGGCTGTATACGTTTTTCCCGCAAGTTCTGTTGCGACTGTCTCTTTTGTTGTTTGTAGTGCTTGAATCGTTTCTGGTGTATAGCTTTCTGCCTTTTCAATGGCTGCAACTGCTTGATCCAACGCACGATATAAAGTGGTTAAGTCAATGGCTAACAGGCCGTTTTCTAATTCAGCATCATAGGTATTTGAAAGCCCTTGGCCATAATCGCCACCTAAAATAGCTTTATTCACATCATAAAGCGTTGTTGCTTGTGTCACTGCTTCTGCGGCTTTATTTTGTGCTTCAAGGTCTGTGTTGGCGTAGCTAATTCGTTTTAAATAGTGTTGCGCAGCCGCTTTCATCTCTGCAAGAGAAACGCCTTTACTCTCTGCAATGGCCGTTTTTGTCCAAAGTAAATTAGAAGGTTTTATCTGATTTAAATCGTCTTCATTATAGGTGCGACCATCGCGATCTAAGGCATAGAGGAACATGCCCCCTAAATTATTTTCATAAGAATAACGAGCTACTTTATACATGTTACTTTCCATATACGGCTCTTTTGTGTCATACCAGCGGTTGCGATCTTGCTCTTCTGGGAAAGTTAATCCTGGAACAAATCGTTCCCCATTGAGAACCGGACTTAAATTATTTAATGCTCGTTGCGTGCGTTGGTCATCGCTACCATACTGTTGATACGCGAGAAAATCGAAACAGTCACTGACATCTTGTAAAGGTGGTAAATATTCTGCATTGGTATCATACAAAAATGGACGATCCGTTCCCGACTTCGGTCCAATGTATTTTGATAATGCACGAATGACACCATTAGATAGAACAATATCTTTTTCACTTGGACGAGTTTCCATGTCAATATCTAACCCATCAATTCCTAAATCATCGACAAATTTGGTTAACAACTCTTTCGCATAAGCATCAAATTCTGCTTCTGTAGGCGTTGTTCCTGCGTAAGGAACTTTTAATAGCTCGCTGTAATCAATCCCACGAACTAAACGAACACCTCGTGCATGCAGTGCTGGCGCATACTCATTTTTTAACGTATCATAAAATGGCTGTGCAAGTGCTTCTTGTCCTTTTGGCACATAACTAAAGACATTCACAATGTCAATACCATAAGGAATATCGTGCATCGTTAGCCAATTTTCATCTGGCAATGTTGTATTAACTCCTTGCATCGTTTTGTCACGCCAAGCCCGATAATAAACCATAAAATGTTTCTCTTGGGTCGGCTCATTGGCTTGGCTGATCATTGGTTGATGAAACAGACTAAATAAGATAAACGCCAAGCCAACCAATAACGAAAGACCCATCCAACTGACAATTGTTTCTCTGTTTTCTCCTTTTCTTGTCGATAAATTGTTCCCCACTTTGAACACCATTCCTTTCTGCACTCCGTTCATTTTTGTGTATCCGCCTAAAAAGAAAACGCATACACAACCATCAATAGAATAACAAAAAATAACGAATTTGCAAAATAGAAACTGGAAAAATGAGGATTTTCTATAAAAATCTTTTCCCGCCTAAAATCACTTTCGTTAGGCGGCGTTTAAATGGTAAACTTTGAGACTTGCAAGAAAAATGGGCCTATTTTTCTTGCAAGTTTCCTTTACTTAGTCGTGATTAACATCGGCGATTTTCACAACAATTTTCCCTTGCGCTCGTCCTGTCAGTGAATAGTCCACCGCTTCTTGAATTTGGCTAAAAGGTATGACTCGGTCAATTATCGGCTGTAATTTTCCCTGTTCAATGAACTCAGTGAGTAAAGCTAATTGCTCGCCATCGGGACGCATAAACAAAAAATGATAACTAACATCTGTGTCTTGCTCCAATCGATGAATCTTGCGGGTAGCTATTTTAAAGGCCCATTGTTTCCAAAGCGGCAAGCCATACTCTTTAGCAAAACGTTCGTTGGGAATGCCTGACAATGTAACAACTTTTCCCTGAGGTTTAACCACTGAGAAAGCTTTTTCTAAGATTGTCCCCCCCATTGTATCAAACACATAATCATAGTCGGATAAAACTTCTTCAAAATTTTGTGTCCGATAGTCAATCACTTCATCTGCTCCCAACGCTTGAACCCATTCTTTATTTTTACTACTCGTTGTGGTGACAACGTAAGCGCCTGCTAGTTTTGCTAATTGAATCGCAATGGTTCCAATCCCTCCTGAACCTGCTTGAATCAGGACTTTCTGGCCTGGCTGTACATTCATAATATCATGTAGCGCTTGATAACTTGTCAAACCGACTAACGGAATGGCCGCAGCTTCTTCAAACGTTAAATTTTTCGGCTTCATAGCTACAGCCGCTTGATCCACTGCAATATATTCAGCAAAAGTTCCCACGCGATTTTTGGGTACTCGCCCGTAAACTGCATCGCCCAGCCTAAAATTTTGAACTTTTTTTCCAACAGAGACAACAATCCCAGCAAAATCACTGCCTAAAATCAGTGGCATTTGATAATTTAAAAGCATCTTTACTTTGCCATCTTTTGTTTTTAAATCAATCGGGTTGATACTGGCAGCGATAATTTTGACCAAAACATCGTTGTCATGAATGGTGGGTAAGGGCACCTCCTCGATTGCTAATTCTTTTTGTCCGTATTTATGAATTAAAGCGGCTTTCATCATTGAATCTTTCCTCTCTTTCTATCCCTTTTATTGGTTTAAAAGTTTAAACCTTTAATCAATTAGTATCTTAACGAAAAATGGGATCCACGTCAAGTTTCAGCCCTCAGCGTATTTTATTGACAAAAAACACGAAAAATGGTTTAATCGTTTAAAAATACGAACCAAAGAGGCGAAAGAATATGAAAGAATTAGAAGAAATTCAAACAGAATTTACTGCGCTTAGTGATTTTTTAATCGCATTGGGTGATGAAAAACGCCAAGCAATTATTATTGCACTGTTAGAAGACCAGGCCTGTGTTGGCCGTCGTGTCACTGAGTTAACAGAGGCGACACAACTCTCACGTCCCGCTGTTTCTCACCACTTAAAAATTTTGAAACAAGCCAAATTAATTGATTGTCGCAGTGAAGGAACTAAAAATTATTACTCACTTTCTCACGATACCACCAAAATTGAGCAACTCCAACAACTATTGACCCACATTACGTCGATTATGCCAGGGAGGAAGCAAGCATGAAAAAAATTCTCGTGGTCCTCACAAACGTCTCCCGTTATCACGGCACCGAAGAACCAACGGGCCTCTGGCTAGGTGAAGCCACGGAGTTCGTGGAAGAAGTAACCAAAGCAGGATTTTCAGTTGACTATGTTAGTCCCCAAGGAGGCTATGTCCCTTTGGATCCCCGGAGTATGAAATATGTAGATTCATCCATTATGGCGGTTTATGAAAGTGCCGATTTTCAAGAACGAGCGCTAGCGCATTCCCTCTCTCTTGAAGAAATTGATCCAGATGAATACGCAGCGATTTACTTTACAGGAGGCCATGGCGTTATGTGGGACTTTCCTGATAATCCTCAGTTGCAAGCAATCACTCGTAGCCTTTACGAACAGGGCAAGTACCTAACTTCTGTTTGTCACGGAATTGCTGGTCTTTTAAATGTCAAAGATGCGTCAGGAAATTATTTGATTGCAGATAAAACCATTACTGGCTTCACTACTGCAGAAGAAATTTTAGCCATGAAAAAAGCAGTTGTTCCTTTCTTAAACGAAACAATTGCCAAAGAACATGGTGCTACTTTTGCGAAAAAGCGTCCCTATAAAGAATTTGCGTATCAAGATGGCCGTATAATCACTGGGCAAAATCCTTTTTCTGTCCGCGCTGTCGCAAGATTGTTAATTCAACAACTATCAAAATGAAACAACAGCGACTACTTTTAGGTAGTCGCTGTTGTTTCATTGCTTCTTCTTTTTTCCGAAAGCCGAAGCCCTAACATAAAAAATTTTTGATTAGCTAAAGAGTAACATCGCGCCAATTAAGATAATTAGGTTAATTAAGCCTAAGACAATCATTGGTTTGGCCATGAATTTTGTCCAAGTGGCATATTGAACTTTGGAAATTTCCAAACCACCCATTACGACACCAGATGTTGGCGTGATCAAATTAATCAAGCCACAACCTGAAGCAAAAATCATAACCATCACTTCTGGACTTAAACCAATGTTTTTAGCTAACGCACCCATTACAGGAATAGAAACGTACGCTAAACCAGAAGTTGAAGGAATTAGGAAAGATAAACCTAAGTATAAAACAAAGGCACCGATGACAAATAAGACTGGGGAGAGTCCTTGTAATAAGCCTGCCGCTTTATCAAGGATAAATGAATCTAAATACGTTTTAGACATCAAAACAGATGCCCCGCGAGCAACTACGATAATTAAAACAACGGATAACATATCTTTGGCACCGTCGATAAATGCTTCAATGGTTTCTTTTTCAGTAAAGCGACCAATCAAGGCAGCAATGATCCCTAAAAGGAAGAACCACATCGCTAAGTCGCCAAAGTACCAGTCACCGAAATTGTTGCCTGTTAAAACAGACGTCCAGCCTTTGAAAATCGTCACTCCAAAGTCGTTCCATGGAATTAAGGAAACAATCATAATGACAAAACAGAAAGCGAATACCATTAAGATTTTTTTATGACGATTCGTAAATGGCATTTCTTTCGACGCTGCTTGTCCATACGTTTTTTCCATATCCTCTTGTTCTTGTAAAGATAAAATTGTTGAACCTTTGTCCGCCTTCACTTTTTTCGCATAACGCATCACAATGAAAATAGAATAGCTAGTAGAGGCCGCCCACAAAATAGCACCGACAATTAAAATAATTCCTGTATTCGGCTGAATGCCAATACCTCGCAACGCATCCATCGCTACCCCTGTGGAGAAAGGGTTAACCGTTGAACCGATAACACCTGATCCTGCACCCAATAGTACAGTACCCACTGCGACAAACGTATCAAAACCAGCGGCGACCATGGTGGCACTCAATAAACCATAAAAAGGAATTGTTTCTTCTGCCATTCCATAAGTCGAACCACCAATAGAAAATAAAATCATTAAAATCGGAATGATTTTCAATTCGTTCCCTTTTAACTTTTTAACGACTGATTGAATCCCTGCTTCAAGAGCCCCAGTTTGTGTCACAATATTTAAAAAGCCACCGAGTACTAAAATAAAAATATTAATTTCAATGGCATCTTTAAACCCATTGAATGGAGCCATGATAATATCCGATAATTTGGCCCCTACCACGTGGTCAACCATTTTGCCATCAATTTCTCTTGGGGTAAATGGCTGGCCATTTAGCAAGACCGTTACGATACCTAAAACAATTAAAATAATAAATAAAATACTAAAAGACGAAAGCTGTTTTTTGTTTTTCTTCTTTTTTTCTGCCATATCCTTTTATACAGGAACCTACTTTCCTGTATCTCCCTTCTCTATGATTAATTACTCAATCGATCAATAAAGAATGGCGTATCTAGAAAAGTTAAGAATTTATGACTGTAGCTAATACGGTTCATTTGGACTAATTTTTTCATAACACTGCTTGCTGTTTCCCGCGTAGTTCCACTCATCCGTGCAATGTCATTAATGGTAATTGGACAAGTAATTGCAACGCGTTCCCTGTTGTCAATTCGTTCTCCTAAATCATTTAATAACATCGCCAGTGATGTCACAATCCGTTCACATGCATCATTGGTTGTTCCTTTTTGGATTTTGATCATGCTTTCTTTTAAAAGGACCGATTGTTCTTGAATCCAATGAATCAATTGCTGGGGATTATTTTGGAGAAAACGCTCAAACAGTTTAACTGGCACAAACACAACCTCAATATCCGTATAGGCAATCGCGGAGTCGTAATGAACCTCATCTTGAAACAGTCCGATTCTCGGAAAAAGAGCCTGCTTTTTCATAAAATGCAGATAGGAAAAATTACCACTGCGATCATTTTTTTCAATTTTAATGACACCTGAAACCAATAAAATTAAATGATTTCTCGGATCACCTGGATAAAAAAGGACTTGGCCTTTTTTATAGGAGCGAACGAAACTCTCGTTGCGCAATTCTGTTAGTTCTGATTCAGAAAAGTATTGAAAATCTTGATTATTTTTAGTGATTATTTTCTCTATCATCATCTTAATTCTCCTAAATACTATACTTTATTTTGTCACAACCGTTCCTACGATTTCATCGCCGCTCATACTTCCTAAGTTTTCCAAAGAAGTGATAATTGCTTGTTTATTGGGTTGGCTTTCTACAAACTGAATGGCGGCTTCAATTTTCGGTAACATACTACCTGGTGCAAAATGACCCGCTTGTTTGTATTCTTCCAACTCTGCTACAGTGACATTGGTTAATTGTTTTTCATCTGGTTTGCCATAATTAATACACACATAATCCACGCCAGTTAAAATAACTAGTGCATCCGCATCCACTAATTCTGCCAGTTTTTCAGAAGCAAAATCTTTATCGATTACTGCTTCGACACCTTTTAATTCTTGTCCTACGACAGGGATGCCACCACCACCACATGAAATGGTAATTATATCATTTTTTATTAAGGTATTAATAGTCTCAGCCTCGTGGATGTCAATTGGCTTAGGACTTGGAACGACTTTGCGCCAGCCACGTCCTGCATCTTCTTTAAAAATAGCACCTGCTTGCATTGCTTCTTTGGCTTCAGCTTCTGTTAAAAATGGACCGATCGGTTTTGTTGGATTTTTGAATGCCTCATCTGCTGGATCTACGACCACCTGTGTTAAAACAGTAGCCACTTGTTTCTTGATTCCTGCTTTGTTTAATTCTTGATTAAGCGCATTGGACAACCAGTAGCCGATACTTCCTTGTGTCATAGCAACACACGTATCTAGCGGCATCGCTGGATTTTTTTCAGAATCAGCTGCTTGTTGTTGCAATAATAGATTACCGACTTGTGGACCATTGCCATGTGAAACAATCAACCGATGCCCTTGTTTAATTAAATGAACTAAATAGGCAGATGTTTGAACTAATGCTTGCTGTTGTGCGTGTGCGCTAGCATCATTTGAAAGGATGGCATTTCCGCCTAGTGCAACGACCATTTTTTTCCCCATTACAAATCCTTCTTTCCTATCATAATAAAGAATAGGCCGCCCTTCAAAAGAATCTCTTAAAGGGCGAAACAACTATTCTTTTTTCAATGTTTTTTCAGTTGCTTCCTACACACGAGGAATGAATAAGTTGCCTAAAGTAGCTGCCATGATCGCTTTAATAGAATGCATTCTGTTTTCTGCTTCTTCAAATTGACGACCATATTTACTGCGGAAGACTTCATCCGTAATTTCCATTTCAGTAATGCCAAATTTTTCAGCAACCATTTCACCGTATTGTGTTTTCGTATCATGAAAGGCTGGCAAACAGTGTAATACGATTAAATCGCCATCCATGTTTTCGGTTTTTTCTAACATAGCCATATTAATTTGATAAGGTTTCAACAGATTGACACGTTCTTCAAATTTATCTTCTTCACCCATGGACACCCAAACGTCTGTATATAACACGTTGGCTCCTTTAACACCTTTAGCAACGTCGTCTGTAATCATTAATTCTGCACCAGATTCTTTCGCAAATTCTTTTGCATAATTAACGACTTCATCAGAAGGGAACAATTCTTTTGGTGCACAAATGCGAACATTTACGCCTAAAATAGCACCTGTCACTAACAAGCTGTTTGCCATGTTGTTACGGCCATCGCCGACATATACTAAAGTGATTCCTTCTAAACGACCAAAGTTTTCTTTCACTGTCATAAAGTCCGCAATCATTTGTGTTGGATGCCATTGATCCGTTAAACCATTCCAAACAGGAACACCAGAATATTTCGCTAAATCTTCCACTACTTCTTGACTAAACCCACGGAACTCAATCCCGTCAAACATACTACCTAAAACAATCGCTGTATCTTCAACAGATTCTTTTTTACCTAATTGAATATCGTTGGCGCCTAAATACTCAGGATGTGCCCCTAAATCAATCGCTGCTGTCGTGAATGCAGAGCGTGTCCGTGTCGAAGTTTTTTCAAATAAAAGAGCGATATTTTTTCCTTCTAAATAGTGATGTGGAATCCCTTTTTTCTTCAATTCTTTTAAGTGAATACTGAAGTCTACCAAATACTCTAATTCTGCTCTTGAAAAATCTTTTTCTGCTAATAAACTACGTCCTTGAAATACTGAATTCATGATGATTCCTCCTATTTTTGGGTGTTTTTTTAAAGATCTTCACGGTAAAGTGGCATACTCATACAACGAGGGCCACCACGGCCACGTACTAGTTCACTTCCTGGAATGTAATTCAATTTCACGCCTGCTTCTTCTAGCGCTTTATTCGTAATCGTATTCCGATCGTAAACAACAACTTCCCCAGGGGCAATTGCTAATGTATTTGAACCGTCGTTCCATTGTTCACGGGCTGCTGCTGTTAAATTTCCAGCACCGCAACGGATTAATTGAACATTGTCTAAATGCAAGTATTTGCATAAAATGTTATCTAATGTATCTTTTTCTTTTGTAATTTGGATGTCTCCATCTGCTTTTTCAGTGATTGAGTAAACAACCAAACCACCTTCGATTTCTGGATGAATCGTAAATTTATCATAGTCAATCATGGTAAAAACGGTATCTAAATGCATGAATTTACGATGTTCACCGATATCAAAAGCCAAGATATTTTTGAACCCTAATTTTTGTTCAAAAATATTTCTCGCAATTTTTTCAATTGACGCGGCATCCGTTCTTTGAGAAATCCCAATGGCCACTACTTCTTTTGAAAGAATTAATTCATCGCCACCTTCAATTCTGGTTGATTCTGAACGATCATAGACTCTAGGAACCTCTTTTCCAGCAAAACGAGGATGATAATCAAAAATGTATTGCCCAAAAATGGTTTCCCGTTGTCGAGTTACTGAATACATATGATTTAAAGAAATCCCGTGCCCCATTGTCGCAAAGTTATCACGCGTGAAGTATAAGTTAGGCATTGGATCAATAATGAATGGATAATCCGCTTCAACCATATCTGTTAAAAATTCTTGCTCATATTTAGGTAATTCTTGTTTTTGAATGCCAGCAATCGCTTTTTGAATCAGTTCTTCGTTGTCGTCAATTTCTAACATTAACTCTCTAACTTTTTCTTTTGCTGATTCACTGCGAATATTGGCTTCTTCTAAGAATTGGTCAATAAATTGTCGGCGGACCTCTTCATTAATCAACGCTTCAGCAGCTAAGTCCTCTAAATAGACCACTTCGATATCTTTTGATCGTAACAACTCTGCAAATGCATCATGTTCTGCTTGTGCTTTTTCTAAAAACGGAATATCATCAAACAACAGTCTCTCCAGATAATCTGGCATTAAATTTTCTAATTCCTTACCTGGACGATGTAACATCACTGTTTTCAATTTCCCGATTTCAGAAAATACATTAATTGGATGACTCATGTGAAATAACCTCCTCAACTTAATTACAAACACAGAATAACAGACCTGATTAACCTAGGACGTGAGCCATTTGCCAAACAAAATACCAAATATACAACGGTATTCTTTCTTATGCATATTTCCAGCCTAAAAGAATGCGCTTTCATAGATATTCTAAAAAAATAATGCATAATTAAATAAAAAAAAATGCATTTATTCAAAAAAAATTATTTCTCCACACACTTCATAAAGTTATAATCTTATAGAGGTAAAAGGAAGGGAGCCAGAAGTCAAAACGACTTCTGGCTCCCTTCCTTTTATGCGTTACTTTTTGACAAAGGTGTTGGCTGAATAAATTGTTGAAAATACTGCTCTAGTTCTTGTGCTTTTTCCTCGGATGATGAAACAATAATAACAGTGTCGAAGCCAGCGACAGAACATTTCTTTTCACACAAAGACACTTCATCAAGTACAGCTGAAAACAATGTTGCGTTGTCTGGTAATGTATGAACCAATAGTAAAAAGGCGACACGTTCAACTTTGGTCACTACCTCACGAATTGCTTGTATCAACTGTTCTTTTTTTCGTTCTTCTAAAGAAGTGAATTGTTCAAAAATCGTTAACCGCATCTCGCCAGACTCATCTAATGCTTTGACGACTTTTAATTCCCATAAATCCCGTGAAATCGTTGCTTGTGCGACATTTATCTCGCGCTTTTTTAATTCTCTTAACAACTCATTTTGACTATGAATTACGGTTGTTTGAATGATTTCTTTAATCAAACTTTGGCGTGTTTGCTTATTCACAAATAACACCCTTCCTCCAGACATTTACAAAGCAATACTAGCAGAATCTCTCTAATTAGAATAGAAAAAGGGTCGTTTAGCCAAAAGATTCTCATTGATTTTGTCGGATATTTCGCATTTAAAAAAGTGAGACTTGCACAATTTAGTAAAACGTTGTACAGTGATTTTAGGGAATTACTGGCACCGTTTTAAATAACAGCAATGATGTTTTTTTGCATGATTAACTGAACTGGAGGAAAGTAATGAACCGATTAAAACGCCAAACGATGATTAAGCGATTGGTCACAGAAAATGAAATCCATACACAAAGTGAATTACTAGCATTATTGGAAAAAGAAAATATTCACACCACGCAAGCAACTATTTCTCGTGACATTCGTGAGCTGAATTTAAACAAAGTAGACAATGGTCAAGGAGAAGCCTATTATCGTATCTTGAATAATTCTGCCCTTCGTCCAAAATATAAAACAGATGAAGAACGTCTTGTTGACATTATTATTGAAACTGGTGTTTCTTTAACACAAATAGAGTTCACAAATCTTTTAACCGTCTTACCTGGCAACGGGCAAGCCATTGGGGTTTTAATTGATCGCATACGTATCCACAACCCTCATATCTTGGGCTGCATCGCTGGGGATGATACCATCTTAATTCTTTCAAAAAATAAAGAAGATGCCCTTGAAGTTAACAACTATTTCCAGCAGTATTTGTACCACCCATAATTCATCACTTAGTAAAATCGACTATTCTTTGACATCATTGCTATTTTTATTAAAGATAAATAAAAAAAGGCGTCTCAGTGAAAGCTGAGGCGTTTTCTCATGAGTTTTTCTTTTGAACACCGTCTTTTTTTTGTATAATAATCAAAAAGCAAAGAAAGGGTTTCTTATGACTGAACAATTCATACTCACTTCAAACGATCAACAAACTCAGCTCAATGTACGTCATTGGCCCTGTCCTTCACCCAAAGCCGTAGTTCAATTGATTCACGGCATGGCAGAGCATATCCAACGTTATGATGAATTTGCTCGTTTTTTAAATCAATTAGGGTTTGCCGTAATTGGTCATGATCATCTAGGTCATGGCGAATCTGTACAACCAAGCGCACCAATCTATGGTTTTTTTGGAGAACAAGGGCCTGAAAATGTCGTTACAGATATTCATCAAGTGAAACAATGGGCTGTGAATCGCTATCCACAATTGCCCTATTTTATGATGGGTCACAGCATGGGGTCTTTCGCCTTGCGCAACTATCTGCAAGACTATCCTGTGACTGTGCAAGGAGTCATTTTCATGGGCACTGGAACAAGTCCGTTACCTTTAACCGCAGCATTGCCTTTTATTAAAAAAATGGCCGAGAAACAGCCGAAAAAACCAGCTCCGTTCATTGATAAGCTGGCATTTGGTTCTTTTAGTAAAAAATTTCCTGAAGCAAGTTCCTTTAATTGGCTTTCTAAAAATCAAGCCAATGTCGCTGACTATGAAAATGACCCATTAATGGGCTTCGTATTTACCAATAATGGTTTTGCTACCCTTTTTTCGCTTGTTAAACGAGCCAATCAAAGGAATTGGTACCAAGCGATCCCAAAAGAATTGCCTATTTTAATCATTAGTGGCGCTGAAGACCCAGTTGGTGATTTCAGCAAGGGGCCAGCGAAAATTCAAAAGCAATTAAAGCATGCAGGTTTTCAGCACGTGACGTTACGACTATTTCCCACATTGCGTCATGAAATTTTATTAGAAACGGAAAAAGCTACAGTTTTTCAAGAAATTGGGCATTGGTTAACGGATTTAACGAATAAAAAAAGAAGGTTGATGTTGTGACATCAACCTTCTTTTTTAATCTATTTTCGTTAAACCGCCCATATAAGGACGTAGAACTTCTGGAATCGTTACGGTGCCATCTTCATTTTGATAATTTTCCAAAATGGCAGCCACTGTTCGACCAACAGCAAGTCCTGACCCATTAAGAGTGTGGGCATATTGAACATGACCCGTTTTATCACGATAACGAATCAACGCCCGACGTGCTTGGAAGTCTTCACAGTTTGAACAAGAACTAATTTCTCGATACGTTTTCTGTGCCGGAATCCAAACTTCTAAATCATAGGTTTTCGCTGCCGAGAAGCCCATGTCACCTGTCGAAAGAGTAATCACTCGATAAGGGAGGCCCAATTTTTCTAAAATGTCTCCAGCATTGTTGGTCATTTTTTCTAATTCTTCATAGGAGTGTTCTGCATCACTAAATTTAACCATTTCTACTTTATGGAACTGGTGTAAACGAATTAATCCTCGGGTATCACGACCTGCACTACCCGCTTCCGAGCGAAAAGAAGGACTTAAAGCAGTGAAATAAATCGGTAACTCTTGCGCATCTAAAATTTCATTATTATAGTAGTTAGTTAATGGGACTTCCGCTGTGGGGATCAGCGTCAAATCACTTTCTGCAACTTGGAAGACATCTTCTTTGAACTTAGGAAACTGACCAGTGCCAAACATTGCTTTGCTATTGACCAAATAAGGAGGAATCACCTCGGTATAACCATGTTCATTAACATGTTGATCTAACATAAAATTATAGACCGCTCGTTCTAAACGAGCCCCTAAGCCTTTGTAATAAAGAAAACGGCTACCAGATACTTTCGCGCCTCTTTCAAAATCTAAAATTCCTAAGGCTTCACCGATTTCCCAATGTGGTTTCGGTTCAAATGAAAAAGTTTTCGGCGTACTCCACCGCCGAACTTCTACGTTGGCGGCTTCGTCTGCGCCAACAGGTACGCTCTCATGAGGTAAGTTAGGCAAACGTTCTGCAATGGCTGTGCATTGTTCTTGCAAATGAACAACTTCTTGATCTAAAACTTTAATTTGCTCGCTAACTTCTTGCATATTTAGCAATTGTTGTGAAGCATCTTTTTGTGCACGCTTTAATTGTGCAATTTCTCCTGACACCTGATTACGGTGTTTTTTCAGTTCTTCAACTTTAACAAGTAACGCTCTCCGTTCTTCATCTAAAGCCAAAAAGCGCAATAAAACTTCCTCGTCCACACCACGTGTTTTTAACTTTTTCTGTACCACTTCTACATTTTGGCGAATTTTTTTCATATCCAGCATCTTATTTCCCTCTTCATGATTAAATTTTAAACAATGGTGAATTTTACTTTTTCAAAAATTTCATTCTTCATTCGTTGGCCAGTCGCTGTGCCAGCTAAGCCACCTAAACCCGTTTCTCTCAATTCTCGTGGTAATTGACGGCCGACTTTATTCATGGCTTCCACCACTTCATCTGCTGGTATTTTATTTACAATTCCAGCTAAAGCCATATCTGCAGCGATTAACGCATTGCCTGCACCTACTGTATTTCGTTTGACACAAGGAATTTCGACTAACCCAGCCACTGGGTCACAAACTAAACCTAATAAATTCCCTAAAGCCATAGCAAAAGCTTCAGAAGATTGGCGTGGTGTTCCGCCAGCCGCTTCAACAGCTGCAGCGGCGGCCATCGCTGAAGCACTGCCTACTTCGGCTTGACATCCACCAACAGCACCAGCAATCATCGCATTGTTGGCTGTGACCATTCCAAATAAAGAACTGGTAAATAAGAAACGAATTTGTTGATCACGCGTTAAATTCAAGGTATTTTTAATCGCTGTTAAAACCCCTGGTAAGGTGCCACTTGCACCAGCAGTTGGCGTTGCGCAAACAACGCCCATTGCTGCATTGACTTCATTAGTACCTAGTGCGGCTTGAACTGCAGACATCATTAAATCACCTGATAACGTTTTGCCAGCTGCGCGGTATTTTTTTAAACGCGCTGCATCACCGCCCGTTAACCCAGTAGGAGAAAAAACGCCTGCTCCTTCTTGCGAGCGTTTGACAGCAGCATCCATGACATCCAAATTTTGACCCATCTGTGTCCAAATTTCTTCATAGCTTTTTTGGCTACGTTCCATTTCTTGCTCAATCATTAAATCAGAGATTTTTTTTCCTGTTTTTTCAGCTTTATCGATAAATTCTTCAATCGAAAGGTACATATGTCAAACTCCTATCATAATAAGATTATTTTCGATGTGTCATCTAGTGAAAACAGTTGTTCTTTCACCGAGGAAATTGGTGCCGAATCTAAGTCAAAGATGAATAAAATTTGATTCCCTTCCACATAACGAGACACCGCATTCACTTGAATATTATTTTTTTGTAACGTATCTTTAAAAGCTTGCATCGCCTGCTCTTCTTGATTAATGACTAACAAAATAGGTAAAGGACCATGTAGTTGGACATTGAAACCGTCTAATTCAATGTATTTCACCTCGATAGTGCCGCCACCTACAGAAATTCCTGTTAAATGAATTTCGTGCGTTGCATCACTGAGTGTCACACATGCTGTATTAGCATGCTTCACTGGACTTTCTTCACTCATTTCTAAAAATTGAATCTCAATTCCTTGTTCTTCCGCAAGTTCAATGGATTGTGTTACGTTGGCATCATCTGCTGCTAGTCCAAGAATTCCGCCAATAATTGCAAAATCAGTTCCATGTCCTTTATGCGTGTCTGCAAAAGATTCATAGTATTTAATCACAATTTTTTCTGGCGTTCCGCCGAATAACTTTCTTGCCGCTAAGCCAATCGCTAAGGCCCCAGCTGTATGCGAACTAGAAGGACCAATCATAATAGGACCGATAATGTCAAAACAACTTTTGTAGTTCATTACTTTGTTCACTTTTTTAGGTTTATTGATGGCCATAGCTGTGTTCATACGTAACTCCTCCTTTGGTTTTTACTGCTTCTTTTTCACTGGTTACTTCCGTCGTTCCTTCAAATTCTGGTGTATTATCCACCGCTTCAATTCTGTAACGTTTAAAGACCAGCGCACCTAAAAATCCAAACATCAGACTGACCACTGTGATAATCGCTACTGCTAGTAAAGTCGTTTGAATGGCATTGTTACCTAATGTCACAAGTAAACCAGCCCACGGCGTTGCCATTCCTGTCACAGGTACTTTTAAGCCAAAGAAAGTCACTACAATACCACTAACCATTCCTGAAATTAAATTCGTTGCGTAAATAGGAATTGGATTGGAGCTGATGATATCGACTTGTGTTAATGGCTCAATTGCCACAGCTAACGGGGTTGAAGCTGTGCCTAGTTTTAACTTTTTAAATAGCGCCGCATTGACAATGGAACTGCCGTAACAAGTCAACGCACCGACAGCCATTGGTACACCAGTCAAACCAATCAAGGCAGTTAAAACCATTGAACTTAACGGTGTCATACCAACAATCGGGATAATAGCACCTAAAATTGCGCCCATCACATATGGATTGCCATCTACTGCACTTAAAATCGTGCCCCCAATAACTTCTAGGACACCTAATACAACGGGTTGAATAAAACCAGCAACTAACGAAGCAGCGACTGGAATGACTAAAATAACGACTAATAAGTCAATCCCTTCTGGAATACGTTTTTGCATCTGCTCAACAACAAAAGATAAAAGATATGCGGTAATAAAGGCTGGTAACAAGCTGACTTTAATCAATGACAGACCTAAAATAATTGAAAAAACTGGACTAATCCCGAAAGCGAGCGGCACAAGAGCTCCAGCTGCTAAACCACCTAGACTACCCATAGTTTCACCAATTTGCGACACATAATCTAAATGAAAAACGCCGCCTACTGCATATCGCAAAAACGCCTCTGGTAGAAAGGTGGCACAAGCTGCACCAGACAAAGCACTTAAAGATTTTTTCCCTCGCGGTGCTTTAAAAGAGAATAGGGACATGCCACATAAAACTAAGACTAACATCAAGATTCCTGATAACGTTTTCATTTCTTTGCCTCCAACTATATTTTTTTATAACGGATGGTACTCCTGAATAAAATTTTTATTGCTCAACAAGTGAAAGAATGAGCGAGCATTCCGATGAACTAAAGTACAATGAGTAACAAAAATTTCATTCCACATTCAGAGTATACGACTAAACAAAAGTTTAGTCAATGTATTTTTTTAACGTAAAGAATCTTATTGCTTTTCCATTAAAAAAGTATTACACTAAAATTAATTTCAGTGTAGGGGAGGATATCACTTGGAGTCATATTTACGTTTAAGTGAAGTAGATAAACAAATCTTACATTCACATGCCTTAATGCTTGATGGATTAGGGAACTTCTTTGGTAGTACCCATGAAGTCATTCTTCATAGTTTAGAAAATTTGGAAAGTTCAGCTATCAAAGTCATCAATGGCCATTTCAGTAACCGCAAGGAAGGTGCCCCCATTACTGATATGGCGTTAAAAATGTTAAGTCAAGTAGAGTCGGAACATGATTACGCTGTGAAACCCTACTACAATAAAAATCAAAAAGGGGTTATTTTAAAATCTTCCACTATTCCAGTTATCGGTGAAAATGATCGTATTATTGGATTAATCTGTATCAATATGCATTTAGAAATGCCATTAATTGATTACTTGCAAGACTTATTACCTTCAGGACAACAAAATGATATGTCCCAAGAGCTTAAAAATTCTGAACATTTTTCTGACAATATTGACGAATTAATCACTACTTCACTGACAAAAGTAAAACAAGCAGTAGAAAGCGATCCAAATGTATCACATTTGAATCAAAATAAAGAAATTGTTATTCGTTTATATGATCAAGGAATTTTTAATCTCAAAGATTCTGTCATAAAGATTGCCAATCGATTAGGTATTTCAAAAAATACCATCTATTTACATATCCGCAATCATAAAAAAGAAGAAGCTTAAAACATCAAAGCCACCAACGCTAACTAGCGTTGGTGGCTTTGATCACTTCTCTTCTATTTTAATTTGGTAAATCAAACAAGTAAGGTGTCCCTATTTCTCCATTTAACGTAACATCTAAGCGATTTTTTGTGCCGGGAACTAAATTACTGGCTGTGAAATTCCCTTGGGCATCCGCAGTAAAACTTGCTAAAATCACCCGCGCATCATCTGCACGTGACACTAAAATAGTTGCATTAGGTGCTGTTTTACCAGAAATTGTCCCTTGTTTCGGATCAATCGTAATATTGCTAAAAGAAAGCGCTGCTTCTTGTCCTGAACTTGGAATATCAATTTGGACAGGTGCACTATTCCGTTGATCAACGGTTGCGATTAATTGAGTAGTCGCTCCCGCTCTGGGACTAATTACTGTAAAATTGCCATTGGCATCCGCATAAAAAACACCTGCTTGTGCAGAAGCATCACCGACTACCGTTGCTGTAATGGTTGCATTAGGTAATGTAGTACCATTAATTTCATTTCTTTCAGGATTGAAAACAACATTGGTAATTGTAATGTTTGTATCAGGTGCTTGGTTTTGAGGGACTTCATTCGTTTCATCAGTTCCTGCAGAAGGCTGCGTGGCATTTTCTGACGGATTTTCCCCTGTCACATTAGAATTTTGACCCGTGACAGACGAATGACTACTTTTCATTTCTTGTTGACTAGAGGATTTCTGCGTGGCTTTCTTTGTTTCTTGCTTTGGCTTAGAATCATTTGTGCTTGCTGTTTTTTTGTTTCCACATCCTGCTAGACTTAAAGACAATACACTGAACGTTAACATACTGAACAAAGCAATTTTTTTCATTTTTCGTTACCTCCAGAAATCTTTTTGTAACATTAATGTAACATTGTTTTAAAAATCTAGCAATAATTTTTCAACCGTTTTCCTTTTTGTTTAAAAAGAAAAAACCTGCACAAAGGCATTTAGCCTTTGTGTAGGTTTTTATCTGCTAAATGGATTTAATGTTTGCGATAGCTTAAATAGTAAAAGCCAGAAACAAAAATGGCACCACCAATGATATTACCTAAATAAACAAAAATAAAATTACGGAAAAAGTCTCCCCACTGAACGCCGCCTTCAAAAATTGCGGCTGGAATGATGAATGCATTCGCCACACTATGCTGAAAGCCAATTGCAACAAAAATCATTACTGGAAACCAGATGCCTAATAGTTTCCCCGCTGCATCTTTCGCACCATAACAAAGCCATAAGGCCAGACCTACGAACCAGTTACAGCCAATACCTGAAATAATTGCTTGAAGCCAAGTTGCTGCAACTTTATGTTCTGCAAGAGAAAGAACCTGATTTAAATAGGCGCCGCTACTGGTTAAACCTAAATAATGACCAAAAAAATAGGCAACAAATAAGGCGCCAACCATATTTGCCAATGTAATTGTGACCCAGTTCACGAGTAATTCTCTGAAAGAGACCTTTTTAGCAAACCAAGCCGTACTCACTGCCATCATATTTCCTGTGATTAACTCACCACCAGCCATTAAAATAACAATTAGACCAATTGGGAAAACCGCAGCTCCCACTAAAGCTTGAACACTGGCTAAATCTGCTGGAATAGAGGCGGAAACACGCACATAAGCCAAATAGCCGAGGGAAATCATGGCACCGCCGATAAATCCTAAAATGAGTTTTGCTACCAAAGGCTTTTGAATTTTTTTCTGACCATTTTCAATACTAATACTTAAAATTTCATCTGGTGTATACAAACATTTCACTTCCTTTGTTTTTTGTCCTCCTTTACTTTACCCTTATATCACAGAATTTCAAGTACTTTTGTGTATTTTTTCACTAAAAACTGTAGTTCTTTTAATTTTATATGAAAACATCCTGAAACAAGTCCTATTTCTTGTTTCAGGATGTTTACTTATCCGTTTTTAAAGAGTTATCTTTTCACTTTAAAACAATAGGTTGCTATGGCTAACGATAAAAAGCTCAGGCCTAGGAAGCTCCCAACTGCTGAAGATTGTTCCCCTGTTTTGGGGAATTTTTTCTTGGCAATTTTAGTCGTATTATCCGCTTTTTTGACTGTTCCTGACGATTCTTTATTTGTCTGTATCTGTTTAGTTGCTTGGTTTTCTGCTACTGATTCCTTTGTTTGACTAGCCTTGGCAGAGGGCTTTGAATTACTTTGAGCGTCATTAGGATCTTGATTAGACTCTACCGCGTAAATGACAGAATTCTGGCCTTTGCTTTGACTGTTTTCGTTTAAAGTGCTTGGGGTGCTACTCTCACTTGTACTGTTGGTTGCGCTGGTCGTACTTGAAGCACTACTTTCGCTGGTACTACTGGTTTTACTGGTTGTACTTGGTGTGTTGCTTTCATTTGTATTGCTTGTTTCACTTGTCGTGCTTGGCGTGCTGCTTTCGCTGGTACTACTGCTTTCACTTGTCGTGCTTGAGGTACTACTTTCGCTGGTACTACTGCTCTCACTTGTCGTGCTTGGCGTGCTGCTTTCGCTGGTATTACTGGTTTCACTGGTTGTACTTGGCGTGCTGCTTTCGCTGGTACTACTGCTTTCACTGGTTGTGCTTGAGGTGCTGCTTTCGCTGGTACTACTGCTCTCACTTGTCGTGCTTGGCGTGCTGCTTTCGCTGGTATTACTGGTTTCACTGGTTGTGCTTGAGGTGCTGCTTTCACTTGTGTTACTAGTTGTCTCTGTTGATTTTTCAACTAACAGAAGTAACGCCGTTTTTATGGTTTGTGTTAATTGGTTAATACGCTTTTGTGCATCTGCAGGCGTTTTAAAGCCACCAAGTGTTGGCTCTAATAATTCTTCATCTGACCAAGCAAGCAGTTGTTGTAACTGCTTAGAACTTTCTTCGCCAGTTGTTGTATCTATTAAGGCTTCTTGCATGGCTTGCCAAGAGTCTGTGGTATATACAGATTCGTCTAATTTATGAACGCTTGCCAGTTCATTTTCTGCTTCTGCACGCTCTAGCGTGATATCGGCTTTTTTGACTAATACTTTCATTGCAGATTGCAAATTACTTGTTAACTGATCCACTTGTTCTTGAGTTTTGTTCCCACTCACCTGACCTTCTGCTAACAATTGTGTCGCCTGCTGATAATAGGAAGGAACAATCGTTTTAGGCCCAATGGCAGTGAATAGCTGCCAAGAGTAAACTGTATATTGGTTTGCTTCACCAATCAAAGCATAAACGGTTTGTAGCTGGGACAAATCAAGCTTTTTTGCAGGGGCCTCTACCGTCACCGGTACGTTCACTGTTACCAATGACCCTGTTTCATAAGTTAATTGAACAGTCACTTTTTGTTGGCCGATTTCATTTAAGACCTCTGGATTGACGATTTTAGCGGCTGGGACTGCTTCATCCGCGTCATTTGTATTAGCAACCAGTTGCTGCGGATCGATTGATTGTCCTTGCACAATCGTTGTAGCCACAGGGGTTGCTAAAGTATTTCTAACCGGAATTGGCGTATTTTTATATTGCTCATAAAGTGTTGGTGAAATTAACGATTCCCATGTTGCTGGCATTAAGCGATAGTCCGCCTCTGTCCAATTTTCTACCAATAATTGGCCGTTTTTAAGGCCATCATCTCGAGTATTGTCTTTCACAAAACTCGTTTCTGGTCGGAAACCACCGCC
The DNA here is from genome assembly GCF_050546175.1 of Enterococcus sp. AZ119. Taxonomy (NCBI): domain Bacteria; kingdom Bacillati; phylum Bacillota; class Bacilli; order Lactobacillales; family Enterococcaceae; genus Enterococcus; species Enterococcus sp. AZ119. The sequence goes on along the minus strand of NZ_CP172951.1, from coordinate 95,173 downwards.
ACTAGCGATTAACAATTCCCGACGTCGGTTTTGCGGAATATTATGGTAGTTAACAAACTGATTGTTGATAAATACGCCATTGAACACATTGTTATTTCCTGTATGTCGATTGTATTCCATTCCAATTGCATATTGATTGTTCCAATACTTCCAATCAAAAATGTTATTAGCCACTAACCAGTTAGAGAGTTCTGAGATAGCACCCTCTGCTTGCGTTTCTGCCAAACCAATCTCTGGTGTTCCATACATAATGAGGCCTGTATTTCGCAAATAATTATTCATAATCGTAATATTACGGCCTGATTTAAACTTAAATCCGCCAGCTGGACCATTTTGTAGTCCACGTAAGTGATTCCCCACCACCGTGATATTTTGGGCACCACGGAAATAAATCGCATGATCGCCACCTAAGCCGTTTAAGTTTTCATTGTCATAGGGTGAATAGAAAAAATTATGTTGGACAGTTACATCCTTCAACATATTAAAAGAATTAACCCCGGTGGATAGATAATTTTGTTCATTAGGTACTGAAATAGCACCTGCTTCAATGGCTGTTTGTAAACGTGTAATAGTTGCTGCTAAGTCTGAACGACTGGTGCTTTTAATCGCATCTAATTCCGTCACTTTTAACCCAAATAAATTGTCCACGATGTCTACATCTGACATATACTGGAAGCGACTTGGTGTTGAATAACCACCAATGTAAATCGCTCGGTTAAAATCAATCCCTGGCTGCATATGTGCTGTGTCTCGCATGAAAATATTACCTGAAATTTTAACGCCAATATCTGCATTTAAATTGACCACGAATCCTTTTAATGGATTATAAAAGATATTGTTTGCTAGCGTTAATTGATTCGTCAATTTTAAGGTCACATTGATGCCGTCAAAAGCAATATTTTGAAGTCGTACATTGGTTTTCGTCCCGTACGTTGTGTCTGTTAGCTGAATCGGTGCACCTGTAGCATTATGTAAAATAGTGGCTCCTGTTGTATCGCCAATTAATTGATAATTTGAAGAAATCGCAATATCTTTTGACAGAGCATAACTTCCCTGTGGTAAAAATAATGCCCGTCCTTCCTTTGCTGTCTGACTCAGTAATGTCTGTAACTTATCTGTTTGATCCTCTGTGCTATTAGGTACCATCGCTTGCGCACCAAAAATTGTTGCATCTGTTGCATCAACTGGTTCAGCCGCTTCAGTCACCATTGGTAGACCAACCACCGTCAATAAACCAAATAGAAGAATAAGTATTGTTTTCTTCATGTGTTTCCCTCTTTTCATTCCGTTACTTCCAACGGCTTATTTTGTAAAAGTTGATACAGCGTAATAACACGACTGTCTTCGTATGCATAAATTTTTTTGAATTTTGGATTCATATGTAAGATACTTGTTACCTTTAACAAGTTTTGATTTGTGACTTCTAATTCTAAGGCCTCAACCAATTCCTTTAATCGAACACCGGCACTATTTTCTTCACAACTTAAGATTTCTTCAATTTGTTCCATCCGTTTTTTCATTCTATCCCGCCTTCCTTCCCTTGCTCTTTCTATTATATAGAAAAATTCTTGTGAGAACCCTCAATATTTTTTAACCGCCTGTTAAAAAAAGTAGTAGTTCCTTTACTATCAATAGCTAATCATCTATTATTTACGATAAAAAAAGCAAAAAAAGTACCTTTTTGACATAATTTTCAGAAGAATTGACGCAGTATTTATTAAAAAACAACGAGAAAACGTCAATAAGTAGGTGTTGATTACCTACTTATTGACGTTTTCTTCTTGTCTTTTTTTACTTTTTAGAAAAATTTTTTTACAATTTATCGGACATATACCTCAAAAAAGCCCATTTTTTTGATTTTTTATTAAAGTGACGTGGTTCTTTTCTCGTTAATTTTTACTATTTTTTGGTTCAAACGATTATATTGTTCAAACGTTAACTCACTTGAAAGTAAAAAGATCTCTGGATGGCCCGTTTCTACATCTGTCAAAGAAGTCACTAATAGTAAATCAATATTTTGCCATTCTTCTTTGCTTGCTTCACTGTATCGTAAGACTTCCAATGCATAAAACCGACGAAAATTATTTTCAATCGAAAGTTTCACCCGTTCTTCTTCCAGTACTGGCAAGCCTGATTTTAACCCTAAAACAATTTTTTGTTCACGATGAATTAAATCATTAGAAAGCGCCAAAACACTAGAATAACGCAAAGCCAAAAATTCTTTATTTGTAAATAATTCATTGCCTGTTTGTTCGTAAAGTTGATTTAAGCCTTGGCTTAATTCTTCTAAAAGAACTGGATATTTTTCTTTGACTTTATTCCAAAAGACATTATACATTTTCACATTTTGGACATAGTAAAGTTCGGCAAATAAATGTGTAGCAAACAAATAATAAAAAATTTGCGGACGAATTTTCTCCAATTGCGGCGTCATGTGTATTTCTTCTAATAAGAAATGTTGGACTAAATGAGTCAACATGTAAACAGGCGCTTCAGTCTCATCAAAATGCGCTAAAATTGCTTGTGCAGTGGCTTCATCTTGATAAAATTGGTCATTGGCTAACAAGAAAAAGTACACAAAAGTTAAATCGTTTTTGTTAAGGAAAAGGGTTGTAGCTGTCATCTCTTCTATAAAGGCTTGGTAATGTTTATTACCTTCTAAATAAGTTTCTTGCTCGGCTGAAGGTCGATATTCGGCGCCTTGCGCACTCCGGACTTTTGAGATAGCGACCATATATTTAACTCGGCGTGTCACCGTTTCCGCAACTTCTACGTTGAAAAAAGCCATCATTTTTTGGACAGTTTGTGCGACTTCCGTTTCTTGTATATAGTCAAAAGGCCAAGTATCACGGATTAAGTCCATAAAAATAGTGTAAGCAAAATGGCGCAAATACGCTTCATTGCCTTCAATTTTCCAGGTGCTTTTATTAATCACTAACCCCAATGGCGCTAAAATTTCTGTAAACCCTTTGAGCAAGCGCCGAATCGTGGCATCACTGGTATGATATTTTGCTGTCGCTGGCACAATCCCATTAAATCGACCCCAGAATAAATCTTCCATTACTTGATAAGTTAAACTATCCCGAAAAATTGCTGTATAAAGTTTCTGGAATGCTTGACTGGACGCCAAGTTCAAGCGATAGCCATGCCCCTTTTCAAAAGCCAAAGAAGCATCATTATCCACAGCATAATACGTAATGTCATCTTTTAGAAGTTCTACGTATTTTTTGACTGATTTTTTGTTTAATTGTAATTCTTCTGCTAACTCATTGATGTCAATCCAACCTTCATTAATTGGCAAGTTTCTTAAAATAATAATTTTAGAAACGACATCTGTATCGAATATATCAACATATTCATCCCATTTCACTGTTCACTCAACTGCCTCTCTTCTGTTCTATTGTACACAAAATGAGAAATCTATTCCACGAAAAAATAACAGTTGTTTCTTTTATTCTTTCGTAGATGTGGACGTTTCAGGAACAAACACGTTGAGTCCCCCAGCTTCCACCGTTACTTTAATCGGTAAATTATCAGTAGGGTCGCCATCTGTTCGTGTTTGGACTTTCTTGTCTTTTTCGCCACTAATTTTAAATTGACTCCCAGAGAAATACACGACACCAGGAATTTCATCTAATTGTCCTCTGATAATTTTAGGTAAATAATAGACAAACTTGTAAAAAACTAACTTAGGTAAAATGATAATGTGGACTTCGCCGTCATCTGGCGTGGCATTGGCATCAAAATTGGTAAAGCCGCCAGCAGAATTCGTCATGGTCATCGTTAATAATTGGGCTTTGCCATGCCAACGTCTTTCATCGCCATCAATTTTTAGTTTGTATTTTTTCTTTTTCATTAATAAGCGGAAAAATTGCTTTGTAAAGGCTAAAGGACCATATTTTTGTTTCTCCTGTTGGGTCACATTTGCTGCTGTGTCCGCTAATAGTCCAATCGTTAAGGTCGAAATCATCACATCTTGATTTACCATCCCAAAATCAACTGGCGTGGTCTGTCCTGCCAAAATGGTCTCAAAGGCGTCTTCTTCTTTCAAAGGAATACTTAACACACGTGCAAAATTATTGACTGTTCCACCTGGAATAATCCCTATTTGATAGTCACGAATGGTGTCTTTAAAATTTTGAACGGCATGATGAATGGTCCCGTCACCACCAATGACGACCAAGACACCCACTTGATTTTCTTGGGCATTTTTCCGCATTTCTTCAGGATCAATGTCTGGATTGGAAGGTTGCAAAATAACCGCTTCCCCTCTCGCTTCTGCAGCTTTTTTAAAGCGTTCTGCAATCTCTTTACTTTCACTACTTCCTGAAGTTTCGTTGTATAAAACCATCATCTTTTTCATCATTCTATCCTCATATCTCTAACTAAATTTCTTGCACATGTAAAGTGTACAATATTTTAGCCAAAATACCTAAAGATAGCATCGAAAAACAAAGGCTGAGGCACAAGCGGTTATCTCCAAGAAACCAGTAAGTTCTGTTCAAAGGCTAAACTGAGATGAAGGGTTACCTGAGAATGTCAATAAGAAGGAGCTACTTTTGTTCAGTTGATTAGCTTAAGATGGAAAAAAATAGGCCATCCGTCGAAAGGACGGATGGCCTATTTTTTTATAGTTTTTGCTTATTTCTTGCTCTTTTTATAGAAGAGCCAACTTGCCAAACCGACCAACAGGAGGCCGATAAAGACAAAGAAGTAATTGACTTGTGTGTTGGTTTTCGGTAAACCAAGCCAACCTGTCTCTCTAGCTGCTTGTTTCGTTGTTGGCTGATTTGGTTTTGTTTTTTTGGATACAGGTTGTTTCTCGTTAACAAACGTGCCCGCATCCACGAGTTCAGGTTTGTCTTTCGCTGTTGCCGCAATAGTGAATGCGACAGCTTGCTTAGACAGTTGGTAACCATCCGGTGCTTTTGTTTCCACAAAGGTATATTTTCCTGGTTGTAAGTGGTTCACTTGAACTAACCCTTGGTTGTCAGAACGTAATGAACGAGCGACAGTTTGCCCTGTCTCTGCATCTGTCACTTTAAATTCAGCACCTGCTAAGGCATTCTTTTGCTGATCAATTTTCACCAGCTTGGCAGCACCTTGGTAATTAATAAAAGGTGCTTTAAGTACCACAGTGACTGGTTTGCCTTGGTTGTCTTTCGCAATCGTAAAGCTTGCGCTTGGCGTTTCATTAAGAAGATAGCCAGTTGGCGCTTGTGTCTCCACAAAACGATACGTTCCCGGTGCTAAGTTTTTCGCAATGACTTTGCCTTGCTTGTCAGACATCAGATTGGCTTGTCCAGCTACGGTTTGCCCTGTTTCATCAATGACCTTAAACACCGCACCTGCCAATGCTTCACCTGTTTCGTTTTCTTTGGTTAATTGAGCAGTTCCTTGATAATTGATAAGATCGCCTAAAGCAATTGGCTGCTCTTTTCCTAATTGGGCGGTTACATCAAATGGATGTGGCGTTGTGTCTAACAGATAGCCTGTTGGTGCTTTCGTTTCCACTAAAACGTAATGCCCTTCATTCAGCCCTTTAGCGTAAATTTCGCCAGTCTTGTCCGTTGTTATTTCAGAAACTTTCTCTCCTGCACGATTCAAGAATGTTATTGGTGAACCTTGTGGCTGATTCTGATTATCGGCGTTGTAAATTGCAAAAACTGCACCCGCTAAGGTTTGACCTTGCTCATTGACTTTACGTCCCGTTACTTCCGCTTGATAATTTACAAACTCTAACTCATCTAGTGGTTGTTTATCATTTGAATTCTTCTTCACTACAAAATAAATGGGTTGTTTATTGACGATATAGCCATCCGTTGCATCCATTTCATCTAATTCATAACTACCAGCGCCTAAATCCTCCATAGCCAATGAACCATCTTTTTCAGCAGTTACTTCTCTTTCAAAGATTTTTTCCCCGTTTTCGATTCGATACAATTTAAAAATCGTTCCTGGAAGTGGGTTCGCATTGGCATCAATTTTCTTAAAGACGGCGCGTCCTTTGAAATTGGCGAAGGCCCCTAATTGGAAGATCTCCGGATCGCCTTTGAAATCACCACGAATTTCTACTTTTACTAATTCAGGATAAATAATATAATCTGCGCCATCTGGTAATTTTGGTGCTTTGATTTCTTTGTAATAATAGGTACCTGGCGCCAAGTCTCTAAAGATAATTTTGCCATCTTTGCCACTCGTTGCTGTAATCCCTAATGATTGTTTATTGTGATCATATAGTTCAAAAACAGCACCTGCTAATGGTTGGTCTGCGCTATTCGTTTTCACGATTTGGAAAGCCCCTTTGTAATTCACAAAGTTGTCACTAGCAACAACGACCGCTGGTTTACCAGCATTTTTCTCAGCAATTTCAAATGGGACTGGCGTGGTATTTAACAAATAGCCTGTTGGCGCTTTGGTTTCTACAAAGCGATATTTACCTGGGGCTAAGTGCTCTGCAATAATTTTCCCTTGACTATTTGTCGTCAAGCCTGTTTGAATCGTTTGTCCCTTCGCATCAAGCACTTTAAATGTCGCACCACTTAATAAGTGTCCATTCACATCTTTTTTGATTAATTTAGCTGCGCCTTGATAGTTAACAAAGTTAGCCGTTGCTATAACTGTTGCTGGTTTGCCCCGATCGCTTGCTGCAATCGTGAAAGCACTTGGTTCAGTGTTTAAAAGGTACCCTGCTGGCGCTTTGGTTTCCACAAATTGATATTTGCCTGGGGCTAAATCCGTCACTGTGACTTTTCCGTTTGCATCCGAAACTAAGTGTTCTCGAACCGCTTGTCCTGTAGTATCAAGGACTGAAAATTCAGCACCTGCTAATGGATTGCCTGCTTGGTCTTTTTTAATTAGTTCAGCAGAACCTTGGTAATTAAGCATTTTAACATGAACATCATGAATTTGTCCGCTCGTGTTTTGTGTCACAATGAACCGTTTGGGTGTCGTGTCTAAAAGATAGCCTGTCGGTGCTTCGATTTCTGTGAACTGATAAAGCCCTGGTTTTAAACTATCCACCTCTAACTGGCCATTCGCGTTGGTTCGATCCGGCGCAAGGGGAACTTCTTCCCAATGAGTAAACGGCGTGGTTACGGCATGCTCTAATTTAAAGCGAGCATTGACTAACTTTTTACCCTTCTCATCCATTTTTTCTAAAAATACTTTATTGACATCGTTTTTAATAATGGTTGGTTGTGCTCCTTCGGCTGAAGTTTCTTCATCAATAGTAATGACTCGGCCTTTAGCTAATTCGTCCGAAACTGTATAGCCTTCTGGTGCTTTTGTCTCCACCAAAATGTATTGCCCTTGCGGCAACCCACCAAATGTGATAACCCCAGTGGCGTCTACTGTACCTTCACGTAGGACTTGTGTTTTAGCTTGGTCCCAAATTTGGAAATGGGCGCCTGCTAAAATAGTCGTCCCATCCATGGCTGTTTTCTTCAGCTGAATTTTGCCTTTAGTCCCTGTGGCATGCCCGCCACTGTGATCAATGTCAACGACCACATCGCCATTGTCATCCCCATGAACGACTTCTGAACCATTTCCAGTAATTGACACTTGGTTGGATACCGTGTCTGTACTCCCCGCCGCTGAAGAAGTCACTAAACTACGATATTCCATATAATAAGGTGCTTCAATATGGGCCATTTTAACGACAATTTTTTGTTGTCCTGTTTCATTATCGGTGGTAACTTCCAGTGTGTAATCTTTTCCTTCTTCTAAAATAACAGATTTATCTGGCGTAATCGTTCCGTCTTCTTTTACGTTGGTACCGTAAATCACCAATGACTCGGGATCTAACACTTGGTTTGGTGAGGGTGTATCAGTAATAACCACATCGTCTAAAACCGATTGGGCGCCATTGATCATTACATGCCAGTACACATGATCTGAATCATCTTTGTGGTATTCGCCACCTTTTTTCACTGATTCGCCACCATGTTGAATGGAAACTTTTCCTGTCACATCACGTGAAGAACCTTGGTTTGTATAAGATGCGGTATTGTCATAGCTAGCCGAACCTTCGATAACTTTTTCATCAACAGACGTCTTAAATTCAATCACATACGTACGACTATCATTAGGAAAATCAACACGCCAAGTATTTTGGTTTTTCTCGCTTGGTTCTTCCGTTTTGATATCCGTCAACGGTTGCGTTGGTTTCACTTTTTCAACCGAACCATCTGGCTTTGTATTGCCTTCATAGACTTTCAAGCTCCCAGCCAAATAGGTTTGATTGGCTAAAATTGGATCCGTCAAAAAGGCGTCGACTAAACGATTATTACTTAAATTAACCGCAATCGTCCAAGTGATTTCTTTGGTGACGGCATTGTAAACACCGCTTTTTTGCGCATTTAAATCAAAAGCAGGTAAAGGTTTAAACGGTTTACTATCTTTTGAATGATGATTGTTTCCTGCTTCATCCATCCAATCAATGGCAGCGGTATTTCGGTAATGGTCCAATGCAGGATTGTTAGCATCTAACTCGGTAACATCGAAAAAGGTATTATAGGTTACGTAAAAGGCATCACTTGTTTTGGCATACGCCCCCATGAAACTTAACTTAAAGCCTGTTTCACCATCTGCATTACGAGTTATTTCTACCATGAAATCCTTGCCTAACGTCAACTGAGCACCAGTGGTTGTATCTTTGACAACCAACGAATTGGGTACCATAGTTAAGCCAGGAACTGGTTCGTACGTATCCGTAATCACGGCATTTTCCATCAAATAATTATTTTGATTCACAGCTAACGTCCAACCAATCGTTGAATTTTGATAATCAACTGCGCCAGTGTTTTTAATAATATTTTGTTGACTGGCTGTGCCATCACCTTCTGAATGCTGACCAGTGCCAACATCCACACGATTATTCACGGCAACATCGCCTTCGACAATTCCATCAACTTTGGTTTTATAATCAATCTTGACTGCGCCATTCACATCATGTAAAAAGTCAATTGCAAAGGAACCGTCTCCGTTGATTACCACTTTGTAATCTTTTCCTTCCACAAGTTCTGCTCCAACGACTTCATTTCCTTTGTCATCAAATGTCACTGAATATAAATGTAAAGAATCTGGTTCAAACGTTAAATTATCGCCCATTGTGTCTGTAATGACTGCTTGGTCTTTTGGAATGGTTTGTTCACCATAGTTGTAGTTAATTTCCCAAGTGAATTCTTGATTGGCTTCGTCGTAATCTATATTGCGCTTGTCTAACATTTTGCCATATGTGGCGGTAACAGTTGCTTCAGCATCTAACCCATTTGGATTATTATCACTTGTTAACGTCGCGTGATTTTTAAAAGGCACATCGCCGCCGCCATCTGGAATAACCGACTCGTCAATCGTCGTTTGGTACTCAAGACGATACGCTTTATTGGTGTCACCTTTAATCGTCACATTGCCATTTTTATCAACGGTATATTCATCTGAACTAAGTTCGCGACCCACTTCTTTAATTGTTCCATCAAGATTCATCACTAACTCATAGACTTTCACTGACTTAAAGGTATTCCCTGTTGGCCATGTTTCCGTCACAGTTGGATTTGTTTGATCTTTCATCGCTTGATTGATATCTATCGTCCAAGTAATCGCACTAGGATTGGGCGTTCGATCAAAATGGCCTTGTTTATCAATTTGTTGTTCGGTATCTGGGACAATTGGAATCACTACAGGCGGCAAATCTTCTTGTGTAGGAATATCAATCACCCAATCTCCTGGGCCCCGCCCATCTGAATCATTCAAATGAGTATCTAAAGAAAAGTCCCCGTGAATGTCACTTTCAGACGTGATTCGCTCATTAAAGGTAAAACGAACCGTACCATCTTCACTAATTGTGTAGGTTCCATAGACATTGCCTTCTGCATCAACTAAATCACCTGAACCTGGTTTATTAGGTTTCAAATTGCCAGGTAATTGAAACTCGAAGTAATCGCCTGCTTTCATTTGTTCTCGCACATCTTCTGGAATCGACCAGTTAAAGTTCCAATGAATGGTCACATCTTCTTTATACGGCGGTGTTGCTGGTGTGCCATCAGGATTTAAATAAATCGGATCTTCAAAATTATCGATAATCGTTGTTTCATCACCTGTAAAATAATCACTGATATCTGTTGGTCCTGCTACGCGCGGTTTGACAGTCGTCGATTCAGTTGTTTTACTTTCTACCGCCTTCGTCGTGCTGGCGACAGTTTCTTCGGACGAACGAGGAACAGAGGAGTTTGTAGATGCTTCTTCTGTTGAACCTTCATTCGCTGATGCGGCTGGCGAACTCGTGATTGCCGTTGATTCTGTCGGATCAGTACCAGTATTTAACGTCAACGCTCGTTGCTGTTGTCCATAAGAAAACGTCACATCTTCTGTAGCTGTAGGGTTCAACGTTAAGACTAACGTATCTGCTAACGCTTGCTGATTCAATTCAATTTGAATCTGTTTCTTCTGGTCATCCACTTGAATCTTGCGCGTATTATTGGGCGCTGCCCAATGTGCAGCTTTGATTGACACATTGGCACTATAATGCACTACAACCTCTTGTGTTACTGGTTGTGCTTTTCCTTGAAGCGCTAAGGTCATTTCTTGTTGGCTGGTTTGCTTCACTTCTCCTAACGTTAACTGGCCATCGCTGTTAACATCTTCCGCCAAAGCCATGAGTGGTGTGCCATAATTTAGAACAAGTAACAAACACATCAACCCGTAGAGCCAACGGTTTACCATTGGACCATTCTTTCTCATTTCTTTCATCCTTCCTCTACTAACGACACATAGAAGAGAACGTTCACTTCGTACCAATTTTTTATTTTAAACCAAATAAGTGAGTGCTCTTCTGTTGTCTTTCTTCCTTGCTAAAACAGACAGCCAACACACCTTTTCTTTTTATCTCCTCAAAACGCACTCTTACTTCGAATGCGGATTCATTTTCTGCTTTTTCCTATAGACTCTTCTATAAGAATAAGAAGAGTATAACGAGATTTTTCAGCAAAAATTATCAACAACTTCTCCTCCAAATAGAAAAAGTTGATGAAATCCCAGAAACCCTTTTCATCTTTATGAAAACACGTCCTTATCCTTTCTTATTTTTACTATTCCTTCTTCCACTATACCGTTTTTTTTAATTTTTTTCATAAGAACTAACCAGACAAAAAAGCCTATTTGTATAAGCTATTTAAGCTAAAAAATCAATAGACTCAAATTATCATTTTTGTTATTTAAATGTTTTATATAAACTGGTTGTTTTTCTTAATAATTTTTTGCTCTACCATTTTTTGTCCATGTTTTCTTCCGTTTGACACATTCAGTTCTTCTTGATTTTTAAGAATAGATACAGTAGCATAAGAACAACTAGTTCTTTCACTGGCAATTGTCAAATGTCGTTTAGAAAAGAATGCCCTATCTGTATTATCTGAAAAATCAAACAATCATAACCAATTAGAAAGGTGGTTATTATGTATAACTTATTAACCAAACAGGAAATTCAGTTACTTTCCCTAATTGAATACTTGTATGACAGTAAAGAAAAAGTCCCCATGCAAGTACTCCGACGAAAATATGAATTTTCCCATTACAATATCAACAATTTATTGAATCAATTAACTTTGTTAATTTCTCGAGTCAATACACATGAAAATGTACATATTCGCATCATTAATAATCAACAGTCCATAGAATTAGTTGCCGATGAAAATATCCCGATTGAGTTAATGAAAGAAGCTGTTGTCCGCGGGTCACTAACCTATATGTTAGCCCTGGATTTACTTTTAAAACGCTACACATCAGCCAAAGATTTTTGTGAAGAGCACTTTATTAACTTTTCTATTTTTAAACAAGTCAGTGACCGTTTAAATAATCATCTAGCTAGATTTAATTGTTATTTAAACTTAAAAAGACGAGAAAAAATTTGTGGGAACGAGAAAGATTTTCGCAGTTTCTTTTATTCCTTATTCTTCATTTCAGGAACTTCTCTAGTACCATTTCTATCTAAGACTAATCAAGCACAATTGCAGAACTTCATTGAAATCATCAAAAACCGTTACCCTTACTTTACATATACTGATTTACGCAAATTAAAATTAATTATGTCCATAGGTTTACTCCGTTATCAATCCGGTTTTACAATCACCAATTATCCAGAAGTTGCTGCTATTAATTTGGCCTTTCCTTATTCAGAATTCCAACTATTAGTGAATGATTGTTTTATTGATGAACAAAAAGAACCTGACACTTGGCAAGCTGAGATTCATTTTTATTATGATTTCTTCAGCACATTAACGATGTACTCTCTGGTCCAAATGGAAACCATCAACTTTGCCAACTTAGCGATCATGGGAATGGATAACAGTCCACACGCTACTTGGATTTTTGAAAAATGTACGCAATTACAGTTGGATTTAAGCGCAATAGAAGTGGTCTTTTTGTTGGTTAATTTATCCAATGCCAGTGAACGACTGATTCATTTCCCTGTGGAAGAGGAATTGAGCTATGAGGTTGCTAATGTCTCTTTGTATGAAAAACAATACCCAAATGTTTCACGAACAACCAACTATTTCTTAAAGCGTTTGCCTTTTGACAAACAACATCCACTAGATGCGTTATTTAAAGAAACCATTTTTTTAATTATTCGGAGCGTTTTATTAAATAAACAAATTCCTGTTAAAATTTTACTTCATTCATCTATTAATCAGATACAAGAAAATTGGTTAGCGAAGGAAATCAATAATTATTGCGATGTTCCTTTGAAATTTGTTAATCATATTCAAGAAGTGCCTGACTTAGTCATTACTGACAAAAATAATCCGCTTTTTCACGCCAGTAAAACTTTTTATTGGCATCCCGTTCCTTATTTAGATGAATACTATAACCTAAAACAAGTAGTTCGCAAAATTTATTTTGCCAAATTGCGTGGGGAAAACAGTTTGGAGGGAATCGGATGTTAACAGGGTTACTTGATGTACCTTATCGTAAAAGTTTTGCTCTTTTAGAAGAGTTACTCGAACGTCGTGAAGCAGAAGAACAAACATTGGCGATTTCTACTTTAGCGACTCAATTAAAAATGCAACAAAATACTATTCTACAATCTGTGGCTTTGCTCCAAACAGAAATTGAAAAAAACGGCTGGGAGAACTTATTTTCTTTATCAGCAAACGCCAAAGAAATCACATTTTGGTTTGCACCCTATTTCCAACTGTCGTTTTTGATGCCCTACTTTGTCAAAAAAAGTTTCGCGTATCAAGTACTGACCTATGCCTTTAACCATAATGCAATTGATAGCAAACATTTTGAAAAAGTCCTAGAAATTTCTTCATCAACCTTTACGCGAAAAATTGGACAATTAAACCAATGGCTCCAAAAATATCAGATTGAAATCAATTTAAAACGTACCAATGTGTTGGTGGGCAAAGAAAAAGATATCCGGATTTTCTTTATGATGCTTTTTTGGAACAATTACTCTGAAGGGGATTGGCCGTTGCACACGATTACTAAAAAAGAAGTCCATAGTCTCTTTCGACGTTTAAAACACTCTGTTTCTTTCAATACAACACAAGATTTTACAAAAGACTTAATTTTTTCTGCGGTGATTTTAGCGCGTTGGAAAGAGGGCTTTTTTATCAAAGAAACTTTCGTGGAGGAAGAAGCGATTGTTAATCCCTTTGTTAATCTGAGTGAATTTGAATTGTTTTTTAAAGAAGAAGCCTTACACCAAGTTCCAACAAAATTTATACAAAAAGAAGGCCTTTTTGCCTTTTTCTTATTGACGATTAGTGTCAGCTACGCCACACAAGATGTCTTGGAAATTCCAGCAGCACGGATGCATATGGTCCAGCTATTAGGCTCACCCATTAAAGAGATCATTTATCAACTAACGTCTTTTTATCAAATTAAATTGACATTTCACGAGTATCTTTATCTATATACTTCTATCCAAAATTTAAGTGTCTTTTTTAAGACCTTTGTCACGATTGCCAATCCATTTGTGCAAGAAAGCTTTTTAAAAGAAGCACTTCAAAAAAATCCAAGTCTCTACAAAGATGTGAAGCGCCTTACAATTGAAATGCTTCCGACATTGATTGGCAATGAAAAATTGTTAGTTGACTGCTTGTTTATTCTTTTTTGTACACTGAAAACGAAATCTTTACCACCGATTCGTGTCTTAGTAAGGACCAATCAAAGTAACTTAATTTTAGATACCCTTTATGAAAAGCTAAGTAAAGCCGTGGATAAAAAATTAATTTTTGTCGCTTCACCAGAAAAGCCTTTCGATGTAATTATTACAGATATCTTTTCAGAAGTTAGTGTCAAATCAACGGTTCCCACTTATTATGTTGATTTTTCTGCTAGCATTGGTGAACTAGCGCAAAGCTTAGAAAATTTAAATACACAAATTGTCACCAAACAAAGTCCACGCCACTTTTAAAAGTTTTCACGTGAAACATTTTAAGTGATAGAAATTACAAAAAACGCCAAAAGGTAGCAGAAAAACTGCTACCTTTTGGCGTTTTTTACGAAAACTTTCAATGTTCCACTCTAGTGATACCGAAACGTAGAACATTCATTTACTAACTACTCACTTTACATGACGTTGTTATTTTCTGTCACCAATTCTAGCTCTTGCAAGTAATGATCCAAAGTCGCGTGATGTTGATCGACATCGGCTAACTCTGTTTCAATTTTAGCTAAACGCGTGTTCATGCGTTGAATTTCCGTTAGTGTTTGTTGTAAAACGTTTAAAATCCGTTCATCGTTAGGCATTGAAATCACTCCTTGTCCATTTATAGTTCTGAGCCGTGTTCAATCTCTTCAATCGTTTCAAGAGACAAATCTTTGGCATCATTTTTAGCTTTGTGGAAGACCATATATAAAATAGTACAAACGATTGGGATACAGCCTGCTAAGAAGTACATTTGTTGGAATGACATAAAGTTACGTAATTCACCTAAAACGTACGGACCAACCCCTAATCCAAGGTCTAAACCGATGAAATAAGTCGATAAAGCAATCCCGATACGGTGAGGACTTGGGCTTTCTTGAAGACAAACCGCTTGGCCATTTGACATGAAAGTACCATAACCTAAGCCAATTAACCCACCTGAAACTAATAACATCCAACCAGACGTAGTCATACTTAATAAGAATAAGCCTAGTGTTAAGAAAATGTAGCTCGGATACATGACGTAGCGTTCACCTTTGACATCGAAAATCCGACCTGTCGATGGACGTGTTAAGGTAATCACGACCGCATAGACGATAAAGAAGAAGGTGCTGACGTCAACTAAATCGATTACTTTGACATAAGAAGATAAGAAAGATAAAACACTTGAATAAGCAAGACCCATTAAAAAGGCGATAAATGTAATAAATAAAACTTTCTTTTCAACAAAACTATCAAAATTCCATTTAGATAAAGCTTCACGATGTTCAGGTGTTAACTCAATATTTTTCACTGGGAAAATGAAGCAAGCAATGGTTGTTAACAAAATTAAAATAATTGAAAAGTTAATAATGACATGGAAGTTGGAAACATTTAACAATAACATCCCAATAAATGGCCCAATGCCGGCTGCTAAACTAGTACTCAAACCATAATAATTGATCCCTTCCCCTTTTTTGTTTTTAGGGATATAGGCGGTAACAATTGCGTTGGTCGCTGTCGAAACGGTTCCGTAACCAAATCCATTTAAAAAACGGACCAGATAAAGAATGCCCATACTTGGCATATACATATACGCAACAGTCGTTAAAAGATAAAACAAAGCCCCATAACGTAAGACTTGTTTGCGCCCAATCAGTTCAAGGAGTTTCCCCATGAAAAGTCGTGCAAGCAATGTCCCGATGATGTAAATTCCTGAGGCCAAACCCGCTTGACCTAAAGTAGCGTGTAAGCTATCTTGCGCAATCACCGCAATAATAACCATTAATAAATAATAAACAAGATAGACAATGAAATTAATCACTGTAATACTGATAAAGCCTTTATTCAAAAGCTTTGTTGGTGTTTGTTCTGTCATAATTCTTTGAATTCCTCTCTCTTTTGTTCTGTTTATTTTGTGTTGCTATTTTTCAATAAAAGACCGCTATCCCCTCACTTTGATGACTTATCAAAAAATTTTCTGAAATTCATTTGCAGTTATTACTATACGAGATATCCGTTACAAAAAAATGTAAATTTGTGAATGATAAACGTTATCTACAAATAACTTCAACAAATGTTGTTGATTTTTGTTGAAAAGCCAAAATGACTAATGATTTTAATTAAAATAAGCTCTTGGCTAATTGCTCAAAATTTACTTTTCATACGAAACTTCCTCATACATAGAAAAAGAAAAATAGGGCATAAGCCGAAACGACTTATGCCCTATTTTTTTAAACTTTCTCTATTTTCGTCCTAAAATCCATGAAACGATGGCAACTAAAATCACTGCCCCGATAATCGATGGCACAATAGCCATCCCAGCTAAGCTTGGTCCCCAT
The DNA here is from genome assembly GCF_050546175.1 of Enterococcus sp. AZ119. NCBI lineage: Bacteria > Bacillati > Bacillota > Bacilli > Lactobacillales > Enterococcaceae > Enterococcus > Enterococcus sp. AZ119. The sequence continues at coordinate 78,703 of NZ_CP172951.1, read as the reverse complement.
GTGCCTAAAATGGCTTGACCAATTGTTGAACCAACTAACCCTGCAATGATATTGGCAATAATGCCCATCGATGATCCTTTTTTAGTAATTGCTCCAGCGATTGCCCCAATGACACCACCGACAATTAATGCCCAAATAAAGCCCATGATTGTTTCCTCCTTTTAACCGTTTATTCTACACGTGGTTCCATGTTTTCTTTGACTTGTTCTGTTCCTTTATTCACAGCTTTTTTTGCTTTTTCTGTTTGTTCAGAAGCAAATTCACCGGTACTTTTGGCAGCGCCTGTGACTTTATCTTGAACCGTTTCGCTATCTTCTTCGTATTCTTCTTTTGATTTGATATCAACTACGTTAACATTCACTTCAATCACATCTAAGTGGGTCATTTTTTTCACTTCACGGCTGATTAATTCTTTCATTTTTTCGTAAATGTCTTGAATATCTTTGCCGTATTCTACTACGATATCCATATCAACAGCGACTTGTTTTTTACCAACTTCGGTATCAATACCAGCTGTGACGTTATCTGTGTTTACTAATTTTTCAGCAATATTTGAGAAAAAGCCGCCATCGACTGTTAATAGACCATCGACATTTTCTAAGGCTAAACCGATAATTTTTTGAACGACTTTATCTTCAAATGTTAATTCACCTTTGATTGCATGATCTTCTGGTGTGTGTGGTCCGTTTCCTGCTGGTTTTGGTACATTATTGAATTTTTCGTTACTCATGGTTCATTCCTCCTAGTTTCTTCTATTATTGCTTTATTTTTAATAAAATAATAACCAATTATTGAACACGAGGTGCCGTGTTTTCTTTGACTTTTGTCTTGCCTTTAGTTACCGCATGTTTGGCTTTGTTGGTTTGTTTTGACATAAAACTACCTGTCGCTTCAGCGGCGTTGCCAAGTTTATCTTGGACCGTTTCACTTTCTTCTTGGTACTCTGCTTGTGTTTTGATATCTACTACGTTGACATTGACTTCGATTACTTCCAAGTGAGTCATTTGTTGGACTTCGCGAGTAATAACCTCTTTCATTTGATCATAAATGGTCTCGATATCTTTCCCGTATTCGGCTACAATGTCCATATCCACTGCGACTTGTTTTTTGCCGACCTCGGTGTGAATGCCTGTTGTAACATCTTCACTGTTAATCATTTTATCTCGTAAATTCGAGAAAAAACCACCGTCCACAGTTAACAAACCGTCGACTTCTTCCAAAGCAATGCCAATAATTTTTTGGATTACTTTATCCTCAAACGTCAACTCACCTTTAACAATCGATACATTTGCATTTTCCATAGCCAAAACCTCCTATTTATGATGAAAATAATTTTTGACAATGCCTGTCTGTTCCAAATACAAACCTAGCCAAATACCTAGTCCTGTCAGGAGTACTACTAACAATGTTTTAAAGAAGCCGATTGACAGAAACAAGATTGCAAAAACCAAGCCGACTAGGCCACCAATTAACGGAACGGCATATTGTTTTATCCATTCAACCATTGTACATCCCTCCTACTCCACACGTGCTTGTGTTTGCTGTTGTTGTGGTCGTTTCATTGATTGAATATCTTCAAAATGAACATCAATCGTAATCTTGTGACCAGTTCCCACCAAACGAGCAAGCCGTTCTTCCATTGTTTTTGACCAAGCTTCTGTTTGTCCAATTAAATCTGCCGTTCGTTTCAGTGTGCCTTTAACATTGACCTTAATGCGCCGTTTTGTCGCCTTTACACGAATGGTTGGTGCTTCCAGAAAGTCACTGTCTTGCAAGCTAGAGCGTACAAATCCTTCGATGGCTTTACGGTGTAACACTAACTTTCCTTGCTCTTCTTTTAATTCAAACGTGCCTTTTCTTCTTGGGAATAAAAGAATGAATAAAAAGAGAAAGAGCATAATTCCTAGTAAAACCAGCGCTACCCAAAAGATTGCTTGACGTGCGTACTCGTTGTCTTGCAAGAACCATTGGACATTATCTGGTGGTTGCCAAGCTGTATCGGCTGACCAAGTGGTGATGGCCACCGCGCCAAATAATGCCATTAAAATCAGTGAACCTAGAAGCAAAAGTATTTTAACAACTTTATTCACGGAACATCCCTCCTAAAGATTAATTGCTTCTCCACCAGTTACGCCATAAACTTGAGCCGTAACATAACTTGCATCATTGGACGCCAAGAAAACATAAACAGGGGCTAATTCAGCAGGCTGACCCGCACGTTCCAGTAAAGAATGTTGCCCAAATTCTGGCAACTCTTCAATTGGTTGTCCATGATCTAACTGTAACGGTGTCCAGATTGGTCCTGGAGCCACGCCATTTACCCGAATGCCTTTTGGTGCCAGTTGTTTTGCTAAACCAACGGTAAAGTTGGCAATTGATGCCTTCGTTGCTGCATAATCCAACAAATGCTCACTGGGATTAAAGGCTTGGACGGAAGTCGTTGTCACAATACTACTTCCGGCAGGCAAGTGAGGCACTGCTGCTTTGACAATGCCAAACATCGCAATAATATTGACATGGAAAGTGTCTATCACTTGTTCCATTGGTAATTCTTCAATAGCGGCACAGGAAATTTGTTGGGCTGCATTTAAAACGAGGGTATCCAAGCCGCCTAATGCTTCATGAGCTTGTGCAACCAATTCTTCAGGTGCCTGTTTATCTCTTAAATCTGCTGGCAAAAGAACGACTTTTCGGCCAGCTTCTCGTATATAGTGCGCCACTTCTTCGGCGTCTTTTTCTTCACCTGGGAAAAAATGTAAGGCGATATCTGCGCCTTCACGAGCAAAAGCAATCGCCGCAGCTCGTCCAATCCCAGAATCACCGCCTGTAATTAATACCCGACGATTTTCTAATTTGTGATTTCCGACATAGCTGTCTTCCCCACAATCTGGTTTAGGGACCATTTTGTCCTGTAATGCGGGAGTTTCTTGATCTTGTTGCGGAAATCCATCACTATAAAATAACTTTCTTGGGTCTTTTAAGTTTGGTTCTGTCATTAAATCTCCTCCCTTTCTACTATTACCTTAATACAATTTTTTCTTTTTGAAAAATATTTGAGCACATAAAATAAAAAAAATATTTTTAATACTCATTAAGCGAAATTTTTGGCAAAATTATCTAAAAGCTGATTTTATTTTTCAAAATAGCGTTTAATTGACCTTTTTTATCAACATTTGTTATTGACATATGATGTCCAATTCGCTTAAATAAGAAAGAAGCCCAACAGGCAAAAACAAAAATATTTAGAGATAATTGAGGAGTTACCGCCAATGAGAAATGTTTTACAAGACTACTTAGATGAACATTCCTTTCGAGTCGTTGTAAAAAAGAAGAAAAATTATTTAACTTATGAAGGACTGCAAGATCGTTATGCCTATATTTTAAAAAGTGGCATCATCAAAACTAGCGTTATTTCCAAAGACGGTCGTGAATTTAATTTACGTTATATCAACAATTTGGAAATTGTTTCATTGCTACGTGATGAATATTCAGAATTTATTGATGCACCTTTTAATATTCGCATCGAATCTCCACAAGCAGAACTTTACCAAATCGACCGTGTTCAATTTTGGCGGGATATCAATAATAGTAAAGACTTGCAAATGTATGTCAAAGAATACTATCGGGACCGTTTAATGCATTCCATGAAAAAGATGCAGCAAATGTTGATGAATGGCAAATTTGGGGCCGTTTGTACACAAATCTATGAAATGTACGATTCATTTGGCGTAGAAACAGAGGAAGGTATTTTAATTGATTTCGTGGTGACCAATGAAGAAATTGCACATTTTTGTGGGATAACTTCTGCTAGTAGCGTTAACCGGATGATGCAGCAACTAAAAGAGTTAGGGGCAATTGAACTACGTAACCGCAAAATTTTGATTAAAGATTTAGATATGATTAGAGATAACATTATTGTTTAACATCAGCACCCCCCGCAAGTTTGACCTTGCGGGGGGTGCTTTTTATTTTTCAGTGACAATATTCAATGGAAACTGACCTTTTTCTAAATTAAATGTCCGACCAGCCGTCAGCTGAAGCATTTCTTTTTTCATGCCTTCCGCCAAACGTACATCGCCAAAGCTTTCAATCATATCAATAACGGCGATTACTTCTTTATAATATCTCATTTTGCCAGTGTACAGATAATACGTAAGGTTTTTTAAGTAACGTAAGTTAAAATGAATATAGTAGATTTCAGCAGGAATCGTGGTAACACTCATTAGCGCTAAATATTCCCGGGCTTTCGCATAATTTTTCTTATAAAGTTGCGCTGTAATGATATTTAGGTAAAAACCATAGGCGACATTTAATGTTTGGGTATCACGTAATTCAGCATCTTTGACGGGAAACATCTGCTCAAGAATTTGAAGGACTTCGTTTTCAGAAAACAAGGCGGCAGGATTAGTCACCATTTGATAATCGTAGTATGTATAGTAGCTTTTGCTAGAGATAAGCGCGAGAATTACCATTCGATCGGTTTCATCAAATTCTGGAATTTCCTCCCAATCATTACTAAACGTTAATTTAATATCTGTATAAATAGACATTTCCAACGCATTTTTATGAGGATTGCGCTCTAATTGATAAAAATAATGAATGAGATTCTTTTTTTCACTTGTATTGTTCAACCCCAGTTGACAACACTCAATTTGATGTTTGACTTCTGAAGAAGCCATGATTCTCGTATCAGATACCATAAAAAAAAATTCATTAAAGGTAATCCCCAGTGACTGCAACGCCGTCATTAAATCCTCGTAACTTAGCTTGGCTTCACCAATTTCGATTCTTCGATAGGTTTGTTTCCCCTTTTTTGGCAAAACATCTTTCTGAGCAATTTTTTTCTTTTTTCTAAAATATTTTAGAGCACCTAGCACATCCATAATATCCCCCTTTTATAATGAAAATAATATTAAATATTATTTTTTTATTAACTTAAAGATCCAACAATACCTGTACAAATTAAACAAAATCAGCGAAAACATTAATAAATATTTCAAAATATTCATTTTTATTATTTCAGTAATTATAATATTGTAATATTTTGATAATCATAAAAACTTATATACTTAACTTCCCTTGAAAAAACCAAAAGAAATGTTCTATAATAGAAGTCAATATAGCTAACAGAGAAGGAGGTTTTGCATATGTTTGGTTTTGATATCAGCTTATTCCTTATTACACTATTCCGTTAAACACACTCTTCATTAACCATTGTACAATCAATTTCATTGAATATCTATTTCATTTTTATTAAATAACATTTTTAATAAAAGTACATATCGTTTATTTTTAGATATTTTATTTAATTATATTAAATATATTTATTTAAACAAATAAATTACATTTAATTAAATCAGAAGGAAACAGATTGTAGCAAGTGAAGAAAAAAAATAGCTCTTGAGAGATATTTTCTCAAGAGCTGTTTTTCTATTTTATTTCAAAAGCGGTTTGCGTTGTGGGGTTATTACTTAATAAGGTGTTTTTATACAGTAAATAGTACGCTGCCGCTGACCAACTAAAGTTTTTCGTACTTAGGCCCTTCCCTGTTAGTGGATCATAATTTTCATGAATAGGTCCTTCTCCCATCAATCCTTCGGCATGTAAGAAGAGTTTTTGTGTCATTTCTTTCGCTTCTTTTGTATAGTCATAGTTTTGAAGAGCTTCTACACCAAACAAGGCTTGATCAAGCCAAACTGGTCCCCGCCAATATTTCGTTGCAGCAAATTTTTCATTGTCTTTAGATGCCGTTGGGAATGGCATAAAGGTATTGAACATTTCTTGATTCATCATGTTTTTCTTAACTGCCGCCGCCTGTTCTTTGGTCGCTACTTTTGCCCAGAGCGGCAACCAGCCTTCTGTTCCTTTGCCACGATTGACTAACAATTTTGTTTTCGAGCCGTCTTCATTTATTTGTAAGTCATAGAAGAAGCCCGTTTTTTCATCAAACATATTTTCTTGAATATATTTTTTTAGTTTCTTCGCTTCTTTTTGATAGTTCTTATAGTCCTCTTTTTTGCCTAGTTCCTCTGCTATCGAAGCTAAATAGCCCTTTTCAGCGTAGAGATACGCATTCAAATCCACTGATTCTTGATTAATCGAATACCCCACTACTTTTCCTTTATTTTTGTTTTCAAAAACTTTAACTCCAACGTCGCCTTTGCCCACACCTTCTTTGTCAAACCGTGTAGCGTTATCCATGCCACTTTCCCATGCGGCTGCTTCAATAACAGCATCATCGTCCACTTTAGGTTGGCCATTTTTATCTTTAATGATTTGATCCTTGTCGTCTTTTTGCCAGTGAGCATCACTGACCATGCTTCCATATTCTGCTATCCCATTTTTATTGTGGTCTCTGTTGGTATACCACCAATTATGATAAGCCACAAGTTTGGGATACATTTCTTTTAAAAATTCCTTATCTTTGGTTTCTTGATAAATATGCCAAACTGCCCATGCAGCCAATGGTGGTTTAGAATTTCGTTCATTCCAGTTGCCACCTTCACCACCACGCGCACTGTCTTGATTGTAAAAGACAGCATCAATGATCGCTCCTGCATCTTGTGGACGTACGGTATCATCTTTTTGAATTTGATAATCAAACAAGGCCCGCATATTATTTTTAGCTAACTCAGGATTAAAATCAGCCGTTGCTACATCCGCTTTCCACGAATCCCAAGCCCACATACCAATAAACCATTTATAAGACATGGACGGAACAATCCCGTCATGCTTAAAGGCACCTGCCGCACTTCGCCAATTGGTATTAATCGTTTCAATCGATTTGACTAGCGCATTTTGATATTCAGGAAATTCTGCTGTTTTCTTTTGATCAAACGTTTTATCTAGATATCCTTGCCATCTTTGCTTGTTCTCTTTGAAATAGCGCGCCGCATTTTTGGTATATTCGGGTGCTTGTTGTTGTTCCTTTGCCTCTTCTTCTTTTGTAAAAGTATAGCTTTCTGTCGTATAGGTGTTGTACGTTTGTTTAGGCTTCAATTCAATTGGTTCAGCGGTTGCTGTATAATTCCGATTATCAATTTTTGTTGAAACTTTATCCGCATGATGAATCGTATATTTTGTGTCTTTCGTAGCAAAATAATTCCACGTTTCTCTGACTTCACCAAAATTCACTTGAATGTCATTGTCTTTAGCAGTTAAACGAGTGCCAATATCTAAGGTTTCCGTTCCCTCTTGAATTTTATCAAAGACCGCACCTGTCCAGCTTGCTTCAAGTGACAAGGGCTCTTCACCAGTGTTTTCAAGTGTCGTTTGGATAAGCGCCGTTCGATTGCTGACAAAAATTAAAGCTAAATGAATCGTTAGATCGTCTAATTCATAGATTTGCTCTAGGCGCCCAGGATAATAAGACAGGTCCATGCGATTGCTTTGGCTTAAATCATAGGTTTCTCCCGTTTTTTTATTTTTGACCGTTAATTTGTTTAAACTTGCCGCCAAGTTTACTGGATATTCTTCCGCAATAATCAATGGCCCCGCAAAACCACCCAGTAGCTCTTTATTGCTTTTTTCAGGTAAATAGTAGCCATGCCATGCACCTAAATCAGAAAAATTATTAAAATAATTGGTATCGTATACGCCATTCGTCCGTTCGGTTGGTGATGCACTCACATCTAAAACATTTGCAAATTCATCAACTTTTGTTCTTTCAACACTTGCTTGCACTTCCCCGCTTAACGCAAAACAGCTGACTACGGTGATTCCTAACGCTAACCAAGTAGACACCCGTTTCTTTTTTGATAAACCCTTCATAAAACCCCTCCTATAAAAATGATAGCGCTTTATACACTGATTTATTATCAGCAAGGACTATGCCAAACGGAGTGTATCCCTTTTTATTATTGGAAGATTCAACTTTCTCTAGAAAAAAAGCGACCGTATCGAAGTGTATTGATCAAAAAATAACGAGTGTATCGATAGTGTATTTAGTTTATGCTTGATTCTGTTTTATTTTCGTAGCTTCCACAAATTTTTCAGTAATTTTTTGCGGTCGTGTAATAACAGATCCCACCACCACGCTATAAGCACCTAGCTCCAGAACACGTTGGACTTTTGCTGGCGTATCAATCATTCCTTCTGCAATAATTGGTGTAGTAAAATGCTTCTTTGCTTCTCTTAACAGTTCAAAATCATTTTGTTCAATCCGCTGATTTTCACTTTGCGGCGTATAGCCGACTAACGTTGTGCCAATATAATCAAAACCTAACTCCGCCGCTTCAATCATCTCTTCCAGTGTGGAACAATCCGCCATCCATTCTTGGTTAGGATACTTTTCTTTTATTCTTTTGAAAAATGTGGCTAACGTTTCGCCATTTGGTCGTTTCGAATGGGTTGCATCGAGAGCGATAATTTCTGGCTGAACAGCCATTAATTCATCTACCTCACGCATAGTTGCAGTAATATATACTTCTGCATCAGGATAATCTCGTTTAATAATCCCAATGATTGGTAAATCAACCTCTTTCCGGATTGCTCGAATGTCTACCACAGAATTTGCTCGAATACCTTTAGCCCCTCCTTGTTTAGCGGCCAAAGCCATCTTGGACATGATAAAAGAACTATGCAACGGTTCGTCTGCCAACGCTTGGCAAGAAACAATTAATGCCCCTTTGATTTCTTTATTCAACATTGATCCCTCCAATTTAAAAGCGATTACAAACACAGTATACCTACAACAGCTGAAATATGCCACTCTTCTAAATAAGAACAAACGTTTCACGTGAAACAAAAGAAAGCAAGCGGTTAAGGCTTGCTTTCTTTTGACTTATTTTTAATTTTTACGACCCTCTAAATAATCATACCCAAAATGTGCATACGCAAATGGCGTTGCAATTCGTCCTCGTGGTGTTCGTTTAATGAAACCTTTTTGAATAAGATAGGGTTCATACATATCTTCCACCGTTTCGGTTTCTTCACCGATGTTTACAGACAAGGTACTTAAACCAACTGGACCGCCGCCGTATAAATCAATCATTGTTTTCAACAATTTTTGATCGACATAATCCAAGCCTTGATGGTCCACTTGCAGTAAGGTTAACGCTTTGTCTGCAATCGCTCGATCGATTTTGCCATCTGATTGGACTTGGGCAAAATCACGGACACGTTTTAACAAACGATTAGCAATTCGGGGGGTTCCTCTTGAGCGGCGCGCAATTTCAAAGGCACCTTCCTCAAAAATCTCCGTTTGAAAAATATCCGCGGAACGGAGAACGATTTCTTTTAAATCCTGCTCTTGATAATACTCCATGTGAGAAATAATCCCAAAACGATCTCGTAATGGCGCTGAAAGCATCCCTGCCCGTGTGGTAGCGCCCACTAAAGTAAAAGGCGGTAACGGAAAATGAACGGGATGTGCCGTGGTTCCTTGACCGACCATGATATCAATGTAAAAATCTTCCATTGCGGAATACAGCATTTCTTCCACAACTCGCGGCAAACGATGAATTTCATCGATAAATAACACATCGCCAGGCTCTAATTCGTTCAAAATAGCGACTAAATCTCCCGCCCGTTCGATGGCTGGTCCACTTGTGGTACGAATGTTCACATTCATTTCATTGGCGATGACCATCGCCATTGTCGTTTTCCCTAAACCTGGCGGACCATAAAGAAGGGTATGATCCAACGCTTCATTCCGATTTTTCGCCGCTTCAATATAAATCGTTAGTTCTTGTTTTACTTTATCTTGACCAATATATTGTGCTAAAAATTGTGGACGTAACGATTTTTCAATTGAAGCTTCTGCTTCTTGACTTGCAGCTGAAAGCAACCGTTCTTCTTCTGTCATCGTTATTCCTCCTTAGCGTTTCATCATGAATTTTAACGCATTGCTCAAATAAACATCTGTCGTTGTCTCACCTAACGCTTCCAATTGCTTAGTGATACGCTTAATCTCTCGGTCACTGTAGCCTAGGGCACTTAATGCTTCTAACGCTTCTGCCAATGCTTGATTGCTTGTTGTCACCGCTTCGGTTGCGGTCATGGCAGCCACCGCTGCTTCGGAAGACTCTAATTCGCCTAGTTTTCCTTTTAAATCTAAAATCATTTGTTGGGCTGTTTTCTTGCCAACACCTGGGAACTTCGTTAAATATGTAACATCTTCCCCTTCAATTGCATTGATTAAACCACCATGATCAGCCACAGAAGCCATGATAGCTAAACCACTTTTAGGGCCAATTCCAGAGACACTGATTAATTTTAAGAACAATTGTTTTTCTTCTAAACTGCCAAAACCAAATAATAGCTGTGCATCTTCCCGCACGACTTGGTGAAGATATAGTTTAATGTCCGTATCCATTTTTCCTGAATAGCGGTACGGGTTATCGACTGAAATCTGATAGCCAATGCCATTTGTTTCAACGACAATATAGTATGGGCTAACAAACGTTACTTTTCCAATAATATATTCGTACATGTTGTCACCTTTCCAATTGCTGATTGCGTACATATGTTCCATTTTAACACAAAGCATCAAAAAGCCATAGCGGAGAATTTTTTATCATCGACCTTGGCTACATCTATTTGTTACTTTTCGCTCACTAGGGAATTAAAAAGTGCGTACTGTTTTTTTTGACATGCTTGCGTGATAATAGCGGTAGCTTCAAAAAAATAACCAAGAAGGAGACTACATACATGAAATTAAGTATCTTAGATCAATTAACGGTTCCTAAAAATCAATCAGCAAGCGACACATTACAAGAAGCCAAAGAGCTCGCTCAATTAGCGGAAAAACTTGGTTACACAAGAATTTGGTATGCCGAACATCACGGCTCAGACGCCTTTGCCAGTGCAACGCCAGAAATTTTAGTTGCACATATTGCTAGTGCCACCGAACAAATTCGTGTTGGCGCGGGTGGCATCATGACCATGCATTATGCGCCATTTAAAGTCGCAGAAACGTTTAAAACATTAGCAGCTTTATATCCTGATCGAATCGATTTAGGCATGGGCCGCTCGCCTGGCGGCAGCCCTTTGACTACGTTAGCGTTAAATAATGGTCAGCCACCACAGCTAGACCAATTTGATAAATTACCTGAAATTTTACTCTTTTTAAGAGAGGAATTTCCTGAAGATCATTTATATTCTAAAATTTCAGCTGTTCCGCGGGAAGTTCTATTACCACAACCCTGGTTACTAGGTGCTAGCAAAGAAAGCGCACGTTCAGCTGGTGAATATGGCATTAATTTTTCCTTTGCGCAGTTTATTCATGGACATTTGCCCAAAGAAGTATTGTCCGCATATTACAAGCATTTCCGACCAGTAACTGAACAACAAGAGCCGCAAGTGAGCGCTGCGTATTTCACTTTTGCCGCCGACACGAAAGAAGAAGCAGAATACCATGCGGCTAGTTTCGAGCATTATATCTTTGCCACCGAACATGGGCTTCCAAATAAATTTTTATCGCCAGAAGAAGCCCTAGCTTTCCCTTACAGTGAAATGGACAAACTGGTTTTAGAACAAAATAAACAACGCTTTGTCATTGGCAGTAGCCAAGAAGTTGCGGAGTTTTTCCACCAACAAGAAGAACTAGGGTTGACAGAAGCGATGCTAATCACCCCAGGTTATGACAAACAAACGCGCTTTCAATCATTTGAACGCCTAGCAAAAGAATTATTATAGAAAGGAAATGAGAAATGTTAGAGGTTTTAAAAAGAATTAATATGCTTGCACAAAAAGAGCGTGAACAAGGTTTAACATCTGAAGAACAAGCTCTTCGTGTCGATTTGCGACAAGAATATTTGCGGACCATTCGTGAACAATTCAATAAAACATTAATGGGCGTCACTATTTATGATCCTACTGGTGAAGATGTGACCCCAGAAAAATTAAAAGAAGAACAGCAGAAATATTTTGATTAAAAGAGACACAGAACAGTCGATTTGACTATTCTGTGTCTCTTTTTAACTACTCTTCTGTTATATATGTCCACTTATAATCATATTGTGCGCCCGCACCATGGGCAACGACGCCTTTCACTTCTTTACTGCGTAGATGGGCAGTCGCCTTTTGATAAAGTGGTGCTAAAGCGGTCTCTTCACCAATCAATAACTTCTCAGCCTTAACCATGTCTTCCCAACGTTTTTCAAGATCTGAAGCATCTCTTGTAGCTGAAGCCTCGATCAACTCATCGTAGGCTTTACTTGAAAAACGCCCGCGATTATAGTTATTACCAGTAACAAAAAGGTCTAAGAAACTACTTGGATCTGCGTAATCCGCAGCCCAACCACCTAAGATTGTCTCAAAATCGCCGCGACTACCTCGATCAATTCGAACTGAAAACGGCACTGGGCTCACTGTTACATCAATGCCCTCTAAAGTATCCTTTAACGTACCTTGAATATATTCCGCTAACTTTTTCGTAGAATCGACATCATCGGCAACAATATCCATTTTGAGTGTTGTTATGCCCAATTCTTTCTTCGCTTTTGCCCAATATTCTTTTGCTTTTTCTGGGCTATATTCAACAATTTTTTTATTTTCATCAGCAAAATCTGTGTCATCTGTCGGCGAATACGACATCCCTTCTGGAATTAAGCCGGTAGCGACTACTGAGCCGTCGCCTAAAATTTTATCTACTAATGCGTTGCGATCAATCGCTGCTGAAATTGCTTTGCGTAAATTCACATTATTATACGGTGAATTTTTATCTCGCTGATTAAATTCCAAATAGCTGGTTCGTGCTTCTTTTTCGATAACCAATTCTGGATCCTTCGCCATTTGCTGGGCCAATTCGCCACTTAAAATAACATCGTCTGCTTGACCATCTTGAAATAAGTTCAAGGCAGTTGGCGCCTCCTTGACAACATCAAAATTGATTTTATCTAATTTGACATTGTCTTTATCCCAATAGTTTTCATTTTTTTCCAAAGTCCAATTGGTATCTGAGCCAGCCCCTTCAAAGTTAGCTAAGACAAACGGACCATTATAGACTGCTTTTTCACTGGAAGCAGCGTAATCTTTGCCATATTTCTCTACGGTTGCTTGATGTTGCGGGAAAAATAGTGGAAAGGCCAGTAAATAATCAAAATATGGTGTTGGTTTTGCCAGTTTAATTTCTAGCTCGTAATCTCCGTTTGCTTTAATGCCTAATTCAGAGACTGGTTTCTTACCAGCTACAATGTCTGCACCGTTTTCAATCATTTCTAGAAAATAAGCATACTCAGCGCCAGTCTGAGGATCTGCTGTACGTTGCCAACTAAAAACATAATCGGCAGCTGTGACAGGATCACCATTGGACCATTTTGCTTCTTCTCTTAGTTTCACTGTGTACGTCAGACCATCATCACTGACTTGCACTTTTTCTTTAGCCCCTGCTGGTTGCGGCTTGCTTTTATCATCTAAACGATAAATTCCTTCATACGCATTATTCAGTGCCGTAAAACTAATTGTATCTGTTCCTAAAGATAAATCTGCAGAAGGCATTTCTTGTTGAACTACTACTTTAAATTCTTGTTTAGCGGCAGTTTTCTCTGATCCGCCCTTTGCTTTTTCGGCGCCAGCTCCCCCATCACCACCACAAGCAGCTAAAACTAACAGCGTTGTTAAACTTAACCCGATAAGTCCTTTTATACGTTTACTTTTCATGCCTTTCTCCCTTCACAGAAAAAACTCTTCATTTTTTAATTTTTAGAATATTCTTATAATACTAAAATTAAAAACAAATGGCAAGCATTAAAATAAAAAAAGAACCAATCCCGAAGGACGGTTCTTAAAAAATGACTAACTAGCTTTGTTACGTCGTTTATAAATATACCAGCCAGAAGAAGAAAGTCCAACGAACAGTAAACCATATAATGCAAGCGTTTCTGTTTCTGTACCCGTTTTAGGTAAAAAGCCGCCATACTTTTTCTTCTCTGTTACGGATGGATTGCTCTGTCTTGCTCCCGCTTGGTTTTGTTTATTGGTTGCTACTGGTGTTTCTGGTGTTGGTTTCGGGTCTGATTTTGGATCTGATGTTGGGTCTGGTTTCGGGTCTGGGTCTGTTTTTGGATCTGGTTTTGGATCTGGTTTCGGGTCTGGTTTTGGATCTGGTTTCGGATCTAGTTTCGGATCTGGTTTCGGATCTGGTTTCGGATCTGGTTTCGGCGTCTCTCCTCCACCGATTAACTCTTTGTAAGCTTCTTCCGAAATAGAAACAATTCGTTCGCCTGGGAATGGTTCTTTATATTGTGCTAAATCAATCGTCGTTGCTGCACGATACAACCGCAAGCTGGTTGCACTTTTCAAGTATTCAATTAAGACAGCATCTAGTGAAATCCCTTCTTCTCGTTCACCACCTAGCATATCGTAACCATCACCACCAGCAGCTAAGAAATCATTGGTAGCCATCCGGTATTGTTTCTTCTCATCCAATGGTTCAAACTTTTGCGTTTGCCGATTTTTAATTTCTATTCCTAATACGCGACTACCGACAATCGTTTGTCCTGTTTCATTGCCTTCGTCACTAGCCAAGCGAGTACCTGGTTTTGTGGAATCATAGTGGATACGAATGGAGCTTGAAACATGTAGGAAACCACCATTTGCGCCAAGTTTTGGTTGGCCAGCATCATCTAGTAAAATTGTGCCATTCTCATCTTTTTGTGGAATCGAACGAACAGACATTTCAAACATTTCTTTAACTTGAGCACCGGTTACTTGAATTTGCGCAATGCTATTGCCAAAAGGTAACACAGCAATGACATCCCCAACTTTAATCGGTCCTTGCTTAATATCAGCGCGAATGCCGCCACCATTAGTTACTGCAAAATCAGCAGGTTGACTAAACGCGTCTTGGCCATATGACATAATCGCATCACCAATCAAATTCCCTAAGTTGGTCTCTCGTGTGCGCACATTTTCCCGTTGTCCATCCAATGTGAATGGAATATAATCGACAATTACTTTTTCATTTTCAGCGTTAAAATTCGTTCGTGCTTCATCAACGATGGCTTTAACTGCCGGGTTTTCTGGCAATCCTAGCAACTCTTCTGCTGGAATCAATTTTGCTGTTTTCTTAGTTGGTTCATTCTCTGGTGCTGTGACAATTCCAACATTATTTAAATAATTACCTGTTTGAGCATAGATCACTTTGCCATAACGTTTGCCACTTTCGACGGCTGTATGCGAATGTCCATCAATCACATTAATATCTAACTCAGGATATGTTTGACTAAGGGTTTCTGCTAGCGTATCACCACGCCAGATATGCGGCGTCGTTTCATCTACGCCTAAATGCCCAGTAACCACGAAAGCTTGAATATCCGCGTACTTCTCTTTAATTTCATTAATCACTGCTTCTACTTCTGGAATCGGGTCTTTAAATGTCACCTTCTCCACGTTTTTCGGGTGTGTTTTCGTTGCTGTTTCTGGGGTCGTCACACCTACAATGGCAAACTTTTTCCCGGCTTTTTCTACGATTGTATACGGATCAAAAACCCGTCCACTGCCATCTTTGTAATACGTATTACTAGATAAAATCGGAAAATTCAGTTGGTCTTTATAACCTAGTGCAATCTCTAAACCAAAATCAAACTCGTGATTTCCCACCGCCATGGCATCATAACCAACTTCATTCATTGCTTTGGCCATATCCGCGCCTTTGGAGAAATTGGAGATTGGTAATCCTTGGAAAACATCCCCTGCATCCACCATCAAGGTTGGGTTTTCTTGGTCTTTAAAGGTTTTTAGACGCGCCATACCTAATTCGCCTTTCCCTGCTTCTAGTCGGCCATGAACGTCATTTGTGTGCATAATGGTATATGCATTATCTAAATCAAAGCCCGCATTACGGACATCTTGTTTCGTAATAGCGGCGGCGTTTGGTGTACGTCCATCAGGAGAAGTCGGAATTTGAAGAGTGCCGTCATTCACTAATTCGATTGCTTTGGCACGCCATTTTTCATCAAAATTTGTCCCAATAATTGACCAATTTCGTTCGATTTCTTGTTCTGGATCAAGCGTTCCTTTTTTCTTAATATAATCAACAATCATTCCTCGTAAGGTTTCTGGATCAGAATTTTTAATAGGTTCCCCTACTTGAATCCCTTGGCTAGCTAAACCGCCGTAACGATAATTATTCATAGCAAGCGTATATTCTTTGGCAGGATCCAACGGTTGGCCGTCAATTTTCGCATCTACAATTCGTTCACCCACTGGTTTTGAAATGTCAATCTTGTAGTCCACTCCAGAAATCATGTCATAGTTATATACACGAATGTTTGGATTAAAACTAATGGTCAAATCATCTGGCTGTGTTTGGTTATAGTACGCCCCTTGTTTTTCTAAATACTTCAGTAAGTTTTCACCGTTAATGGGAACACTCACTAAGGTATTCGGGTATTTGTAGATATCAAAAATCGTGGCATAGGAAATCTTCCCCGCAGGTAATTTACTGTCGTATTTAAACAGCGCTGCCGCACTTAATTGTGCGCCCGTTACTTCTTTTTGAACGTTATTAATTAAAGAAATCATCGCTGTTGGTTGTAATTGTGCTTCGGGAATTCCTTTAATTTCTTGTTTTGGTAAAAAATCAGCTGTTGCTGTGCCGATCTCCTCCTGAATAAACGCTCGCGTTTTTTCATGGTATTCTTTTGTCGCTGCCTTAACTGCTTCATCTGCTGGAACATTCGTTGTTGGTACAATCGTTGCTGTACCTTCTTGCACTTCCCACTTATCGGCATTTTTAGCAACTGAAAGATCAATCTTAACAACTTCTGTTCCTGTATCTTTAGGTCCCCCTACCGGTACAGTTTTTCCATTCGGCGCTGCTCCTTGCTTGGTAAAAGAAAGGTGGTCATGACCCAGAATATACGCATCAATCCCCGCGACATTTTCAATTACTTGGTCGGCACTGGCAGCCGGATCACTATTTTGTTGTCCCGCATGAATCGAAGCAACAATAATGTCAGCCTGATCGTTAGTTTTCAACTCAGTAACTGCTTTTTCTGCTTCTTCTTTCAAAGGTAAAAAATTAAGCGAAGTAACACGAGGGCCATCCCACAAAGGAATGTGCGGGATTGTTAAGCCGATAATCCCAACTTTTAAATCTGGCTGCCCATCTTGATTAAGATCAAGTTCCTTCGTGGTAGTCCCTTCAACAAAACGACTACCATCCTTATTGTAGGTATTCGCAGACAAGATTGGAAAAGTGGCTTCTTTTTGAATTTTTTGGATTAACGGTAAACCAAAATTAAACTCATGATTTCCCAAAACCATTGCATCATACTTCATCACATTCATGGCGGTAATCATTGGATGGGTCTTTTCATTCACTAAAGGCGCTTTATTATACAAGTCATCTGTTAAAATAGTACCTTGAATATTGTCGCCATTATCAATTAAAACGGTGCCTGCTGGGTTTTGTGCCCGGACTTGGTTGACGACTGTACTTACTTGGGACAAACCAACTGGTAATTCTTTATCATCTTCATAAGACCAATTCCATAATTGACCATGAACATCTGACGTACCTAAAATTGTTATTTTTTGCGGCGTGCTCGTTGCTTCTTTTTCAGCGGTTGACGTTTCTAAATTCGTCGTCTCTGTTGGTGCCGTGGTTTCTTGTGACTGCTTGACACTGTCACTCGTAGCCTGATTTGGTGCTTCTTGTTTGATATCTGTTGTTTCCTGTGTGATGACTGGTTCTTGTTTTCTACTTGAATCGGTGGTACTTGTTACTGCTTCTGAACTTTGTTGACTCGTTGTTTCTACTGCATATGCCGTACTAGTAACGCTTGGCGCTATCAACGCAACAGCCATTAAAAAATGCATGCCCCACTTCACTTTTTTAAAGCTCAACTTTTTCACAAATTTCCTCCTTGTGTTTCAACCCATTTGCAACAAACAATTGTCAAAGTAACAAACAACAAAAAGAGCCTTCCCCCATCACGCTGCTCTTCTTTTCCTATCATAATATATCCGTTAAATAAAAAACAGTAAATTCCGTTAAAATAAGATGTTTTTCCTGTAAATTGTTTTTATTTTTGGACAATATAGCGGATTTGTTTGTGAAAAAAATAGTAATTTTGACCAAAACACGAACTTTATAAAAAAGAAAGTCTTTTTATATTGGAAAAGCGGAACAAAAACTATTTTTTTGAAAAAAATAACTAAAAATACCGAATAAACAGCATTGGTCTAGTCCTTGAATACCTCTAAACAAATATTAGCAGCAATTGATCTAGTCTTTAAGGAGGAAAAAGAACGCTCTTTTGCTTAAGCAAAAGAGCGTTCTTTTTTATTTGAGATTAATCCTTCATATAAGGTAACTTTTTAGCATAACCTTCTTTATTCACTTGACGTGCCCGGGCAATCGCCAAATCTTCTGAAGGGACATCTTCTGTGATGGTTGAACCAGCAGCAGTCACCGCATGATCACCAATCGTGACTGGCGCAACAATGTTCGTTGCAGAGCCAATAAACGCGTGATCACCCACGACTGTTTGGTGTTTATTTTTGCCATCATAATTAACAAAAACAACGCCGCAACCGACATTAATATCTTTGCCTAAAGTTGCATCACCAACGTATGTTAAATGGCCCACTTTTGTGCCTTCATCGATTGTTGCATTTTTTACTTCCACGAAGTTACCAATGTGTACGTTTGCCCCCACATCTGCTTTAGGACGTAAATGTGCATACGGACCCACATCGGCCCCCTCGCGAACCACACTTTCTTCAATCACAGACTGTTTAACAACCACTTGATTGCCGATGTGACTATCAACGATTTCTGAATGTGCGCCAATCAAGCAATCTTCGCCAATCACTGTTTTTCCTTTGATAGTGACTCCCGCTTCAATGACTGTGTCTGAACCAATTACCACGCCTTCATCAATATACGTTGTGTCTGGATCAATAAATGTAACACCATTTCGCATATGCATTTCATTTAAACGACGATGCATAATTTTATTAGCAGTGGATAACGCGACACGATCATTTACACCCATTGCTTCGTCAAAGTCTGCCATTTGATAAGCAGCGACAGCTTTGCCTTCTTTTTTCAAAATTTCAATGATATCTGTTAAATAGTATTCCCCTTGTGTGTTGTTTGTATCTGTTTTCGCTAACGCTTCAAACAATGATTCATTATCAAAACAGAAGGTTCCTGTATTAATTTCTTGAACACGTGCTTCTTCTTCACTGGCATCTTTTTGTTCCACGATTCGTTCAACAATGCCCACATGATCACGAATAATTCGACCATAGCCTGTTGGGTCTTCCGCATGCGCTGTTAAAATAGTCGCACTTGCATTCTTACCTTGATGGTAATCGAATAAATTTTTCAAGGTTTCCGCAGTTAATAACGGCGTATCCCCTGTAATAACTAATGTCGTTCCTTGTTTACCACCTAATAACTCTTGTGCTTGCATGACTGCATGCCCAGTTCCCAATTGTTCAGCTTGTAAGGCATATTGACTACGTTCGCCTAAATGGCTTTTAATCATTTCCGCCCCGTGTCCAACGATCGTCACGATTTCTGTTGGTTCTGTTTGTTCTACTTGATCTAAAATATGTTCGACCATTGGTTTACCAGCAACTGGATGCAATACTTTATAAAGTTTAGATTTCATGCGTGTTCCTTTACCAGCTGCTAAAATAATTGCGTATCTATTTTCCACGTTTGCCACCTCAAATTAACTAAATTGTTTGATTTTCTTCTAAATCGTCCTCATTATACCTTTTCTAGTTTATCTTACTCTTTTGTCTTTTTCAACAAAATAAGGCATTTAAAAGGTAGACCAATTTATTTTCTCATCTTTTTTTAAAGGAATAAAACAGAAAAAAAGAACCTGAAAATGGAATGGACCATTTTCAGGTTCTTTTTCAAATTATTTCTCTGTGAAATAGTTTCCTGGGACTACGCTAATCGTTTTTGTTTGTGTATCCACATCTTCCACGTACAATAGCGAAGTATAGTCATCGATTGCACGACGGCCATTGAATTTTGACTCAGCAAAAACGGTAATGCCCACAAGTTCTGCTTCAAATTCTTCAATCATACTCTTCATACCATTGACGGTGCCGCCGCCTTTCATGAAGTCATCCACGACTAAAACTTTTGAGCCGCGTTTTAAACTGCGTTTTGAAAGTTCCATTTTTTCGATACGTTCTGAAGACCCTGATACATAGTTCACGCTCACCGTTGAACCTTCAGTAATCTTAGAATCGCGACGAACAATCACAAACGGAACATTTAAGTAATAAGACACAGCTTGCGCAATTGGCACTCCTTTAGTCGCAACGGTCATTACCGCATCAATTTGTTTGCCTAAATATTTAGAAGCAATAATCCGGCCCACTTGTCTTAATAAATTCGGTTCCCCAAGTAAATCTGAAAGATAAACATAACCCCCAGGTAATAAGCGATCTTGTTCTGACAAACGATCACATAAATCCATAATCAACTGCTCCGCTTCCTCATAAGGAATTTCAGGGATAAAGCGGACACCGCCTGCAGCGCCTGGAATCGTTTCTAAAATACCTGTTCCACGTTCTTTAAATGTTTTTTTAACAATTGCTAAATCTTCACTAATGGAAGACTTGGCAGATTGGTATCGGTCAGCAAAATATGTCAAAGAAACCAATGTATGGGGATGATCTAAAAGATATTGGGTCATATCGATTAATCGTTCACTTCTCCGAATTTTCAAATTCGTCACTCCTTTTCATTCTATCGTTCCTTATTATAAGGGGTTTAACCGAAAAATTCGAGGATTTTTTTCAAATAACTGAAAATAGTTCGCCATTTCTTTTAAAAAAAAGAAATAAAGGAGAAAAACTTTCGTTTTTCTCCTTAGTTTCTTTGCATTTTTTGTTTTCGTTGGACCATGACAACCACTCGGCGATAAATATTGACTAATAAGAATAAACCAATAAAAATTAGGGTAATGCTTGCACTCGGTGGTGTTTCCAAATAATACGAGCTAGTCAACCCTGTTAGCATGCCAATCAAGCCCATAAATACACTGATAATAATCACCGTGTTAAAGCCTTTACCAATTCGCATACCTATTGCAGCTGGTAAGACCATAATTGCTGAAATTAACAAGGCTCCCGCGATCGGAATCATCACAGCAATCGCCACACCAGTAATTACATTAAAAAGCATCGACATCCAATGAATAGGTAGCCCATCAACATGAGCAGTATCTTCATCAAATGTTAAAACATACATTGGACGTTTAAATAACATAAACAATAGAACTAAAACTACGAATAAAATTGCCAACATAACCACTTGATCCCACGTAATCGTGACGATGGAACCAAATAAATACGATTGAATACTAGCAGCTGAATTGCCTCCTGTTAAATTCATTAAAACTAACGCCAAAGCCAAACCGCCTGACATTAAAATAGCAATCGAAATTTCTGAATAGGTGCTATAAATCATTCGTAAATATTCTAGAATGATTGCAGCCACAATCACGACAATTAAGGTCATTAAATTAGGATTCCAATTAAAAAAGAAGCCTAGAGCCACACCGGCTAATGACACATGTGAAAGGGTATCTGCCATTAAAGATTGTCGGCGAATAACTAGAAAGACGCCGAGCATTGGAGCAATCACTGAGATAAACAGTGCTGCTAAAAAGGCCTTTTGCATAAATGCATAAGAAAGCATTTCTGCCATACGATTCACTCCTTACCGCTAAAATGAACACTACCATTGTAGCGACGTTTAAGCGAATTAATTTTTTAATTCCTGCTTATTTTTTAAATTTTTCCAACATTTCTTTAAGCTGTTCCTTGGCTTTCGTTATTATCGAGCCAGATAACGTTTTATTGGAAAATTTACGTATACGATTCTTCACTCATATGGAAACAACGCCATTTCGAATCTTCTTTGCGGACAAGACGAATTTGACGATCCACATAGGTTTTGATATCTTCATGATCATGCGTAATCATCAAAATAGCTTTTCCATGTTCATGCGCACTGTGTTGCAACAATTGATAAAATTCGTTGCGCGATTGTTCATCCATACCTGTTGTTGGCTCATCTAAAATAAACAAATCTGGATCGGTCGCAAACACTCGTGCTAAACTAATTCGTTGCTTTTGCCCTCCAGAAAGCTCGCCAATTCGTTTGTGGCGCATTTCCCACATGTCCACTGATTTCAAAGCTTTTTCCACATGAAGATGATCTTTTTTCGTCAACGGTTTGAACCAACGATTTCTGGGAAAGCGACCTGAACGTACTAATTCAATGACGGTGCTAGGAAAGCCCGCATTGAAAGAAGCGACTTGTTGTGGAATGTAGCCAATGCTGATTTTTTCACCAGCACTATTTTTTTTAGCGACCGTAATTTTGCCACTTGTTGGTTTTAATAACCCTAAGGTACTTTTGATCAGCGTTGACTTGGCAGCGCCATTTTCTCCTGTTAAAATAACGAATTCCCCTGGATCAACATAATAAGAAACATCTTCTAAAACAGGTTCATCATCATAATAGAAGGTTAAATTTTCGACTTCAATATAATGCATAAGTTGGCTCCTTTCTGTTGCCAGATTAATGAATGCTTTTTTGTAAAGCAGCGAGGTTTTCTTTCATGACAGACACGTAGTTCTCGCCTGCTTCTTGTTCTTTTTGAGTTAAACTCTCTAAAGGATTCAATACGGCTAATTCGACGCCTGTCTCGTCTGCCAATGTTTTGGCTACTTTTGTAGAAGCCGATGCTTCAAAATAGATCACAGAAACATTGTTTGTTTTAATATATTTTTTTAATTCGGCTAAACGACTTGGCGAAGGTTCTTGGTCTGGAGAAATCCCAGCAATCGGTTCTTGGGTCAAACCATATTGTTTTGCCAAATAGCCAAATGCAGCATGTTGCGTCACAAAGGTCCGATTTTTAGCTCCTGCAAACGCAGCTTGGTATTCCTTATCTAACGCAGTCAACTTTTCCAAATAAGCAGCGGTATTTTTTTCAAATACGGCTTTTTTCTCAGGATATTTTTTGATAAGCGCATCCCGAATCGCTGTCACTTCTTTTTGCGCTAACACGGGATCTAACCAGACATGCGGATCCAATTCGTGGGAATGGTTATGGCCTTCATGACCTTCTTCGCCAGATTCTTCCTCTTCTGTTCCTTGCATCAATTGAATGGATTGACTGGCTTCCACGATTGAAACTTTTTTCGTGTCCAAGTTTTCAATAACATTCGGAACCCAAGTTTCTAGCTCTTTACTATTATAAACAAAGACATCCGCATCAGTAATTTTCGCTAGGTCTTTTGCGCTTGGTTCATAATCGTGTGGTTCCGTTCCAGCTGGAATCAACAGCTCAACCTCTCCCTCATCACCAACGACTTGTTTTGCGAAGTCGTACATCGGATAAAAAGTAGTCATTACCGTGAGCTCTTTCTTCTCTTTTGGCGATTGTGTGGTTTGCCCACAACTAGCTAAAAGAAAAGCGCTGATTGCTAAAGTAACGCCGATTATCAAACGGCGGTAGATTTTCGTCATGTTCTGTCCTCTTTTCGATTTACCTATTATAAACCGTAATATTTACGATTTGCCAGGAATAATGTACCAAATGGATCACGGGACGTCAAGGAATAAATTTAAAAAAACAACAGAGCGTGGGACAAAAATCACTTTGGGTTTTTGCTCCACGCTCTGTTGTTTTTATTTATTTCAATGTCCGAACCAAATAAACTTCTTCGCAAAAGCCTTTAAGTCCATTATAAATCCGTTGTGCTCGTGTTTTCTTTTCACATAAAGCAAAGACTGTCGGTCCACTGCCGCTCATCAACGCTGCATCAGCGCCGTACTTCAGCATGCGATCCTTGATTTGTTGCACGATCGGATGTCTGGCAATCGTGACACTTTCCAACGCATTGCCGACCGTTTGGGTCATCCCAGTATAATCACCATTTTCAATAGCTATTCTTAGTCCAGCAATATCTGGATGGTGCAATTCATCTACCGCTAAATCATTAAAAACGGTACTAGTGGATACACTAATTCTTGGTTTAACTAACACAATCCAACATTGAGGCATGGTCGGTAATGCTTCAATTTTCTCCCCACGTCCGTTTGCAAAGGCTGTTCCGCCCCTTAAACAATAAGGAACATCCATACCAATTTGGCTGCCAATTTCACAGAGTTCGTCCATCGTCAACCCCAGATTCCACAGCTTGTTCAAGCCTCGTAATGCTGCGGCACAGTCACTGCTACCACCTGCTAAACCAGCTGCCACGGGGATACGTTTTTCAATATATATTTTAATTCCTTTATGAATATTATAGGTACGCTTTAATAAGTCAACTGCTTGATAGACATGATTCCGTCGATCCACGGGTAAAAAAGAGCTGTCCGTTTCAATACGAATGATGTCTTCTTCTAGATTTTCAAAAGTTAAATGATCGGCTAAATCTACACTTGCAAAAATAGATTCAACTTCATGATAGCCATCCACACGTTTATGCAGAACATCTAACCCAAGATTAATTTTCGCAGGAGCTCGTTCGATTATTTCCATCGGTTCCCTGATTCACCTTCCTTAATCTTTTGTCTACCAACATTTTAATCTTTTAGATTCTATCATATGTCCATGAAGAAGTACACCGAAGATTGCTCTTTCTCTGACGACAGATGGCTGAAATTAAAAAGAGCTTAGGAACGAAGGGCTCTTCCTTCACTCCTAAGCGGACTTTCTAAATTATACGGCTTGACCGATGAATTCGATTTCAACGGTGCGTGTTAAAACATCTGAATAGCTATAAGATACACGTTCAAATGAGTTCTCGTCTGGATCCAAGTCAACAACAAAAACAGATGGATAAGTCTCCGTTAAGATTCCTTTACGTTCTGTTTGGCGCTTTCTTCCAGTCTGAGCAACTAACATAATTTCACTGCCGATACGGCCTTCCAAATCTTTCTTAATTGACGATAACGTTGTTGGCATTGCATTCACCTCGAGAAACATTATATCACTTTTTTTAAAAAATTTCAAGTTTATCATACTAGAAGTCTGTTTGCAACTACTTTTGCTCGACAAACCGGCTGTTTTGTCGAATTTTTATTCATTTTCTAATGTATATTTCATTTTTGCTTTGGCACGATCATAGGCACTTCGGACAGCTGAAAAAGTTCCCCCACGTACTTTAGCAATTTCTTCTAACGTGTAGCCTTTTAAGTATGCATTTAAAATTTGTTGTTCCAACGAGGAAAGACGTGTCGGAAAAGCTGCCAATTTTTCTTGAATCATTAATTGACCTAATGGGTCGGTAGCCGCTGTCCCTAAATAGTCCACTAACTCTTCACCAGCGCTTTCTAATCGTTGTTCCAGAGAAATAGACAAGGTATCTGTTCGCCGCTTATAGGCGCATTGATGGCGAATTAAGCTATGTACGTGATTTTCAAAATTTCGTTTAAAAAACTTTCCTAATGATGCTTGTTTTTCTGAATCAAATCGTTCTAACGTCCGAAAGAAGACAATTCGTCCTTCTTGAAGCCAGTCTTCAGTATCATAATCTTTTAAATAGTATTTTTTCATGCACTTATAAATCACTGGCTGATATTGCCCATATAAGGCTTGAAATTGTTCTTGGTCTCCTGCTAATGCTTGTTGAATCTGTTCTAACATAAAAAGCCCTCCTTTTCGATAAACGTATCGAATGATTTAGGAGAGCATAGCATGTTAGAAATTTATGACTTAAGCGAACATTTGTTTAATCTTTTTTTTGAGACAATTCTTCTAGCTTCTCAGAAAGTTTTGATAACTGCTCCACGTTCCATGGAGAATTTCGACGAAATTGCTGGAAATGGATATCCGTTGCATGAATGGCAATCGTCTTTTCTGTTTTCTGGACAGCTTTGTAAAGTTCATTGGCCGAAGTCCGCAATGCACCTTGTGAAAAGACCACCCATTGTTCAGCCAAATCACTCGTTGCGACTGTTACTTGCGTTAAACGATCATTTTTTTCACCAGCTAGACGTTCAATATAACTATCTGCTGTTTCATCTTCTTTGGTGAAAACCACGGTCAAAAGGTACTTTTT
Source organism: Enterococcus sp. AZ119 (assembly GCF_050546175.1). Lineage (NCBI taxonomy): Bacteria > Bacillati > Bacillota > Bacilli > Lactobacillales > Enterococcaceae > Enterococcus > Enterococcus sp. AZ119. Next base: position 52,696 of record NZ_CP172951.1, on the reverse strand, counting down.
GTACGTTTGCTGAATACCTGGGACTAATTGGGCATCAAAGACCACAATGATTTCCAACCCTTCATATTTGGCATAATTGGACAGACGACTAAGAAGCAGTTCACGCGCATCCTCTAAACGCTCTTGCTTTTTCAACTGGACCAATTCTGGCCAAGCACCAATCATATTATAGCCATCAACGATTAACAATTGTTTTTTCATACAATCGCCTTCTTCTATAATGGGTTGCGGCCACGATAGACTTCATACATTAGCAAGCCTGCAGCCACACCAGCGTTTAAGCTTTGAACGTGTCCAGTCATTGGAATCGTTAATAATTCATCCACTTCTTTATGAAGACCTTGACTCATGCCACGACCTTCATTTCCGATGATTAAGGCAATTGCGCCTTGTGTATTCCAGCGACGATAATCCGTCCCAAACATATCTGTACCAAAAATCCAAAATTGATTCTCTTTTAGCGTTGCAATACTTTGCGCTAGATTCGTTACACGAGCCACTGGAATATGTTCCACGGCCCCTGTTGACGCTTTGGTTACGGTTGGTGTAATTCCCACTGCACGATGTTTCGGAATGATAATACCGTCCACGCCTGTCGCATCAGCTGTTCGCAAAATTGAGCCAAAGTTATGTGGGTCCTCTAGACTGTCTAAAATTAGGAAAAATGGTGTTTCTGTCTTTTCTTTTGTTTGTTCCAATAATTCTTCTAAAGTTAAATATTGATACGCCGTGATTGCTAAAACCATGCCTTGATGCACGCCGTGATCACTCATCGTATCTAATTTTGCTTTAGGCACCCATTTAACTGGAACAGCCTGTTCTTTCGCTGCTTGTTTTAATTGCTCAATTTTCTCGCCACGAGCATCTTCTTGTAAAAACAATTTATTCCCGCGTCCTTGCTGCAACGCCTCAACAGTGGCATGGAAACCAAAGACAAAGTTATCTGCTAGCTCTTCTGAGGTTCCATCAGCACCTGCTGTCGCTGGTCGTGGGTTCCGTTCTTTTGAACGCTTATCTGAACGTTCTGGACGTTTCTTACCTTTTTTAAAAGGACGAGATTTTTCATTTTTCATTGGTTTCACCTACTTTCTTGATACACCAGTTAATTAATTCTTCTAAACGTTCTTTTTGTTGTGTTAAATGTAAATAACCCATCAAGGATTCGAAACCGGTCGCTACCCGATAGGTCGTCACATCAGCATTTTTGGCAAAGGTGTGACTTTTAGCATTCCGACCGCGTTTGTACATCACTTCTTCTTCCTCCGTTAGCATTTCTCCCGCTAACATCGCTTGCATTAAGCTTGCTTGGGCTTTTGCTGACACGTAGTGTGTCGCCATGCGATGCAAAACATTCGGTTTCGTTTGTCCTAAGGAAACTAAATAATCACGAATGTAAATTTCATAAATCGCATCGCCAACATAGGCCAAAGCTAAACCGTTTAATTGCTTATAATCTCTCATTCACTTCTTCTCCATCTCGTTCCTTGCGGAGTATCTTCTAAAACAATGCCTTGTTCTTTTAATAAATCGCGGATTTCATCACTTCGGGCAAAATCACGGTCTTTCCGTGCTTGATTCCGTTCTTCAATTAACGCATCGACTTGTGCATCCACTAATTCTTCGTTTTTAAAGAATAAACCAAAAATAGCTAACCAGCCACTGAAAAGCTTATCCATCGCCACTAGAACTGGTTCCGAAACTGTCGCTTGTTCACTGTACTGATTCATCATCTTCGCTAATTCATAAACGACCGTAATCCCGTTAGCTGCATTGAAATCATCGTCCATTTCCGTAATAAAACGTTGTTCTAATTCGTTTAATTGAGCCAAATAGTGTTCATCCTCTGGCAAACTTGCGACCGCATCTGCTTGTCTAAAACGTAAATTTTCAAACGCATTTTTCAATTTTTGATAATTGGCTGCTGCCTCTTTTAGAGTGCTTTCGCTATAACGAATCGGGCGACGGTACTGGGTGGTGGACATAAAGAAACGTAAAATTTGCGGATCCACTTTTTGAATCATTTCATGAACAGTAATGAAGTTACCTAGGGATTTGCTCATTTTTTCATCGTCTTCACCAATTGTGACATAGCCGTTATGCATCCAGTAATTGGCAAAGGTATGGCCTGTTTTGGCTTCGCTCTGTGCAATTTCATTCTCATGATGTGGAAATTCTAAATCTTGTCCACCGCCATGAATATCAATCGTCTCTCCCAAGTGTTTGGTCGCCATGACAGAGCATTCAATATGCCAGCCGGGACGTCCTTTACCCCAAGGAGAATCCCAAGAAATTTCATCTTCTTTGGCACTTTTCCAAAGAGCAAAATCCAATGGGTCTTCTTTTAATTGTTGTTCAACGCCAGTTCGTTGACTTGCCCCCACTTCTAATTCATCAATCGATTGATGGCTTAATTTACCATAATTAGGGAATTTACGGGTGCGATAATACACATCACCTGCGACCTCATAAGCAAAACCTTTTTCAATTAAAACGTCGATAAAAGTTAAGATATCAGGCATGTGATCCATCACCCGGGGATGTAGCGTTGCTGGCTGGACATTCAATGCTTGCGTGTCTTCTTCAAAGGCTTTGATAAAACGCTCCGCCACTTCCGGCGCAGTAATTTTCAATTCTTTAGCTGCCTTGATAATTTTATCATCGACATCTGTAAAGTTCGAGACATAATTCACTTCATACCCACGATATTCAAAATAACGACGAATTGTATCAAAGGCGATCGCACTGCGCGCATTACCGATATGGATATAGTTATACACGGTTGGTCCGCAGACATACATCCGAACTTTATGCGCCTCAATTGGCGTAAATACTTCTTTTTCTCTGGTCAATGTATTATAAATTTTAATCATGTCCTTTTTCCACCTTTCTTCCATTTAGACGAACGACTTTCGCAGGAACACCCACAGCTGTGGCATCTGCTGGGATGTCTGAAATAACAACAGCACCCGCACCAATTTTTGAACGTTCACCAATCACAACTGGCCCTAAAATTTGAGCTCGTGCCGAAATCATCGCTCCTTTTTTCACTGTTGGATGGCGTTTACCCGTATCACGACCGGTCCCACCTAACGTCACTCCGTGAAACAAAACAACATCTTCTTCTATTTCCGCGGTTTCCCCAATCACAATGCCCATGCCGTGATCGATAAAAACTCCCGCTCCAATTGTGGCTCCGGGATGAATTTCTACGCCCGTTATGAAACGCCAAAATTGTGCATGAATCTTCGCCAACAAAAACAACTGATGCCTATATAAGAAATGAGACAAGCGATGCCAAAACAGGGCGTGCAAGCCAGGATACGTTAAAAGAACTTCTAGTGTGGTCCGCGCTGCAGGATCGTTTCTTTTAACAGCTGCGACGCTACGTTTCAACCAACTCATAGGGTGAACTCCTTTCTATTATACAAAAATAAAAAACGTCTTTTAAGCAACAAAAAAACGTTGCTTAAAAGACGCCCATGCGTGGTTCCACTTTTCTTCACAAGAACTAGCTCTTGCCTCGATACAGTTAACGCCTGCCGACGTCTTCGGTTACTTTTTTCACCAAAGCCACTCATAGATGCATTTCGACAAAAGATGCTCGCTGTTCTCACCACCCACAGCGTCTCTGAAATCCATCTGATTGTCTACTTCTTCTATTCTTTGTGTTTTTATAACACTTTATTTAAATGATCTAATGCTTTTTCTTTGCCTAATAATTCGATGGTTTCGCCTAATTCAGGACCATGCATTTGTCCAGAAACAGCAATTCGAATTGGCATAAACAAGTTTTTGCCTTTAACGCCGGTTTCTTTTTGGACGGCTTTAATCGCTGCTTTAATACTTGGGACATCGAAAACGTCCAAGGCTTCTAATTGTTCTTTAAACGCATGTAACACAGTTGGCACTGTTTCTCCTTGCAAGAATTCTTTCGCAGCATCATCTAAAACTGGATGTTCATTAAAGAACAAGTTTGATAGTTCCACAATTTCAGCTGCATAACTCATTTGTGGTTGATACAAGCTAACTAATTGTTTTAACCATTCGATTTTTTCAGGAGATGGATTTTCTTCAACACGACCGTCAGCGACTAAATAAGGAATACACATATCTGTTAGTTCACCTAAGTCCATTTGTTTCATGTATTGATTGTTAATCCATTCTAATTTTTTCGCATCAAAGGCCGCTGGTGACTTGCTTAAGCGTTGTTCATCAAACAATTTAATCAAGTCTTCTTGTGAGAAGATTTCTTCTTCGCCAACAGGAGACCATCCTAGTAAAGCAATAAAGTTGAACATGGCTTCTGGTAAGTAACCTAATTCACGGTATTGTTCAATAAATTGTAAAATTGTTTCATCACGTTTGCTCAATTTTTTGCCAGTTTCTGAATTAATGATTAAGGTCATATGGCCAAAGACAGGTGGTGTCCATTCAAACGCTTCGTAAATCATTAATTGTTTTGGTGTGTTCGCAATGTGATCATCGCCACGTAAAACATGAGAAATTTTCATTAAGTGATCATCTACTGCAACGGCAAAGTTATACGTTGGCATCCCATCGCGTTTTTGGATGACAAAATCGCCACCAATGTTATCTGACTCAAAAGTAATTTCACCTTTCACGATGTCATCAAATTTGTATTCTGTGTTACGTGGCACACGGAAGCGAATCACTGGTTCTAGACCAGCCGCTTCTTTGGCTGCTTGTTCAGAAGGTGTTAAATTCGCACAAGTGCCTGCGTAGTGAGGCATTTCCCCACGAGCTTGTTGTGCTTCACGTTCTGCTTCTAATTCTTCTGGCGTACAATAACACTTATACGCACGATTGCTACTTAATAATTGATCAATCAATGGTTGGTAAATTTCTTTACGTTCTGATTGACGATATGGACCATATTCTCCCGGATGAGCAGGTGATTCATCCCATTCCATCCCTAACCATGCTAAGTTTTCCAACTGACTTTTCTCGCCGTCTTCGATGTTCCGTTTTTGGTCGGTATCCTCGATACGAATGATAAATTCTCCGTCATTGTGGCGGGCAAATAAGTAGTTAAATAATGCTGTTCTTGCATTCCCAATGTGCAAGTGTCCAGTTGGACTTGGTGCGTAACGCACACGAACTTTCGTCATGTTCATTCCTCTTTCCATTTTTTAAAAACAGACGGTTTAACGTCGTTTTCAGTTATTTTTCCAATAAAGCAACGGCAATTGCGCCGATTCCTTCTTTTTTACCAACAAAGCCCATCGTTTCCATGGTCGTTGCCTTAATGTTCACTTGTGTGACCGCTAAGTGGCAACTCGCGGCTAGATTCTTTTTCATCTCTGCCAAGTATGGGCTCATCTTTGGCTCTTCCGCTAAAATTGTACAATCAATATTGCCAATAGTAAAGCCCGACCGCCCAACTTTTTCATTTACTTTTGTTAATAAGTTTACAGAATTCGCATTTTTGAACTGTGGATCGGTTTCGGGAAACAGTTGCCCAATATCACCCAGACCAGCGGCACCAAGGATTGCATCAATAATTGCATGTGTTAAAACATCGGCATCTGAGTGACCTAACAGACCTTTTTCATAAGGAAGAGTAACCCCACCAATAATTAAAGGTCGTTGCGGAACTAATTGATGAACATCAAAACCTTGGCCGATTCGAATCATACTAAGTCCTCACTTTGCTTAATTTTTATCGTTTTTAGGATGGTTGTCCTTGCGATCATTAATCCCGCGACCCGCGTGCGCCGGTTTGGCAAAAATCATACGCCCAGCTGCGGTTTGTAAAGCACTTGTAACAACCACTTCGATTTGCTCATTCATGTAATGCTGGCCATCTTCTACCACAACCATTGTGCCATCATCTAAGTAAGCGACCCCTTGTTGACGCTCTGTTCCGGCTTTTACAACCATCACATTCATCGTTTCACCTGGAATCACCACTGGTTTCACAGCATTAGCTAAGGCATTAATGTTTAAAACAGGCACATTTTGAAATTCAGAGACTTTGTTTAAGTTGTAGTCATTGGTCACAACCACGCCATCTAATAATTTTGCTAATTTGATTAATTTACTGTCTACTTCAGAGATATCCTCGAAATCTCCGTCATACATCTCAACGGAGATACCTTCTTCTTTTTGTAAAGCATTTAAAATATCTAAGCCACGACGACCTCTCACCCGTTTTAAACTGTCTCCAGAATCAGCAATGTATTGTAATTCATATAAAACAAAGTTAGGGATGAGCAAAACACCTTCTAAAAAGCCCGTTTTAGCGATATCGTAGATTCTGCCATCAATGATGACACTGGTGTCTAAAATTTTGTATTTATGGAAGTTGTCTTCCACTTTACGTTCCAACATTTGTCCTTCGGTGTCTTCCGTATTTGCTTTCTTTTGGCGAGGTGTAAAAACTTTTTTCCACTCCTCAATCCGTGTTGTTCCCATTCGGAAACCTAAGTAACCCAGAATAATCATAACTAGAATTGGCAGTAAACTATTCACGACAGGAATTTGTAAGTTGTACATTGGAATGGAAATAATGACACCAATTGTTAAACCAATGATGGCACCAATACTTCCAAATAATAAATAGGTTAAACTCATTTCATTTAAAGCTGCTTCGATTTTTTTGACAGCGGAAACAATATACTTTGCTAACCCTAAAGATAAAATAAAGAAAATAATTGCACCGATTAATCCGTTCGTAAAGTTATTGTTTAACCAACTGTTATTGCCTTGCTTAGCCATTTCCCAAGCCATTGGGAAAAGAGAAATTCCTAAACTTGCACCAGCAATGATCATCAGCAACGTGATGATTCGTTTTTGCATATAGCCATCCTCCTCGTTTATTTAATAAAGACGTCTAGTGTTGTGGGGCGTACAAAAATCATACGCCACCAAAAACCTAAACGGATTATTTCTACTTTCATTATTTAAAAACTTTTCTTAATGTTTCACCAATTGTTGAAACGCCAATAATTTCAATCCCTTCAGGCGCTTCCCAGCCACCAAGGTTATTTTTAGGGACATAGACTTTTGTAAAGCCTAGTTTTTGCGCTTCACGCACTCGTTGTTCAATACTATTCACGCGGCGAATTTCACCAGTTAAACCAATCTCACCAATGAAACATTCCGAAGATGAGGTTCCTTTTTCTTTATAGCTAGAAGCAATACTGATTGCTAACGCTAAATCAATAGCTGGTTCATTAATTTTGACTCCACCAGCCGCTTTTAGATACGCATCCTGGTTTTGTAACAAAAGGCCTGCCCGTTTTTCTAAAACCGCCATGATTAAAGAAACGCGATTAAAGTCCAACCCGGTGGTCGTTCGCTTGGCATTGCCAAACATCGTTGGGGTAACTAACGCTTGGATTTCCACCAAAATAGGGCGTGAACCTTCCATTGCTACCACAATTGAAGATCCGGTGGCTCCTTCTAAACGTTCTTCTAAAAAGACCTGAGAAGGATTCATAACTTCAACCAATCCATGTGTCTGCATTTCAAAAATACCAATCTCATTCGTTGAGCCAAACCGATTTTTGACAGCCCGTAAAATTCTAAAGGTGTGATGCTTATCTCCTTCAAAATAAAGAACCGTATCTACCATATGTTCCAACATCCGTGGCCCTGCGATAGACCCTTCCTTCGTTACGTGTCCGACAATAAAAATGGCAATCCCATTCGTTTTTGCCAGTTTCAATAATTCGGCAGTTGTTTCTCGGACTTGACTGACACTACCAGCAACGCTGGTAACATCTGGCTGCGTCATTGTTTGAATCGAGTCAATAATGACATAGTCTGGTTCTAATTTTTCAATGGCTCGTGATATTTCGTGCATATCTGTTTCTGCGTATAAGTAAAATGTCTCGTTGACGGTGCCTAGACGCTCCGCTCGTAATTTAATTTGCTCAGCACTTTCTTCACCAGAAACATATAAAACCGTGCCACCTGTGGCTGCTAATTGTTGCGATACTTGTAAGAGCAATGTTGACTTACCTATTCCGGGATCGCCACCGATTAAAACTAACGAACCTGGAACAACGCCACCACCCAAAACCCGATTCAGCTCCACTAATTCAGTTTTTACACGCGGCTCTTTTTTAGGTACGACTTCAGATAGCCGTTGTGGTTGTGTCTTTTTACCAGTCAAACTTACTCTAGCACGACGATCAGAAGTATCTTGAATAACCTCTTCCACCATCGAATTCCATTGTCCGCAATTAGGACAGCGGCCGAGATATTTTGGAGACACATACCCACAGCTTTGACATTCAAATTGAACTTTTGCTTTTTTTGCCATGTAGAATCTCCTTATCTGTTGTTTATTTTAACATTTATTAAATGGTTTGAATAACGTTGCCTACTGAAAAAATGGGCTTTATTTTTGTCCAGACGAACCAAAACCGCCCGTTCTTTCTGCCTCGACTTGGTCATCATCCGCTAATAAAAACGGCTTAAAAATCCCTTGGCCAATTCGTTCACCTTTTTCAATGACAACATCTTCATATCCAAAGTTTAAAAATTGGAACATGATATGTCCTTCGTTATTCTCGTTATTATAATAATCACTGTCAATGACTCCGACACCATTCGCTAAAAGTAGGAACCGTTTTAGCGGGTTCGAAGAACGACTCACCAATTCTAAATATTCAGAATCAGGCATATACGCCTTAATTCCTGTTTTAACTAAAATTGGTTTGGGATTTTCTCCAGCTTGTTGTAACTTCCAAAGACTTGGTACAACGACCGTTTCGGCTGCTTGAAAATCATACCCCGCGGCACCTTTTGTTGCTCGTTGTGGGACACTCAAGCCCTCTTCTTGATACTTAGAAATAATCTCAAAACCACGTTGTTTCATATTCATTCTCCCCTACTGTCTAAACTACTCCTATTTTACCATAATCTCTGATACTCTGGTTGTTTTTAGTAAGTTTCTCATTTCTAAAAGCCCAGTTAATCTAGACTACGCAAAAAAGAGGAGAATTTTTGTTTATTTTCCTTCTTTTAGTCTATCATCTTCTCTTAAAATAAACAGACCAAATCCCAAAAAGTCCCAAGATTCCCTCAAAAAGTTCACACTTTCATTAAACTTTCTTTACTATTCATTATTTAGCACTTTCTAGTAGCCGCTGATTTTGTTATAATGAGTGTCAAATTTTACTGTAAAAAGAAACGAGGCACTTATGAGAAACAAACTCCAACAGGCCAAACGAATTGTGATCAAAGTCGGAACCAGTTCTCTGATTTATCCCAATGGCAATATTAACTTAAAAGCAATTGATCAATTAGCCTTTACTTTGAGTGATTTAAGCAACCAAGGCAAAGAAATTATTTTAGTTTCTTCTGGCGCAATTGGTGTCGGACTGAATAAATTAAATCTATCTGTACGCCCAACGACAATTCCCGAACAACAGGCAGTCGCTGCAGTCGGCCAAGCAGAATTAATGAACATTTATAATCAGCGGTTTTCAACCTATAGCCAACAAATGGCACAAGTTTTATTAACTCGTGATGTTATTGAATATCCTGAAAGTCGCAATAATGTTACCAATACTTTTGAACAACTGTTAAAAATGAATATTATTCCTATCGTCAATGAAAATGATACTGTCGCAATTGAAGAATTGGATCACTTAACCAAGTTCGGGGATAACGATCAATTGTCTGCCATTGTCTGCCAAATTGTTCAAGCTGACTTGTTAGTTATGTTATCAGATATTGATGGTTTCTTTTCAGACAACCCTACTGTCAACAAAGAAGCCACGTTATTTTCTGAAATCAATGAAATTAATGAAGACTTGTTCCAATTAGCCGGTGGTAAGGGAAGCCGCTTTGGCACTGGTGGGATGTCTAGTAAATTAAAAGCTGCTGAACGTGTGTTAGCTAATCAACAGGCGATGATTTTAGCAAACGGAAAGCAGCCAAAAATCATTTTTGAAATTTTAGAAGGAAAAGATATCGGTACGTTATTTATTAAAGGAGGGCATGAAAGTGACTGATTTAAAGCAACTAGGGCAACAAGCTAAAGAAGCCTCTTATACGCTAGGCTTGATGGATACTCGTCAAAAAAATACTTTGTTAAACAAAATGGCCGCAGCCATTGAAGCCAATGCGCCCCGCATTTTACAAGCAAACGCATTAGATTTAGAGCAAGCCGCTACCCACGGAATTTCTGAAACAATGCAAGACCGCTTACGTTTAACAGAAGAACGGATCACAGCGATGGCCGAGGGCATACGCCAAGTCGCTACTTTACCCGATCCAATTGGGGAAGTAGATAAAATGTGGCGCAATGAAGCGGGGCTGTTAATTGGGCAACAACGCGTGCCTTTAGGTGTTATTGGAATCATTTATGAATCGCGGCCAAACGTGACAACAGATGCCGCTAGCCTTTGTTTCAAATCAGGAAATGCTGTTATTCTTCGAGGCGGAAAAGAAGCGTTTCACTCCAATCAGATATTGGTGACAATTTTACAAGAAGCGCTAATACAACAAGCCGTTTCTCCCCATCTCATTCAATTTGTTGATGATACTTCTAGAGAAACAGCCCAACAACTTATGCGCTTAAATGACTACTTGGATGTCCTCATTCCGCGTGGCGGCGCCAACTTAATCAAAACTGTTTTGACAACAGCCACTGTTCCTGTTATTGAAACGGGCACAGGCAATTGTCATATTTACGTGGACAAAGACGCCCAGTTAACAATGGCAACTGAAATTATTGTCAATGCTAAATGTCAACGTCCTTCTGTCTGTAACGCCGCCGAAACGTTATTAATTCATCAAGAGGTGGCTGAAGCCTTTTTACCAACAATTGAAAAAGCCTTGAAGGAGTTTCACGTGGAACTTCGGGCAGATGAACGTGCGTTAGCAATTTTTGAAGAAGCCATTCCAGCGACTGAACAAGATTGGGAAACGGAATTTCTCGACTTTATCTTAGCAGTGAAAGTCGTTGATTCTTTAGACGAAGCCATCCAGCATATTAATCGCTATAATACAAAACATTCTGAAAGTATTATTAGTGATAATTACTTTGCCACACAACAATTTTTACAACAAGTGGATGCAGCCGCTGTTTATGCGAATGCTTCAACTCGTTTCACGGACGGTTTTGAATTTGGATTTGGCGCCGAAATCGGTATTAGTACGCAAAAATTACATGCCCGTGGACCTATGGGCTTAGCAGAGCTTACTTCGACAAAATACGTTATTTATGGAAATGGGCAAGCACGTTCTTAGAAAGAAAAACCCTTGATTTTTAAATCAAGGGTTTTTCTTTCTCCTCTCCAATGTGCATTTTTACACATGAGATTGTTCACAGTTCCACAATCTATTCTTGATATTTTTTTTGAATCCTCATTATACTTTCTACATACGCTTGTTTCACTTGGACTGGCTCTAAAATTGTCACTTCTTCACCAAAGCCCATAAAATAGTTGGCTAAAAATTGTGTTTCTGTTGGATGAATCTGTCCAACTAAAAAACACTGCGTGGGCGTTTCTTCCAACTGAATATTGTCAAAGCGATGTTTATAAAAAAATTCTTTGCCTTTTTCTGTAATGATTACTTTAAATGGAATCGTACGTGCCGTCGTTTGTTGATGGCGATACGATTCTTTCAGTTCTTCAGTCGTAAAATCCAGTGTTTGGTTTAACTGCTGAATAGCCTCCATAAAATCACAGCGGTAAGTACGCCAAGCCTTTTTAGTCACATCATAGCCTGAACAATACCAATATCCTTCTAAAATAGTTAACCGGGTTGGTAAGATTTTTTTCGTTGTTGCTTCATATCTGGTATAGTTAAACTGAATTACTTGTTGCGCCAAAATACAATGAAACAGCTGCTCTAAATTGCCTGGTGCTTCTACTTGTTCAATTCCTTCGTAATAGACGACCTTACTCATTTGACTGATTTTAAATTGGGTTGGTTCATCTAAAGAATGCAATAATTTTTGCTGAATTTGCTGATAGGAATGACCAAACGGTGACTCTGCGACTAATTTCAGTAATTGTAACGAAAAAAAGATCGCTAACACTTCATTTTCGTTAAAATAAATCGGCGGCAACAACGGTTTGTTTAAAACTCGATAGCCACCATAACGACCATTCTCCACATATAGCGGCACGCCTAAATTTTCCAAAGCTTCAATATCCCGCAAAGCTGTGCTTTTAGAAATCCCAAAAGTTTTCATTAACTGATTTAAATTAAACTGAGGATGGGTTCTCAAGAAAAAAAGTTCCTGATTTAAACGTTCTGATTTTTTCATTTTCCCCTCCATCGGTGTCACTTTTTGACACCTTTTATTGTTATGCTTATCTTATCAATCTTAGGAGGTTCAAACAATGAAAAACACACAATTTGCCCTTTTTATGGTCTTAAATGGACGAGCAACGGAAGCCTTGACGTTTTACCAAGAAGCCTTTGCTGGTGATATTCTTTTTAAAATTACTAATCAAGAATTTAAAGAGCGCTTAAATCCTTCTTTGACCATTCCCGCTGGCGAAGAACACTGGCTTTCTCACTCGATTTTACAAATGGACACTTTTCAATTACAACTAGCTGATAATCCTTTGTTTGCAGGAATGAATACCACGCCCACAGAACAATTGACCCTCAGCTTAACCGTCAATAGCCGTCACTCTGCCAAAACAATTTTTGAAAAACTCACGCGCCATCCCGAATCCTGTATTATCCAAGAACCAATTGAAAATGAATTTGCAACATTTTATGCGATTGTGAAAGATCCTTTTGGTTTAGTCACTCAAATTACTCAAGAAAAACAAGCAGATCCTACCAAGAAAGGACGTTAGCCGAAGAATGCGAACCTATGAATCAAAAGAAGCCTTGATTGAGGCCATTCAAATAGCTTCACAAAAATATTTAGCTGAATTTGCAGAAATTCCTGAAACACTTAAAGATCACCGAATTGAAACAGTAGCTAAAACACCTTCAGAGAACTTAGCCTATCAATTAGGTTGGCTCAACTTGCTGCTTTCTTGGGAAGAACAAGAACAACGTGGTCTGACCGTTCAAACGCCAGCTGAAGGTTATAAATGGAATCAACTGGGTGCTCTCTATCAATCATTTTATCAAACCTATGGACAAATGAGTTTAGAAAGTCAGCTGATTGCGTTGCAAGACACCTTAGAAAAATTACTTCATTGGATTGACTCGCTTTCCGAAGACGAATTATTTTTACCTCAACAACGGGCTTGGGCGACTACCAAAGCACAATGGCCTCTTTGGAAATGGATTCACATTAATAGCGTTGCCCCTTTTACTAGTTTCCGAACGCAAATTCGCAAATGGAAAAAAGTGTGTCTTTAAAAAGTTATCCACATTTTTTCAAAAAAAGCTTGACAAGCATTTTTAAATTCTCCACAGAAAACTTTGTGGATGAAATTTCTTGTTTTTTCCAAAAAACTTTTCCACAGTGCTTATTTGTTCGACATTAAATCTTTGTAAATTCTAGAAAAAAGAAGATGAAAACGTTGTTTTAATAACGTTTTCATCTTCTTTCAACTTTAGGGATTCCTTTACTTTTAGCAAGCAGGCCTTCTGAACTTGCGTCTATTTTTTTTAGCAACTCGAAAACATATCCTTGTGGATAAACCGAGATAAAAAGCTTTTTTGTGGTTTTCAACAGAGTTATGCACAAAGTTATCCACAGGGTGTTTTCAGCAATTTTTCGGAGAATATTCGTTGTTTTAATCTGGTGATTTAGCATTTGAATGTCAATCCCTTACTCCTAATTCTTCTTCACTCCACCCTTAGGATCCTAATAAAATTTTAAAGTTTTTCTTCTATTGGTACATCAAATAAAGAGTATGATAAACTATAGGTACTTTCGAAAAATCAGGTGAGGTTATTTATGAAAAATAAAAGTAGGCAGTTTTTAAAAAACAACTGGCCTTATATGTTAGCCAGTTTCTTCATTCCATTTTTAATTATGGCAATTATCTATTTGAGTATTGGGATTTATCCAGGAAGTAGTCGCAGTGTTTTAGCCAGCGATGCCTTTTCTCAATTTTCAAATTTTCACGCAAGCTTTAACAATGTTCTTCATGGAAAACAAAGTCTTTTCTATACGTGGAATGCTTCTTTGGGACTAAACTACTTGTCCTTAATTTCCTATTATCTTGGTGGCTTATTTACGCCGCTCGTCTTTTTCTTTAACAATCAAAACATGCCTGATGCGCTCTATTTCCTAACGTTGTTGAAAATTGGGAGTGCCGGCTTGAGTTTTTGGTTCTTGGCAAAACAAACCTTTAAGATTCCTAAATGGTCCCATGTGACTTTAAGTGTGTCTTATGCGCTAATGTCCTTCATTGTGGCCCATTCAGAATTAATTATGTGGCTGGATGCCTTTATTTATCTGCCACTCGTAATTTTAGGAATTCATCGTTTAATGGACCAACGAAAACCGACATTATTGTTTGTCAGTTATTTCTTGCTTTTCATTACAAATTATTATTTTGGCTTTATGATTGGGTTGTTTTCCTTCCTGTACTATTTTGCACGAACGTTTACAGACTGGCAACGATATAAATCTCGAATCGTTGCGTATTTTACTACTTCTCTTTTAGCTGGTGGAGCATCCATGATTATGGTCTTACCTGCTGTCTTAGATTTACGAACCAATGGTGAAACTCTTTCTGAAATTACAACCTTTAAAACAGAAGCGACTGCCTTTTTAGATATTATTATGAAAAATATGATTGGCGTTTACGATACAACCAAATATGGGTCCATTCCTTTTATTTACATTGGGTTGTTGCCTTTGATTTTTTGTCTCTTCTATTTCGTTACGAAAGAAATTCCATTGAAAAACAAACTACTTTTTGGCAGTTTGTTTGTCCTATTGATTGCTAGCTTTTACATCACGCCCTTAAATTTATTCTGGCACGGTATGCATGCGCCGAACATGTTTCTTTTCCGCTATAGTTTCCTCTTTTCATTCCTAGTTATTTTGCTTGCTGGTTATGGTTGGGAAAAATTTGAAAAGGATGATCTCGGCGTCTTAAGCGGCTTGATTTTGATTCTTTTAGCAATTTTTGCTCTTGCAATGGGCACAAAAGGTGCTACTAGTTATACGTATGTGACTTTAACCTCTTTCGTATTAACGGCAACTTTTTTACTATTATACTTTTTCGGGATTGCTTTTTATCAATTGAAAAAAGCGCCTATGCAATACTTAGTGATTTTGTTGTTGCTGCTCGTTTCTGGTGAAGCAATCATTAATACACGAGCGATGGTCACTGGTATTTTAGATGATTGGAACTACGCATCACGCAGCTTGTATTCTGAACCTTATCCTGACTTAAAAAATCTAGTCGATCAAACAAAAAAAGAAAATGATACCTTTTACCGCTTGGAAAATTTAAATGGTGTTTCGGCCAATGACGGCATTAACTATGGCTACAGTGGCATTAGCATGTTTTCTTCCGTACGGAACCGACATTCTTCAACATACCTAAACGCCTTAGGTTTCCGCTCGCGAGGCACGAATTTAAATATTCGTTACCAAAATAATACCTTGTTAATGGATGCTTTGATGGGCATTAAATACAATATTGCTGAAAACAATCCAATGAAATTCGGCTTTGAGCGACAAGCAGCTGCTGGTAAATATCAGCTTTATCGTAACGAAAATGCTTTGCCGTTAGGATTTTTAGCAGACAAAGAGATTTACAATGTCCGGCAACCTCTCAATGATAATTTAGGTAGTCAAACAAATTTACTAAATGCTTTAGCCAATACCAATGAACGGTATTTTACCTTTTATCAACCAACGATGACGCTTCAAAATAACGTGACAATTACGCAAAATACAGCTGGCGTAACTTTTACGGAGAAACAACATAACGTAGCCAAAGAGATTTCTTATACAGTCAATGTGCCCGCCAATACGCAAGCTTATTTGAGTTTATTCCCAACGGATTTTGCTCAATTGGAAAGTTCCACTGCGACGGTCACCGTGAACGGCTCGAGTCAGCAATCACAAATTGGCATTACTGGCCAATATTATAATTTAGGCTACTATCCAAAAGATACAACTGTTAACTTCAAAGTAAGTTTTTATGGAACCAAAGCAGTAAGTTTTGTTCAGCCGCAAGTAGTTGGCTTAAATACCAATGCATTTGAAAAAGCCATTTCCGCCGTGCAAGAAAAAGGCGTTGATTTAACCACTGGCAAACGCTCTGCTTCAGGTACCTTTACCGCCGACAAAGATCAAGTACTCGTCACTACAATTCCTTATGACAAAGGTTGGCGTGTCAAAATTGATGGCAAAAAAGTTACCCCAAAAGCCTTTAAAGATGCCTTTCTAAGCGTTCCTGTCAGCGCTGGAACCCATACTATTCAGTTCTCTTATTTACCAGAAGGATTGATTCCTGGCATCGTGTTATTCGTTCTATGTACTGGTGGTTTCGTTGCCTACGTAACCTTGATTCCTGCTAGACGAAACCGTAAAAAAGAAGACAAATAAAAAATCTTTCACAAAAAACTAAGGGTTATTATTAAAATGACTCTTTATCAATAAGGTCTGATGAGTTGTGAAAAACAAAATCTGAGACAGAATGGGATTCATTCTGTCTCAGATTTTTTTGTTATAAATGATTTAGGCAGTTAAAATAGATATTCGTTTATTCTATGAAATATCTATGCTTCCTCAACCTTTTAATTTCAAATTGCTAATTTTATCCAACAAGACAAACATTAATTTGATTTTTTTATGTAATTCCTATGATTTCCATTTAAACTACTAATGACACTATATTAAATAAAAGCAACCATAATTTACCAAAAAACAACAATTTAGTTGCTTTTACATCTTTGGTATTACTGTAAAATAGCAATAAAAAGATTATCACTTCAATAGAAGAAGTACTAATTGATAACGGTAATCTATCAATTGTTACTATTTCAGATATAAAAAGAACAAGAAGATTAACTACGCTTACTGACAATAGCAGACTTATAAATATATCTTGATTATAATTTTTTTTAAACCCAAAAATAAGTAAAACAATTTTCAAAATTATGAACGTAACAAAAAAGATACACAAATTAGCGATTATAACAATAACTATCATAAAAAAATTAAATTCTCCGTTTGAAATATTTAATAGTTTTGACGACTCTTCAATCATTTTTAATAGCTTATTATCTTTTTCTGTAAGAGTAAAAAATAAAAAAATATTTGAAACAAGGTACGGTATAAAAAATGCAAGTATCGACCAGTTCCACTTCTTCGTTTTCAATTGGCTCACCTACCTCATCTAAGTTTATAGCAAAATAGTTATATTCTGATTCGTTATGTAAAACTAAAATAATTAAATGCACCTACTGCTTCCAATCGCATTCCTAGTGAGGCATTTTCTACCAAAATGGCTAATTATTTATCCTCATTGTAAAACATCTTGATTAATTCTAATTTTGATTTAGTTCACCCTAGTCCATGAATTTGAATAAAACAGCTCGACATTTTTACATTACAGGCCATTATGATAGTGTTCTAAACAATATTCAATTACATACTTAGCCAAATTATTCACTTGAATACTTAACTTCTGGTCTTATAAAATTATGTTCTTTCTGTTTATCGGCCTTACTAATCTCAAAATTTTACGTTAAATATCGACATAACGAGATTCCATATTAAAAGATAAACAACCGCCACTCTAATTAAATTCTAATAAGACGCAAACTTAATGTCAACCATTCTTTAATAAAAAAATATATTCTTTGATTAATAATTTGTGATAAATAAAAAAGTTAGACCAAAGTCTAACTTTTTTATTTATATTAGAGTTAAATTTCAGTCATTGCTTCTTCCACAAGCGAAACACTTTGATGTCTTCCTTTCGTAATCAACAAGGAAAGTTGCACAAAAGCAAAGAGTACACTGGTCCGCTTAGGATAAGCAAAATAACGTGGTTGCCAACTAGTGACATATTGTTCTTTGCGCTTGCGTGTATCTTGAAACGCATAAATTTGATAACTATACTTGTAAAAAATATTAACAAAGCGTTCTTTTAAGAAAGAGTACTTGCTCTCCCCTACGTTAGCCAACGGCGCCATCCCAATATCAATTAATTGATAGCCCTGCTGTTGATAGGTTTCAATAAAATGAGTGAACAAATATTCTCTAGTAAAAGCAGGTGCTTCTGAACGAATACGTAACAAATCATACGAAATACTTTTGCCTTTTTCCATTTCTTTTCCAGTAATGAAACCGATGACCGTTTGTTTCTGTCTCACCAAGCCCACGCTACTGCATTTCAAGTACTCGGGATCCAACCGTCCACCAATAAAGTAGCGCTCTTTTTGATTCCGTGACCAGTCCGCAGAAACTCGTTCTAACTCTTGATATAAGGCATCACTAATCGTTTCGGGATAAAATTCAAACTGAAAATCCGCTGCTTCTGCTGCTATTTTTTCAGTCACTGTTTCCGTCCAGGCTGTTTGATTCACTGTTGACGGCTCATCAAATTGAATCAAGCCTTCTTCCCCAACTTTCATAAATTCAAAGCCGCAATCGTGAAGATTCATAACATATTCTTCCGAAATACGATAAAAAACTAATTGATAGCCTAACAAATCAGCTTGATCCATAAACGCCAGTGTCGCCGCTGTCCATTTCTCTCGTTGCCCAATCGGATCCGCCAAGACAAAGCATTTATTAAACTTCATTTGAAACCCAAAAAGTACTTGATCTTCGTCTTCTTCTTGGTAATAAAAATGACCATAATCCTTTAAATACAAAAATTGACTGCCTTCGTTGCCACCAAATTTTTCCAAAAAGCGTGTCAACCGCGCTTCCTCAAACCCCTCACCTAAAGTAACAGTTGTTTCGGCTAAATATTGATACAAAAAGAATAAACCAATCAAGGAAATACTTAAACCAATCAATCCGTTAAACCAAACATCATCTGACGGAAACAACAAAAAGTGATTGATAACTTGATTGCCACCAGCTGGTCGTGCGGCGTAATAGCCAGCAACCGCATAACCGATAAACAAGCAGCCAAACAAAATACTATCTACCGTTAAAGCGCCCCATGAATAAACAAACTTTTCACGATAAAATTCTTTACGAGCCAAAATAACCGCCAATAAAATAACAGCATAAACAGCAATCAACTGCCACGAAGTCGTTCGTGCCACCGTATTTACAATACAAAATCCTAGTAAAATAATTGTAGGCCAATAAGCTTTTTTCACTTTCATAGAAATGCCTCGAGCTAAACCTAATAACAAGAATCCTACAAATAAATTCAATGTTTGATCTAAAAAATTAAAAGAAAAGGGAAGTAACACTTGGAATAAACGACTGACATTCGACAAATTCGTCACAGTCGACAATAGAACCATCATAATCCCTGCAAAATATAACGCCGCCACCAAAATAAAATGCGCCACTTTTTGTGAAAATAACCGAGGTAAATTATCAAAAAATTGATTGACTTTCATGCCTGCTTGTTGCAAGAACAAAATAACTCCTGTCATAAAAGGCGTCACATAATAAAACAAACGATAATACAACAACCAGACGACCGCTTGTGATCGATCAATCCCTAATTGTGACAAGCCCAAAATCATTAAGACATCAAACGTTCCCATACCACCAGGAACCATGGTTAACATCCCGATTAACGTAGCGATAACAAACATTGGGTAAACAGAAACCATCGAAACTGGCACCTGCATCAAGCGACCTATCATTAAGAAAGCAAACATCCCACCTAGCCATTGACCTAATGAAGCGCCGAATAATAGGAGCACCGCTTTTGGAAAAAATGTTTTAAACAATGTTCGCCGTTTTAAGTACGTGAAAAACCAGAGCGCTGGCGCAATCAGGCTGCCCAATAATAACCAAACCCAATATTCACGAAAAACATTTTGGGTTCGAATAAAAAATAAATCAACAAACGCCACAAAAGATAAAATAGATAACCCTGAAATCAAGAACAGAGCAACTTTTGAGACCGTTGCTACAACCTTGCCCCGCGGTACATCTTTTCCGTAAAAATTAATCCGTAGCGTTGCCCCAACCACGCCGCCAAAACCCGCTAAGTTATTAATGGTATTAGTGACCCAAGCCGAAGTTAACCAATCCATTCGTTTCATTGGTGGCTTACCTTCTTTTTCCAATAATTTAACGACTACATAGTCATAAAGGAGCATCGGAATAACCCCTAATAGTCCTGCCAAGACCATACCAATTAAACGCCCCGTACTTTGTTGTTCCATCGTGGAAAAAATATCCGCCCAGGTCATGCCTTGAGCGATATGTGTCACTTGGTTAGCCACGAAAACTAATACAGAACCAAGAAAAATTAGTTTCAATAATAAACTGTGTTCTTTCAACCACTGCGTTAGTTGGCTAATATTTTTTTTCATCTTATAGCCTCTTTCATATCTCTTTTCTATTCATTTAACTTTCGTTTTATCGATTTTCTTCCATGGTAGCCTATTTGCTGAAAATTTTCCAGCACGGCTAGACATTTTGGCTGAATCGTATTGTTTTATTGAAAAAAAGAGTGAGAAAAAAATCTAAGACGATTTTTTTCTCACTCTTTTATCTGTATTTTTTACGCCACTACTTCTGCGATAATCTCAATCTCCACCAACACATCCATCGGTAATTTAGAGATTTCAATCGTTGTGCGTGCAGGATATTCCGCACTAAAATATTCAGCATAGACTTCATTGAATGCCGTGAAATCCGCCATATTTTGTAAATAGCATGTCGTTTTGACTACATGAGCAAAATCACTACCAGCTTCTGTTAAAATCCCTTGAATATTTTTCAGTACTTGATTGGTTTGTTCTTTAATCGTTGTCCCAACCACCTTACCTGCTTCAGGATCCAGTGGAATCTGACCAGAAGTAATCAATAAACCATTCACAATTTTTGCTTGTGAATATGGCCCAATTGCTTGTGGTGCTTGCTTTGTTTTAATTGTTTTCATTTCTTTTCCCCCAGTAAATGACAAGTTGTTACTTTTTGTTATTTTATTTGTTTCTATTTTTCCATTGTACTGCAACCATTTTCGGAATGCTATCTTTTCTCAATTATTCCTAAGCGCTGATGCTGTGCCATCCTTTTGTAAAACAGCTTCAAAACCTTGGCGCATCCTTTCAAGTCCTTCGTGTAGTTTTGCTTGCGAACAGCCAATATTTAACCGTAAAAATCGTTGCCCATTACCGCCATAAATCGAGCCGTCCATAATAGCGACTTTCCCCACAGAAACTAAAGCCGCTTGTAAGCGGGCCACATCTGGAACTGCCTCTGATACGTCCAACCACATTAAGTAAGTTGCCTCCAGCTCCGTCACTTTAATTTTTGGCAAATAGGTCTGTAAAAAATCTTTCACGTAACGTTGGTTCTCCGCTAAATAATCATTCAACTCGTCCACCCAAGTACCACATTTTTGATAGGCCGTCATGGTTGCTAGCATTCCCAAAATACTTGTTGATGATAGACCATCGGCGTTTTTTAATTTGAGCTGAAAAGCGTCACGCAATTCGTTATCTGGAATTAAGGCGTAAGCAAAAATCAGCCCTGGAAAATTAAAGGTTTTCGTGCCACTGGTAATAATGGCAGATTTTTTATAATCAAATTGCGTAATTGGTCGATGAACATGGCCTTTATTAACGATATCCATATGAATTTCATCAGAAAGTAAAAACACATCATACTGTTGGCACAATGAAACTATTCGCTCTAATTCCCATTGCTCCCAAACACGTCCTGTTGGATTATGCGGGGAACATAAAAGCAAACAGCGATTTTCTGGTTGCGCTAGTTTTTTTTCTAAATCAATAAAATCAATGCTGTAGCGCTTCTCTTGATAAAGCAGTTCATTCGCCACTACTTGCCGCTTATTTTCCTGAATAACTTTAAAAAATGCATCATAGGCAGGTGTTTGTAAAATAATGCCCTCCCCTTCGTTAGTCAATAATTGAATCAAAGCAGAAATACCATAGATAACGGTCGGGGTATACATAATCCAGTGTTCTTCAATCTTCGTCTGGAATCTTGTCTGGTACCACGTTTGAATTGCTTCTTTTAATTGCGGATGGTTCCACCTCGTGTAGCCAAATACTGGATGGTTCAAACGCTCCTGTAATGTTGCCAGAACTGCCTCTGGCACAGCAAAATCCGTATCGGAAATAGTGAAGGGAAGCAAGTCCGCTTCCCCAAATCGGTCTTCTACAAAATCCCACTGTGTACAATACGTTCCTCGTCGATCAATTGCTTTATCAAACGACACACTCTTCACCTTCTGTCTTTTTTCTAACCTAAAATCATCTCTAATTGATTACGGACCGTTGTCACTTTGGTTCCGATAATCACTTGTACATTCTGCGCATCTAAATGTACAACGCCTAAAGCCCCTAATTGCTTTAATTTGTCATCATCTACTTTATTAGCATCTGCTAACACTAAACGTAAACGCGTAATGCAATTATCAATAGCTTGAATATTCTCTTGCCCACCCAAAGCCGCTAAAATCCCAGGCGCATCATAGCCACCCGTTTTCTTATATTGAACTTCTTGATCGGTATATTCAGTCTCATCTAAAACCTTGTCTCGTCCAGGTGTTTTTAAATCAAAGGTTACAATGACTGTTTTAAAGACGAAATAATAAACAACAAACCAGATAGCGCCGACAATGAGAACCCACCACCATTTTGTATAAGTTCCTTGTAACAAGCCAAAAATAACAAAGTCCAGTAGCCCGCCATCAGTGTTCCCAATCACAACACCCAATAAAGCCATTACCATGAAACCTAGACCAGTCATAATGACATGAAACAGCCATAATAATGGACTAATAAATAAGAATAAAAATTCAATTGGTTCTGTAATGCCAGTGATAGCCGTAGCAATTACACCCGAAAGGAGTAAGCCTTTAATCTTATGTCGATTCGCCGGAGCTGCAGTATGATACATCGCAAGTGCCGCCGCTGGTAAGCCAAAAATAAAGGTTGGCATTTTCCCTTGTGACAAGAAAGCTGTTGCGCTTGGTGAAATCGGTAAATTATTTTGCAATTCTGCATAGAAAATATTTAACGCACCAAACACTTCTTTGCCAGCCACCACCGCTGAACCCCCTGCTTCAGTAAAACGAATCATGGAAACCAAAATATGATGCAACCCAAACGGTAACAGTAGACGTTCCCCTGAACCAAACAGAAAAGGCCCAAAAATACCAGAACGTTGGATAAGTTGGCCAATCGCCATAATCATTAGCGCGAAAAGTGGCCAAACTAACGGAATTACTAAGCCCACGAAGGCCATCACTAATGAAGTAATAATTGGCACAAACCGTGCGCCAGAAAAGAAGGCAAAACTATCTGGTAGTTGCACCGTATAAAATCGATTATGCAACTTATAGACAATAAGCCCAGCGATAATTCCACCAAGAACGCCCATTTCAATCGTTTGAATCCCAAAAACCATTCCTTGCCCGGCTTCCCGCAACTGTTCAGGATCCACGAGGCGATTCGTCTGCACTAAATAGAAATTAATCGCTAAATTCATCACCGTATAGCCTACGAAACCTGAAAACGCAGCAATTCCTTTTTCTTTCCGAACTAACCCCAACGGAATGGCCATTGCAAACATGACAGGTAAATAGGCAAACGCAAAACCACCAATTGTCGACATAAATTGGAAAATAATTTTCACTGCGGGCTTTCCTAAAAACGGGATCGTTTCAATCATGGATTCACTGGAAAAAGAACTTCCTAATCCCAACAAAATCCCCATAAAAGCTAATAAAGCCACTGGCAACATAAACGTTTTACCTAATCCTTGGAAAAACTCCCAGAAAGTCGCTTTCTTTTTCTTTACTGCCATTTCTTAACTCCTCCATTCATTCTTTACAAAACTAAAAATGATTGCGTTTACATTCATTGCCCTCATTATAACTAGCCCAAAACAAAGAAAAAAGAGGCTACCCTTTTTCTGTATCCCCTTACATCATTTAGTATGGTGTTGCATAAAATTACCGCGGCTGCTTTGCCTCTGCATACATTAATAAAACCGTATCGAACAAACAAATGACAGCAATTCTTGAACTTAAATCCACGCGCTGATGATAACGTGTCGTCCCTTTGGCAAATAACGTCGTCGTCGACAATTTTTCCAAGGTGCTTCCTTTAGTCGAAATCAAACTAATCATCGGCACTTGCTGTTCCTGCGCTACACGTGCATACGCTAAAATCCCCTTAGTTTCTCCTGTATAACTGACAAAAATGGCTAAATCCTGTCCGTCCAGATTCTTAACTGCTGCCGCTTGTTCATCCCAATCAGATCGTGCATAGGCTTTTTTTCCTAAAAATGTTAGCTTTCGTGCAAAATCAGTACAAATAGGAAAACTGCCACCAACACCGAACACTTCAATCGTATTCGCACGCTCAATCATTTTAAGCATTTCCGCGACTTTGGCTTCATCCATTTGTTGAAAACTATCTTGCACATTGGCAATCAACTGTTGCGTAATAGCTTGAAAACTACGACTATCGCTTTCTGTGCTCTCGCTCTGCACCGATTGGACGATTGCGTATTTTAATTCTTGGAAGCCTCGATAACCTAAGTGTTTTGCTGTCCGAGAAATAGTGGCTGTTGAGACAAACAACGCCTGCGCCACCTCATAAATGGTTTGTGAACTAATTTCCGTCATATGCGTCAAAATATAATCCAGTACTTGATTTTCAATTTTACTTAAATGACTTCGTTTCTTTTCTAACAAAGCGATTAATCCCTCAGTCGACATCCAATCCCTCACTTTAAATCCTTTTTTATAATTATACACCAGAATATTCTGATTATTTCAATAAGAAAGTCCAAAATAACCAACAGCGGCTCCATCATTCGCCAGAGAAAAAAATCAGCCTTCCGATGGAGGTACTTGTTGCGCTTTCTTGCTATACTCTGTATATAGAAAACAGGAAAAATTTGGAGGTAGTACGTATGAATAATCAACGACCAATGTTTATAAATATTCTTTTAGTGGTCCTTTTATTTTTAGTTGTCGGTTCACTCTTTAGTGCCGTTGTCGGTATCGTGGGAAGCTTATTGTGGCTAGCAGTAAAAATTTTAGTTCCCGTAGCGATTATCGTGTGGCTTGTTCGAACAATTTCGGGAAATAATGGCAACTGCCGCCGTCGTTATTAAAAAAAACAGGTTTTCCTTTTCGGAAAACCTGTTTTTTTTACTTCTTTTATCTAAAAGCATATACAATATTGCTAATACCAAACATCATAAAGTAGAAGCCAACTAAGAAGCTTAGAGTTAATGCTGAAGACAATGGATTAAATAATAACATTACACCTAAGATAATCCCTAAAACGTCAACAATTAATGTGAACCAGAAGTAACCTGTGCTTACTCGTTTAGCAAAATCTAAAGTAAATAAGCCGAAAATTGAGTCGAATAAAAACCAAATTGCAAAAACAAATGGTAACACAGCGACACCAATATTTAAGTTAAACAATAAGTAAACACCAATTAGGATATCAATAATCCCTAAGATGATTGGTGCATAAGCTTTGTAGCCTAGCAATTCTTTCATACGATTACGTACAAAAATTTCGAAAATCCCTTTAATAATAGCAAAAATCGCAAAAACCATCACAATGGCAATTAAATTACCGGCAGGATTTTGGAAAGAAATTAATGCAGTCAGAACAAATAGAATTCCTAATACTAATGAACCCCAGTCCATTCCATGATGTTGTCGTTGTTCCATGACACTCACTCCTCTATAAAATAATTTATTACACTTATTATGTTACTACTATTTTACAAGGTGTCAAATATTTTCATCGTGCTTTCTGAAAACCATTTCAATGATAACTCCATTAAAAACAACGTATCACTTGATTGTCTCTTTTTTGGTGCACAATTGTGCCTTTTTTGTATAAATAAGTCCCTCGTTTTCCCACAAAAAAACCGCTACTTTTTCATCTAGTTTATAAAAAAGTAACAGTTATAAATTATTTTTTCTTTTTCCCAATCGAGAGAATCCCTCTTTTTATGACATCAAAGAAACTCAAAGATTGGACCATATGATCTGGGTCAACATATTCACGAATAGCTCGTAACACTCGCTTCGGCTCTTTTGAAGCAAACGTATACGTCCCATTTTTCTTGGTTTGAATCGCATAACGAGGAATCCATTTTCCTTTGAACATTACTGAAGCCAACACGTAATCGACTTCTTCCCACGGAATTTGGATAAACTTACGTGGATCTTTGGCATGGTAAAATTCAAACCCGCGGTCACCTATCATAATTTGTCCATAATCTGTTAATCCTGTAAATGCCGTCGCATCTATAACTAAATCAACTTTTGTGTTTAATGATTGTACCATGTTATCTGCTCCATTTCATTCGACTAATTCCTCTTTATTATACGTTTCTTTCCTGATCGAAACAAACAAAATTACATCTTTGTTTAAAAAAGCGGAAGAAAAGTTTCTCGACTTCTCTTCCGCTTTTTTTGATTAGAAGTAATAAACTTACCTCGTCATTCTTATAATAAGCCGATTAAGTGGCCGACAACGCCGACTACGAATAAACCAAGAATGATAACGATTGGGCTAACTTTTTTCTTCAATAACCACATACATAAGAATGTAAGTAGTAATGGTGCTAGACCTGGAATCAATTGATCTAAGTTATCTTGTAAAGTAGTAACTTTCGTTGGTGAAAGCGCCAAGCCTTGGTTCACTTGTTCAAAGGCTTTATGCATTCCTTCACCGCCAGCAGGAAGTTTATCCCACTCGATATAAGCACCTTTGTCTAACTTAACTTGTGAGACAATTGGTAAGAACTTAATCGATACCCAACGTTGAACTAATGCGGCCAGTACGAACATCCCTAAAATAGAAGCACCTTTTGTAATATCTTGTAGTAAACCACCTGAAAGGTCATCAGTAATTTTAGAACCTGCTTTGTAACCAAACTCTTGTGTATACCACATGAATGACCAACGAATTAAGTTCCAAGCAACGAAGAATAAGATTGGGCCTAAGATGTTACCACCCATTGCTAAGGAAGCACCTAAAGCGCCTAACATTGGACGAACAGTAAACCAGAAAACTGGGTCACCGACACCGGCTAAAGGACCCATCATCCCAACTTTAACCCCTTGAATCGCTACGTCATCAACTGGTGCGCCATTGGCACGTTCTTCTTCCAAAGCTAATGTTACACCAAGGATTGGTGAGGCAATGTATGGGTGTGTATTAAAGAATTCTAAGTGACGTTTTAACGCCGCTGAACGTTCTTCTTTCGTTTTATATAATTTTTTGATTGCTGGAATCATTGAGAATGCCCAGCCGCCGTTTTGCATACGTTCATAGTTCCAAGAACCTTGGATAAATGTTGAACGCCAAGCTACAGCTAAACGATCTTTTTTAGTTAATTGAATTTTTTCTGCCATTTTCTTTGCTCCTCCTTCAGAATTAGTAGTCGTTTAAAATATCGCCTAATGGGTCGCCAGAGTTGCCTCCGCCATTTGAGTTAGAAGAACCGCCCATTTTAGATAAGTTCAAGTAAATAAGAGCTAAAGCGACACCTAAAGCACCTAATGCGATTAATGTTAATTGAGAAATCGCTGCGACTACGAAACCGATAATGAAGAATGGCCATACTTCTTTTGTTGCCATCATGTTGATTACTAATGCATAACCTACGGCAACGACCATACCACCACCGATAGCCATACCATCAGTTAACCAAGCTGGCATTGATTCTAAGAAATTACGAACAGTGTCAGCAGGAATGAATAGTAACGCACCTGCTGGAATCGCAATACGAATACCTTGTAAACATACAGCGAAAATGTGTAACATTTCAACTTGTTTAATGTTGCCTTTTTCAGCAGCCGCATCCATCATGTGAACGATTGGCACCGCAACTGTCCGAACGATCATTGTTAAGAACAAACCTGCAACCGCTAAAGGAACTGCGATGGCAATCGCTGAAGGAACACCTTTAACACCTTGGCCACCTAAAACTAAAATAATTGCTGAGGCAACAGATGCTAAAGCGGCATCCGGTGCAACGGCAGCCCCGATGTTCGCCCAACCTAACGCGATCATTTGTAAAGTACCACCTAAAACAATTCCGGCTTCTAAATTACCAGTAACTAATCCGATTAATGTACATGCTACTAACGGTTGGTGGAATTGGAACTCATCCAAAATCCCTTCCATACCAGCTAGAAAGGCAACGAGTAAAACTAAAATAATTGATATAACAGACATGATAAGCCTCCTATTTTGATTTGTATTTGGCGAGTTACGCGTTTGCTAACTCATTTTTTGCTTTTTTCAAAATTTCGTCCATATTCGCTTTTGAATCATTTGGCACTTTACGCACATCAAATTTGATGCCTTTGGCTTTTAATTCATCAAACGTATCAACGTCTTCTTGACCCATTGATAATACTTTGCTTACAACGACTTTTCCAACAGAGTGAGCCATTGAACCAACGTTTACTTCTGGGATTTCTACGCCGCCTTCAACCACTTTTAAGACGTCTTCAGGATTTTCAAATAATAATAATGCTTTTGTATTGCCAAAACGTGGATCTTTCGCTACTTCAATCATTTTACTGATTGGAATAACATTGGCTTTTACTCCTGGAGGAGCTGCTTGTTCGATTAATTTCTTACGTAAGTCATCTTTTGCAACGGCATCAGAAACAACAATAATTCTGTTTGGTTGTGTTGCTTTTGTCCAAGCTGTTGCTACTTGACCATGTAATAAACGTGAATCAATACGTGCTAGCACAAATTTAATTTTGCCATCGCCAACAACTGTACCTGGTGGTAACGAACCTTTTGGCTGTGCATCTTCTGTCGCAGCAGCTTTTGGTGCTTCTGCTGGTTGTAACTCTTCTGGTTTAACTTTGACACCATCTTTTGCTGTTTCAAGAATGTGTGTCGCAATTTCTTGTGCTGATTCCATAGAGAAACGAGAAGCATATGCTTCAATAACCATTGGTAAGTTCATACCTGCAACGATTGCCCATTTGTCTTTATGATCTTCTAACAATGAGTTCGCTTGGTTAAATGGTGTTCCTCCCCATAGGTCAACTAAAAATAGTACTTCGTCTTGATTGTCAAACGATGCAATGGCTTCTTGCATTTTTGCTTTTACATCATCGGGACCTTCGCTAGGCATTAACGTAACTGCTTTTACATTTTCTTGTTCGCCAAAGATCATTGCACCAGATTGCAAGATCCCTTCAGCAAATTCACCGTGACTTGCTAGGATAATTCCTACCATTTTTATACCTCCTGTATAATTGATGTTTTTTTTCATGGTTGTACTGCTAAACGCTTTCACTTTTTGAAAAAAATCAGATAAATCAGATTCTGACAAAAATAAATGAAAAAATTTCAATAGTTCTTGATTTTTTTCAACATCAGCACTTGCCTTTATCAATACAGTTCATGAAGCAATGATGTTGGTCCTAGGCCACCACATCCTTTCAATGTCTTTCGTCTGTAAAAATTAACGTCAGCTGGCGTTATTTTCTTTGCTACGCTCTTTTTTCAGTAAATCCATCAAATTCACTTGGCTGTCTGCTGCGACTTTTCGAATTTCCAATTCAATACCTTGTTCATTTAAAAACAGAAATGCTTTTAAATCGTTGGCATCCACTGCGACTGCATTCGTAATCATTCGCTTGCCTGTACTGAAACTCATTCCGCCAATATTCACAGAAGTTAGTTGTACACCGCCTTCGACCACTCGTTTCACGTCCAAAGGATTAGTGAATAACAACATGGCTCGAAACGAATCAAAACGAGGATCAGGGTAAACATCAATCATTTTTTGAACAGTGATGACATTTACTTTGACACCAGGTGGAGCAGCTTGAACCAACAAGGCTTTTCTCAAATTGTCATGAGCAACGGAATCACTAACCACTAAAATGCGATTAATGTTCGTCAATTTTGCCCAAACAGTTGCTACTTGGCCATGAATTAATCGATCATCAATTCGAGCTAAACGAATATCCATTACCATCGGGAATGCTCCTTTAAATTCATTTTTAAAGGTTAGGACCTTTGTCTTTTTACCTAAAAATTTTAGGTAAAAAGGGACACCTTATTATAAGCAAGTTTCGTGCCAACTTTAGTGTATCGGTTCGAAACCTAGAAAATTATAGGTTTTTTTAAGAAAATAAAAAAAAACGATACACTAATAAATAGTGTATCGTTTTTTCTGTATTAATCTAGTGTATCAATTTCGGTGATTTTATCTTCGATACACTGAGCATTTTTGACTAACTGTGCGATAAAATAAACTTCTTCTGCTGGAACATCCATATTAAGAGCTTCTTCCATAGTCTCAATTGAGGCCACAATCACTGGATAAATTGGTTCTTGAACCAATCGACCAAGTTCCTTTTCTGAAACCGTCAGTGTATCATTCCGTAAAATACGCTCCAACATGCCCGATGTGTGCATAATCAAATTGATGTAAAATGTGTACTCTTCTGGCATCGCTAATTGGGTTTGGATATTTTTAGCGAATGACCACAACAGATCAATGATTTTTTTTCCATTAATGAAAGTGAAACTTTGCTCCATATATTTTAGACAAATTTCTTTTGCTGCCGCTTCGTCCAACGGCTTATTCATTACTTCTTCTTTCCGCTCTGCTAGTAATTGCTGAATAATTTTTTCTGCTTCACCGGAAAAGAAATTTTCCATGGAAATATAAGGAACACCAATTTTGGGATTGGTAATCCCAGTTGTCGCAATAATTTCATAGTCTTCTTGAATTTTAGGCAAGACTTCTTTCATATTTACAATGGACAAAGGAATCACTTCTAAATGCCAGTCTATTTGTGGCAAGACAGCTTCCTCAATAAGCTCTTTCATTCGGCGCGCAGTTCCTTCTCCAGAAGCGCAGATAGCAATAATTGCTCTTGTTTTCCAATTTTCAATGATTTGTTTCGTTTCACTTTGGCGAATATCGGCATAGCCATGAAAGTTTTTTAAAGACTCGTGAAGTGTTTCCAATTGTGTATCAATTAATGCGGTTTTGCGGGCCGCTTCAAGAACAATTGGCGTGGTCACCATGTCTACTGTCCGCACATCAATGCCTGTCTGGCGTACAATTTCTTCTGAAAACGTACTTAATGAACCCATGTCCACTAATAATAGTACGCCATTTTCTTCATTCACTTCACCAACTGCTTCAACGATTTTACGCAAAGCTTCTTTCGGTGGCATATCTAAAGGCATATCCACAGCCTTCAAATTATCAACATTTAACAATTGAGAAACCACTTGTACCATACTGCTAGCGGTACTATTTCCGTGCGCAGCCACGACAATGCCAATCCGGCCAGCCTCAGGATTTTCTCTTAAAGAAATGAGCAAAACAGCTAAATAGTAACTTTCAGATTCAGGAATCTCCATCTGATAACTACTTTCAATAATATTTTTAATTTCTTTTGCTGTTTCAAACTCTGTTGGATAATCTAAAACCATATTTCGAATACTTTCATTTAAAGGATGCTTAGGATCTTTACCTAATTGGATGCGTTTCAAGAAAGAACTAATGTGTAAACTCATTGCATAAATAAAATTGGGTTGAAACGAATACGATAACCGCTTCGCTGCAAAATTATAAATTTTCTTAGTGACATCAATAATTCGTTGGTCAACAATTTCAGCCAATTTATTTTCTGTATCAAAGGTGAATCCATAATCTTTGTAGAAAGATTTTAAATGAACATTGATATCCGTTGTAATAAAATTATTAATTAGTTCTTGGTCCAAGCCGTCTGCTTTTAAGAGAGCCGCTTTATCTCCAATAATCTCATATAGATTGTAAGGCAATTCATAGGCATCTGACTGAATAGCTACTAAAGATTCATTTGGTGATACCACTAATTGCGGTTCCAGATATTTCGATAACTCCGACAATACTTCTCGATTACTGGCAAGTTGCATAATGCCTTCTTTAATATTGTCCGTTAATTCGTCCATCGTAATCATTAATTCCTCTTGTTCCATCTGATTAAGGAACCCTCGCGCAGTCACAAGTTGCACATTCGATTTTAGCTGACCGACATTTCCATAAGAAACACTTCCAATTAACGCTTTGACCACATCTTCTGACAAAGAGATTCGCCGTTGAATCCGCGCTGCTTCCATTGAAACCATCACTTTTAGGAGGTCAATTTTTTCTTTCGCAGGACGGTCACTAAAGTTCGGTAATTGAATGATAATCGGAATGCGTCGCACAAAAGTATTCAATAAAGAAGAAGTAGGATTCTCCGTCGTAGCACAAATAATCCGAACATCCGCATGATGTGATTTCACTGTTTCACCTAAACGCGCGTACACGCCGTGATCCATAAAATAAAAAATCATTTCTTGTCCTTCGGGTGGTAACCGATGTACTTCATCTAAAAACAGAATGCTGCCATCTGCTTCATCAATAATCCCTTCTTTCGCTTTCGTAGCGCCTGTGAAGGCCCCTTCTACATACCCAAATAAATGCGACATCAAAAGTTCTGGATTATGCGCATAGTCTGCACAGTTAAACACCACAAACTCTTTTTCTTTGGCCACAATTTGGTTCAGCTTCGCAAACTGAAACATGGCATGAGCAAAATAAGTTTTCCCAGAACCTGTTGGTCCAGTAATTAAACAATTCAAGCCTTTTGGCGGATATAAAATCGCTGCTTTGGCTTGTTCCACCGGCGTTTTCATGCTCCCAGCTGAACCGATAATTTTTTTAAAAATATCTTCAACTTCTGGGGTTTTGCTGGTCGTGACTACTGGTTCAACCAATGGTTCGATAAAAGCTTTTGTGGAGTGATCCATTGATTTTTCCCGATAACTTTTAACTGGCTTGGTTAATGGTCGATGCTGAAACGCCACCTGCGCGACATATTTTACTGGTCGACCAGATAATTTTTTCAAGCGCCCTTCACGAACCAGTTGATTCAAATCTTTACTAGCATTGGTCCGCTGAATGTTTAAACGTTCTGAAATTTCTTGTGTCGTGACTCCCGCATCACTTGTTAAGGTCATTGGCGTTAAATTCTTCGTTTGCTCTTTAACATATTGATAGATTTTTTCAATCCGCTTCATTTTTGATGGCTCCTTTAATCGATACACTAATTAATTTACATGATACAGTGTATCATTAAAAAAATACACTAAAAACCCTTTCATGAAAAAAAATTCTGTTTCACATGAAACATTTTAAAAAAACGCCTTTTTTTCTATAAAAAACCCACCTTTTTATTCGTTTCTGTAAAAAGATTGAAACTCCTTGAAAAAAGGTTCTGTAGCCGATATAATGCAGAGAGGTTCAAGAATATATTAAAAGCGAGGAAAACAATTGATTACTGTTAATGATGTAAGTTTACAATTTCCAGATCGTAAACTTTTTGAAGAAGTGAATATTAAATTTACTCCTGGCAACTGTTACGGCTTAATCGGCGCAAACGGTGCAGGAAAATCAACGTTTCTTAAAATTTTATCAGGTGAGATTCAACCGACAACTGGCGTGGTTTCAATGGGTCCTAATGAGCGACTAGCAACGCTGAAACAAAATCACTTTGACTACGAAGACTACACTGTTTTAGAAACTGTAATTATGGGACATAAACGTCTTTACGAAGTAATGAAAGAAAAAGATGCTATCTATATGAAAGAAGATTTTTCAGATGAAGATGGGATTCGTGCCGCAGAACTAGAAGGCGAATTTGCTGAACTTGACGGTTGGGAAGCAGAACCTGAAGCAGCTGTTTTACTCCAAGGGCTAAACATTCCAGAAGAATTACATGATCAAAAAATGAGCGAATTAACAGCTGGTCAAAAAGTCAAAGTATTATTAGCTCAATCTCTTTTTGGCAAACCAGATGTCTTACTATTAGACGAGCCGACAAATGGTTTAGACACCCGCTCAATCAATTGGTTAGAAGAATTTTTAATCAACTTTGAAAATACCGTTATCGTGGTTTCCCATGACCGTCATTTCCTAAACAAAGTCTGCACTCACATGGCAGATTTAGACTTTAGTAAAATCAAACTTTACGTTGGTAACTATGATTTCTGGTTGGAATCAAGCCAACTAGCGACAAAATTGCAAGCACAATCTAATGCCAAAAAAGAAGAACAAATCAAAGAATTACAAGACTTTATCGCTCGTTTTAGCGCCAATGCCTCAAAATCAAAACAAGCAACGTCTCGTAAAAAAATGTTAGATAAAATTACCTTAGATGACATTCAACCTTCCTCTCGTCGTTATCCATTCGTTGGTTTTACACCAGAACGTGAAATCGGCAATGACTTATTACAAGTTGAAAATGTCTCTGTAACGATTGATGGCAAAAAAATCTTAGATAATATCTCGTTCAACTTAACAAAAGATGATAAAGTGGCATTCATCGCTGACTCAGATATTACAACGACTACGTTATTCAAAGTGATTATGGGCGAAATTACTCCCGATACAGGTTCTGTTCGTTGGGGCGTTACAACTAGCCAAGCTTATTTACCAAAAGACAACAGCAAAGACTTTGAAGAGCCATTAACCATTTTAGATTGGTTACGTCAATTTGCTGGTAAAGAAGAAGATGACAATACGTTCTTACGTAGTTTCTTAGGTCGGATGTTATTCTCTGGTGAAGAGGTACTAAAACCAGTCAATGTTCTTTCCGGAGGCGAAAAAGTGCGTGTCATGCTTTCAAAATTGATGCTTTCCAAAGCCAATGTCTTAGTTTTAGATGATCCAACGAACCACTTAGACTTAGAATCAATCACTGCATTAAATGATGGGTTGATGGCTTTCACTGGTTCAATTCTTTTTGCTTCACATGACCACCAATTTATCCAAACATTAGCGAACCGAATTATTGCTGTTTCTGATAAAGGGGTTATTGATCGGGCAGAAACAACCTATGATGAATTCTTGGAAAACCCAGAAATTCAAAAACAAATGGACGTTTTATTCAGTTCAGATTATTAAAAAATGAGGTCGGGACAGAAGCGTTTAACTCCGAGAACCAAGTAGGTACTGTTCAACATCTATTTACTTTGCAAATAGTGTTTCTCAGCAATAAGAAGGAATTTCCGAAAATTGTCATAAAACACAACGAGGAACGAGTTGATGTTGCATGATACCTACCCGGTGTTCTATAATTTTTGGAGACCAAGTAGGTATTGTTCATCATCGAATCACTACGTTCTTCGTGATTCTCAACAATTTCGGCTTATTTCCGAAGGACCTTCAACTCTTAGAGCTTTAGCTCTTAGAAGTTGTTGAGATCGGAGCAACGCGTAGTGTTGCTTCTGTTCCCGCCGTTTATCAATTTTTAAGCCTGGGACAAAAATCCAAAGTGATTTTTGTCCCAGGCTCATTTTTTATTTTCTTTTTTCACCAAAAGAAAACACAGCAATACAACCTATTCCGGTATGACTAGTAATGGTGGGTCCTAGAGGATAAATCAGTATCTCATTAACCTCTATTTCTTTTTCAATTAATTCTTTGACTTTTTCCGCGTCATCTTTCGTTCCCGCATATGCAATCAACAGTGTTTGTTTCATTGGCTCTACAATGCCTTGAATCGTTTCTTGCGCAATCTTTTGCAAGGACTTGTTTCGTCCACGAGTTTTACCAACGGATGCTAGTTTGCCTGCCGCATCCACGCGAATAATTGGTTTAATGTTCATTAAGCCACCAAGTGCAGCCGCTGTTTTAGAAATCCGTCCGCCACGTTCTAAATGTTTTAAATCATCTACCGTTACCCACGAGTGAAGTTTCATTTTTTGCTCTTCAAGATAGGCAACAACTTCTCCTAATGAATGACCATCTGTTTGTAATCGAATGGCTTCTCGGACTAACATCCCTTGACCTAAGCTAGCTGCTTTTGTGTCAATAATATGAATTTCTACATTATCATACTCTTCTTTTAACATCTCTACTGATTGCAACGCACTTTGATAAGAGCCACTTAACCCAGATGAAAAAGCTAAATAAATCACCGGTAACCCTTGCTCCACAAAAGGACGGAAAAATTCATTGTAGCGTCCTACATTAACTTGAGAGGTAGTGGGCATACTTCCATTTTTAATAGCCGTTAAGAAGTTCTGATAATCAAACGTTTCACCTAAATCATCGCGATATTCTTTCCCGTCAATTTGAATATTCATGCTAATAAAAGGTACTTGGTTTTCTTTTAAGTATGTATACGGCAAGTCACAACAAGAATCTGTCACTAATTGATAATTCACGGACAATTGCCCCCTTCATGTTTTCTTTTATTTTACCATAGTTTTTCATTTTTATATAAAATTAAAAAAGAACGTAAAGGCTGAACTGGCATAAGCCATCCTTTACGTTCCCTTAAAAATCTGCTTAAATTTGTGCCCAAACGCTTTCTAAAACGTTCGTTTGGTTACGGTCTGGACCTACAGAGAATGTTGAAATGCGCACACCAAC
Source organism: Enterococcus sp. AZ119 (assembly GCF_050546175.1). Taxonomy (NCBI): domain Bacteria; kingdom Bacillati; phylum Bacillota; class Bacilli; order Lactobacillales; family Enterococcaceae; genus Enterococcus; species Enterococcus sp. AZ119. The sequence continues at coordinate 16,194 of NZ_CP172951.1, read as the reverse complement.
TAATTCTGAAATCCGATGCACATAGTTACGAGCATTAGCTGGTAAATCAGCTAAAGTTTTGCAACCAGTGATATCTTCAGACCAACCTGGTAATTCTTCATAAACTGGTTTACAGCGGCTTAATTCTTTCAAGCTTGCTGGATAATGATAAATTAATTCACCATCAAGTTCATAAGCTGTACAAATTTTCACCGTTTCTAAACCACTTAACACGTCAATCGAGTTTAATGACAAGTTTGTAATCCCTGATACACGTTTTGAATGACGCATAACTACTGAATCAAACCAACCGACACGACGCGGACGTCCTGTTGTTGTTCCGTATTCTTTACCGACACGACGAATGGTTTCTCCTGTTTCATCAAATAATTCTGTTGGGAATGGGCCGTCACCGACACGTGAAGTGTACGCTTTGCAGACACCAACCACTTTATTAATTTTTGATGGACCAACGCCACTACCGATAGTTACGCCACCAGCTACTGGATTAGAGGAAGTAACAAATGGATAGGTTCCTTGATCGATATCCAACATGACACCTTGTGCCCCTTCAAATAAAACCCGTTTTCCAGCATCTAATGCATCGTTTAAAATAACCGAAGTATCTGTAACATATTGTTTAATTTGTTGTCCGTATTCATAGTATTCTTCAAAAATATCATCAAATTCAATGGCTTCGCTATCAAACATTTTAACGAATTGACGATTTTTTTCTTCTAAGTTAATTTGCAAACGTTCCGCAAAAATTTCTTTATCCAATAAATCAGCGATACGGATTCCCACCCGTGCTGCTTTATCCATGTAGGCTGGGCCAATTCCTTTAATCGTTGTCCCAATCTTGTTTTCACCTTTTGCATCTTCTTGCAATTGATCCAATTTAATATGATACGGCAAAATGACATGAGCACGATCTGAAATACGTAAATTATCAGTGGCAACATTATTTTCTTTTAAATAAGCTAATTCTTTTACTAAAGATTTTGGATTCACAACTACGCCGTTACCAATTACACTAATTTTTTCTTTATAGAAAATCCCTGAAGGAATTAAATGTAATTTATACGTTACGCCGTCGAATTTAATGGTATGTCCGGCGTTATCTCCGCCTTGGTAACGAGCGATCACTTCTGCGTTTTCACTTAGAAAGTCTGTAATTTTTCCTTTACCTTCGTCGCCCCATTGCGTTCCAACAACTACTACTGATGACATTCGAACACCTCGTTCATAATTTTTTTGTCCTGAATCATTGTACCAGTAAAACCAGTCCCTTTCAAGGGTAAAAATCGAATATTCTTTCACAATAAAAAGCGTTTCTGTCAAAAATACGAACATTTTTAGCTATGTTTTTGTAAAATAATAAAATATACGAATATTGTTCGTGTTTTACTCTCTGATTTTAATCCCTTAATAAGCAAAAAAACGAACTCAAAAAATGAGTTCGTTTTTTAAAATTCTGTCCTCGGCGAAAGCGAAGAAAATTTATTATATTCTTTAATGAAAAGTAATTCGACCGTTCCACGCGCACCACTACGGTTTTTCTCAATGATGACTTCTACAACATTGTCAACTTCTGGTGGCTCATGATCGCCGTCTTCTCCTTCACCACGATCATAGTAATCATCACGATAAAGAAAGGCAACGATATCGGCATCTTGCTCAATGGAACCTGACTCACGAATATCACTTAACACAGGACGTTTATCTTGACGTTGTTCCACGCCACGAGAAAGCTGTGACAAAGCAATAACCGGGACTTTTAATTCTTTCGCTAATTTTTTTAATTGACGTGAAATATCAGAAACCTCCTGTTGGCGGTTCTCTTTTCCAGTTCCTTCAATCAATTGTAGGTAGTCGATCAAAATTAGACCTAGGTTGCCTTTTTCTTGTGCTAATTTACGACATTTCGCACGAATTTCGGTAATTTTAATCCCTGGTGTGTCATCAATATAGATATTCGCACGGGACAAACTACCCATCGCAATAATTAAGTTTTGCCATTCTTCTTCAGATAATTGCCCTGTTCTTAAATGGCTGGCCTCAATGGATCCTTCTGCACAAAGCATCCGGTTCACTAATGATTCTGCCCCCATTTCTAAACTAAAAATAGCGACAGCTTTATCTGTTTTGGTGCCGACATTTTGGGCAATATTTAATGCAAAAGCGGTTTTCCCTACCGCTGGACGGGCCGCTAAAATAATTAGCTCTTCCGCTTGCAAGCCAGCAGTCATTTTATCCAATGCTTGATAGCCTGTAGGTAAACCAGTAATCTCTTCATCATTTTGGTATAATTGGTCAATATTCGCAATAGTTGTATTTAGAACATCTGAAATTGATAAAAAGCCACTGCGATTCCGCTTTTCAGAGACTTCTAAAATGCTTCGTTCTGCATCATCCAAAATAGATTCAACATCTTCACCTTGCTCAAAGCCTTTAGTTACAATCTCTGTAGCGGTTTGGATTAAGTTGCGCAGCAACGATTTTTGTTCAACAATTTTTGCATAATAAATGACATTGGCAGCTGTCGGCACAGCTAAAGCTAAATCTGACAGATAACTTAGTCCACCAACATCTTCTAACAAATTCTCTTGTTCTAGGCGATCTTTGATTGTTACCACATCAATCGCTTCATTTCGGTCGCTTAAGGTCATCATCGTTTGGAAAATCAACTGATGACTACGACGATAGAAATCTTTAGGTTCCACATATTCCATCGCTTCTATTAGCACATCTGCATCTAAGAAAATAGAACCTAAAACGGCTTGTTCCGCTTCAATATTTTGTGGCGGTACCCTATCTTGCAATAATTCATTCATTTTGTTCTCTCCCACGATGTCTTACTTTCTGGTTCATTTAGTCTATCCATTTTAACACAATTTCATTAAAAAAAGTACATTTTTTCTCTGCTGATTTCTCTATTTTTAGTTCACTTTTCAATTTTAAAAAATATACAACTAATAAAAATATAACACTTTCGTTAATTTAAAGTGTTGTATATTTGATTTTTAAATATTATAAAAATAATTCGAGTAATTTATTTGGTATAAAAAAGAAGCCGGAGAAATCGGCTTCTTTTTTATCGATTGTATTATTCCGCTACGACATGAACCTTAATTTTCGCTGTAACTTCATGATGTAGTTTGACTGGTACGTTAGTGTAACCTAGAGAACGAATTGGGTTGGCTAATTCGATTTTGCGTTTATCCAATTTTACATTGTATTGTTTGTTTAAGGCTTCTGCAATTTGTTTTGAAGGAATTGAGCCAAATAAACGGCTGTCTTCTCCAGCTTTTGCCTTGATCTCTACAACAGTCTTTTCATCTTCTAAAAAGGCTTGCATTTCTTTTGCTTGTGCTAAAACTTCTGCTTCATGTTTTTCTTGGGCTTTCTTTTGACCCGCTAACGCACTCATGCTCCCTTTATTGGCTTCTTTCGCATAACCATTTTTAATTAAAAAGTTTTGGGCGTAACCAGTTGGCACTTCTTTTACGTCCCCTTTTTTTCCTTTTCCTTTAACGTCTTGTAAAAAAATGACTTTCATTTTCTTCACTCCTGTTCATACATTTCATTAATATTTTGACGAATTACATCAAGTAGTTGCTCTTTTACTTCTGCTACTGTTACGTTTGATAATTGTACTGCCGCATTAGTAAAGTGACCGCCACCACCTAAATTTTCCATAATAATTTGGACATTAATTGAACCATTACTCCGAGCACTAATGCCAATCTGTTGATCCGTCCGCTTGGTAATGACAAATGCTGCATTAATCCCTGCCATAGAAAGTAATGTGTCCGCTGTTTTGGCAGCTGTGACACTATCATATTCTTTGTCTTCACTCCCTGCAACAACGACGGTATCTTTTGTGACATATTCGCTTTTAGAGATTAAGTTGTTCATTTCCAGATAGCTTGTAAGATCAGAACTTAATAGATATTGTACTAAAGATGAGTCTGCTCCACAAGTTCGTAAATAACTAGCCACATCAAATGTTCGCGCCGTCGTTCGTGTATTGAAACTTTTCGTATCAACCACAATTCCCGCCAACATCATGGTTGCTTCAAAGGCCTGCAGTTTATTTGCGCTATTACTTTGGTATTCGATCAATTCTGTGACTAATTCTGAAGCAGAAGAGGCAGAAGATTCAATATAAGAAAGCAAGGGTTTTGCTGGAAATTCGTCTCCTCGTCGATGGTGATCAATGATTACTACTTTATCAAAACGCTCATAGAGCTCTTGTGAGATCGATAGAGACGGTTTATGGTAATCTACCATAACTAATAAGCTACTTTCTTTCTTGCGCTTCATGGCCTCTTTAGGACTAATAATGCGCTCTTCTAATTCTGGGTACTCTTTAATCGCCTCTAACACTCTTTTGACATCGGGAATGATTTCATTTTCATCTAAAACAATCCACGCTTTTCGATTATTAAACGAGGCTAAACGAGCAACACCAAATGCTGAACCTAACGCATCCATATCTGGATAACGATGGCCCATAATATAGATGTCAGCAGATTCCGCAATAATTCCCTTAATTGCCATGCTCATTGCGCGAGAACGTACTTGGGAACGTTTCGTCGTTACTGCCGTTTTTCCACCAAAAAATAACGGCTTCGCTTCATCTTTGGCTTCTTTTACAACCACTTGATCGCCGCCACGTACTAAAGCTGTATCTAGGTTTGTTTGAGCCGTGGTCCCGGTTTGATCTAAGGTTGGCCCCCCATAAGCAATCCCCATGCTTAACGTAATGGCTACTTCATGGTTAGCTGATTCCTTACGGATCGTATCCAAAATAGAAAATTTTTCGTCCATCATTTTTTGAATATCTTCCCATTGGGCAATGAAAAAATAACGTTCTGCGTTGATTCGCTTATAAAAAACTTTGTATTGGTCCATCCAATCAGAAACCATCGTCGTAATGAAACTATTCAAATAAGAAATTTCTTTCTCGTCCATTGTATCGGTGACATCATCATAATTATCGACAGACACAATGCCAATAGCCGTTTGCATTTCGACTTTTTCTTGATACAAATTACTTTCTTTAGTGATATCTTCAAAAGTAATTGTATGTTGTTCTTTATTGACGCTAAAGCGATAGGTATTTTCGTCAATCGTAAAAATATCTTGGTTTCGTTCTGCTAATTCTAAATAAGACGTAACTTGGCTAGCGGTTAACGTTAGCTGATTGTCTTTATTAAAAATAGAAGCAGCATAAGGATTAAGCCATTCTACCGCGCGTGTTTCCCCGTTATACGTAATAATTCCCACAGGTACTTCATTTACAACATAATCCAACGATTGTTCAGCAATGGAACTTGCTTCTTGAATCTTTTCTACGTTTGTAATTTCTACATCTCTAATCAACAGCCGAATAACCACTAAGAGAAAGATATCTAATGCGATAATTACCGCCAATAGCAGCCATTTATTTGTTAGTAAGAAATAGAGGAGAAATTCTACTAAGAGAAGACCCACAACAATTAAGAAACCGTTTTTTTGAATTCTCTTCTTTTGCATTTTTTTGCCTCCAATCTTTCTGCAGACCTTTGAGGCGACTTGTTCCAACGAGCATATTGCTCTGGTGATTCACTAGTTATTTCATCCCTTATTTTATCACAAAACACTTCATTCTGCGAACCTTGTTATGTTTCACGTGAAACACTAGTCAAGATAAAAAAGAACCAAAGAGCAAGCTCTTTGGTTCTGGAAATTGTCATAAAATTATTGTTCGTCACTAACGAATGGTAATAATCCCATGATACGTGCGCGTTTAATAGCAATCGTTAATTTACGTTGGTTTTTAGCGCCAGTACCTGTAACACGACGTGGTAAAATTTTGCCACGTTCTGAAATGAATCGTTTTAACAATTCAGTATCTTTATAGTCGATGTATTCGATGTGGTTTGCTGCGATATAGTCGACTTTCCGACGTTTACGTCCGCCTCTTCTTTGTTGTGCCATTCTTGTTCCCTCCTATCAAATTCGTTTAGAATGGTAAATCATCATCTGAAATGTCGATAGATGAACCTGAGCCACCAAATGGATCAGAATCTTTATCGAAATCAGGCATACCGTTATTGTTTTGCGACTGAGAAGATGATGGATTGAAACTATTGTTGTTGTTATTAAATCCAGAACCGGCATTGTTATTACCAAAGCTACGATTTTGTGATTGATAACCATTTTCGTTGTTATTAAAGCTACCGCCGCCAGTTCCTCTTTGTTCTGAAGCAGAACGAGATTCTAACAATTGGAAGTTTTCACAAACCACTTCAGTTACGTAGACACGTTGACCTTGTTGGTTCTCGTAGTTACGAGTTTGAATTCTTCCGACAACACCTAATAATGTACCTTTACGGGCATAATTAGCCATTGTTTCTGCGGGTTTACGCCAAATCACACAGTTGATAAAGTCTGCTTCACGGTCACCATTTTGATTCGTAAAGTTACGGTTTACAGCAAGTGTAAAGGTCGCAACAGCTGAACCACTAGCGGTGTAACGTAAGTCAGGATCTTTTGTCAATCTTCCGACTAATACAACGTTATTAATCATTCAAAACATCTCCTTTCGTCAATAAATGTTTCATGTGAAACAAATTATGCTTCTACCTTCACGATCATATGACGGATAATATCGTCATTGATTTTTGCTAAACGATCAAACTCGTTGATTGCGCCAGCTGTTGATGGAGAAGTAACATTAACGATATGATAGATGCCTTCACGGAATCCGTTCATTTCATATGCTAAGCGGCGTTTTTCCCAATCTTTAGATTCGATAACTTCTGCTCCGTTATCTTTTAAGATTGTGTCGAAACGTTCTACTAAAGCAGTTTTTGCTTCTTCATCAATGTTCGGACGAATAATGTACATGATTTCGTACTTCGTATCTTGACTCATTGATTTTCACCTCCCTATGGACTTCAAGGCTCTTAGTTGGCTAAGAGCAAGGAGAACATACCTAAAAAGGTAGTTCACAATCTCTAATTATATGCTAATTGATGGACAAAAGCAAGAAATAGTTTTGAAAAGCCCCAATAAAAAAGTTTCGCCAACTGGCGAAACTTTTTTATGTTATTCTTCTGTTTCTGATGTTGTTTCGTTTTCTGTTGTTTCTACAACTTCAACGATTTCTTCTTCCACTTCTTCTGGTTCTACAACGGCCATTGTTACCACTTTGGCACCATCTTCCATTCTCATTAAACGAACCCCTAATGTTGCGCGTCCTGTTTGAGAAACAGAATCAACGTTAAAGCGGATAATGACGCCTTTGTTCGTAATCAATAAGATATCTTCATTCCCATTGACCGTGGTTAAACCAGCTAATGGACCATTTTTCTCAGTGATATTTGCTGTCTTAATCCCTTTACCGCCACGTCCTTTAACTGGATATTCAGAAGCTTTTGTACGCTTACCATAACCATTTTCAGTAATGACTAGGACTTCTTTATTTTCATCCAGAATCGCTGCGCCGACCACATAATCATTTTCGCGGAGACGGATTCCCCGAACGCCTGATGCTGTCCGGCCCATATCACGTACAGTATTTTCATCAAATGTGACAGAGTATCCTGCATGTGTTCCGATAATCATCTTCTGATTGCCATTAGTCGTTACTACGTTAACTAACTCATCATCTTCTTTTAAGCTAATGGCGATTAATCCATTACTACGGATATTAGAAAAGGCTGTTACGGCTGTCCGTTTGACAGTTCCTTTTAAGGTTGTGAAGAACAAGTATTTACCTGCTTCCGCTTTGCCCTCAACAGAAATAATCGCTTGAATTTTTTCTGCAGAATCAATTCCCAGTAAGTTAATTACTGGAATTCCTTTTGCTGTTCTACCGTATTCAGGGATTTCGTAACCTTTTGCTCGGTAAACTTTCCCAGTGTTCGTAAAGAATAATAACGTGTCGTGTGTTGAACAAGAAACTAGGTTTTTCACGAAATCATCATCGTGAACGCCCATCCCTTGGACACCACGTCCGCCGCGGCGTTGCGCCCGGAATTCGGAGTTTGCCATCCGCTTAATGTAGCCGTTATTGGTTAACGTAATCACGACTTCTTCTTCTTCGATTAAATCTTCATCTTCAAGACTTAGGACTTCACCTACTAATAATTCTGTGCGTCGTGCATCACCAAATTTTGTGCGAACGTCATTTAACTCTGTTTTAATGATTTCAATGACACGTTCTGGGCGGGCTAAAATGTCCTCTAAGTCCGCAATGAATTTCAATAGCTCTTGATATTCATTTTCAATTTTGTCGCGTTCTAAGCCTGTTAAACGGCGTAAACGCATATCTAAAATCGCTTGCGCTTGACGATCTGAAAATTCAAAGCGTTCAATTAACGTTGCTTTTGCTTCGTCATCTGATTGTGACCCACGGATAATGGCAATGATTTCATCGATATGATCTAAGGCAATTCGTAGACCTTCTAAAATATGCGCCCGTGCTTCTGCTTTGTTTTTGTCAAAAATCGTCCGGCGAGTAATGACTTCTTTTTGGTGTTCGACGTAGTTTTCTAAAATACGTTTCAAGCTTAAAATTTTCGGTACGCCTTTTTCGATGGCTAACATGTTAAAACCAAAAGATGTTTGTAAGGCAGTCATTTTGTACAAGTTGTTTAACACAACAGAGGCACTCACATCCCGACGAACATCGATGACGATCCGCATGCCTTCACGAGAAGATTCATCCCGCAAATCAGTAATTCCTTCAATTCGTTTATCTCTGTGTAATTCAGAAATTCGTTCGATTAATTTGGCTTTATTCACCATATAAGGCAATTCAGTTACTAAAATACGTTCTTTTCCATTCGGCATTTCAGTCAATTCAACTTTTGCACGAACAGTAATCGAACCTTTCCCTGTTTCATATGCTCGGCGAATCCCTGATTTCCCCATCACTAAACCGCCTGTTGGAAAATCTGGTCCAGGTAACACTTCCATCAATTCATTCGTCGTTACATCAGGATTGTCCATCAATAAACTTGTTGCATCAATCACTTCACTTAAATTGTGTGGTGGAATATTTGTTGCCATCCCCACCGCAATCCCCGTTGTTCCGTTAACTAGTAAGTTTGGAAAACGAGCAGGTAAAACTACTGGTTCTTGTTCTGAATCATCATAGTTTCCTTGGAAATCGACTGTATTTTTGTTAATATCTCGTAGCATTTCTAAAGCAATTTTACTCATACGTGCTTCGGTATAACGCATAGCGGCAGCGCCGTCACCATCGACAGAACCGAAGTTTCCGTGGCCGTCAACTAACATAGCCCGATAACTAAAAGGTTGTGCCATCCGCACCATTGATTCGTAAATCGCACTGTCCCCATGGGGGTGATATTTACCCATAACATCCCCAACAATCCGGGCTGATTTTTTGTGTGGTTTATCAGGGGTTACCCCTAATTCGTTCATTCCATATAAGATTCGGCGATGAACAGGTTTTAAACCGTCACGAACGTCAGGTAACGCGCGGGCTACGATAACACTCATTGCGTAGTCAATGAAAGATTCTTTCATTTCGCTGGTCAGATTGACGTCTTGAATGTTTTCTTTAATTTCTTCACTCATGAATTTTTTCCCCTCTAAATATATGTTCTAGCGTCTCTTACAACGTTGCGACACATTAAATATCCAAGTTTTTCACGTAATGGGCATTTTCTTCGATAAACGCACGACGTGGTTCCACACGATCGCCCATTAGCATTTCAAAAATTTGGTCAGCTTCAATGGCATCATCGACACTCACTCGCGCCATTAATCGTTTTTCTGGGTCCATTGTTGTTTCCCAAAGTTGGTGATCATCCATTTCACCCAAACCTTTGTAACGTTGAACACTTGGTTTTGGTGAAGCAGGTAATTCTTCTAACACTTTTGCTAGTTCCTCTTCAGCATGTTTGCCCGGTTGAACGTAGGTGATATTTTTCCCTTGTTTCACACCATATAGTGGTGGTTGAGCAATATACACATAACCAGCTTCAACAATTGGCCGCATGAAGCGATAGAACAAGGTTAATAACAACGTTCGAATATGCGCACCATCGACATCGGCATCGGTCATAATCACTAGTTTGTGATAACGTGCTTTAGAAACATCGAAATCTTCGCCAAAGCCTGTTCCCATAGCTGTAAATAATGACCGAATTTCTTCATTGGCTAAAATTTTATCCATGCTGGCTTTCTCAACATTCAAGATTTTCCCACGAATTGGTAAAATGGCTTGGAATTCACGGCTACGTCCTTGTTTTGCTGAACCGCCGGCCGAGTCTCCTTCGACGATAAATAATTCGCATTTTTCCGGATCTTTACTTGAGCAATCAGCCAGCTTCCCTGGCAAGTTGCTAATTTCTAAAGCGCCTTTACGACGGGTGACTTCACGGGCTCTTTTAGCGGCTAAACGAGCTTTTGAGGCCAACATACCTTTTTCGACAATTTGTTTGCCGACTGTTGGATTTTCCATCAAGAATTTTGTAAAGTATTCTGAGAACAAACGATCCGTAACGGTCCGTACTTCTGAGTTCCCTAATTTCGTTTTCGTTTGTCCTTCAAATTGAGGATCTGGATGTTTGATGGAAACCACTGCGGTTAAACCTTCACGAACATCTTCCCCAGTTAATTTTTCATCGTTTTCTTTCATCAATTTTTGTTTACGTGCATAGTCATTAATCACACGTGTTAAAGAAGTTTTAAAACCAGATTCATGCGTTCCGCCTTCATAAGTATGAATATTGTTGGCAAAACTTAAAATATTTGAGTGGTAGCCATCTGTATACTGCATTGACACTTCCACTGTAATATCTTGTTGCTCTCCTTCAATGAAGATTGGCTCTGGGAAAATAACGTCTTTATTGGCATTTAAATGCTCAACATAACTCTTAATCCCGCCTTCATAGTGATACTCTTTTTTATCTTCTTGTCCTTCACGACGGTCTTCAATTGAAATGTGTAAGCCTCGATTTAAAAAGGCTAATTCACGAACCCGTGTTGCTAATTTATCAAAATCATAAACGGTTGTTTCTGTAAAAATTTCAGGATCTGGAATAAAGTGAACAGTGGTTCCGTGACGATCCGTTTCTTCGATAACTTTTAGGTCATCAACAACCGCACCACGACGATATTCTTGGTAGTACACTTTGCCATCTTTATAAACACGAACATCTAAACTGGTCGATAAAGCATTAACAACAGAGGAACCAACACCGTGCAAGCCACCTGATACTTTATAGCCGCCACCGCCAAATTTCCCGCCGGCATGTAGCACTGTAAACACTGTTTCCACAGCTGGGCGACCTGTTTTGGCTTGAATCCCGACTGGAATTCCACGACCATCATCGATAACAGTAATACTATCGTCTGGTTCGATAATTACTTGAATTGATTTAGCAAATCCTGCTAAGGCTTCGTCGATAGAGTTGTCAACGATTTCCCATACTAAGTGGTGTAACCCTTCGCCACTAGTAGAACCTATGTACATACCAGGACGTTTCCGGACAGCTTCTAAGCCCTCCAAAACTTGAATCTGACTAGCGTCATATTCTTGCGCACGTTCTCTCATGTTTTTTTCTTCTTCTGTCATGTCGCTGAATTCCTTTCTATCTTGCCTTGTTGAACATAAAAAATATCTGGTTCAACTGTTAGCTTGTCTTTTATGTGATCTAAACTAGTTGTCGTTAAGAACGTTTGAACTTTGCCTTCAATCGTTTCTAACAAGTGAATTTGACGTTCATTATCTAATTCACTCATGACATCATCTAGTAATAACACAGGATATTCTCCTGTTTCTGAATGCATCAAATCAATCTCTGCCAATTTAATACTTAAAGCTGTCGTTCGCTGTTGACCTTGTGAGCCATACGTTTGAACATTTTGACCATTGACAATAAATAGCAAATCGTCACGATGAGGGCCTAAAAAAGTATTCGCTTTAAACAATTCACGCTTACGATTGTTCATTAATTGTTGGAGCAATTGATTTTGAAGTGCTTCTAAGGAAAGATCCGTGTTGTCAATTGGGATGCTTGATGCGTAGTCAATGGTGAGCGTTTCGCGTCCATGACTAATTTTTTGATGGAGTAAGTTTGCCCAGTGTTCTAATTTTTTAAGAAAACCTAACCGAGCGTATAGAACTTTCCCGCCAAATTCAGCTAGCTGCTCTGTCAAAATATCCAGATAAACAGTATCTGTTTGTTTCTTTTCAGCTAGTTGTTTTAGGTATTGGTTCCGTTGCTTTAAAACAGACTGATATTGGACAAGATCATAAAGATAAATAGGACTCACTTGTCCGAGTTCCATGTCAATAAATTTCCGGCGGACTTGAGGTGAGCCTTTCACCAAAGATAAATCTTCTGGGGCAAATAAAATAACATTCAGTTGCCCAATGTACGCACTGAGCCTTTTTTGCTCAATGTGGTTAACCTTGGTTTTACGTCCTTTGTTGGAAATTAAAATTTCCAACGGCACGGTGCCTGTCTTTTTTTCAACCACACCGCTAATTTTAGCTGCTGCTTGTTCCCAGCCAATTAATTCTTTTTCATTGCTGGTTCGATGACTTCGTGTCATTGCTAGAACATAAATGCTTTCTAACAAGTTGGTTTTTCCTTGGGCGTTTTCGCCTAAAAAAAGATTTAACGTTTTTGGAAAATCTAAGCTGACTGTTTCATAATTACGATAATGCTGAAGTGTCAGCTCATTCAGCCGCATCGTCGGACTCGTTTCCGTTTTTCACCATAAAAAAAGTACCTTCTTCAGGTATCTCAATCATCATGCCCGCATAAAGTTTCCGTCCGCGACGATTTTCCAACTCGCCATCAACAAACACGCTATTATCTGCCAAATACCATTTGGCTTGGCCGCCACTACCAATGACGTTGATTTCTTTAAGAAACTGACCAAGCGTTATATACTCAGTTGCTAAAACAAACGTTTTTTTCAATGTGCATCCCTCTTTTTTCTAATACGTTCTCATATATATTATACCCTTTTTCATAAGAGAAAACAAATTTATCTGTCTAATTTTCATTCTAAGCAATTTTAATTCTAAATGACCGAAAATATTATTAGGATAAAAAAACTCTTAAAAAGCATTTTAAAACGGAAATTGATATTTTCTTGAGAAAAAAGGGGCCTGATTTGGCAGAAATGACGAGTAGCGTTTAACTAAAAAACAATTAGGGGTAACTCAAAGACAAACGAAGAGGGCGCGCAATGAAGAAAAGTAGCTTGTAGAGGTCTGAGCGTCGTTTTAAGCAACGTAAACTTCTTTCACTAGGAAATATTCATAAAAAAATGAACAGCCCTTAAACGAAAAATTAAAGGGCTTTTTTCTTTATCCACGAAAAAAAGGCAGAATTTATTCGTCAAACGATAGTTCAAACATTCACAATCATATTAGCGTAAAAGCTATTCTAGTTATAAAAAGCTTATCTAGCAGCGTTTATCGGCTTTAAACAGACGACAAAAAAGAACCTTCGGCGATCATATTGATTTTCCGAAGGTCTTTTTTAAACATGATTAATTTGTACGAACCGGTGTAATTAGTTGAATGAAATCTAGTTCTGTTTCGGTTGGCTCCAATGTAAACGGACGAATTGGAGAAAGGAATTTCACGGTAATATTCATATCGCCAAACGCTCGCAACGCATCTTTCATATAATCTGGGTTGAAAGAAATATCCAACGCTTCACCAGAAACATTTTCATAGTTTAACGCTTCTTCGACTTTTCCAATTTCAGGTGAATTTCCATATAAAACAACAGAATCTGGTGAAATTGAAAGGCGAACAATATTGTTACGTCCTTCATGAGAAAGTAAAGAGGCACGTTCGATTGCTGAAAGCAATTCTGGTACATAAAATTCAATTTGCGTGTTATGGCTAGTTGGAATTAAACGGTTGGTATCAGGATAATTTCCTTCTAACAAACGAGAATAGAAGTACATTGTTTCTGTTTTAAATAGCACTTGGTTTTCCATAATGCTGATTTCAACCATTTCTTCTTCATTGGTTAATGAACGAGAAAGTTCAGTTAAACTTTTTCCTGGAATTACAATGTTAAAGTCTTCTACTGCTTGTTCTGTCGGGATCACACGTTGACTTAAACGATGTGAATCTGTCGCAACGGCAAGTAATTTTTGATTTTCTAAAATAAAGTGAACCCCAGTTAAAATTGGACGACTTTCGTGCATCGATACAGCAAAACCTGTTTCACTAATAATTTTTGTCAATAAATGAACAGGTAATTTCATTTGGTTTTGAGTATCAATTACTGGTAAGTGCGGATAATTATCCGCATCTAATCCATTAACCGTAAAATCAGCTTTTCCTGAAGTAATTGCAACTTGATTGTTATCTAGAACTTCCATTGTGAACATATCTTCTGGTAATTTACGAATAATTTCGCCAAAGAAACGAGATTGTAAAACGATGCTACCTGTGTGTTCAATGGTCATTTGAGCTTTTTCATCGTCTTTACTTAAAAAACTTTCAATTGAAATATCCGCGTTACTCCCAGTAAGTGATAAGCCATCTTCTGATAACACAATTTTAACACCTGTTAAGATTGGAATCGTTGTTTTAGAAGAAATTGCTCGTTGAACAGTTTGTAATTCTTGTAAAAAGACACTTCGTTTGACCGTTAATTTCATAATGTAAACTCCTTTTTAAGTATTTTCAATACGTTCTAATTTTGTACGCCACTGTTTTGTATATTATATATAAATAAATAATAAAAGTAATAGGGCATGTTGATTCTGTGGAAAAGTCAAAAGAGCATTGATTTTACTAAGTTATCCACTTGTGCATAAGTTGTGGATAACTTTGTTCTTTTTTGTTTAGTTTTCCACATCCTAAGAGTTCAATAAATTTTTAATTTCACTGACTTCTTTTTGAATCGCTGGATCTTTTTCCAATAATTGCTGAATCTTTTCGTGCGCATGAATCACCGTTGTATGATCTTTGCCGCCAAATTCGGCACCAATTTTTGGCAAGGAATTGTCGGTCATTTCTCTAGCAAGATACATTGAGATTTGACGAGGAACCACAATTGTTTTCACCCGTTTTTTCCCTTTTAAATCTTTAAGAGGCACATGATAATATTTGGATACTTCTTCTTGAATTTGTAAGATGGACAATTGATTTTTACTACCAACTGATTTTAGAGATTTCAAGGCGTCCGCCGCTAAACTAGTGGTAATATCTTCTCCATTAATAGTTGCAAAGGCTTGAACGCGGACCAAAGCACCCTCTAATTCACGGATGTTGGAATCAATTTGACCAGCGATATAACTTAGTGTATCATCCGGAATTTCTAAACGCTCGGCATCTGCTTTTTTGCGCAAAATTGCAATCCGTGTTTCTAAATCAGGCGGGGTGATATCGACAGACAAACCCCAAGCAAAGCGAGAAACTAATCGTTCAGGTAATTTTGGAATATCATTCGGCGGGCGATCACTTGTTAAAACAATTTGTTTATTTTCATTGTAAAGATCGTTGAAGGTATGGAAAAATTCTTCCAATGTTGCTTCTTTTTCCGCCAAAAATTGAATATCATCGACTAATAATAAGTCAACATTGCGATATTCTTTCCGAAATTGTTCGGATGTCTTTGTTTGAATTGAGTTGATAAATTCATTCGTAAACGTTTCGCTACTAACATATTTGACTTTGGCATCTGGTTGATTCACTAACATTTGATGACCAATAGCATGCATCAAATGGGTTTTCCCTAACCCTACACCACCATAGAAGAAAAGGGGATTGTAAATCGAACCTGGATCCTCGGCAACAACAAGCGCTGCAGCATGAGCCATTTGGTTTCCTTTACCAATAACGAAGGTGTCGAAAGTGTATTTAGGATTAAGCATCGCTTTTTTACTTTGTTCACTAAAAACAACTTCTTCTTCGGCAGGTTCTTCGAGTTCTTGTGCCAGTGCTGCGTCTTTTTCATCGGCAACAACAAAATGGGGCATCACTTCTGCACCGGTCAATTTAAATCCAGTTTCGACAATTTTTGCCGAAAGATTTTTTTCCCAGTAATCACGATGAACTGCAGAAGGGACTTCTAGCCACAATTGATTGTTGTCTAATTTCAAAGGGCGTGTGGTTTTAATCCAAGCATCAAAACTTGGCGCCGACAAAATCGCTTGATAGGCTTCTTCAAGGCTATGCCAAAAACTTTCCACGTCGGGCAT